>NZ_JBXXJK010000006.1:0-408972 GCF_057628075.1 Blastococcus sp. OS1-29
GGCAGCCCCTCAGCGATCAGCCTCCAGAACCTGCGCTCGATCTCCTTCGGCAGCCGCAGACGCGCCATCGACACCACCCCAAATCACCGGGGTGTTGCATCGACCCCTTGAACCCGAGCGCGCTGATCGCCACGACTTCGTATGACTGGGCGAGTGGGAGCTATCTCGGCTGGGCCGGATTCGTGGGGTCGCCGTGGGACGGCGGGTTCACCGGGGGACCGCTGGTGGCTTCCGACGCCTTCGAGCCACCCTCCGCGGATTGCGCCGTCTCCGGCGTCGGCGCGGACGGATCCCCGCCGGAGGGCTGCGCGCCGGCCTTGAGCGAGGTGAGCCGGTTCTCCATCGCCGCGACGACCTGGATCCGGTTGGCGTGCGACCGCTCGTAGGTGATCAGGGTCTGCAGGTCGTCCTGGCCCAGCGTCCGGATCCTCGACGTCAGGGAGCCGACCTGGAGGTGGTCGTAGTCGGGCAGCGGCAGATCGTCTCGGTCGGTCATGCCCGTCCGCCTACCCCTGCTCCGCGCATCCGACACCGCGCATCCGACCCCGCGTGTGAGGCCCCGGTCGATGGGTAGGCGGCCCACATGGACGTGTCCTTCCTCCAGTCGGTCTACGAGGCAACCGGCCCCTTCGCCACCGTGTGCGCCGACGTCACCCACACCACCGAGAACGCCGACGCCGAGCTCGATCTCCGGGTCCGGGCCATCGCCGGGGCCCTCACCGAGCAGGGGGCGCCGGAGGGGGCGGTCACCGCCGTCCGCGACCGGCTGCTGGAGGGGAACGACGGCGGCGAGGCGGGCCGGCTGAAGGGACGCGCTCTTGTCGTCGCTGCCGACGGCCGCGTCGTGCTCGACCAGGCGCTGGTCGATGCACCGCTGCGCGAGGTTGCCGACTGGTCACCGCAGCCCGACCTCATGCCGGTCCTGCGGCAGCTGCCCGGGCGGGTGCCGCACATCGTCGTCCTCACCGACCGCACCGGGGCGGACATCACCTTCATGGGTGGGCCGGGGCAGGCCCACGAGGAGGAGACCGTCTCGGGGGAGACCTTCCAGATCCACAAGTTCCCCGGCGGCGGCTGGTCGCAGCACCGCTACGAGCACAACGTCGAGAACAACTGGATCGCGAACGCCGACGAGGTGGCCGCGCGCATCACCTCGATGGCGCGCCGGCTCGGGCCGCGGTTCGTCCTCGTGGCCGGCGACGTGCGGGCACGCCAGATCCTCACCGACCGCGCCGGTCCCGAGTGGTCGGACCTGATCGTCTCGATGGACGAGGGTGGCCGCGCGGCCGGTGCCGACCGGGAGCCGGTCGACCGGCGCATGCACGAGCTCGTCGCCGAGCACGAGGCCCGCGAGGACGCCGAGGCGATCGAGCAGATCCAGGCGGCGGCCGCCCACGGGCTGTCGGTCACCGGAACCGACGCGGTGGTCGAGGCGCTGCGCAAGGGCCAGGTCGAGACGCTCGTCCTCGCCGACGACCCGGGCGACGCGACGCTGCTCGTCGGCCGCTCCGCGCTCGAGCTCGGCGTGAACCAGCAGGACATGGACGCGCTCGGCAGCCACGGCGAGATCGTCCCCGCCGACCGGGCCCTGCTCGCCGGGGCCGTGGCCGGCGGCGCCGGCGTGGTCATCGTGCCGCGCTCGGCCATGCCCGAGGAGGTGCCGGTGGCGGCCGTTCTGCGCTACGCGGACGGCGCCGCACCGACCACCTGACCCGACCCGACGAAGGAGACCGATTTCCGTGAGTGATCCGCATCAGCCCGGCACGCCGGCCGGTACCGACCCCGGCGATCTCGAGCGCCGCGCCGCGCTCGCCGAGGTGCTCGGCAAGGAGGTCTGGCCGGCCGACCGCGACACCTTGGTCGCGAAGGCCGCGGAGGTCGACACGCCCGACGGCGTCCTGGCTCGGCTGCGCGGGCTGCCGGCCGATCGGCAGTTCGCGAACGTGCAGGAGGTGGCGCAGGCACTGGGCCTGGGCACCGAGCAGGAGAGGTTCTGACGTGCCCTCGATGAAGGAGCCCTCGCCCGAGGCAGTGGCGAACGTGACCGAGGAGAACGTCGAGACGCGGGCGCAGCTCCTCCCCGAGGAGCAGGCGGTGGGCGGCAGCGACAACCCCGAGGAGCAGGCCGCCGCCATCCTCGCCGAATCGGAGGAGCGGACGATCCACGCCGATCCGGACGACGCCCAGGGTGGCCACCGGCAGTCCTCGGACACCGCCGACCTGCCGTGAGTCCTACTCATCGACGGGCGCACGAGCATCTCGTGCAGCTGCGCTGGTCCGATCCCGACATGCTCGGGCACGTCAACCATGCCCGGGCGCTGGCGCTCATCGAGGACGCGCGGCTGGCGATGGGGGACGGCGTCAGCGGGGGACTGATCCTCGCCCGGCTCGAGGTCGACTACCTGCGCCAGCTGTACTACCGGGTGGGCGAGCGGCTGGCGGTGCGCAGCGTCGTCACCCGGCTCGGCACGAAGTCGTTCACCGTGCAGCAGGAGCTGGTGCAGGACGACCAGGTCGCCATCCGGGCGAACGCGGTGATGGTCGCCTTCGACTTCGACGCCGACGCGTCGCGTCCGCTCCAGGACGCCGAACGGGAGCACTGGTCCGCCTTCGCGACCGCCTGACCTTCACACCGTGCGGATCGGCGCGCCCACCTCGATCTCCCCGTCGCTGCGGACGTCGACCCGCAGGCCGCCCTTGTGGATCAGCGGACGCAGCACGCCCGGTCCGCTGAGCCGCTCCAGGTGGGAGCACGGCTCGCACTGGCGGCGTCCCTCGCACAGCACGTCGCCGATGCGGAAGCTGCGGCCGATCAGTGCCGTGAGGTCGATCCCGCGGGTCAGCACGTTCCGGCGCGACCCGGCGAAGTCGAGCCCCGATCCGGCCGCGGCCAGCTCGTCGAGAACCTCCGCGGCGATCAGCGTCAGGTCGTACCCGGGGCGCTGCTCGGCGCGCGGGCTGAACGTTCCGGCGCCGTCGGCGTACCGGTCGCCCTCCAGTCCCCGGCCGGCCCGCGCCCGCGCCGTCCGGAGCAGCTGCATGGGCGCCTCGGCTGCGGGTGCGACGGCCAGGCCCTCCACCGTGCCGAGCAGCTCGCCCCTGGCCGGCGCCGTCCGGATCACCGGGTCCATCGAGGCGACGGCAAAGGCCGAGATCAGCGGGAGCGTCTCCGTCGCCCGGCCCAGCAGTTCCGGCGCATGCGGACTGAGGACGACGCCGGGAGGTGTGCCGAACGCGAGCACGGCGACCTCGCGGGCGGTCCCCTCGCCGGTCTGCTCCACGGTGGCGAGCCACCAGCCGGCCCACTGGAAACGCGTCGGGTCGGCGATCGGCACCAGCCCGGAGCCGCGCTCGGCCAGCCAGCTGCGCCAGGAACCGAGCGCGCTCGCCAGCGTCGGGGCCAGCGGGAGCTCGTCGACCGGCACCTCGAGGACCGACGCGAGGCACGCGGCGAACCCGAGGGTCACCTCGTCGGCACCCTGCCCAGCAGGGAGTGCGGTGTCGATCACGGGACCTCCAGGCGGGACGTTCAGGCGCGGATCTCCAGCGTGCAGCACTTGACACTGCCACCCGCCTTGAGCAGCTCGCTGAGGTCCACGCCGACCGGGACGTAACCGCGCTCGCGCAGCTGGTCTGCCAGGCCGGTCGCCACCGACGGCAGCACGACGTGCAGCCCGTCGGAGACGGCGTTGAGGCCCAGGACCACCGCGTCGGCCTCCGAGGCGAGGATCGCGTCCGGGAACAGGCGCTGCAGGACCCCGCGGCTTCCCGGGCTGAAGGCCTCCGGGTAGTAGGCGACGGTGCGGTCGTCGAGGACCGCCAGGGCGGTGTCGAGGTGGTAGAAGCGCGGGTCGACCAGCTGCAGGGAGATGACCGGGACCCCGAAGAGCTCCTGCACCTCGGCGTGCGCCCCCGGGTCGGTGCGGAAACCGGTGCCGGCCAGTACCAGGTCGCCGACGACGAGGAAGTCACCCTCGCCCTCGTTCACGTGGACGGGCTCGGAGACGTCCTTGAGCCCGGCGCCCGCGAGCCAGGCGAGGTAGGCCGGGCCCTCGGCCCGTCGCTCGGCGTGGGTGAAGCGGGCCCCGAGGGCGCGACCCTCGACGACCAGTCCGCCGTTGGCGGCGAACACCATGTCCGGGAGCCCCGGGACGGGAGCGATGACCTCCACGTCGTGCCCGAGGTCGAGGTAGGTCTGCCGGAGCGCCTCCCACTGGTGGAGGGCCAGGTCGCGATCGACGCCGAGCGTCACGTCCATCCACGGATTGATCGCGTAGCTCACCTCGAAGTGCTCCGGGCGGCACATCAGGTACCGGCGCGGGGTGGCCATGCGCTCCAGCGTCGACGCCGGGCGGGGCTGGGGAAGAACCGCGGTCACTGCAACTCCCTCGTCGAGTGGGCGCCCACGCGCCGTCGGCGGAACGCTATGCGAGCCGCGATCTGCAAACAATCGCTATCTGTTGCGTGTTTGTATAGGGTATTTTTCATATCGGCTGGATAAACGACGATTTGTTGCGCGGCGTGGGAGATGTGGATGGACGCTCTGGACGGCAAGGTGATCAGCTGCCTGCTGCGCGACGCGCGGGCGACGCTGGCCGAGATCGGTGCGGAGGTCGGCCTGTCCGCGCCCGCGGTCAAGCGGCGCATCGACCGGCTGCTGGACTCCGGCGCCATCCGCGGGTTCACCGCGCAGATCGACCCCGACGTCCTGGGCTGGCAGACCGAGGCCTACGTGGAGCTGTACTGCAAGGGCACGGTGGCCCCCGAGGACCTCCGGCGCAGCCTCGAGCAGGTGCCGGAGGTCGTCGGCGCCGCGACGGTCTCGGGGACGGCGGACGCCCTCGTGCACATGCTCGCCTCCGATGTGAAGCAGCTGGAGCGCGCGCTCGAGCGCGTCCGGGACGAGCCCAACGTCGACCACACGCGCAGCGTCATCGTGCTGTCCCGGCTGATCGACCGCCCGCGCGCCTGAGCGCGGATGTGATCATCGCCGACCTGCGGGGTAGGCCCTGGTCAGTCCACGAGAGGAGAGGGTCATGCCGAAGACCACGAAGAGTGGGTCCGCCAAGCTGTCCGAGCTGCCCAGCACGCTGCGGCGCTCGGCGAAGAAGGCTCAGCGCACGTTCGCCAAGGCGCACGATTCCGCCGCCGGCGAGTACGGCGACGAGAAGCGCGCCAACCAGGTCGCCTGGGCCGCGGTGAAACACAGTTTCGAGAAGGTCGGCGACCACTGGGAGAAGAAGGCCGGCGGCAAGAAGGGTCCCTCCGACGCACAGGCCGCGGGCGGGCGGGACACGAACAGGAAGACCGCCGGCGGGGTCGACGCCAACGCGACCAAGGACCACCTGCTCAAGGTGGCCAAGAAGCTCGACGTCTCCGGCCGCTCGACGATGAAGAAGAAGCAGCTGGTGGCGGCGATCCAGAAGGCGAACGGCAAGAAGACGGCGGACGCCCGGAAGAAGTAGGCCGCTCGACCCGTCAGGCCACGTCGCTGGCGGGCGGGGCCGGCCGGCTGGGGATCTCGTGGGTCAGCGGCGGGCGGGTCCGGGGCACCCAGAGCGACGCCACCCGGTCGCGTCCCTGCTGCTTGGCCTCGTACATGGCGGCGTCGGCGCGGTCGACCAGCTTCCACAGCTCGTCGGTGGCGTCCTCGGCGTCCGCGGGCCGGGTGAGCGCGATGCCCACCGACGCCGTGACCGCGTGCCCGTCGGCCGTGCGGGTGTTCGCGACCGCGGTGCGCAGCCGCTCGGCGAGCCGGGCCGCCTCGTCGGGGTCACCGGCCAGCCCGAGCACGACCAGTTCCTCTCCGCCGGTGCGGGCCAGCACGTCGGTGGGGCGGACGCTGGCGGCCAGCGAGGTGGCCACCGCCCGCAGGACGGCGTCCCCGGCGGCGTGCCCGTGGGCGTCGTTGAGCCGCTTGAAGTGGTCCAGGTCGAGCACCAGCGCGGCGACGCGGGTGCCTTCGCGACGCGCCTGCCGCCACAGCCGCGGTGCCTGCGCCACGAGGTGGCGCCGGTTGTACAGCCCGGTGAGCGGATCGAGCAGGCTCTGCGTCCGCGTGGCGACGAGCAGCCGCTCCACCCGCCGTCGCAGCAGGAAGACCCCGAGCGCGCCGCCGTTCAGCATCCCGGCGCTGACCCCGACCTGGACGCCGAGGCTCAGGGCGCTGTCGTAGCTCGGCCACAGCGCGACCAGGCAGACGACCAGCGTGACGGCCATGTTCAGGGCCAGCTCCACCCGTCCCAGGAACCAGGCGGCGGCGAACGCCGGGAACAGCAGCATCAGGGGAGTGGCGTAGCGGACCGGGTCGTTGATGCAGAAGACGACGACGAGGTAGACCAGGTCGCCGAGCAGCACCAGGGCGAAGGTGGGCCCCCGGCTCACCCGTTGGCGGACCACCAGGGGGAGGGCGGCCAGGACGCAGGCGGCCATCGTCGCGCCGTACAGCCAGCGCTGCGGGCCGTCGCGCAGGACGCCGTCGACGAACAGGTTGATGCTGCCCATCAGCCCGCCCAGGACGAGCAGCAGGGCGAGGGTGAGCGCGGCGACCCGGTGCTCGGGCCCGCGGGCGCTGCCGGTCACCCCCGGCACGCCGTGCGATTCCGGCTCCCACCTGCCCGTCACCGCAACAGAATGCCGCACGACCGGCCTTCTGGGGCAGGTGGTGCGCACGGTTACCCGACCGTTGCCTTCCGCAGCAGTTGATCACGGCCCAGCGGCACGGCCGGGTCGATGGAAAGGTGGAGGCGACGCCCCACCCACTGCGAATCGAGGAGGCCGGCGACATGGCCGAGTCAGGCCCGTGGTTCTTCTGTCTCAAGCACCACACCGTCGAGACCCGGGACGGCTGCGCCGAGCGCCACCGCCTCGGGCCGTACGCCACGCGCGAGGAGGCCGAGCACGCCGTGCAGTCCGTGGCCGAGCGCGAGCAGAAGCTGACCGCGGAGGACCGCGCCTGGGAGGGCGACTGACAGAGGACCCCCGTGCCCCCCACTCGCCCGCTCGCGGCGGGGCCCTGCACGGGGGCCACCCCGCGCCGGGCATGATCGGGGTCATGGCGGACGAGCGCGCGCTGGAGGATCTGGTCGTCGGGGTGCTGGGTGGCACCGGTCCGCAGGGGCGTGGGCTCGCCGTCCGGCTGGCGGCGGTGGGTCAGCGGGTGCTCCTGGGGTCCCGGGACGCCGAGCGTGCGGCCGAGGTCGCCACCGACGTCGCGGCTCGCGCGACGGCGGCCGCGGGCGGCGTCGAGGTGTCGGTACAGGGCGGCTCGAACGTCGACGTCGCCGGTGCGGCCGACCTCGTGATCGTCGCCGTCCCCTACGCGGGCCATGCCGCGACCCTCGCCGAGCTGGCGACGCCGCTGGCCGGCAAGGTCGTCGTGGACTGCGTCGTCCCGATGGGCTTCGACGAGCTCGGCGCCTACGTCCTCGATGTCGAGGAGGGCAGCGTCACCCAGCAGGCCGCGGCTCTGCTGCCCGACAGCCACGTGGTCGGTGCGTTCCACCACCTGTCCGCCGTCCTGCTCGAGGACCTCTCCAAGCCGACCCTGGACGGCGACGTGATGGTCGTCGGCGACGTCCGCGAGGCCACCGACCTCGTGCAGGGCCTCGCCGGCCGGCTGCCCGGCATGCGCGGCGTCTACGCCGGTCGGCTGCGCAACGCGCGCCAGGTCGAGGCCCTGACCATCAACCTCGTGTCGGTCAACCGCCGGTACAAGGTGCACGCCGGCATCCGGGTCACCGACGTCTGACGACGTGCGCGACGACCTCGGAGTGCCGTTCGCCGGCCCGGCGCCCCGCCGGGTGGTCAGCCTGGTGCCGTCGCTCACCGAGGCGGTCGCCGCCACGGACGCCGGACTGCTGGTCGGCGCCACCGACTGGTGCACGCACCCCGCCGGTCTCGACGTCGACCGGGTGGGCGGTACCAAGTGGCCCGATCTCGACCGTGTCCGCTCGCTGGCACCGGACCTCGTGATCGCCAACGCCGAGGAGAACCGGGCCGAGGACGTCGCGGCGCTCCGCGACGCCGGCATCCCGGTCTGGGTCACCGCGCCCGCCACCGTCGACCAGGCGCTGTCCTCGCTCGACCGGCTCTGCGCGGTGCTGGACCGGCCGCGGCCGGAGTGGCTGGCCGGCGTGCACGAGGTGTGGGCCGACGTCCTCCGGCTCCCGGCGGTCAGTGCGGTCGTCCCGGTCTGGCGCCGCCCGTGGATGGTGCTGGGCCGGGACACGTTCGCCGGCGACGTGCTCGCCCGGCTCGGCGTCCGCAACGTGTTCGGGGAGCACCCCGACAGGTACCCGAAGCTGGCGAAGGACGACCCCGGTGCGGTCGTCGCGGACCTGGTGGTCTTCCCCGACGAGCCCTACGCGTTCACCCCGGACGACGGCCCCGAGGCGTGGCCGCACTGCCGCCCGGTGTTCGTCAGCGGACGCCACCTGACCTGGTACGGACCGTCGCTGGCCGAGGCGCCGGAGGTGCTGGCCGCCCAGCTCGCCGGCTGAGGGAGACACTGCTGAGGTGCTGTTGGCCGGAGCCGTCGCGGCGCTCCACGGAGCCGCGGTGCTGTTCATGCTGGCCGGAGCGCTGCTGGCGCTGCGGTGGCCTCGCCTGCTCTGGCTGCACGTGCCGGTGGCCCTGACGATCCTCGGCCTGTACCTCACCGGCTCGGACTGCCCGCTGACCACGTGGGAACTGGCGTTGCGGCGGCGGTCGGGGGCGCCCGGGTACAGCGGCGGCTTCATCGGCCACTACATCACCGAGCCGCTGGGCTTCCCGATCCATGCGACGGCCACCCAGGTCGGCATCTACGTGGTGGCCCTCCTGCCCAACGTCATCGGCTACGCGCTGCTCGTCCGGCGGCACGTCAGGGAGTCGAGGGCACGCCGGCGAGCAACGGCTCCACCAGTTCAGCCGGCGCAGGCATCGCGGCGATCTCCGCCGCGACCTCACCGGCAGCGGCCGCCAGCGCGGCGTCGCCCACCAGACGCTCGAGCGTCTCCGCGGTGATCCCGGCCGCCGGAACCGCGAGCCCCGCCCCCCGCGCCGCAACCAGCCGGGCGTGCACGGTCCGGTCGCCGGGGCCGGGCACGACGACCTGCGGCACTCCGACCGCCAGCGCCGACATGACCGAGCCGGCGCCTCCGTGGTGCACGATGCCCGCGACCCGGGGGAGGACCGCGGCGAACGGCAGCCAGTCGGTGGTGGTGACGTTCGGGGGAAGGGAACGCCGGGTCGCCGCGCGGTCGGGCCGCACGAGCACGACATCGACGTCGGCGCCCGCCGCGGCCTCGACGACCCGGCCCATCATGCGGTCGGGCCGCGGGTCGGCGACCGTGGACCGGCTGACCAGGACCACCGGCCGCGTACCGGTCGTCGGGAGGGTGGCGTCGCCGTCGCGGCCCGCAGGCACGTACCGCATGGGGTGGCCCGGACGGGCACCGACGAGGCTCGCTGGGATCGCGACCACGGCGTCCGCCGGCTCCGGCACCGCGACCCCGAGCCGGTGGGCGAGCCGGCCGAGGTGCCGAGCGACCTTGGTGAAGAGATCGGCGCCGTCGTAGATCAGCGCGTCCACCAGGACCGAGGGCACTCCGCCGCGCGCGGCCACGAGCGCACCGAGCGGGGCCAGACCCTCGTGCAGGACCAGGTGCGGCCGCCAGTCGTCGACGAGCGCCGCCGTCCGATCGGCCATCCTTTCGGCGAAGATCGGGAACGTCACCTCGACGGCGTCCGTGCCGCCCCTCCCGGCCATCTCGCGCCGCATCAGGCGAGGGTGCGGGAGCAGCCTCCGCAGGAGGAGCCGCGTCACGTTCAGACCCGGCGCGACGTCCTCCACCGCGAGTCCGGCGTGCTGCACGGCGCCGACGCCCTCGTGCGCGGTCGCGAACCGCACGTCGTGCCCCGCGTCGAGGAAGGCGCGGGCGAGCGGGACCAGCGGAAGGACGTGGCCCACCATCGGATTGGCGACGAACAGCACCCGCACGCGCCCACCCTGGCCGCCGGGCGGCCGTGCGGACAAGGGGTGCCGGCGCGCGGGCGTTCCGCTACTCGAAGGAGTGCTCCGGGCCGGGGAACACGCCGCCCCGCACCTCGTCGGCGTACTCCTTCGCAGCCCGCAGCAGTTCCCCGCGCAGGTCGGCGTACTTCTTGACGAACTTCGGCACCCGGCCGCCGTTGAGCCCGGCCATGTCCGGCCACACCAGCACCTGCGCGTCGCAGTCGGCGCCGGCGCCGATGCCGATCGTCGGGATCGACAGCTCCTTGGTCACCTGCGAGGCGATCTCCGCCGGAACCATCTCCAGGACGACGGCGAACGCCCCGGCCTCCTGCACGGCGTGCGCGTCGGCGAGCAACTGGTCGGCGCCGGCCCCGCGGCCCTGCACCCGGAACCCGCCGAGGGTGTGCTCGCTCTGCGGCGTGAAGCCGACGTGCGCCATCACCGGGATGCCCGCGTCGTGCAGCAGCCGGATCTGCGGCGCGACCCGCTCGCCGCCCTCGAGCTTGACCGCCTGCGCGCCGCCCTCCTTCATGAACCGGACGGCGGTGTCGAACGCCTGCTGCGGGCCGGATTCGTAGCTGCCGAACGGGAGGTCGGCGATGATCAGCGACCGCGTGGTCGAGCGGGTGACGGCCTTGGTCATGACCAGCAGGTCCTCGACGGTGACCGGCACGGTGCTCGAGTACCCGAGGACGACGTTGCCCGACGAGTCGCCGACCAGCATCACCGGGATGCCGGCCTCCTCGAAGATGGCCGCGCTGTAGGTGTCGTAGGCGGTGAGCATCGCCCACTTCTCGCCGCGCTCCTTGGCCTGCTGGAGGTGGTGGATGCGCACGCGGGCGGACGAGGTGCCGCCGTAGAGAACCGACTCGGTCATGCTTGCGCAGCTCCTTCGCGGACCGTGGGCAGCGACTCCCGCCACCGGTTGGTGATCGGCAGGCGTCGATCACGTCCGAACGCCTTCAGGCTGATCTTCGTTCCGGGTGCCGACTGGCGGCGCTTGAACTCGGCCATGTCGACCAGACGGAGGACCTTCGCGACCACCTCCGCGTCGTGCCCGCGCTCCAGCAGTTGCGCCATGCCGAGGTCGCGGTCCACGTAGTCGGCGATGACCGCGTCCAGCTCCTCGTAGGACGGCAGGGAGTCGCTGTCCTGCTGGCCGGGCGCGAGCTCGGCCGACGGCGGCTTGTCGATGGAGTTCTGCGGGATCGGCTCGGTCTCGCCGCGCCGCCCGGCCTCATCGTTGCGCCACCGGGCCAGGTCCCAGACCAGCGTCTTAGGCACGTCCTTGATCGGCGCGAACCCGCCCGCGGCGTCCCCGTACAGGGTGGAGTAACCGACGGCGACCTCGCTCTTGTTGCTGGTCGCGAGCAGCAGGTGCCCGTGCTGGTTGGACAGGCCCATCAGCAGGGTGCCGCGCACCCGCGCCTGCAGGTTCTCCGCCGCCACTCCGGACAGCTCGACCGACTTCTCGTACGCCTCGACCATCGGCGCGATGGGGACGACGGAGTAGTGCAGCCCCAGCCGTTCCGCGGCGTCCTGGGCGTCGGCCAGGGAGTGCGCGCTGGACCACTTCGACGGCAGGCCCACGCCGTACACGCGGTCGGCGCCCAGGGCGTCGACGGCCAGCGCTGCGACGAGTGCGGAGTCGATGCCCCCGGAGAGCCCGAGGATCACCGACGGCATGCCGTTCTTGTCGATGAAGTCGCGCAACCCCATGACCAGCGCCCGCCAGACCTCCTCGAGGTCGCTCAGGGGTTTGACGATCGTCGACGGCCGCGGCGCGAACGCCGGCACCGGCTCGTCGGAGAGCAGGTGCCGGGTGACCGTGAGCGGGCCGACCCGGCCCTCGGTCCGCCCCGCGGGGGTGGGTGGGAAGGAGAGGTCGACGGTGAGCAGGTGCTCGACGAACTGCGGCGCACGGGCGAGCAGCTCGCCGTCGGCGGAGACGACCAGGGAGTCGCCGTCGAACACCAGCTCGTCCTGCCCGCCGACCTGGTTGCAGTAGAGGATCGGCGCCCTCGACTCCTTGGCCCGGCGGCGCACCAGCGGCAGCCGCAGGTCGTCCTTCGCGCGCTCGTAGGGGGAGGCGTTGGGGGAGCAGACCAGGTCGACGCCGACCATGCCGGCGACGCCGCAGGGGCCGTGCTCGACCCACAGGTCCTCGCAGACGGTCAGCGCGATGTCGACGCCGTGCAGCCGCACGATCGGCAGCTCCGTGCCGGGCACGAAGTAGCGGGCCTCGTCGAAGACGCCGTAGTTGGGCAGGTGCCGCTTGTAGTAGTGGGCCACCACCTCGCCGCCGTACAGCAGGGCGGCGGCGTTGCGGGGGACGCCGCGGCGGGGATTGGCGTCACCGGGGCGGTCGTCGTCCGTAGGGGGGTGGTCGACCGGCGCGGGCCCGCTGCCCTCCGTGTGGGCCAGATAGCCGACGACGACGGCGACCTCGCCCAGGCCGTCGTCGGCCAGGCCGCTCGCGAGCTCGACGAGTGTCCGCTCGCTGGCATGCGCGAAGGACTCGCGGAGCACCAGGTCCTCGGCCGGGTAGCCGGTCAGGGTCATCTCGGGAAACACCACGAGGTGGACGCCGTCGCCGGCGGCCTTCGCCGTCCAGTCGCGCACCAGCTGGGCGTTTCCCGCGAGGTCGCCGACCCGGGTGTCGACCTGCGCCAGGCCCACCCGTAGCTGCGCCGTGTCGGATTCGGTCACGTCACCATCCTCGTCTGCCGACCGCGCCGAAGGCGAGGCGGGGGACCGTGGACGGCGGCCCCCGGACGTCCTACCGTGACCGTGTGCCCGAGTGGCTGACCATCGAGGTGCTCGACGGGAAGGTCCCGGCGTCGGAGTGGCGGCGGGCGTACGAGGACGTCCTCGTGGAAGCGGCCATCACCCAGGGCGCGGCGTACTGGGAGTGGCACGACACCCGCTGGGGGGTGGTCCTGGAGCTGGTCTTCGAGGACGACGACCGGCTCGCGAGCTACCGGGCGCTGCCGGTGGTCCGCGCCGCGCTCGACGCGGTGCCCGACCCTGCGGCCGGGCTGATCGTCTACCGCGGGCGCGGTGGCGGGGCCGGCGCTCTCGTGCCCCGGCGGCCGCGACCGCTTCCCGTCGCGGGGTCCGCCGAGCTGCCCACCGCAGAGCGGGAGCGGCTCGTCCGCCTCACCAGCGAACCGGGCGACGCGGTCCTCCTCGGCGGCTGCTGAACTCAGTTCCCGTTGAGCGCTCAGTTCCCGTTGAGCGCGGTGCGGATCCGCGGGTCGGGGATCTCTGGAAGCGGCGCCGCCGTCGGGGCAGCGTTGGCCGGTGCGTCCTTGGGCTCGGCGGGTGTCGCCCGTTCCAGGAACCGCAGCAGTTCGACGGGGAAGGGCAGGACGAGCGTCGAGTTCTTCTCGGCGGCCACCTCGACGACGGTCTGCAGCAGGCGGAGCTGCAGGGCGGCGGGGTGTGCGGCCATGACCTCGGCGGCCTGGGCCAGCTTCTCCGACGCCTGCAGCTCGCCCTCGGCGGTGATGACGCGGGAGCGGCGCTCGCGTTCGGCCTCCGCCTGGCGCGACATCGACCGCTTCATCCCCTCGGGCAGGGCGACGTCCTTGATGTCGACCCGGTCGATGTGCACACCCCAGTCGACCGCGGGGGTGTCGAGCATCAGCTCCAGGCCCTGGTTGAGCCGCTCCCGGTTGGACAGCAGGTCGTCGAGTTCGCTCTTGCCGATGATCGAGCGGAGCGACGCCTGGGCCACCTGGGCGATGGCGGCCTGGTAGTTCTGCACGTCGACGACCACGCGGACCGGGTCGAAGACCTTGTAGTACACGACCGCGTCCACGCGCACGGTGACGTTGTCGCGGGTGATGCCCTCCTGGGCCGGCACCGGCATCGTGATGACCTGCATGTTGACCTTGTGCAGGCGATCGGCCCACGGCGCGATCATGGTCAGCCCCGGGCTGCGGGCGTCGCCGTACAGCCGGCCGAAGCGCAGCACGACACCCCGTTCGAACTGGGTGACGACCCGGATGCTGGCCCCGGCGAGCACCAGCAGGCCCAGCACGATGATCGAGAGAATCACGAGAACGGCGTCCATATCGCCCTCCGGCGTCGCCCGGCGCCGTCGGCCGGCGCGACTGGGACGACGTACCCAGGTTAGCCCCGGAGGCGCCCTGCGATCACCCCCTGACGGCCCGCTTCCCCTGTTTCGGCAATAAATGTTGGTTCTAGACTGTCGCCATGGACGAGGAACGTTCCGCGAAGGTTTCCGCCGTCGCCGCGCTGGCCGAGCCCACCCGCCGACGGCTCTACGAGCACGTGGTCGGGCAGAGCGATCCGGTCAGCCGTGATGAGGCCGCCACCGCGACCGACGTCCCGCGCGCGACGGTCGCGTTCCACCTCGACAAGCTGGTCGACGAGGGCCTGCTCGACGTCGTCTTCGAGCGGCGGACCGGCCGGAGCGGGCCCGGGGCCGGCCGCCCGTCCAAGCTCTACCGGCGCGCCGAGTGCGACGTCGCGGTGTCGCTGCCCGAGCGCCGGTACGACCTGGTCGGAGGGCTGCTGGCCGGCGCGATGGAGGAGGCGCAGGTCTCCGGCGCGTCCCCGCGGGAGGCGCTGGCCCGCCGGGCCTTCGACCGCGGCCGCGAGCTCGGCCGTGCGGCGCGGGCCGCGGACGACGAGGCCGCCGGGCGGGAGGTGGTTCTCCGGGTCCTGGAGGAGCAGGGCTTCGAGCCACGGCCGGACGACGCCGCCGTCACTCTCGCCAACTGCCCGTTCCACGCGCTGGCGGCCGAGCACACCCAACTCGTCTGCGGCATGAACCTCCAGCTGCTCGACGGCGTGCTGGAGGGTGCCGGCGCCACGGACCTCGCGGCCAGCCTGCATCCCTCGCCGGGCCGGTGCTGCGTCCGACTGGAGCCCGCTGGGCGCGGGTGAGGGAAATGGTTGACAGCCGGCGACCCGCGGGTCTCTACTACTAGTATCCGTTAGTTTTAGAGAGGACGTCAACGATGACCACCCACCTCACCCGCCCGCGCGCACTGTCCGCCGACCCGACGTACCAGGCCTTCCTGCTGCTCCGCACGGTCTTCACCGTGGCGCCCATCGTCTTCGGGTTGGACAAGTTCGCGAACGTCCTCACCGACTGGACGCAGTACCTGGCCCCCTGGATCGACCGCATCGTCCCCGGCACCGCGCAGCAGGACATGTACATCGTGGGCGTCGTCGAGGTGCTCGCCGGCATCCTGGTCGCCGTCGCGCCGCGGATCGGCGCCTGGGTCGTCGCCGCCTGGCTGGTCGGCATCATCGTGAACCTGCTGACGATCCCGGGCTTCTACGACATCGCGCTCCGCGACTTCGGTCTGTTCGTGGCCGCGATCGCCCTCGGCCGCCTGGCCGCCGCCCACAGCTCGCCCCGCACCGGTCGGATCGGGTCGGCCGCGTGACCGCCCTCGACCCGCTGGTCGCCGCGCCGGAGCCGGCGCGGCTGCGGGTGGTGCGCAGCCGGGGCGCGGTGGACCTGCCGGCCGCCGAGCAGGCGGTCGCCGCCCTGCTGCGGGCGCTCGGGCGGGACCCGGACGATCCGCACCTGTCCGACACGCCCCGGCGCGTCGCCGACGCGTACGCGGAGCTGCTCACCCCGCCGCCGTTCGACCTCACCACCTTTCCCAACGACGAGGGCTACAACGAGCTGGTCCTCGCGACCGGCATCCCGGTGCAGTCGCTGTGCGAGCACCACCTCCTGCCGTTCAGCGGGGTCGCCCACATCGGCTACCTGCCCGGCGAGCGGATCCTGGGCCTGTCCAAGCTCGCCCGGGTCCTCGACCTGTTCGCCCGCGACCTGCAGGTGCAGGAGCGGCTCACCCAGCAGGTCGCGGACTGGCTGCAGGACAACCTGGCCCCACGCGGGGTCGGCGTGGTCATCGAGGCCGAGCACCTCTGCATGTCGCTGCGCGGAGTACGGGCCCGCGGGGCTCGCACGACGACATCGGCCCTGCACGGCGTCCTGAGGGAGGACGCTCGCTCACGTCAGGAGTTCTTCGCGCTGTCCGGAATGCGAGGTTGAGCGGGATGGAACCGTTCGTGATCGTCGGTGGGGGGCTGGCCGGCGCAAAGGCCGCCGAGACGTTGCGCGACGAGGGGTTCGACGGTCCCGTCGTCCTCGTGGCCGGCGAGCCGGAGGTGCCCTACGAGCGGCCGCCCCTGTCCAAGGACTATCTGCTCGGAAAGGCCGACCGGGAGAGCCCACGCGTTCACCCGGAGTCCTGGTACGGCGACAAGGACGTCGACCTGCGCACCGGCGTCCGCGCGACCCGGCTGGACGCCGCCGCCCACCGGCTCACGCTCGACACCGGTGAGGAGCTGCCCTACGCCAGGCTGCTGCTGGCCACCGGCTCCTCGGCCCGCCGGATCCCGGTGCCCGGCGCCGACCTCGACGGCGTCCGCTACCTGCGTACGTTCGCCGACTCCGACCGGCTGCTGGCCGACTTCTCCGGCGGCGGCAAGCGCGTGGTCGTCGTGGGCGCCGGGTGGATCGGGCTGGAGGTCGCCGCGGCGGCGCGGCACCACGGCAACGAGGTCACGATCGTCGAGCCGCAGCCCACCCCGCTGCACGCCGTTCTCGGTCCGGAGATGGGGCGCGTGTTCGCCCGGCTGCACCGCGACCAG
Organism: Blastococcus sp. OS1-29; assembly: GCF_057628075.1. Lineage (NCBI taxonomy): Bacteria > Bacillati > Actinomycetota > Actinomycetes > Geodermatophilales > Geodermatophilaceae > Blastococcus > Blastococcus sp. OS1-29. The sequence continues at coordinate 16,646 of NZ_JBXXJK010000006.1, forward strand.
GGCGTGAACCTGTTCACCGACACCGTCGTCCGCGAGTTCCGGGGCAGCGACGGCCGGGTGGAGTCGGTGGCGACGGATCAGGTCGCCGCGCTCGACGCGGACGTCGTCGTCGTGGGCGTCGGCGCCGCGCCGAACGTGGACCTCGCCGCGGCTGCGGGTCTCGAGGTGGACAACGGCATCGTCACCGACGACGCCCTGCGCACCTCGGCGCCGGACGTGTTCGCGGCCGGTGACGTCGCGTCGTCGTTCCATCCGCTGTACGGCCGGCAGGTGCGGGTGGAGCACTGGGCGAACGCGCTGAACGGTGGACCGGCCGCGGCGAGGTCGATGCTCGGCCAGCAGGTCAGCTACGACCGGGTGCCGTACTTCTTCACCGACCAGTACGACCTGGGCATGGAGTACTCCGGCCTCGGCGGCCCCGGCGACACGGTGGTCACCCGTGGCAAGCCGGAGGACGGCGAGTTCATCGCGTTCTGGCTGCAGGACGGTCGGGTGTCTGCGGGCATGAACGTCAACGTCTGGGACGTCACCGACCCGATCCAGCAGCTGATCCGGTCCCGCCGGCAGGTGCCGGTCGCCGCGCTCACCGACGCCGACACACCGCTGGAGCGCCTGGCCACCTGATCGCGACACGGGCGGCCGAGCCGTGTGCGATTCGCTCGAACGAGGCAGGCTGGGGGTTCCCAGGAGGCTCTGTCACATCCCGGAAACGAGCGGACGCGATCATGGCGAGCATGGACCGACAGCAGGAGTTCGTCCTGCGCACCCTCGAAGAGCGCGACATCCGCTTCGTGCGGCTGTGGTTCACCGACGTCTCGGGCTACTTGAAGGCGGTCGCTGTCGCGCCGGCCGAGATCGAGGCCGCCTTCGCCGAAGGCATCGGCTTCGACGGCTCGGCGATCGAGGGGTTCGCGCGGGTCTACGAGTCCGACATGCTCGCCAAGCCCGACCCCGGCACCTTCCAGGTGATGCCGTCGGCGAAGGGGCAGCCCAGCGACACCGCGCGGATGTTCTGCGACATCACGCTGCCCGACGGCTCGCCGGCGTGGGCCGATCCGCGGCACGTGCTGCGCCGCGCCCTGGCCAAGGCCGCCGACATGGGGTTCACCTTCTACACCCACCCCGAGGTCGAGTTCTTCCTCCTGAAGGACCTCCCGGACGACGGCACGCCGCCCACCCCGGCGGACACCGGCGGCTACTTCGACCTGTCCACGCACAACGTGGCGCACGACTTCCGCCGGGAGGCCGTGTTCGCGCTGGAGGCCATGGGCATCTCGGTGGAGTTCAGCCACCACGAGGTCGCGCCCGGCCAGCAGGAGATCGACCTGCGCTACGCCGACGCGCTGTCGATGGCCGACAACGTGATGACGCTGCGGCACGTCGTCCGCGAGGTGGCCCTGGCGCAGGGCGTGCACGCGACGTTCATGCCGAAGCCCTTCACCGACCTGGCCGGTTCGGCGATGCACACGCACGTCTCGCTGTTCGAGGGCGACCGCAACGCGTTCCACGACGCCGCCGACCCGATGCGGCTGTCGACGACGGGCAAGCAGTTCATCGCCGGCCTGCTGGCCCACGCCCGCGAGTACACCGCCGTCACCAACCAGACGGTGAACTCCTACCGCCGGCTGCTGGCCGGCACCGAGGCCCCGACGGCGGCCACGTGGGGGCGCGCGAACCGCTCGGCGCTGGTGCGGCTGCCGTCGTACAAGCCGAGCAAGGCGCAGTCGGCCCGGGTCGAGGTGCGGTCACCGGACTCCGCCTGCAACCCGTACCTGACCTTCGCCGTCATCCTCGCCGCCGGGCTGCGCGGCATCGAGAAGGGCTACCAGCTGCCGCCGGAGGCCGAGGACGACGTCTGGTCGCTCACCGACACCGAGCGGCGCGCGGCCGGCTACGAGGACCTGCCGGTCTCCCTCGGCGAGGCGCTCACCGCGATGCAGAGCAGCGAGCTGGTCGCCGAGACGCTGGGCGAGCACGTGTTCGAGCACTTCCTGCGCAACAAGTGGGAGGAGTTCAACTCCTACCGGCAGAACGTCACCCCCTTCGAGCTGCGCCGCTACCTCCCCGGCCTCTGAAGCCCGACGTCGACGGCCCAGCTCTCCGGGTGTTGTGCGCGCTCCGGGGGTCCCGCCCGACTCCCGGAGCGTGCAGAACACTCCCGAAGCGGCGGCGGCAGGGTGCCCGGGGCAGCGAACTAGGCTCGGCGGCGTGAACCGGCTGCTCGTCGTCGAGGTCCACGCCAGCGATCCGGTGGCGCGACTGGGGGAGTGGCTGCGCGACGCGGACATGGAGCTCGACGAGCGGCGCCTGGGGGCCGGTGACGAGCTGCCGGCGACGCTGGACGGGTTCGACGGGTTGGTCGTCCTCGGCGGCCCGCAGTCGGCGTTGGACGACGAGGCCACCAGCCCGGAGCTGGTCGGCGTCCGCGAGCTGCTGCGCCAGGCACTGGCCGCCGACTTCCCGACCCTCGCCATCTGCCTGGGCGCGCAGCTGCTGGCCCAGGCCGGCGGCGGCAGCGTGCGCCCCGGCATCGACGGGCCCGAGGTGGGCGCGACGCTGGTCGCGAAGCGGGACGCCGCCGACGCCGACCCGGTCTTCGGTCCGCTGCCGCTCTCGCCCGACGTGCTGCAGTTCCACCACGACGAGATCTCGGAGCTGCCGGCGGGCGCGACGCTGCTGGCCAGCAATCCCTTCTACGCCAACCAGGCGTTCCGCGTCGGCCGGCACGTCTACGGTCTGCAGTTCCACATCGAGACGACGCCCGAGATGGTCCGGCAGTGGGCGGACGAGGACGTCGTCGGCGTGGCGGCCAGCCCGCACGACAAGGAGACGATCTGCCTGCTGTCCGACCGCGCCCACCCCGACGTGGCGGAGGCCTGGGCGCCGTTCGCCGCCCGGTTCGCCGACCTGGTGCGCGGCCGCGCCCGCCAGGTCGCCTGACCGCATGAGCAGCGAGGCCGGGGAGATCCCCCGCAGGGCCGTCGTCCGGCTGGTCCGCTTCGGCTTCGACGACGGCGAGCGGGCCGCCACGCTGCTGTCCGACCCGGCCCTGGGCCTGTGGGACCTCGAGCGCAACGAGCCCGCCGACCCCGAGGCCGGCCCGGTCATCGCCGCCCTCGCCCGGGCGGGTGACCCCGATCTGGCGCTGCGCTCGTTGCACCGCCTGGTCGAGGCGCTCGACCAGTGCGACCCGTCCGGCGAGCAGGCCGCCGCGCTGCTCGCCCACCTGCGCGGGTCGGGGCTGCTGCGCACGAGGCTGCTCGCGGTCCTCGGGGCCAGCTCCGGCCTGGCCGACCATCTCGCCGCCCATCCCGCGGACTGGACGGCGCTGGAGGACGACGGGGAGGGCATCTTCCGCGGCTCGACCGGGCCGTCGGCCGAGGAACTCCAGCGGCAGATGCTCGCCGCCGTCGGCGCCGACCCCGACGACCCGCCGTGGGGCGTCCGGCTGGGCAAGGCGGCGCCGGACTCGTCGCCGGAGCGGGTCGCGGCACTGCGGCTGGCCTACCGGCGGTCGATCCTGTCGCTGGCCGGCCGCGACCTCGGGGAGGGGCTGCCGGCCGAGGCCGTTGCCTCCGAACTCGCCGACATCGCCGCGGCGGTGCTCAGCGCCGGACTCGCGCTCGCCGTCGCCGAACAGCCCGCGTCCGCCGCCGCGTGCCGGCTCGCCGTCATCGCCCTCGGCAAGACCGGCGGCCGGGAGCTCAACTACGTCAGCGACGTCGACGTCGTCTTCGTCGCCGAGCCGGTCGACCCCAGCGACCCCGAGGCGGCTGCCCTCTCCAGCGCCACCCGGGTGGCCGCGGCGCTCATGCGGGTCTGTCGCGAGGCGGCGTGGGAGGTCGACGCGGCGCTGCGGCCGGAGGGCAAGGCCGGGGCCCTGGTGCGGACCCTGGCCGGGCACGTCGCGTACTACGAGCAGTGGGCCAGCACCTGGGAGTTCCAGGCGCTGCTGAAGATGCGGCCGGTGGCCGGCGACCCCGATCTGGGTCGCGGGTACGTCGACGCGCTCTGGCCGATGGTGTGGCGGGCCGGCGACCGGCCGGGCTTCGTGGCCGAGGTGCAGGCGATGCGCCGCCGGGTGGAGGCGAACATCCCGCCCGCGCAGGCCGAGCGGGAGCTCAAGCTGGGCCGCGGGGGTCTGCGCGACGTCGAGTTCGCCGTCCAGTTGCTGCAGATGGTGCACGGCCGGGTCGACTCCTCGCTGCGCGTCGGCGGCACGTTGCCTGCCCTGACCGCGCTCTCGGCCGGTGGCTACGTCGGCCGCGAGGATGCCGCCACGCTGATCGCCTCCTACCGGTTCCTGCGCACGGTCGAGCACCGGCTCCAGCTGCTGCGGCTGCGGCGCACCCACCTGCTGCCGACCGACGACCAGCAGCTGCGCTGGCTGGCCCGGTCGCTGGGCTACAAGCCCGACGCCCGCGGCAGCGCCGTCGACGTCCTGCAGGCCGAGCTCGCCCTGCACACCCGTGAGGTGCGCCGGCTGCACGAGAAGTTGTTCTACCGGCCCCTGCTGTCGGCGGTCGCCCGCGTGCCCGGCGAGCACTCGCAGCTGGGGTCGCAGGCGGCGGGGGACTGGCTGCGCGCCCTCGGGTTCGCCGACCCCGAGGCGGCGCTGCGGCACCTGGGCGCGCTCACCGGCGGCGTGTCCCGGTCGGCGTCGATGCAGAAGTACCTGCTGCCCGTGCTCCTGCAGACCTTCGCGTCCTGCCCCAACCCCGACGCCGGGCTGCTCGCCTACCGGCAGGTCAGCGAGGCGCTCGGCGGCAACCAGTGGTTCCTGCGGCTGCTGCGCGACGAGGGGCAGGTGGCCGAGCGGCTGGCCCAGCTGCTGGGCTCCAGCCAGTTCGTCGCCTCGCTGCTCACCCGCACGCCCGAGGCGCTGCGCCTGCTCGCCGACGACGCCGAGCTGCAGCCGCGCAGCGCGGCGACCCTGGCCGGCGCGTGGCGCCAGGCCGCCGGCCGCGCGCCGGACCCGACCGAGGGCATCCGCGTGCTGCGCGGGCTGCGACGCCAGGAGCTGCTGCGGGTGGCGTCGGCCGACCTGCTCGGACGCCTGGACGTCGTCGCGCTCGGCACCGCGCTGACCGACATCGCGGCGGCCACCCTGCAGGCGGGGCTGGACGTCGCCCTGCGCGCCCACGCCCAGGAGAGCGGCACCGCGGTCGAGGACATCCCGATGGACCTGGCGATCATCGGGATGGGACGGCTCGGCGGCGGGGAGATGGGCTTCGGGTCCGACGCCGACGTGCTCTTCGTGCACCGGCCGAGGGAGGGCGCCGACGAGGCCAAGGCGACCGCGGCCGCGAACGCGGTGGCGCACACGCTGCGCCGGCTGCTGGGCGAACCCGCTCCCGACCCCGCGTTCGAGGTCGACGCCGACCTGCGGCCGGAGGGCCGGCAGGGCGCGCTGGTGCGCAGCCTCTGGGCGTTCCGCGAGTACTACGAGCGCTGGGTCTCCGTCTGGGAGGTGCAGGCGCTGCTGCGGGCCGTGCCGGTGGCCGGCGACGAGGAACTCGGCGCGGACTTCGTCGCCCTGATCGACCCCATCCGGTACCCGCCCGAGGGGCTGACCCAGGAACAGGTGGCGGAGATCCGGCGGATCAAGGCGCGCGTCGAGCGGGAGCGGCTGCCCCGTGGCGCCGACCCGGCCACGCACACGAAGCTCGGCCGCGGCGGCCTGTCCGACGTCGAGTGGACCGTGCAGCTGCTGCAGCTCCAGCATGCGGCCGCGACCCCGGAGCTGCAGCTGGCCTCGACGGTGGACGCGCTGGCGGCGCTCGGCGACGCCGGGTTCCTGGACGCCGACCAGCGGGACGCCCTGCGCAACTCCTGGGAACTGGCCACGCGGGCCCGCAACGCGGTCTTCCTCGTGCGCGGCCGCGCCAGCGACCAGCTGCCGCGCCCCGGCCTGGAACTGGCCGGCGTCGCGCGCGCCTGCGGCTACGGCCCGGACATGGATCCCGGCCAGTTCCTCGACGACTACCGGCGCACCACCCGGCATGCCCGGTCGGTGGTCGAGCACGTGTTCTACGGCCAGACCGAGGCGGGCTGAGCGGTAACCGAAGTCCCTGTCGCGGCGGGGTTGCCGGCGCGATTCTGGCGGGACGCGCTCCCGACCGTCCCGGAGGTCGTCATGCCCGCCGCCCCGTCTCCCGCACTGTCTCCACCCCTCGCCCGGTCCGTCGCCGCGGAGTTCCTGGGTACGGCGTTGCTCGTGACACTGGCCGTCGGCGCGGCGGTCGGAGGCATCGACGCGGTCGGGCCGGTCGGCGTGGCGCTGGCCTTCGGCCTCGTCCTGCTCGCCCTCGCCTACGCGATCGGCCCGATCTCCGGCTGCCACATCAACCCGGCGGTGACGCTCGGCGTGCTGCTCGCCAAGGGCATGACGGCAACGGAGGCGGCCTACTACTGGATTGCCCAACTGGCGGGTGGAATCGCCGGGGCCGCCGTCCTGAAGCTCCTGACCAGCGGTTTCGGCGACGTACGCGACCAGACCGGGACGCTCGGCTCCAACGACTGGGGCGCGCACATCAGCGCCGGTGGGGCGTTCGTCCTGGAGGTGCTGCTCACGTTCGTGTTCGTCGCGGTGATCCTGCTGGTGACCGGCCGCTCCGGGACGCCGGGCTTCGCGGGGCTGGCGATCGGCCTGACCCTCACCGCAGTTCACCTGGTGGGCATCCCGCTCGACGGCACATCGGTGAATCCGGCCCGCTCCCTCGGCCCGGCGCTGTTCGCAGGCGGGGACCCACTCGCGCACGTCTGGCTGTTCCTGCTCGCCCCGCTGGTGGGAGCGGTCCTCGCCGTCGGCGTCGTGCGGGTGCTCACGATCCCGCTCGTGACCGAGCAGGCCGCTCGCGCAGCCGAACCCGCCGGTGACCGGACCGGCGCCGAACTCCCGCAGGAGCAGGAGCCGGCGCAGATCCCGCCGCCGGCGCCCGCGCGGGACGACACCGGAGCGGCGACGACGTCCCGGCGCGCGCCGCGCTGACCCCCGTCCGGGTGCACCGCCGTCCGGCGGGGTGTGCCGGGCGGGCCGGGAGGGCATGGGGAAGGCGTGTCGAGCTCACTGCCGGAACCGGAGCTGCCCGAGGACGTCGACGACCTCCCGCTGGACGGCCCGGGCGCCACCATCACGCCCTACCGGGACGGCCCGCTGATCGTCCGCGGCGATTTCCGGCTGGTCGACTCCGACGGCGCCGAGATCGACCCGGGCCGGCGGACGATCGCGCTGTGCCGGTGCGGGAAGTCGGGCATCAAGCCGTTCTGCGACGGGTCGCACAAGCGCTCGGGCTTCAGCGCCCCGAGCGCCCCCAGCCGGCCTCGGCCCGCCGCGCAGATCCTGCGTGCGGCGAGCCGGGCCGAGGACTGAGCCGACCGGTCATCGGCCGGTGCCGAACGCCCGGGCTGTCTCCGGGTTCTCTTCGGCAGCGAGGAGAGCCGATCCGGCCGTAACAGTGCCGAACTGTTCCGGAAACAGATCGACCGCAAGCGGCCTGCTCATGCCGCCAGCGGCGACGCCGTCCGCATCGCCGGCCGGCCGGCCTCCCACGCCCCGAGCAGGTGCTCGGCGGCGACGCCGTCCATCGCCAGGGAGCAGGCCGCGCCGAACAGGACGTCGGGCAGCAGGTCGGGCTCCTCGGCGACCAGTGAGCCGCACATGTCGACCGAGGCGATCTGCTCGTGCACGGCGTCGGCCTCCACGTGCTCGTCGTAGAACACGGTCACCCGCTCGTCGTAGCCGAGCCGGCGCAGTCCGGCCGAGTAGCGGCGACTGGGCTCCGACGACGTCATCTCGACGCACGCGAGGTGCCCGAGGGCCGCGCCCCGCCAGCGGCGGTGGAGTCCGAACAGCGACATCGTGTTGACCGAGGCGAAGGCGGCCGCCGGGGCCGCGTCCCAGAGGGCGCCGTAGGTCGCGTCCAGGTCGAGGGCCCGCATCAGTCCGGCGAACAGCTCGCTGTGCATGCGCTGCGGGCTGCCCCCGCCGTACTCGTCGGCCTGGATCTCGACCATCGCGGCCTTCGCGCGACCGGAGAGGCGGGGGATCGCGAAGGTGTGCGGATCGCCCTCCTTGAGGTGATAGACCGACCGCAGCGTCAGGTACTCACGCCACTGCTCGAGGGTGCCCTGCTTGGCCATGAACGACGACAGCGAGGGCCCGTCGTCGGCGGCGATGAGCGCGGCCAGCTGGCGGTCGACGGCTTCGTCGGACGCCGGCAGAGGGCCGACGGTCTCGCGGAGCGCGTCGAGGTGATGCTGCTCCAGGCCCGCCCGCAGACGGAGCAGCTCCGGGTCCCACTCCCAGTCCTCGGATACGCCGGCGAAGCCCCGGTAGTGCAGCTCGTAGCAGACCGCGAGGCTGATCTGCACGTCCTCGTCGGTCAGGACGCCGACGCCGCCGTGCACCCGCTCCGCCAGCTCGCCAGGGCTCCGGGACAGCGCGGTCCCGCTGGTCAGGTCGTGGAAGAGGGCCTCGCTCAGAGGGCCCCGGGGGTCGGGCAGAAGCATGCTCCCGCCATGCCCAGCACGCGCTCGTTCGATGCGCTGTCGGGCTGTGATGTCCCTCGTCCGCGGGATTCACGCCGCGGGCACTCAACGTCCGTCGGGCCCGCTGAGTTCCCCGATCAGGTAACGAACCTGAAGCGGAACGGTTGATCCCTGGTTTCGCGGGGAAGGGGACCGGCCCCTACCTACCCCATCAGTCAGGCCATCTCGGAGGCGATCGATGACGACGACCCACGAGGCCCCTGCACCCGGGGCGATCCGCAGCCTCATACCTGCGCGGATCGACCGTCTGCCGTGGTCCCCCTTCCACACCCGCATGGTCGTCGCACTCGGTGTGGCCTGGATCCTCGACGGGCTGGAGATCACCGTCGCGGGCGCCGTCGTCGCCCTGCTGACCAAGTCGGAGACCCTCGGGCTGAGCTCGACCGAGGCCGGGCTGATCGCCACGGTGTACCTGGTCGGCGAGGTCGTCGGCGCGCTGTTCTTCGGCTCGCTGTCGGACAAGCTAGGCCGCAAGAAGCTGTTCATCATCACGCTGGCCGTCTACCTGATCGGCAGCGGACTCACGGCGCTGACCCTGAGCGGGGGAACCGCCTGGGTGATCTTCCTCTACGCCACCCGGTTCATCGCCGGCATGGGCATCGGCGGCGAGTACGCCGCGATCAACTCCGCGATCGACGAACTGATCCCTGCCCGCTTCCGTGGGCGGGTCGACATCATGGTCAACGGCACTTACTGGGCCGGCGCCATCATCGGCACCCTGGGCACCTTCATCTTCCTCAACCAGCTCAGCCCGAACATCGGGTGGCGCGTGGCGTTCCTGCTCGGCCCGGTGCTGGGCCTGGTCATCATCTTCGTCCGCCGGCACCTTCCGGAGAGCCCGCGCTGGCAGGTCATGCACGGCCACGCGGAAGCGGCCGAGGAGACCATCAGCTACATCGAGCACGAGGTGGAGGAGGGCGGCCGCCAGCTGCCGCAGGTGCCCGAGGAGAAGGCGGTCGAGATCAAGCCGGCCGAGAACATCGGCTACTTCGCCCTCGCCCGCTTGCTGTTCAAGGAGTACCCGCAGCGCGCGATCTACGGCGCCACACTGATGATCACGCAGTCGTTCCTCTACAACGCGATCTTCTTCACCTACACCCTGGTCCTGACCCACTTCTACGACGTGGACGCGAAGAAGGCGCCGCTGTTCCTGATCGCCTTCGCCGTCGGCAACCTTTCCGGGCCGTTCGTGCTCGGGCACCTGTTCGACACCGTCGGCCGCAAGAAGATGATCTCCGGCACCTACATCCTGTCCGGGATCCTCCTCGCGATCACGGCGTTCCTGTTCAAGGCCGACGTGCTGACGGCGACGACCCAGACGATCGCCTGGTGCCTGATCTTCTTCTTCGCCTCGGCCGGTGCGAGTTCGGCGTACCTGACGGTGAGCGAGATCTTCCCGCAGGAGGTGCGCGCCAAGGCGATCGCGGTGTTCTTCGCCATCGCGCAGTGCTTCGGTGCCCTCGGCCCCGTCATCTACGGCACGCTGATCGGCACCGGTGAGCACCGCGGCCCGCTGTTCGGCGGTTACCTGCTCGGGGCCGGCGTCATGGTGGTCGGCGGCCTGGTCGCGGCGTTCATCGGGGTCTCGGCCGAGGGCAAGTCCCTCGAGGACGTCGCCACCCCGCTGGCGCTGCGCCGCCCGGGTACCCGTGCCGAGGGTGCCGCGCGGTACAGCATGTAGTCCTCACCGCGCGCAGTCCGCACTGGAGCGCAGCCGCGGCCCACCTCGACACGGGGTGGGCCGCGGCTCGCACGTTTTCCGGGCGGCACCCTTGCCAGCCTCTTCCGCGCACGGTTGTCTCTCGGGAACATCTTCGGAGGACAGCGAGGAGCGCGCGTGGACTTCCTGCAGCCGGCGTCGTGGCAGGAGGCTCTCGACCTGCGGGCCGAGCGCCCCGACGCCGTCCCGATCGCCGGCGGCACCGACGTCATGGTCGACATCAACTTCGACCGCAGCCGGCCGGGTGCGCTGCTCGATCTCGGCCGCGTCGCGGAGCTCCGGGAGTGGGCCACGGACGGCGGTTCGGTCCGGCTGGGCGCGGGCGTGCCCTACGCGCGCATCGTCGGCGACCTGGGCGCGCACCTGCCGGGGCTGGCGATGGCCTCCCGCACGGTCGGGTCCCCGCAGATCCGGATCCGCGGCACGGTGGGCGGCAACCTCGGCTCGGCGTCCCCGGCCGGTGACGCGCACCCGCCGCTGCTGGCGTCGGACGCCGTCGTCGAGGTCGAGTCGGCCGCCCGCGGTGTCCGTCGGATCCCGGCCGCGGAGTTCTACACCGGCGTGAAGCGGAACGCGCTGGAGGCCGACGAGCTCATCGCCGCGGTGCTGATCCCCTCGGCGGCCGGGCCGCAGCAGTTCTCCAAGATCGGCACCCGCAACGCGATGGTCATCGCCGTGTCGGCGTTCGCCTGCGCCCTGCATCCCGACCGGCGGGCCGTCGGCACCGGCATCGGCTCGGCGGCGCCCACGCCGCGCCGCGCGATCGAGGCCGAGGACTTCCTGGCCGGCGAGCTGGACAGCGCCGGCCTCTGGGACTCCCGGGCCGGGCTGCCCGAGACCCTCGCCCGCGCCTTCGGCGAGCGGGTCGCGGCGGCGGCGTCGCCGATCGACGACGTCCGCGGCAGTGCCGCCTACCGCCGGCACTCGCTGGCGGTGATGGCGCGGCGGGCGGTCACCTGGGCCTGGGACGAGTACCAGCACGACCGGAAGGCGGCCTGACATGCGCATCACGACCACGGTCAACGGCACCGTGCAGGAGGTCGACGACGTCTGGCCCGGCGAGAGCCTGCTCTACGTGCTCCGCGAGCGGATGGGCCTGCCCGGCTCGAAGAACGCCTGTGAGCAGGGCGAGTGCGGGTCGTGCACCGTCTACCTGGACGGCGAGCCGGTCTGCTCGTGCCTGGTCGCCGCCGGTCAGGCGATCGGCCGCGAGGTGACCACGGTCGAGGGTCTCGCCGACGGGGAGCGGCTGCACCCGGTGCAGCAGGCGTTCGTCGAGTGCGGCGCCGTGCAGTGCGGCTTCTGCACGCCGGGGCTCGTCGTCGCCGCGCACGACCTGCTGGCGCGGGTGCCCAGCCCGTCCGACCTCGAGATCCGCGAGGCCCTGGCCGGCAACCTGTGCCGCTGCACCGGCTACGAGAAGATCCTGGACGCGGTCCGGCTGGCCGCCCAGCGGCAGGGGCAGGCATGAGCACCGACACGACGACCGTCACGACGACGGCGGCGACGGCGACGCCCGGCCGGATCGGCGACAGCCCGCTGCGCCCCGACGGCACGCTGAAGGTCACCGGTGAGTTCGCCTACGCGAGCGACCTCTGGCACGACGAGATGGCGTGGGGCGTGACCCTGCGCAGCCCGCACCCGCACGCCCGCATCCGCCGCATCGACATCACCGAGGCGATCACCGTTCCGGGTGTGTGGGCGGTGCTGACGGCGGACGACGTGCCGGGGGAGAACGCATTCGGGCTCGAGCACGCCGACCAGCCGGTGCTGGCGTCGGAGTTCGTCCGCTACGAGGGCGAGCCGGTGGCGCTGGTCGCCGCCGACCACCCGGAGACCGCCCGTCGCGCCGCGCAGCGGATCGTCGTCGACTACGAGGTGCTGCCCGCCGTCACCGACCCGCGCCGCGCGATGGACCCCGACGCTCCCGCGGTGCACCGGCCCGGGAACCTGGTGCGGCACCTGAAGCTGCGCCGCGGCGAGGAGAACCCGACCGCCCCGGTGGTCGTCTCCCTCGACTTCGAGGTCGGCATGCAGGACCAGGCCTTCCTCGGGCCGGAGTCCGGCCTCGCCGTCCCGGCGGAGGACGGGGGTGTCGACCTCTACGTCGCCACCCAGTGGCTGCACGTCGACCAGCGCCAGATCTGCCTGGCCCTCGGGATGCCGCCCGAGAAGGTGCGGCTGGTGCTGGCCGGCGTGGGCGGCGCCTTCGGCGGCCGCGAGGACCTGTCGGTGCACATCCACGCCTGCCTGCTGGCCCTGCGCACCGGCAAGCCGGTGAAGATGAGCTACGGCCGCGAGGAGTCGTTCTACGGCCACGTGCACCGCCACCCGGCGACGATGACCTACGAGTTCGGCGCCGAGCGTGACGGCACCCTGGTCTACGCGAAGGCGCGGCTGCTGTTCGACGGCGGCGCGTACGCCTCCTCCACCAGCGCGGTCGTGGGCAACGGAGGCACCCTCGGCCTCGGCCCCTACCGGTTCCCGTCGGTTGCGGTCGACGCCTACGGGGTGTTCACCAACAACCCGCCCTGCGGCGCCATGCGCGGATTCGGCTGCGTGCAGGCCGCGTTCGCGCACGAGGCGCTCATGGACGAGCTCGCCGACACCGTGGGCGTCGACCGGGTCGAGATCCGGCAGCGCAACGGGATGCGCGAGGGCGACCTCAACATCACCGGCCAGGTCATCGACTCCGCGGCCCCGGTCGGCGAGCTGCTGCAGATCGTCGCCGAGCTGCCGCTGCCGCCCGAGCGCGGCGAGGACGCCGACCTCCGGTCGCTGCCCGGGGCGGTCAACAACACCACCCACGGCGAGGGCGTCGTCCGAGGCGTCGGGTACGCCGTCACCTACAAGAACGTCGGTTTCTCCGAGGGCTTCGACGACTACTCGACCGCGCGGGTGCGGCTGGAGATGACCGGCGGGGAGGCGGTGGCGACCGTGCACACCGCCGCGGCCGAGGTCGGCCAGGGTCTGATCACCGTGGAGCAGCAGATCTGCCGCACCGAGCTGGGCGTGCAGCGGGTCGTCGTCCACCCGAAGAACACCGCCGTCGGGTCCGGCGGTTCGACGTCTGCGTCCCGGCAGACCTACGTGACCGGGGGAGCGGTGAAGGCGGCGTGCGAGGCCGTGCGGGCCGCCGTCCTGGAGCGCGCGGCGGTGTTCCTCGGCCGGTGGCCCTCCGACCTCCGGCTGGACGGCGAGAAGATCGTCGGCTCTTCCGGCGAGGTGCTGACCGGGCTCTCCGACGTGCTCGGCGACGACGCGGTCGAGGAGACCGTCGAGTGGCGGCACCGGCCCACCCACGCGATCGACCCGGAGACCGGGCAGGGCGACGCGCACGTGCAGTTCGCCTTCTCCGCGCACCGGGCCGTGGTGGACGTCGACGTGGAGCTCGGCCTGGTGAAGGTCATCGCGCTGGACACGGCGCAGGACGTCGGCAAGGCGATCAACCCCGACGCCGTGATCGGGCAGATCCACGGCGGCTCGGCACAGGGCATGGGCCTGGCGCTGATGGAGGAGATCGTGGTGACCGACGGGCACGTGCGGAACCCGTCGTTCACCGACTACCTGATCCCGACGATCCTCGACATGCCGCCGATGCAGGTGAAGGTGCTCGAGTACGCCGATCCGCACGCGCCCTACGGCGTCCGCGGCGTGGGGGAGCCGCCGACCATCTCCTCCGGTCCGGCCGTCGCCGCGGCGATCCGGGCCGCGACCGGCAAGCCGCTGCGCCGGGTGCCGATCCGCCCGGAGCACATCACCGGCACCTGACACCGGGAGAACTTCCCGGACGGCACGGGAAACGGGCCGTTCCGGGGCGGAGGGGCAGATCGGAGGCTGGGGCTCCCACATCGAACCCCGGAGGTCACCGTGAACACGCGATCCCTGCCAACCCTCCTCGCCGGCATCGGCGCCGCCCTCTGCGTCGCCGAGCTGATCTCCACCGCCCAGCTCTGGGCGCGCGGAGGTCCGAACAGCTATCCCTGGTTCGCCCTGGGTTTCGCCGTGCTGTTCGGGGTGGGCGCGTGGTTGCTGCGGAACGGACGCGCGGTGACCGGTGCGCTCCTCGTGGGAGTCCTCGCGACCTTCGAGGTCGTCGACTACCCGCAGTGGGCCAAGCACGGCGTGCTCGACCTGCTCTTCGACACGGCCATCGCCGTGGTCGCCCTGGCCGGGGTTTGCGTCGCCATCGCGGTGCTGTCGACCCGTCGCTCCGCCCGCTCCCGGGACTCCGTGACGACGCGGAGGTAGACCGGCTCAGCCGCCCGCCCGCTCCGCGAACGCCGAGCGGACGGCGGCCGGGGCTCGGTGGATGCCCAGCAGCGCGGCGAGCAGCATCCGCGCCTGCGACGGGCGGAGCAGCCCGCTCGGGACGGCCCCCGCCGCCAGCAGGTCGACCCCGCCGCCGTCCCCGTAGACGGCTGCGACCGGTCCGGCGGCCACCCGGGTGGAGGTGACCACGACGACTCCGGCGGCCGCGGCCTCGGTGACCGCGGAACAGATCGCCGGGTTGGCGTTCCCCGCGCCGGTCGCTTCCAGGACGATGCCCCGCGCACCCGCGTCCACGCAGGCCCGAAGGGCGGTCCCGTCGGCATCGGGATAGGTGGGGACGACGTCCACCCGCACGCGGGCCGGATCGAACGCGTCCAGATCCAGAGGCGTTCCCCGGCGGGGCTGGGTGACGACGCCGACCTCCGCGTCGTGCACCCAGCCCAGCGGGCCGCCGGCGGGGTTGGTGAACGTGTCGGCCGCGAGCGTGTGCGCCTTGCGCGTCCCCCGGGCCGGGAAGAGCTGGCCGCCGAAGCCGATCAGCACCCCGAGTCCGCGAGTCGCCGGCGCGGCCGCGGCCGTCACGGCGTCGGTCAGGTTGCGCGGCCCGTCGCTGTCGGCAGCATCGGCGGCACGCTGGGCGCCGGTGACGACGACCGGCCGCGGATCGGCGTGGAAGAGGTCGAGGAAGAAGGCGGTCTCCTCGGTCGTGTCGGTGCCGTGCGTGACGACGACGCCGTCCACGCCGTCGGCCAGCTCGGCCGCGACCGCCCGGGCCAGTTCGTGCACCCGGTCCAGCGTCATGCGGAAGCTGCCGACGCGGAACAGGTCGCGCACCCGCAGCTCGACGTCCGTCGGGAGATCGAGCCGGGCCACGAGATCGGCGCCCTCGTCCTGGGCGGTGGCGCCGCCGGATGGGCCGGACCGGCTGGCAATGGTCCCCCCGGTCGCCAGGACGGTCACGAGCGGCACGGGCGGGCTCCTCGGGTCAGCGGACGATCTTGAACTGAAGATACGGAGTGCCCAGCGCGCCCATGAGCCGCAGCCAGACCGGCAACAGCATCTCCGCTGCGCGCGCTGTCGACAGGTCACCGAGGTCGATGACGTCGGTGTGTCCCATGCTCGCGAGCAGGTCGACGACGGTCTTCTTGGCGTCCGGGTCGTCGCCGGAGACGAATGCCGAGTGGTCGCCGCCGCCGACGCGGCCCGGGTCGACCATCAGGGCCGCGGTCATGGTGTTCAGCGACTTGACCACGCGTGCCGCGGGGAAGGCACGCTGGATCTGCTCGGCCAGCGAGTCGGTGTCGGACACGAACAGGCTGGGCGGGAAGCCGCGGGAGAAGTCGAGTGGGTTCGAGATGTCCAGCAGCACCTTGCCGGCCAGGTTGGACTCGCCGGCCAGACCCAGGGCCTCCAGCGAGCCGCTGCCACCCGTGGCGTTGACGATCAGCTCGCCGCCCGCCGCGGCCTCGGCGAACGGCGCGAGGCGGATGCCCGGATGGTCGGCCTGCCAGACCGAGTAGGGCGGATTGCCCATCGCGTCGGGCTCGGTGCGGGCCACCGTCGACCCCGGCTCGCGGGTGCCGACGACGACGTCGTGCCCCAGCTCGGCGAGCTTGCCGGCGACGGTGCGGCCGACGGTCCCGGTGCCCAGCACGGCGATCTTCATGGTCGGTCCCTTCCGGCGGAGTGGCGCGTGTCCACTCTCGCGCAGCACCGGTGAGCAGGGAACCGGCTCGGGGCCGCACCGAAAATGCAACGACAGCGGAGGCGCCCGGCGGCTACCGTTCCCCCGCTCGTGGTCAGCAGCCGGACGGCATCGCCGCCGCGGGTCCTGCACGTCGGTCGCGGGCGTTGCCGGGTGGGCAAGCGTCTGTCGGAACGCGCGGGTTCGATTCCCGTTCGCCGTCCGGTGCGCGGTCACCCCGGTTCCCGCGGTCTGCGGCGCCCGTGCGTCCCCCGCGGGCGCCCGACCGTGCACCGGACGGTCCGCGGGGACGAGGAGAGCGGAGGGTCGTCGTCCCGGCGGGCTTCCGCACCGACTTCGCGACCGTGCCCCGCGTGGTCACCTGGCTGGTCCCGCGGTTCGGCGCCTACTCGCTCGCCGCCGTGCTCCACGACTGGCTCTGCACGGAGGGCATCCGCAGCGGAGCGGTCTCTGCGACGGAGGCCGACGGCCTCTTCAGACGGGTCATGCGGGAGAGCGGTGTCCCGGTGCTGCTGCGCCGGTGGGTGATGTGGGCAGGAGTGCGCTGGGGAGCACTGGCCGACGGACGGCGACGCGCGGGCTGGTGGGGCACCGCGCCCGGGGTGGTGGCGATCTCGGTGGCCGCCGCGCCGGTCGTCGTCCCCCCGGCCGTGGCCATCCTGCCCGGGCTGGCGGTGTACGCCGTGGCGGAGGGTCTCGCGTCCCTGGTCGCGCCGACCGGGCCGGAGGAGCTGGTGTCACCGGTGACCGCACGCTGACGGCCGCGCCCGGACGGGCCGGGACTACTGGCTGCGCATGAGGGTGAACTCGAACTTGCTCTCCACGAAGAAGGTCTGCGACCAGCTGACCGGGCGCCCGTCGGCCAGGTACTGCACCTGGTCGAGGCAGACGTACAGCGGTCGTGGCGGCCGGCGCGGGCCCCACCCGACCTGCTCGTCGTACACCGCGCGGACGTGTGCCACGGCCTGGACCGGCAGCAGACCGAGGGGTTCCATGAACTCGAAGACCGACCCGGTGATGCCCGCCGGGTCGAACCCTGCGGGCAGGACGGCGGCATCGATCAGGTCGTGCTCGAACGCCACCACGTCGTCGTCGGCGAGAAAACTGCGGTCGATGGCGATGACCGGCATCCCCGGCGCGCCGTCGAAGTGCTCGGCCTCCTCGGCGGTCGCCGGGCGCACGTCGCGGGAGCGGTAGACGACCGCGCAGTTGTGTCCCTGCTCGGCGATGATCCGGGTCGTCGAGCGCAACTCCTGCAGCCCGGCCCGGATGCCGCCCCGGTGCGTGGTCACGAAGGTGCCCGCTCCGTGCCGGACCCGCAGCATCCCGCTGTCGACCAGCCGGGCCACCGCGCTGCGCACGGTCGCCCGGCTCACGCCGTACTCGGCGGCCAGATCCTGCTCGGAGGGAAGCCGGTGGCCCGGCTGCCAGTCGCCGGCCGCGACGCGCTGGCGCAGGCGGTCGGCGAGGCGTGCCGGGAGCGGACGCATGTCCCGCAGCGAAGACTCCACACGTCCCCTTCCGCCGGGCCTTGACTGGTGCCGCCCGCACCGAGATAGTCGCAGCTTAGCCGAGGTCAGACGTCAGACGACTTACAGGAGCCCCCATGCCCGGACGCCGCCCCACTTTCCTGTCGGTGCTCTCGGTGGCCGCGGTGAGCATCACCGTGTTGGCCGGCTGCAACGCCAGTTCCAGCGGCGGGGGAGGGGGGAGCAACGCCTCCGGCGGCGGCCCCAGCCTCATCCTCATCACCCCCGAGCCGGTCGGTGTGAACCCGTTCCTGCAGCTCGCGGTCGACGGGGTCAAGAAGGCGGCGAAGGACGCCAACGGGACGGCGCGGGTCTTCGAGAGCCAGGACCCGACCAACATCCAGCAGCAGATGGACGCCGCCGTCGCGGCCAAGCCCGACGTCCTGGCCGTCGTGGGATTCGAGTTCGCCGACGCGGTCGGGGCTGCCGCCGAGGCCAATCCGAAGCAGAAGTTCCTCTTCGTCGACGCCTGCACGACGAAGAGCTTCGACAACGTCACCTGCGCGGTCTTCCGCGAGCACGAAGGGGTCTACCTGGCCGGCGTCGAGGCAGGCCTGCTGACCAAGTCGGGTCAGGTCGGCGCCATCGTCGCCCTCGACACCCCGCAGATCCGCAGGTTCTCCGACCCGTTCGGCGCCGGGGCGCAGTCGGTGAAGCCGGGCGTCGGCTTCACCCCGCTCTACGTCGGCGGGGATTCGCCGTTCAACGACCCGGCGAGGGCCAAGGAGCAGGCGCTCGCGCTCGTCGCCAAGGGGGCGGACTACGTCATGGCGGCGGCCGCCGCGGGCAACCTCGGTGTCTTCGACGCGGCCAAGGACGGCAAGTTCTCGGCCTTCGGCGTGGATGTCAACCAGTGCCCGACCGGCGAGGGGCACGTGGTCGACAACGTCGTCAAGGAGGTCGACGTGGTCACCGCGGACAGCATCGGGAAGATCCTGCACGGCAAGAGCGGCGGGGTCGCCTCCTACGGGCTCAAGGAGAAGGGCGTCACGCTCACCGGCCTCCAGGACGACGTCGCGTCGTCCAAGTGCCTCATCGCCACGCACCCCGACGTCATCGACCAGGTCAAGTCGGTCCGCGACAAGATCGTCGGTGGCGAGGTGAAGGTGGATGACCCCGCCCAGGGCTGACCGGGGTGAGCCCGTCGTGGTGATGTCGGGCATCGTCAAGCGCTTCGGGGACGTCGTCGCCAACGACGGCGCGGATCTCGAGCTGGCCGCCGGCGAGATCCACGCGCTGGTCGGTGAGAACGGGGCCGGCAAGTCCACGCTGATGTCGATCCTGTACGGGCTGCTGGCGCCGGACGAGGGCGAGATCCGGGTGGCCGGCCACCCGGTCCGGTTCCGCTCGCCGGTCGAGGCGGTCGCCGCCGGCATGGGGATGGTGCACCAGGCGTTCCGGCTCTTCCCGTCGATGACCGTGGCGGAGAACGTCGTCTACCGTGCCGAGACCCGCGGTGCCGGCGGCCTGCTCGACCGCAAGGCCGCCGTCCGTGCCGTGCAGGAGCTGTCGGAGCGCTACGGGCTCAAGGTCGATCCCCGGGCACGGGTGCGCACCCTCTCGGTCGGCGTGCTGCAGCGGGTCGAGATCCTCAAGGCGCTCCACCGCGACGCGCAGGTGCTGATCCTCGACGAGCCGACGGCGGTCCTGACCCCCCAGGAGACCCGGCTGCTGTTCGACGTGCTGCGCGGGCTGCGCGACGCCGGCCGCACGGTGGTCATCGTCACGCACAAGCTCGGTGAGGTGCTGGAGCTCAGCGACAACGTCACGGTGCTGCGTGACGGCCGCACGGTGGCACGCCTGGTCACGGCGGACACCGACGGAGCCGAGATCGCCCGCCACATGACCGGCCGGGCCGTCGACCTCGAGGGCCGGTACGTCCCGGGAGCGCCGGCCGACACCGTGCTGCGCGTCGACGGACTGACCGTCGGACCGCCGACCGGCCGGCCCGTGGTCGACGACGTCTCCCTCACCGTGCGGGCCGGCGAGATCGTCGGCATCGCTGGCGTCGCCGGGAACGGGCAGGTGGAGCTGCTCGAGTCGATCGCCGGCCTCCGCCCGGCCCGCTCGGGCTCGGTCAGGGTGCGCGACACCCCGGTCGACGGCCTGCCGGCGGGCCGCTGCCGTGAGGCGGGGATCGCCTACATCCCCGAGGACCGCGCTGCGACCGGCTCCGCGGTGGCGGCCTCGGTCTCGGACAACCTGGCCATCGGCTTCCACCGGCGTCCACCGCTCCGGCGCGGCTGGCGGCTGGACGGCGGCGCGGTCCGGGCCCACGCGCGCCGGATCATCGAGCACTTCGAGATCAAGGTGAGCAGCCCGTCGGTCGCGGCCGGCACCCTGTCCGGCGGCAATCTGCAGAAGCTCGTGGTCGGCCGGGAGATGGCGCACGACGCACCGCTGCTCCTCGTCGACCAGCCCACCCGTGGGGTCGACATCGGAGCGATCGAGAACATCCACGCCCGGCTGCGCGCCTACCGGGACGCGGGGCACGCCGTGCTGCTGGCGTCCGCCGAGCTGAGCGAGCTCATGGCCCTGTCCGACCGGCTTCTGGTCATGTTCGGCGGCCGGGTCGTGGCGGAGTTGCCCAGGTCGGAGGCGACGGAGGAGAAGGTGGGACTGGCGATGGCGGGGCTGACGACGGCCGCGGGAGCCAAGCGGGCGGGGACGTGACGACGACCGAGCGGCCCGCGGTCGCCCCGATCGACCGGCTCCGCGGCTCTCTGCGTTCGCCGATCCTGCTCTCGGTTCTCGGCGCGCTGCTGATCGGCTCGCTCATGCTCCTGGGCGCCGGCGGTAACCCCATCACTGCCTACGCCGCGATGTTCGAGGGTGCCTTCGGATCGACCCAGTGGCGCAACACCCTCATCGTCGCCGTCCCCGTGGTGGGCATGGCGCTGGCTGTCGCCGTCCCGCTGCGGGCGGGGGTCGTGAACCTGGGCGGCGAGGGGCAGATCGTGCTCGGCGGCATCACCGCCGCGATCGTCGCCGCGACCGTTCGTCTGCCGATGCCCCTCTCCCTGATCGTCGCGCTGGCCGCGGGTGCGCTCGCCGGTGGACTCCTCGGCGCCGTCCCCGCCGTCCTGGAGAACCGCTTCGGCGTCCCGCTGCTGGTGAGCTCCCTGCTGCTGTCCTATCCGGTGGTCTCCTTCGCCTCCTACGTCGTCCGGTTCCCGCTGCGTGACCCGGGTACCGGCCTCCCGCAGAGCCGCGTGTTCGACGAGGCCTACCGGATGCCGGTGCTCGCCGGGATCGGGCTCTCCGCGGTGGTCCTCGTCGTCGTGATCGTCCTGGTGATGCAGGTCGACTCGCGCACCCCCTTCGGCTACGAGGTGCGGCTGACCGGGCACAACCGCCGGTTCACCGAGTACGCCGGCGTCGGCGTGCCCCGCATGGTGACCCGGCTGATGGCCACCGGGGGCGGCATCGCCGGCCTGATCGGCGCGATGGTGGTGACGTCGGTGCCCTACCGCTTCATCGACGGCGCCCTCGTGGTGCCCGCCTACACCTGGACCGGGCTGCTGGCCGCCCTGCTCGCCCGCGCCAACCCGCTCGGCACGGTGGCTGCCGGAGTGTTCTTCGCCGCCCTGCAGGTCGGCGGCTTCGGCATGGAGCGCGAGACCGAGGTGCCGCGCGAGCTCAGCTCGATCCTGCAGGCGACCGTCATCGTCATCCTCGCCGCCGCGGTGGCGGCCACCTCGCGGCGGGCCCGCACGCGGAAGGACACGGCATGAGCGTGCTGGGCCAGCTGGTCGACGCCTCGATCGTCCCGTCCATCCTGCGTGCGCTCACACCCGTGCTGCTCGCCGCGCTCGGCGGAGCCATCTGCGCGAGAGCCGGCGTCTTCAACGTCGGGCTCGAAGGATTCATGCTCGTGGGTGCGTTCGCCGCGGTGGCGGGCAGCTGGTTCACCGGCTCCGCCTGGGTGGGCGTCCTCGCCGGCATGCTCGCCGGCCTCGGCTTCGCGGCCCTGCTCGCCATCGCATCGGTCCGATACGGCGGCGACGAGATCATCGTCGGCATCGCGCTGAACCTGCTCGCTGTCGGGCTGACCGCCTTCCTGCTGCGCACGGTGTTCGGCCGCCAGGGCACCTTCACCGACCCTGCCCTGAAAGGTCTGGGCACGTTCGCCGGACAGACGCCGCTGACCTATCTCGCGTGGCTGCTCGTCCCCGTGCTCGCGGTCTTCCTCCGGCGGCACGTCTGGGGCTTCCGCCTGCAGGGCGTCGGCGAGGCGCCCGAGGCCGCGCGGAGCCTGGGGGTCGACGTCACGAAGTACCGCTACGGCGCCGTCCTGGCCAGCGGGCTGCTCTGCGGACTCGGTGGCGCGCAGCTCTCCCTGGGCAACGTGGTGCTGTTCTCGCAGGACATGACCGCCGGACGTGGCTGGGTCGCGGTGGTGGCCGTGCTGCTCGCCCAGGCGGCACCGTTCGGCGTGCTGCTCGCTGCCCTCCTGTTCGCGGCGGCGGAGGCGTTCGGCTTCCGGCTGCAGGGCGTCGGCCTCCCGTCGCAGCTGTCGTCGGCCACGCCGTACGTGCTGACCCTGATCGCGCTCATCGTGGCCAGCGTGCGCAGTCGCCGGGCCCTCCGCCGCGGGCCCAGCGAGCTCGCGTCGTCCGACGACCGGCCCCCGGTGGCCGATCCGGCCGCCAGCACCCACGTGTCCGCGGAGTGAGCACGCGCGTGCACCTCCGCCCCGTCACCGCACCAGAGGAGAACGTCCAGTGAGCACGCCCGTCGACGTCCCTGTCCCGACCATCATCAGAGACAACGTGCTGATCGAGCCGGACGCGGTGCGGATCCTGGACCGCCGGGTCTTCCCCTTCGAGAAGACGTGGGTCACCTGCCGCAACCACGAGGAGGTGGCCAAGGCGATCGAGGACATGGTCACGCAGAGCAGCGGCCCGCTGTTCGCCGCGGCCGGCGGGATGACGCTGGCCGCCCGGGACGCCGACCGGCTGCGCAGCGTCGAGGAGCGGCGGGAGTTCATGACCGCCGCCGGGCGGCGGCTGGTGGACACGCGGAAGACCAACAACCAGATCCGCGACGTCGTCGCCGAGCTGCTGGAGGTCACCGAGACCACGCTGGCCTCCGATGGGGCGCTCGCGGACGTCGTGGAGCGCGCGGCGCGCGACGCCGGCAACCGGTACCTCGCCCGCAGCCGGGCCATGGGGGAGCACGCCGCCGTCCTCATCCCGGACGGCGCCACCGTGCTCACCCACTGCTGGGCGGAGTCCTACATCACCGAGACCATGGCCGCGGTGCTGCGCGCCGGGAAGCGGGTCGACGCGATCTGTACGGAGACCCGCCCCTACCTGCAGGGCGCACGGCTGACGTCGGAGAGCCTGGCGGAGATGGGTGTGCCCACCCGGCTGATCACCGACGGGATGGCCGCGCACCTGATGAGCCAGGGGCGGATCAGCCACTTCGTGACCGCCGCCGACCGGATCACCATGGACGGCTCCGTGGTGAACAAGGTGGGCACCCTGCAGATCGCGATCTCCGCGCACGCCTTCGACGTGCCGTACGTGGCGCTGGTCCAGGCGCCGGACCGCCAGGCCCCCACGGCCGACGCCGTCGAGCTCGAGGACCGGGACGGCGACGAGGTCCTGCACTGCCTCGGACGGCGGACCGCCTCGCACCGGGTCACCGGCATCTACCCCGCGTTCGACATCACGCCGCCCCGCTACGTCCGCACGATCGTCACCGACCGCGGCCGGTTCTCCCCGCAGGACCTGTACTCCTACTACGGGGACCAGGCGTGAGCGACCTGCTGCCGGTCACCCGCATCCCGCGGACCGGCCTTCCGCCGCGCGCCGTCGTCGTCGGGGACCCTTTCCGCGCCGAACGGGTCGCGCAGCGGCTGGACGACCCGGTCGAGGTGGCCTTCGCCCGCGAGTACCGGACGTTCCGGGGGTCGTGGCGGGGCGTCGAGGTGGTCGTCTCCTCGCACGGTGTGGGGGGACCGGGAGCCGTCTGCCTGTTCCAGGAGCTCACCGACGCCGGCGTCCGCACGATCATCCGGCTGGGCACGGCCGGCGCGATGCAGACCGGCATCGGCGACGGCGACCTGGTGATCGCCGAGGCCTGCATCCGCGACGACGGCGTCACCCAGCAGCTCCTGCCGCCCGAGTACCCGGCGGTGAGCAGCCCGGAGGTGGTGCTGGCACTGGCGGCCGCCGCGCAGGAGAGCGGTGCGCCCCACCACCGCGGCCTGGTGTGGACTCGCGCCGCGTTCTACCCCGGCCTGCTCCCGGTGCCCATGCCCACGTACGTCCGCGCCGGCGTCCTCGCGATCGAGATGGAGCTCTCGGCGCTCCTGGTGCACGGCTCGCTGAACGGCCTGAGGACCGGAGGCGTGCTGGTGATCGACGGCGCCGCCGCTGACGAGCTGCGCGAGACCACCGGGTACGACCCCCACCGGGACGTCGTGGCCGCCGGCGTGCAGCGGGGGACGGACGTCGCCCTGGACGCGCTGGTCCGGCTGGCGTGACCGACGTCGACCTGCTGATCACCGGAGGCACGGTCCTCGTCGTCGATCCCGCGGGGACGGTGCTGCGCGACGGTGCGGTCGCCGTCCGGGACGGCGCGATCGTCGCGGTGGGGCCCGGGCCCGAGATCGCCGAGGAGTTCGCCCCGGCCGAGACACTGGACGCGTCCGGCGGGCTGGTGATGCCGGGCCTGGTGAACACCCACGCGCACCTGGCGATGAACCTCTTCCGGGGCACGGCCGACGACGTCTCGCTCGAGGAGTTCCTGGAGCGGCTGCTGACCGCCGAGCTGGCGCTGCTGGACGCCGCCGCCGTGGCCGTCGGGGTCGAGGCCGCGCTGGCGGAGAGCGTGCGCGGCGGGGTGACCACGGCTCTGGACATGTACTGGTTCCCGGAGGCGGCGAGCGAGGTGGCGGCCCGGGTCGGCTTCCGGCTGCTCAACGGGCCCTCGTTCATGGACGTCACCGATCCGGAGGGCCGCGACTTCGACGCCCGGATGGCGTGGGCGGAAGAGCTGCTGGCGGCGCGCCGGGACGCGGATCCGGACGCATCGGCCTGGGTGATGCCGCACTCGGCGTACATGCTCTCCCGGGACCAGCTCGAGCGGATCAGGGACCTGGCCGACCGGTTCGACGCCCGGGTGCACGTGCATGCAGCCGAGAGCCCGGGGGAGGACGACGCCGTGCGGGCCCGGCACGGCGTCCGCCCGCTCCCGGCACTCGGCGCCGCCGGTGTGCTGGGGCCGGCCACCGTGGTCGCCCACGCCGTGCAGCTGGACGACGCCGACATCGCGCTGCTCGCCGGCACCGGCACTGCGGTCGCGCACTGCCCGGTCTCCAACCTGAACCTCGGCTGCGGCATCGCCCCGCTGCCCGCGCTGCTGCGGGCCGGGGTTCCCGTGGGGCTGGGCACCGACGGCGCGGTCTCCACCGGCGCCCTGGACATGTTCGCCGCCATCCGGATGGCCGCGCTCCTCCACAAGGGCGTCACGCGCGATCCGCGCACGGTCGGCGCCGAGCGCGCCGTCCGGCTGGCCACGGCGGACGGCGCGGCCGTCCTGGGGCTCGCCGACCGAGTCGGCTCGCTGACCGTCGGCCGCCGCGCCGACGTCATCGTCTGCGACGTCGACCGGGCGCACGTCGCGCCGAACGAGGATCCGTGGTCGGCGGTCGCCTATGGGCTGACGGCCGCTGACGTCCGGCACACCGTCGTCGACGGCCGGGTGCTGATGCGGGACCGGATACTGACCACGATCGACGAGCGGTCGGTGCTGGATCGGATGAGGGCGCTGCGCCGGGCGCAGCTCGCCCGGGAGGAGCGGGTATGAGGCCGGCTACGACGCGTGAGGACCTCATCGAGCAGCTCGCCGAGGTGGGGCGCATGGCGGTCGGCGGGGGCCTGGCCCTCGCCAGCGGGGGCAACCTGTCCGCGCGCCTGCCCGGGTCGGACGAGTTCCTGGTCACCGGCGCGGGCACCTGGCTCGACCGGCTGACCGCCGGCGACTTCAGCGTGATGACCCTCGAGGGCGCGGTGCTGGGCGGGGCCGAGCGGCCGTCCAGCGAGTGGAAGCTGCACCAGCGGACCTACCTGGTCCGGCCGGACGTCAACGCGATCGTGCACCTGCATCCGCAGCACGCCGTCCTGGTGGACGCCATGGGCCATCGGATCCGGCTCATCACGCTCGACCACGCCTATTACGTGCGCTCGGTGGGCACGGTGCCCTATTTCCCGAACGGGTCCGACGAGCTGGCCGACGGGGCGGCCGAGGAGAGTCGCCGCCACGACTGCATCGTGCTGTCCCACCACGGCTGCTCGACCCTCGGCGCCGATGTCGGCATGGCATACCGGCGGGCACTGAACCTGGAGGAGGCGGCGACCGCCACCTACCGCTGCCTGGCCGCGGGCGACACGACCGCGACGTTCCCGCCGGAGGCGTTCGCGGACCTGCACCACGCCTGAAGCCGCCCGCCGCACGGCGTCGCGCGAGTGACCACGACAACCCCTGCGGGCAGCACCGGAGAGGCAGCTCGCCCGCGCGGGTGAGCCGTCAGTCGCGGCGCCGGCGGGTGATGCGGACGCGGCAGCGGCCGGGTCGCTCCTCGTCGATCGCCCAGCCGTAGTCGGCGGTCATCCCGCGTCGCTGGAAGGCGCCTTCGAGGGCGCGCAGCCGGGCCGAGGACCGGATCTCCACCTGCTCACCGGAACGCAGCCTGCTCAGCCGCTCGAGCACCAGGTCGGTCGCGGCCTCGCGCGGCAGGGCGTCCGCGTCGACCACCGGACCCTCGGTCAGGCGGAACCACTCGTGGGGGCGGAACGGTCGTCGCCCGGCGGTGATCCCCCACCCGCCCGCGCCGGCGAGGAAGGCCTCCTCCGCGTGCAGGTGCCGTTCGAGCACCTCGTCGAGCTCGTCGAGCAGGGCGACGACCCGCGACGGATCGCGGTCGTCCTCCGGCAGCGACGCCAGTCCGTCGAGGGCGTTCGTCGCGTCCCGCAGGTCGACGTGGTCCTCGAGGAGCTGGGCGAGCCCCGGGTGGGGCTGCCCGGAGGTCAGCGGGAACAGCTGCCGCTCCTCGTTCACCGCCTGGTCGAGCAGTTCGGAGCGGAGGTAGTCGACCAGCCGGGCCAGCTGCCGGACGGGCCACTCCCCGTCGCCCAGGGCCTGCAGCACCTCCCCGCGGCGGACCTCGATCTCGTGCCACAGCACCTTGTGCTCGTCGGCGAGCGTCTGCCCGCCTGCCTGGGTGTCCCCCATGGCCTTCTCCTCTCGCGCCGGGCGGTCCGGGTCACCCGGTGAGGGCGCTCCGGTAGTCGGGATAGCTGGCCAGCACGTCCTCGAGCTCGACGATGGACGGGAAGTCCGTCGCGTCCTGGTGACGCAGCAGGAAGGCGATCGTGCGGTGCACCACCGCGGTCTCGTCGAGATCGGTGCCCAGGCCGTCGAGCACCTCGGGTGTCACGCGCAGCCAGGCCTCTGCGTCCTCGCCGGGGCCGTGCACCCGGACCAGGTATTCGTGGTCGCCGACCGACTCGACCTCGAACCCTTGTTTTTCACTAGCCACATAGTGAAAATTACTCACGTCCGGCCGTAAGAGCAAGGAGACGCCATGACCTATGTGATCGCCGAGCCGTGCATCGACGTCCTCGACCGCGCCTGCGTGGACGAGTGCCCGGTCGACTGCATCTACGAGGGCGAACGGGCGCTCTACATCCACCCCGACGAGTGCGTCGACTGCGGGGCCTGCGAGCCGGTCTGCCCGGTCGAGGCGATCTACTACGAGGACGACCTGCCGGAGAGGTGGTCGGTGTTCCAGACCGACAACGTGGCGTTCTTCACCGACGTCCTGCCCGGGCGAGACGCACCCCTCCGGTCGCCGGGCGGGGCGGCGAAGACCGGCGTGGTCGGCGCGGACACGCCGCTCGTCGCCGGCTACGCGCCGCTGGCCGACCGTGGCTGACGATGACGTGGCGGTGGGCGCCTTCGTCGATGCGACGACCGGCGCGCCGCGCCGCGACTCCGTTCTCGCGCTGATCAGGGCTGCCGGCGGGCCGTTGACGATCGGCGAGATCGCCGAGCGCACCGGCCTGCACCCGAACACCGTCCGGTTCCACCTCGCCGCCCTGGTCGAGGAGGAGCACGTGGAGCGAGCGCCCGCCGTGCCGGGTGGGCGCGGGCGTCCCCGGCTGCTGTACCGGGCGCGGCCCGGGTCGGCGCGGGGACCCCGCAGCTACCGCCTGCTCGCCGGCATGCTCACCGCCCTGGCGCGCACGCTCGGTGGCGGTGGCCCGGCGGCGGTGGAGGCCGGGCGGACCTGGGGGCGGCGGCTGACGGACGGCGAGGCGCCGCTCGACGCCGCCGCCGCGGTGGCGCGGATGAACCGGCTGCTGGACGACATCGGCTTCCAGCCCACCGTGCACGATGACCCGGCCGGGCCGCACGCCGCGGTTCACCTGCACCACTGCCCCTTCCGGGAGGTGGCCGAGGCCGGCGAGGACGTGGTCTGCGCCCTGCACCTCGGGCTCATGCAGGGGGCGCTGCACCAGCTCCAGGCGCCGGTGGCGGCGACGTCGCTGGAGCCCTTCGTTCGGCCGGACCTCTGTATCGCCCACCTGCGCCCGACGGACCCCCGGTCCCGTGCGGACACCGCCGGTGGACGAAGCTCAGCCCCATGACCGATACCTCCGGCCCGCCGTTCCGCGCCGACCACGTCGGCAGCCTGCTCCGCCCCGAGAACCTGCTCGACGCCCGTGCGCGGCACGCCGCCGGCGAGATCGACGACGCCGAGCTCCGCGGCATCGAGGACGAGGCGATCGCCGACATCGTCCGGATGCAGGCCGACATCGGGCTGCGGACGGCGACCGACGGCGAGTTCCGCCGCGCGTCGTGGCACATGGACTTCATCTACGCGATCGACGGCATCACGAGGGTGACCGACGAGAACATCGTCGTCCACTTCAAGAACGCCGACGGCAGCCTGGACTTCACGCCGGCCGGCCTGCACGTCGACGGCCCGCTGGCCATCGACCGGCCGATCTTCGGCGAGGACTTCGCCTACCTGCAGTCGGTGGTGGGCGAGGGGCAGACGGCGAAGCTGACGATCCCGTCGCCGTCGATGGTCCACTACCGCGGAGGAGCCGCCGCGATCGATCCGGCGGTCTATCCGGACGAGGACTCGTTCTGGGACGCGCTCTCGGGCGCCTACGCCCAGCAGGTGCAGGGCATCGCGGCGCAGGGCTGCACCTATCTGCAGCTGGACGACACCAGCCTCGCCTACCTCAACGACCCGCAGCAGCGAGCCGACCTGGCCGCCCAGGGCCGGGACGCCGAGCACCTGCACGAGCGCTACATCCGGCAGATCAACAAGGCGCTCGCCGGCCGCCCGGACACCCTCACGGTCACCACGCACCTGTGCCGGGGCAACTTCCGCTCGTCGTGGGTGGCCGAGGGCGGCTACGACTTCGTCGCGGAGGCGCTGTTCGGGGGCCTCGACGTCGACGGCTTCTTCCTGGAGTACGACGACGCCCGGTCCGGGGGCTTCGAGCCGCTGCGGTTCGTGCCGCCGGGCAAGCGCGTCGTCCTCGGCCTGGTGACGACGAAGAGCCCGGAGCTCGAGCGCAAGGACGACCTCAAGCGGCGCATCGAGGAGGCCTCGACGTACGTGCCGCTGGACCAGCTGGCTCTCTCCGGGCAGTGCGGGTTCTCCTCGACGGTCGAGGGCAACGCGCTGACCCGGGACGAGCAGATCGCGAAGCTCCGGTTGATCGTCGAGACTGCCGAGGAGGTGTGGGGCTGACGACAGCCCGGACGACGGGGGAGCAGACGAGTGATCACCGGGCCGACCGCGCCGTTCTGGTCCAGCGACGGGCAGGCGGCGCTGCTGCTGCCGGCGCTGCTGGCGCTGGTGCTCAGCGCGCTCATCGGCATCGAACGCGAGGTTCGCGCGAAGAGCGCCGGCCTGCGCACCCACACCCTCGTCGGCATGGGCGCCGCGGTCTTCATGATCGTGTCGAAGTACGGGTTCGGGGACCTCATCGGGGTCTCGGGGGTCAGCATCGACCCGTCCCGCATCGCCGCGCAGGTCGTCTCCGGCATCGGCTTCATCGGCGGTGGGCTGATCTTCGTCCGCCGGGACATCGTCCGCGGGCTCACCACCGCGGCCACGGTCTGGGTCGCCGCGGCGGTGGGCATGGCGGCGGGCGCAGGCTTGCCGCTGCTGGCGGTCGGCACGACGGTGGGGCACTTCGTGATCTCGGTGGGCTTCCCGCCGCTGGCACGGGCGTTGTACCGCCGCCGGGCCGAGATCCCGGTGCTGCGGCTGGACTACCTCGACGGGCAGGGCGTGCTGCGCACCGTGCTGGCCACCTGCACCGAACAGGGCTGGGCGGTGCACGGACTCGAGGTCGACCGGGAGTCGGTCACCGAGGAGGGCCACCGCGTAGCCAGCGTCACCCTGACGCTGGCGGGCAGGGCGAACCTGGTGGCCTTGGCCGCGGAGGTCGCGCAGCTCCCCGGCGTGCGGGCGGCGCGCACCGGCGCCGAGGAGCCGCTGGACGAGCAGTGACCGGTCAGCTCGGGCCGGACGCCTGATCCAGGCACATGGTGTTGCCCTCGCTGTCCTTGAACCAGGCGGCGCGACCCATGCCCTCCATGGAGGCGATCTCGCCGTCCCACCGGACGCCGGGCAGGTCGTAGGTCTCGAACGTGACGCCCTTGGCCTTGAGATCGTGCACCTCGGAGTCGAGATCGTCGACGTGCCACTGGGCGATCGTGTGCCCCGCCTGGCCGGCGTAGTCGGTGCGGTAGATCTGGAACTCGGTGCCGCCGGCCGTCCGGTACACCAACACCTCGCCGGGGAGTTCCCTCTCCGGGGTCACGCCCAGCTTGTCCGCGTAGAAATCCCGGGCCCGAGTGAGGTCGGCCGCCGGGATGTTCGCCATGACCCTGCTCGTGTTCAGCATCTGGTTGCTCCTGACTGAAGGATCAGTCCCCCGCAACGATGGCGCGGACCGTAGACCCGATGCCCGCGCCACCCAAGGGGGACGACGGCGTCTCCGATGCGCCCGGGCCGGTCGTCGCTCTCGGCTGATGCCGGGCCACCGATGGGCGCCACCTAGGATCCGCCCGTGCGGCCCTTTCTCCTGCTCTCCTCCCGCGCGGAGGCCGAGGCCGCCGACGGCGAGTACGAGGCGTTCCTCCGGGTCACCGGTCTGCCGCCCGCACGGCTGCACCGCGTGCGGACGGAGGCCGCGCCGCTGCCGTCGTTCGAGCTCGACGACTACGCCGGCATCTTCGTCGGCGGTGGACCGTTCAACTCCAGCGACCCGCCGCTGGAGAAGTCGCCGGTGCAGCAGCGCGTCGAGCGGGAACTGTCGGCGCTGCTGGACGACGTGGTCGCGCGCGACTTCCCGTTCTTCGGCGCCTGCTACGGCGTCGGCACGCTCGGGGTGCACCAGGGCGGCGTCATCGACCGGACCTACGCCGAGCCGATCTCCGCCGTCCGCGTGCGACTGACCGCGGACGGGCTCGCCGACCCGGTCCTCACCGGGATGACGGAGGAGTTCGACGCGTTCGTCGGGCACAAGGAGGCCTGCACGGTGCTGCCCCCGGGCGCGGTCCTCCTGGCGTCGTCGGCGGCCTGTCCCGTGCAGATGTTCCGGGTGAAGCAGAACCTGTACGCGACCCAGTTCCACCCCGAGCTCGACCTGCCGGGCCTGCTCACCCGGGTGCGGGTCTACCAGCACGCGGGCTACTTCCCGCCGGCCGAGCTGGACCAGCTGGTCGCCTCGTTGCAGCCGGCCGTCGTCACCGAGCCGGGCCGGATGCTGGCCAACTTCGTGGCCCGCTTCGGCTGATCCCGTTCTACGGTGCGGGGCATGACCGACGTCGATGCACCGTGGGAGCCGCCGGCGGGCCGGCGCCCCAGGTCATAGCGTGAGCGCGCGCCGGTGGACGGCCCTCGGCCTCGCCCTCGCCGCGATCGCGGTCGTCGTCTACCTCCTGGTCGTCCAGCGTCCGGACGGCGGAGCGCCGCCGGGCCGCCGGCCGGTCACGTCGGACCAGCTGGCGGGGGAGTGGTCCGGCGACGGGACGGCTACCCGGTGCGCCGGCTTCGACCGGTGCGCGGGCACGCGCAGCGTCACCCTCACCATCGACTGCTCGGGCAAGCGCTGCCGGGTGATGCCGTTCGACGCCGGTTACGGCCACCCACCGCTGCGGTTCGTCGGCGGCCGGTACCTGGCGGTCGGGCCGCTGCCACCGGGAGCCGCGCCCACGTGCGGGGGAGCGCCCACCAGCACCGCCCGCTGGGAGCTGGACCTCGCCGTCGGGGACGGGCGCCTGGTGGGGAGCTACGCGGAGTCGACGGTGCAGAGCTTCGACTGCGGCGCGACGGGGGTCGCCTGGGACGTCGTCCTGGATCGCCGGTGACGCCGCGCGTCAGCCCGTGGGCGTGAGCCGGACCAGCGCGATCCGCCGCGACACCGACTCTGGATCCCGGGTCGACGCGGTGGCGCGGTTGCTGCTGGACTGACCGCGTGCCGACGTACGTGGTCAACGGGGCCGGGGTGGCGCGTGCCCGGGAGCTGATCGACGCGCGCCAGTACGTGCTGCGCAGCGAGTGGGGGCGCGTCCAGCCGTCGGCGGCCGACGCGAACGAGTTCCTCGAACGGCACTCGTGGCGGGAGTACGGCGCCTGGCACCTGGGTCTCACCGAGGGCGCGGCGGAGGAGACGAAGGCCCGCTACGCGTTCGTGTTCGGCGACTTCCGCCGAGTGCACCGGATGGGCATCATCTCGTGTCACTACCGGGCCGCCGAATGGGGCCACAAGGAGATCGAGCTGGCGGCCCACGAGCTGCTGCAGTACCTCGACGAGCGGGTCGGCGGGAGGAGGACATGATGGCCGGTGGAGTGACCGCGTGCCCGCACTGCGGGCAGCGCAACCGGGTACCGGCGGCGGCGTCGGGCTCACCGCGCTGCGGGAAGTGTCGGCAGCCGTTGCCCTGGATCAGCGACGCCGGCGACAGCGACTTCGCCGACGTGGCCGAGCGGGCTCCCGTACCGGTGCTGCTCGATCTCTGGGCGACGTGGTGTGGGCCCTGCCGGATGGTGAGTCCGGCCCTGGAGCGCCTGGCCCACGACTACGCCGGCCGGATCAAGCTCGTGAAGGTCGACGTCGACCGGGCGCCCGGTCTGAGCAGGCGGTTCGAGGTCCGTTCGATTCCCACGCTGATGGTGCTCGACCGGGGCCGGGTGGTCGCGCGCCAGGCCGGCGCAGCACCGGAGCCGGCGCTGCGCCGGTGGCTCTCCGACGCGCTGACCGCGACGACCGGCGGCTCGAGCTAGCCGCCGGTCGCCGATCGGGTCAGCTGTGCAGGTCGAACCGGTCGAGCTCCATCACCTTGTTCCAGGCGTCCGCGAAGTCGCGCACGAACTTCTCCTTCGCGTCGTCCGCCGCGTAGACCTCGGCGAGCGCCCGGAGCTCGGAGTTCGAGCCGAAGACGAGGTCGACCGCGGTGGCCGTCCACTTCTTCTCGCCGGTGGCGCGGTCACGGACGTCGTAGACGTTCTCGGCCGACTCCGACGCCTTCCACTCCAGGCCCATGTCGCACAGGTTCACGAAGAAGTCGTTGGTCAGCGCGCCCGGCCGGTCGGTGAAGACGCCGTGTCCGTCCCGGCTGACGCCGATGGCGCGCAGGCCACCGACCAGCACGGTCATCTCCGGCGGCGCCAGCGACAGCATGTAGGCGCGGTCCACGAGCAGCTTCTCCGGGGGCAGCTTCACGCCGTCCCGGAGGTAGTTGCGGAAACCGTCATACCGCGGCTCGAGCACCTGGAAGGACTCGACGTCCGTCTGCTCCTGGGTGGCGTCGGTCCGGCCCGGTGTGAACGGCACGGTGATGTCGACGCCGGCGTCCTTCGCAGCCTTCTCGATCGCGGCGGCCCCGCCGAGCACGATCACGTCGGCCAGCGAGACCGTCCGGCCCGACTGCGAGACGTTGAACGCCTGCTGGATCTCCTCCAGCGTCCGCAGCACCGGCGCGAGCTTCTCGGGCTCGTTGATCGTCCAGTTGCGCTGCGGCTCCAGGCGGATCCGCGCACCGTTGGCGCCGCCGCGCTTGTCGGTGTGCCGGTAGCTGGCCGCCGACGCCCACGCGGTGGTGACGAGCTGCTGCACGGTCAGGCCCGAGTCGAGGATCGTCGCCTTGAGCGCGGTGATGTCGGCGTCGGTGATCAGCTGCCCCTCGACCGGCGGGACCGGGTCCTGCCACAGCTGCGGCTCGGCGACCCAGGGGCCGAGGTAGCGCGAGACCGGCCCCATGTCGCGGTGCAGCAGCTTGTACCAGGCCTTCGCGAACGCCTCGGCGAACTGGTCAGGGTTGGCGAGGAAGCGGCGGCCGATCGCGTCGTAGATGGGGTCCTCACGCAGCGCGATGTCCGACGTGAGCATCGTCGGCTTGCGCGACGGCTCGTTGGTCTCGGGGTCGGGGATGATGTTCGGCGCGTCCTTCGCCACCCACTGCTTGGCGCCGGCCGGGCTCTCCGAGAGCTCCCACTCCCAGCCGTACAGGGTCTCCAGGAAGCTGTTGTCCCACTTGGTGGGCGTCGGCGTCCAGGTGACCTCGAGGCCGCTGGTGATCGTGTCGCGGCCCTTGCCGCTGCCGAACCGGTTCTTCCAGCCCAGGCCCTGCTCCTCGATCGGAGCGCCCTCCGGCTCCGGCCCCACGTAGTCCTCCGCCGGCGCCGCACCGTGGGTCTTGCCGAAGGTGTGGCCGCCGGCGATGAGCGCGAAGGTCTCCTCGTCGTTCATGGCCATGCGCCGGAAGGTCTCGCGGATGTCCCGGGCGGAGCCCAGCGGGTCCGGGTTGCCGTTCGGGCCCTCCGGGTTGACGTAGATGAGGCCCATCTGCACCGCACCGAACGGACCGGTCAGCTCGCGGTCACCGCTGTAGCGCTCGTCGCCGAGCCAGGTGTCCTCGGGACCCCAGAAGATCTCCTCGGGCTCGTAGATGTCCTCGCGCCCGAACCCGAAGCCGAACGTCTGGAAGCCCATCGACTCCAGGGCGACGTTGCCGGCGAAGACGATGAGGTCGGCCCAGGAGAGCTTCGAGCCGTACTTCTGCTTGATCGGCCACAGCAGGCGGCGCGCCTTGTCCAGGCTCGCGTTGTCCGGCCAGCTGTTGAGCGGTGCGAACCGCTGGGAGCCGCTGCCGCCACCGCCGCGACCGTCCTCGATGCGGTAGGTGCCGGCGGAGTGCCAGCTCATCCGGATGAACAGGCCGCCGTAGTGACCGTGGTCGGCCGGCCACCAGTCCTGCGAGGTCGTCATCAGCTCGGTGAGGTCGCGCTTGAGCGCCTCGACGTCGAGCTCGGCGAACTTCTTCCTGTAGTCGAAGTCGCCGCCGAACGGGTTGGAGGCGGGGGCGTGCTGCCGCAGGACGGACAGGTCGAGCTGGTTGGGCCACCAGTCCTTGTTCGTCCGCGGCCGGTGCTGCGCCGGCTGCGGGGAAGGCATCCCCGGGTTTTCGCTCTCGCTGGTGCTCGCGGTCGCCGTCTTGTCGCTCGACCCGTTGTGCTCGGTCACGTCTGTTCTCTCCCTGTCGCTGGTTCCTCGGACTTGTCGGACGCGCATTCGGGGCACCGGCCCCAGTAGATGACCTCGGCCTCGTCGATCTGGTAGCCCGCCCCGTCCGACGCGGTCAGGCACGGGGTGTCGCCGACCGCGCAGTCCACGTCGACGATGCCGCCGCAGGACCGGCAGACGAGGTGGTGGTGGTTGTCGCCGACCCTAGCCTCGTAGCGGGCCACGGACCCTGCGGGCTGGATCCGGCGGATCAGGCCGACGTCGGTCAGCGTGCGGAGGACGTCGTACACGGCCTGGTGCGACACCTCGCCGGAATCCTGCCGGGCGGCCTGCCCGATGGTGTCGGTGTCGGCGTGCGGATGGGCGTGCACCGCCGCGAGCACCGCGAGCCGCGGCCGCGTGACCCGCAGGGTGGAGTTCCGCAGCAGGGCTGCGAGCTCCGTCGTCGTCGGCACCTCTGGAGTCTGTCGCGTTTTCTGGATCGGATCAAATCCGCGGCCGACGCAGTGCGGCCCCCGACCTGGCGGGCAGGTCGGGGGCCGCACTGGTTCGGGGCGGGCGGTCAGCGGTCGGACCGCCGGTAGGGCGTACCCGGGTTGAAGACGTCGAGCGTGTACTGGTCGAAGCGGCGGAGCGACCGCCGGGTGAGCCGGCCCAGCCGGCTGCCCTTCCCGGGCCGCCGTCCGCCCTGGCCGCGGGTGGGAGTGTGCCGTCCGGCCGGGTGCCGCGGGGAGCCGGTCTCCTCGGCGAAGCTCACCGCGAGTTCGTGCGCGAGGTCGTCGCGACCGGCCTCGACGAGGGAGTTCGCCTTGTGGACGTAGTCGGCCTGCATGCGCGCCACGCGCTCCGAGGATGCGGCGCGGTACTCGGTGACGGGCGGCAGGGCGCCGGGGAACTGGTCCCCGTGGTCGTCGGTCATGGGGGTGGGTCGTCCGCTGATCATCTGGACATCCGTCTCGATTGGCGGCGATCGGATCGCCTTCGGGTGGAGCGAGACAGCGGTGTCTGCGCAGGTTCGTGGTGGCTCGCGTCATTGCGACCGGCTGCTCTGCCGGTGACCTGGCCGGTGCGCCGCTCGTGCGGTTCGCGTCCTTCGGCCGATCCGTGCCTCTCGGGCACCTTCCCAGTATGGGAGCAGCGGCGTTGCCGTCCGGTATCAACGCCGGGAACGACCGGTGACATTCCTCGCGTCAACGCGTTGACACGCTCGTGTCGAAGTGACACGGTCGTGTCATGTCAGCCGCACAGACCGC
Source organism: Blastococcus sp. OS1-29 (assembly GCF_057628075.1). Lineage (NCBI taxonomy): Bacteria > Bacillati > Actinomycetota > Actinomycetes > Geodermatophilales > Geodermatophilaceae > Blastococcus > Blastococcus sp. OS1-29. The sequence continues at coordinate 53,245 of NZ_JBXXJK010000006.1, forward strand.
CTCGCTCCGGCAGCGGCAGGTGCAGGAAGCGCGCACGGCCATGCTCGAGGCGGCGCTCGCGCAGCTGGAGACGAAGGGTGTCGACGACGTGTCGATGGGCGAGATCGCCCGCTCTGCGGGGGTCTCGCTGCGCACGCTGTACCGCTACTTCCCGGATCGGGCCGCCTTGCTGCACGCCGCCGGTGAGCACCTCTACGCGACTCTCGGCGTGCCCTTCGACGTCTCGGGCCCCGAGCAGATCTCGGCGAGCCTGCTCGACGCCGCCCGTCGCCTCTCGGCTCGTCCCGAGCTCACGCGCGCGCTCGTCCGGACCACCGCGGGCCGCACGGCCCGCTCCGGGGTGCGCAGGCAGCGCGTGGAGGCGATCACCTCCACGCTCGAACCGCTGACCGCCGGGGTCGGAGCCGACGAGGCGCGCTGGGCCGTCGCGGTGATCGCCCATCTGTGCAGCTCCGCCTCGTGGGTCATGGTCGCCGACGAGACCGGGATGGACGACGCCGACGCTCAGCGGGCGGTGGCCTGGGCCATCGACCGCCTCGTCGCGGCGCTGCAGGACGACCACGGGGGACCGCAGGAGAAGTAGACCCACACCGAACGATCCGTATTGGGGAGCAACCATGACCACGACCGCCCCCGCCGCCCGAACCGGACGACGCATCGCCACCGACTCCGGGACCAGTCCCGGATGGTGGTTCCTCGACACGCTGGCCGTGCTGCGCAACCCCGCCGACGGCCCGACCGCGCCGATCGTGCTGGAGCTGACCGTGCCGCCCGGCGGTTCACCGCCCCGGCACGTGCACCAGGGGCTCAACGACGCGTTCTACCTGTTGGAGGGTGAGGTCGTGCTCAGCTGCGGGGACGAGACGGTGGTCGCCCGCCCCGGCACCTACGCCGTGGTCCCGGTGGGCACGGACCACACCTTCCGGGTCACCAGCTCCGTCCCGGCGCGGATGCTGATGATCCACGACGACGACAGCTTCCTCCGCATGGTCCAGGACGGTGGCGTACCGGCCCCCGCGAACGTCCTGCCTCATCCCGGTGAGGTGAACGTCGACGGCGGGACGCTCAGCCGGCTCGTGGAGGAGCACGACTCCCACGTCGTCGGCCCGCCCATGGAGGAGGACGCGGCCAGGGCGGTCGCCGGCCCGGCGCAGCCGTCGCTCGGGCCGGTCAACCACATGGCCCTCGCGGTGACCGACCTGCGGCGCAGCGAGGCCTGGTACCGCGAGAACTTCGGGCTCGTCCGGGTCGACGGCGAGATCGCCGACGACGGCACGGGCCACGTCGTCCTGCTCAGTCCCGACGGCGGCTGGATGCTGACGCTCGGCTCCGACGCCTCGGCCGGGGTGCAGCACGTCGCGATCGCCTGCGCGGATCGGGACGCGCTGGTCGGCTGGCAGCACGCGCTCGCCGAACGGGGGGCTGAGCCCGGGTCGATCACCGACGCTCCCTACGGCTCCGGCTTCGTCACCCGCGACCCGGACGGCCTCGAGTTCGAGTTGTTCGCCCCACCCGCCGGGTAGCCGCACACGCGCAGAGGGCCTGCGCGGGACGACGTCCCGGGCAGGCCCTCTCCTGTTGCCCTACCCGCACCCCGAGCGGGCCTTCGCTGGACTGCCAGCGAGTTGCGCCGGCAGAAGATCGCGGCAGGCGCGCATGATGCTCCGCGCTGGGCCACCTTCGAGGTAACGGGGTCCGTCGAGACATCCGACGCTCGCCGGCGGACGTGGTTCGTGCACACGGGCGGGCATTCAAGCGTGCGTGGACAGGGCGGCTCGGTAGAAGCGCGATCACAGCGGGATGCAGCGGCTTCTCGCGGTAGTACGCACGCGACGACCGGAGCGGGCCTACGGACCGAATCCCGGCGCTAGCCTGGCGCCTGCACCTGGCCCGCACAATCATCCGGGGGTCGTCGTGGACTGGGATCCGCCCAAGGGCATAAAGACATGGGTACTCGACGACATCTTCGATCGCGAGAAGGGATGGTCTATATCCGAGGATGACGCCGCCCTGAAGCGGGGACTGTCTCCAGATCGAAACCCGCATTATCTCGTGACGGTCGGTCGTATCGTCATCCTCACCTACGAGCAGCAGCGCTGGGACGATGACACGGATATGCACGTATCCGCGGGTCGCCTGTGCGCGTTGGTGCAGTACACCGGAATCAGCATCACAGCACCCGACAAGCTGTTGTCGTCGTCCTTCGCCTACCGCGGCCTGCCGTCGCTCGGACTTGATGCGGCCAGCGGGCAGCCGACGCTACACACCGCTTTCCCAATTTCCCCGGGCTTTCCGGTAGATGTTGCACGCCGTCAGCTCATGGTGTGCATCGGCCTACTGGCACAGGAAGGAGAGAAGCTCCTGGCAGCCTGGATAGCGAATCCGGTGAAACCGACAAGAGCAGCGACGCCGCCCAGTTCCAAGAGCGGCGGAGAACCCGTCGACTGGAGCATTGCAGCCGGGAACGTTGCAACGGTCGCCGGAAAGTTCCTCCGAGCATTTGTCGGCTTCTAGTCCGTCCGCCTCACCCCCGGCAATCTGACGGGGGAGAGAAGCGGTGCTGCACGTTGCGATCACCGTGGGTATCGCGGGAGGGGGCACCGCATCGCGGGTCGCCGTCGGGGCTGGGCATTCGGCGTCCAATTGTGACCGTCGAACCAGCGGCCGGCCGACGGGTCTCGCGGGTCCTCGTGCCATCCAGCGGCACCTCGGCTGAAACCAGCCGGCGGAAGCCCCATGCCCGCACTATTGCGGGCGCGGGTGCCGCCGCGCCGGCCGGCAGGAGCGAGCCCGACCCCGAGCCATACACAGCCGCATCCGACCGCTGCGATCGTCGAAGCCAATGCGGCGATTGTTCGCCATGGCACGCCCCAGGCACAGGTACGGATCGTCATAGGCAGCGTGGACGTCAAGGTCGTCCAGCACCGGCTCCGGCATGGCAGCGCGAAGACGACGCTCGACACCTACGGCCACCTGAGGCCGACAGTGACGAGTCCGCACGAGCCGCCGTTGGTGCGGTGCTGGCGGCTCGTGCGGACTCTGCGGTCTACGGACTCAGCCTCCGGGTGCACCCGCATGTCATGAGCGAGTGCTGATCAGATGTCGTAGTACATCGCGAACTCCCCCCGCGTGATTGAGCACCTTTGGCTCTTCGCTGATATGACGCCTGACCTGCACTTCCATCGTTGACTATGTTCGGAGACGGATGGGTCTTGTTGAACCTTCTGGGGACTGGATGGGGACTGGTGGCAGCGCTCCGCTGACGCGCGCGGCGGTCGGGCCCATGTCTTGACACCTGGTTGCGGAACGGAATCGGCTCGGACGTCGGAACGCTCGCGGTGTCGGCGACGCGTCTCCCACCCCATCAGCGTGCCGGCTGACTCGGTCGCGGGAAGGGCGCTTCGCGTCCCTTCGGGATCGGCCTGCGGCCGACCCTTCCCTCGACCAGCGCCAGCCGGATCAGGCGGGTTGTGGGAGGCGCCGGGGGAGTGGACTGAACTTCGGGGGGATGTCTGTCTCGCGGTGTGTCTGGGCCTGTCGTAGGCCGGCTCCCAAACCCAGGTCACTGTCGGGGGAACCGGTTTCGGAGGCTGGTGGAGGGGCGGTGGCCCAAAGTCCGGCGGATCGATCGGCTACACCTCTGCGACCCCCCAGGAGCAGGATCCGGGAAATGGGCAGATCTGCGCGGCCTACTATGCGGGAGGTTGCTTCCAGATGGGGCACCGAGCGGGAACCAACAACGGTGACTGGTACGGGGGACAGATAGTCTGCGGTACCGGTGTGTTCTTCGGCTTCCAATTGCCTATCTTGAGCAAGGACTGGGGCGATTGGCACATCGACTGCGATTAGAGGGGCCATGACGAGTTCGAGTCGGCCGAAGGGGGTGACCACGTTCCGGCCTCAGTTGGCACTACGCATCGTCGTGTCGGCTGTTGTTGTCATCGGGCTCTGTCTGGTCGTTCTCCCCGTCTTGGTCTCCGCCTCTACCGACGTAGATGCGGTCGGCACGACCTTCTTCTCCGCCTTCGCCGCCGTCTGGACGCTTTCGTGGGTGAGGGCGCTGATGCTGAAGGTAGAAGTGGCGTGGATGACACCCTCTTCGTTCGAAACGCCTGGCGGACAAGGGTCTTTCGGCGAGGTGACGTGGAGCAGTTTCGGTTGCCGGCGCGAGGTTTGACCGGATTGGCGCAGGCGAACGGCGTCCTGGCACTCCTGACGGACGGCACGGTCTTGCGACTCGATGCGACAGTGGGGTGGCCGCTTCCGAGTAGGCGCGCCCAGCTGGAGCGCATCGTGAACGAACTGAATGATTGGGCGGCCCGGGGCGGGCGACCCTAGAGGATCGTCGACCGGACGAGATGCTCTCGATAGCCTGCGCACGATGACACACTGGCGGAGGCGTCGGCTCCCGCACGTCCTGGTGTGGGTAGCCGGCGTAGCTGGGGTGCTGCACGCTGCGGCCAGCCTGTATCGGGCGCTCGGCGGACAGTGGCTGCTGGCGACAGTGGGCCAGTGGGCGGTGGACCTGTCCGCGGAGGCGCCGCTCGCAGCAGGGATCGCGCTGGGGCTCATCGCGCTGCTCAAGCTGCTGGCCGCAACGATCCCTATCGGCGTCGCCTACGGCAAGGTGCCTTGGGCGAAGTTTTGGCGTGCCGTCAGCTGGGCCGGTGGGCTGCTGCTGATCGCCTACGGCGGCGTCAACACGACCGTAAGCGCCGCGGTGCTCGCCGGACTGATCCGTCCCGAGGGCGGCTACGACCCCGAGGCGATGAGGGGGCACGCCTACCTGTGGGACCCGCTGTTCTTCACCTGGGGTACGGCGCTGGTCATCTTCCTCTGGCTCTCACGCAGAAGCTCACCCGGTACCGGGTAGGCCAACGGCTACTAGCACACAAGCGCCACCGTCTGCGCTGCTACCGGCACGCCGATTACGCAACTTTGCGCTGCACAGCGCGGGTCTTGGTACGCGCATGCTGGGACGGCGCATCGTCGGGGTGCTTTTGCCTTGAGCGCAGTCCCGTCGCGAGGCAGCGGCCACGTGCCGGACAAGTCACGTCAGGCTGCCCCTCGCGTGGGCCGGCAGCGTATGGCGACCGCCCCCGACCGGAACTCATGGCGATCGACGAGCTCGAGTTGGATGCGCTCGCGCAGACCGGCGAGCAACGTCGGACCATGTCCGGCAAGTACCGGTTGCACAAGGAACTCGTACTCGTCAATCAGTCCCATGTCTGCCAACGCCAAGGGGAGCGTCACGCCACCCAGGAACAGGCCCTCGCCTGGCTCCTGCTTGAGTCGCTGAACCGCTTCCCGCAAGTCGCCTCGCACCAGCTGGGCATTCCAGTCGACCTCGCTCAACGTGCTCGAGACGATGTGCTTTCTCGCTCGGTCGATGGTTTCGGCGAACGGGATCTCCCGCTCACCCATCCATTCAGGCCAGGTGCCAGCCGCCGGCCGCCTCCACGCTGACTCCATCATCTCGTAGGTCACCCGGCCGAAAAGCAGGGCATCGGCTCGTTCCATCTGAGCGGTCCAGTAGCGCATCGACTCCTCGTCCGGGGGGAGCCCTGCCTCGTGGTGGCAGCAGCCGTCGAGCGTGACGTTGATCGAGTATCGGAGTGGTCTCACCTGGTCGCTCTCCCGTGTTGCGCGCCGCGCGTTGACCGGACCCTACTGAGACCACTGCGGCGCGCACTTCTCATCGGCGCTGCGATGCACCTGCTCGCCACGGTCGTGGCGCGACCAGATCGCGAATGTGCCACCGAACGCCGGGGCGGGCGCAGAAGATGCGCCCGTAGCGGCTGGGCACAGGGTCCGGTTCTCGCAGCGGACACAAGGCGGCTAACGCCGGTTCTCCATCCGAAGCTGGATCTCACTGCCGGACTCGGCGTCGTCCCGATAGACGACCCGCGAACGGGAACGCCGCAGCTCCGGCTGGGGAGTCCCCGGAGGGTGTTCCGCAAGACCTGCCCTGTGATGATTCCCGCAAGGGGACGACAACTGGCGCGCCAGCGGAACCCCCGCCACAGCGGTCTGTCGGCGGGGCAGTTCCTGCTCGACGTGCCGACTCCCGGATCACCACGGTCAGACAAGGCCCGGGTGCGCCCGGCAGGTGGGCGGCGAGAAGCGCCTGGGCAACCAGGCTGTAGCCCCCGGCGGCGCGCTTCTCGCTCAACTCCTTCGCGCGCCTAAACTATTCAACGGTTATCGACGCTTCTAGCCAATCCAAACTTCGACTCCCCGCACATCGCCCTGGATTGGGCCTGCTCTGTCGCAACGAAAGCTATCCCAAGAGAACGGCACGCATGCTACCAATAGAGGTAGTACGGGCCCCGCTTTGCGGGGCCCATCGCCGTTTCTGGGTGACTTGTTGGTCATTGTTGGGCGGGGTTGGAATTGCATGGCGGAATGAAGGTCTACGCCGGCTCGCCGGCGGCGGCCCGGGCGTATCTGGAGGCCGATCGCGGGCGGGCGGATGACTACTACCTGGCCGAGGGCACCGGCGTCGCCCGCCGCTTCACCGCTGCCGCCGAGCGGGTGCAGGAGCTCGAGCCGCTGAGCGGCGATGCCTATGAGGTCTGGGTCGCCGGTGTGGACCCGGACACCGGTGCGGGGCGCGGGCGGCTGCGAACCGACCAGCGCGCGGTGCGGTTCGTGGAGGTGGTGGTCAACGGCCCGAAGTCCTGGTCGCTGGCCGCCGCGGTGCACCCGGACATCGCGGAGGCGTATGACGCGGCCCAGGACCGGGCCGCCGCGCAGATCGTGGGCTGGCTCTCCCAGCACGCCACCACGCGGGTCGGCCCGCGGGACGGGCAGGTGCAGGTGCCGGTGGAGGCGCTGGAGGCGGTGACGGTGCGGCACTACACCTCGCGCGCGGAGGATCCGCACCGGCATCTGCACCTGCAGCTCAACGCGCGGGTGTTCGCCGCCGGGAAATGGCGCGGGCTGCACACCCTCGGCGTCCGCGACTTCCTCGCGGCGATCAACGGCATCGGGCACGCGGCCGTCGCCTGCGATCCCCAATTCCGGGCCGCGCTGGCCGCCCACGGCTTCACCCTGGATGCGACTGGAGAAGTACTGGAGCTGGCCGAGTACGTCGGCCCGTTCAGTGCGCGGGCGGCGCAGATCGGGCGCAATCTGGACCGCTACGAACGCGAGTGGATGCAGGCGCACCCCGGCGAACAGCCCGGTCCGGCGCTGCGGCGCGCGTGGGATGCCCGGGCGTGGGCCGAGGGCCGCCCCGACAAGGTGATCCCCCAACCGGGGGTGCACCTGGAGGACCGCTGGCGGACGGAGCTGGCCGGTCTGGGCTACCGCGACCCGGGCGGGCCGGTCGCCCTGCCCCCGACTGCCGTGGGCGCGCTGGACCGGGACCGTGCCGCCGATCGGGTGCTGGCCCGGCTGGCCGCCAGCCGGTCAGCGTGGAACGCCGGGGACATTCGCGGTGAGGTCGAGCGGCTGATCGCCGCCGAGAACGTCGTCACCGACGCCGCGGTGCGCCTCGAGCTGGCTGAGGACGTCACCGCCCGCGCCCTGGGCCGATGTGTGCCGCTGCTGGACCGGGCGAGGGTGCCCGAGCACATCCGGTCCTGGACCTCCCGGCCGGTGCTCGCCGTGGAGGCCGACCTGGTCACCCGGTTCGCCGCCCGCGCCGGCGATGCGGCCCCGGACAGGGGGCGGCCGGAACTGCTGCCGGTAGGGCCCGTCGCCGGGCTGGACGCCGGGCAGGCCGCGGTGGTCGCCGCCCTGGCCGGCGACCGACCGCTGATGGTGGTGGAGGGCGCCGCGGGGGCGGGCAAGACCACCACCCTGGCCGCCACCCGCCGCCTGCTCGAACGGCAGGGGCGCCGACTGATCCTGGTGACCCCGACCCTGAAGGCCGCCAAGGTCGCGAGCGCGGAGGTCGGCGCCGTAGCCGGGTCGGCGGCGGCCCTCGTCTACGCCCACGGCTGGCGGTGGAACGAGCACGGGGAATGGACCCGACTCGCCGTCGGCGAGGTAGACCCCGTCACCGGCCGCACCTACACGTCACCGCACGACCGGAGAAGGTTGCGGCCCGGGGATCTGCTGGTCATCGACGAGGCCGGCATGCTCGACCAGGACACCGCCCGCGCCCTGCTCACCGTCGCCGACGAGGCCGGGGCGCGACTCGCGCTGCTCGGTGACCGCCACCAACTCGCCGCGGTCGGCCGCGGCGGCGTCCTCGACCTCGCCGCCGACCAGCTCGACCCGGCCGCCTGCCTGACCCTGGAGTCGGTGCACCGCTTCACCCGCACCGACGGCACGGGCCAGTCGGTTCCGGACGGTGAGTACGCCGAGGTGACGTTGGCGATGCGGCGGGGTGACAACCCGGGCGCGGTGTTCGACGCGCTCCTCGCCCGCGGCCGGATCTGCCTGCACCCCGACTCCGGGGCGCTGCAGCAGGCGCTGGCCGCAATCGCCGCCAGGGACGGCCGGGCAGGCGACCTCGCCGTCGTGGCGGATACCCGCGAGCAGGTCAGCGAGCTCAACGCCACGATCCGGGGGCGGCTGGTCGCCGAGGGCTGGGTCGACGACGCCCGGGTCGCGGTCACCGGGGCGGGGGAGCGGATCGGCGCGGGGGACCGGATCGCCACCCGCCGCAACGACCGAGCGCTGGGCGTGGCCAACCGCCACATCTGGACCGTCACCGCCGTCAGTCCCTCCGGGGCGCTGACCGTCGCCCCAGCCGACGTCACCCCGACCCGCGCCGTCCCGCCCGGTGTCGCCCCGGGTGTCACCCCGTCGGGAGTGGGGGAGCGGGTGCTGCCCGCCGGCTACGTCACCATCCATATCGAGCTGGCTTACGCCACCACCGCGCACGGGGTGCAGGGCGACACCGCCACCTCGGCGCACGTGGTGATCGGGGAGCACACCGGCGCCGCATCGGCATACGTCGGCATGACCCCGCGGCCGCACCGCGAACACCGCGCACCTGGTGGCCACCGACCCAGCCGAGGCGCGGCAGCAGTGGATGGCGGTGTTCGGCCGCGATCGCGCCGACCTGGGCCCCAGCCACGCCGCGCAGCTCGCCGCCAGCGAAGCCGCCCGCTATGCGCACCCCGCCGTTCCGCGGCCGGAGTCCGAGCGTCGCGGTCCGTCCCTCACCCGGGGTGGCGCCGCCCCCGGCCTCGGGCGATGAGCCGCACCGGCGACTGCAGACCGACTGGAGAATCCCGGCAGGATCTGGCGGTCGGCTGTCACCAACGGACCCCGATTGGCGCCTTCTGTAGGTGACGGGGCCCAGCCCACCGACCACACCGGAGCCGACCATGACTGACCACACCGCCGGCCGCGAACCCGAGCTGCTCACGATCACCGAAGCCGCCGAGCTCCTGCGCGCCCCCGTGGCCACCCTGCGCTACTGGCGCCACCTCGGCACCGGCCCGCGCAGCTTCCGCCTCGGCCGCCGCGTCCTCTACCGCTCCGACGACCTGCGCGCCTGGGTCGACGCCCGGCACGGCCAGGACCACGGCGGTCACTCTTGACGGATCATGTTGTGTCTGACAATACTGGTGGCTTGGGGATCCGGTTTACCCGGTCGGCGCGCAAGCACCGCATCGGCCGGGCCTCCGCCCGCCACGTCCTGGCCGGCACCCGACCGGTGCCGGTCACCGCCACCAGCGGGGCCGACGCGTGGCTTTACGTGGGCCTTGACGAACGAGGCCGATAACTGGAGATCATCGCCGTCGAGGTGCAGCCGGCCGACGGCGGCCAGCTATACCTGCTGGTCATCCACGTCATGCCGACCCGCCTCCGAGGAGACAGCCCGTGACCGAGCGCACCCCGCCACTCATTACCTCCAGCACGCCGATCGGACCCGATGTCGACCTCGACCGGGACGACGTCCGGCTGGCCGACGGAACCCGGCTGACCGAGGAGAAGGCCGCGGGAATCGTCGACGAGGTCCGGCGCCGCGGCGGCCGCCCGTCCCTGACCGGCCGGGCCGCCGTCTCACCGCGCATCGCCTTCCGCGTCGACCCCCGCGTCCGGGACAGCGCCGCCCGGATCGCCGACCGGGAAGGCAAAACCATCTCCCAACTGGCCCGCGAGGCGCTCGAGGCGCGGGTCGCCGCAGAGGGATCGGCCTCGTGATGCTGGGTCGGCGTCCTCGCTCCGCCTGAGTTGCGATCGGAGAGGTCATGGCTTTTCGCAGCATCCAGGACCGGTGGTACGTCACGGACCCGGCCACGGGGAAGCGCGTGCAGAGTCCCCGCTACGGGCGGGGCATGCGCTACCGGGCGCGCTACAAGGACGCCGCGGGCAAGGAGGTCACGCAGGCCTTCGCCGACAAGGAGAAGTCCAAGGCGCAGCGGTGGCTCGACGAGGTCACGACCAGCTAGGTGACCGGCACCTACGTCGACCCGAAGACCGCCCGGACGACGGTCGACGAGTGGTGCTCGACCTGGCTGTCCGGCTACGCGACCCGCCGCCCGCGCACGGTGCGGCAGGCGCGGGTGCACGTCGCCCAGATGACCGCCGCGTTCGGTCCGATGCCGCTCTCGGCGGTGCGGCCGTCCTCGGTCCGCTCGTGGACGGTGGAGCTCAAGGCCGCCGGCCTGGCCGACAGCTACGTCTACGCGCTGCACTCGCGGCTGTCGCAGGTCATGAACGACGCCGTGCACGACGGGCTGCTGGCGCGCAACCCGTGCTCGCGCCGCACCTCACCAGGAGCCGGCGGTCAGCGTCCCTACGTGGCCACGACCGAGCAGGTGTGGGCGCTGCACGACGCGGTCGCCGACCACCTGCGCCCGGCGATCCTGCTCGGGGCGTTCGTTGGGCTGCGGACCGCCGAGGTCGTCGGGCTGCGGATCTGGGACGTCGACTTCATGCGCGGTGTCGTGCGGCCGGTGCAGCAGCGTGACGGGGAGCCGCTCAAGAGCGAGACGTCCCGCACGCCGCTCCCCATCCCGCAGGAGCTGTCGGTGCAGCTCTCGGCGGCGGTGGCCCGATGGGGCGGGGACTACGTCGTCACCGACGGCGCCGGCCGGCAGACCTCCACATGGGCGATCGAGCGCGCGATCCGCTCGGCTCGGCCGAAGGTCCCCGGGCTTCCCGAGGCCTTTCGCTTCCACGATCTGCGGCACTACCTGGCCTCGCTGCTCATCGGCAGCGGCCTCGACGTCAAGGTCGTCCAGCACCGGCTTCGGCACGGCAGCGCCAAGACGACGCTGGACACCTACGGCCACCTGTGGCCCGACAGCGACGAGTCCGCACGGCCGCTGTGGGTGCTGTGCTGGCCGCTCGTGGGGACTGGTTGGGGACTGAGCGGGCTGACCTGCGATAAAACCGCAGGTCAGCCCGCTGTTCGACTCAGATGTCGTAGTACATCGCGAACTCGTGCGGGTGCGGGCGGAGACGGATCGGGTCGATCTCGAACTCCCGCTTGTACTCGATCCACGTCTCGATCAGGTCGGGGGTGAAGACGCCGCCCTCGATCAGGTAGTCGTGGTCGACCTCGAGCCGGTCGAGGACGGCGTCCAGGGACGCGGGCACCTTCTCGATGCCCAGGGCCTCCTCGGGCGGCAGCTCGTACAGGTCCTTGTCCACCGGCGCGGGCGGCTCGATCTTGTTCTTGACCCCGTCCAGGCCGGCCATGAGCATCGCCGAGAAGGCGAGGTAGGGGTTGGCCGACGGGTCGGGCACCCGGAACTCGATGCGCTTGGCCTTGGGGCTGTCGCCCGAGATCGGGATACGGGTGCACGCCGAGCGGTTGCGGGCGGAGTAGACCAGGTTGATCGGCGCCTCGTATCCGGGCACCAGCCGGTGGTAGCTGTTCACCGTCGGGTTGGTGAACGCCAGCAGCGACGGGGCGTGTGCCAGCAGGCCACCGATGTAGTGCCGGGCCATGTCCGAGAGGCCCGCGTACCCGGTCTCCGCGTGGAAGAGCGGCTCGCCGTCCTTCCAGAGGCTCTGGTGGCAGTGCATGCCGGAGCCGTTGTCGCCGAACAGCGGCTTCGGCATGAAGGTCACGCTCTTGCCCTCGGCCCACGCCGTGTTCTTGATGACGTACTTGAACAGCATCAGGCTGTCGGCCGACCGCAGCAGCGTGTCGAACTTGTAGTTGATCTCCGCCTGGCCGCCGGTGCCGACCTCGTGGTGACCCCGCTCGAGCTGCAGCCCCGCGTTGGTCAGGTTGGTCATCATCGTCGCCCGCAGGTCGCTCTGGTGGTCGAAGGGCTCGACGGGGAAGTAGCCACCCTTGGCCCGCGTCTTGTAACCCAGGTTGGGGCCGCCGTTCTCACCCGTCAGCGCGCCGGAGTTCCAGGAGCCCTCGACCGCGTCGATGTGGTAAAAGCCCTCGTTGATCCCGGTGCCGTGCCGGATGGAGTCGAAGATGTAGAACTCGGCCTCGGCGCCGAAGTAGGCGGTGTCGGCGATGCCGCTGCTCGCCAGGTACGCCTCGGCCTTCTTCGCCACGTTCCGCGGGTCGCGGCTGTAGGCCTCGCGAGTGATCGGGTCGTGGATGAAGAAGTTCACGTTCAGCGTCTTGTGCCGGCGGAACGGGTCGAGGAAGGCGCTGTTCGCGTCGGGGAGCAGCAGCATGTCCGACTCGTTGATCGCCTGGAAGCCGCGGATCGAGGATCCGTCGAAGCCCAGGCCCTCGGAGAAGGTGTCCTCGCCGAACGTCGACGCAGGGATCGTGAAGTGCTGCATGACGCCGGGCAGGTCGCAGAAGCGGACGTCGACGTATTCGACGTCGTTGTCGCGGATGTAGGCGGCGACCTCGTCGGGACTGTTGAACATCGATCCTCCGGTAGTGGGCGGATGGCCGACGCGCACGTTACGAGCGGGGAGTTGCCCCTTGGTGTCCCGAGTGTTTCGGGGCGGTAACAACGCGCCGGGCCCGTGACTACGCTCGTGCACATGGTCAGGGACGTGGAACCAGCCTCTCAGCAGCGCGTCCGGGGTGCCTCTCTGGGGTTGCCGGCCGAGGGGCCGGGCTCCCTGGCCGGCTTCCAGTCCCGCGTCGGCGCATTCCTGATCGACGCGGTCGCCTCGTTCTTCGTCGCCGGGCTGTTCACTGCGCCCGCCCTGCCGCGCAACTGGAGCCTGGTCGCCTTCGTCGCGGTCACGCTCGTCAGCCTGGTCGCCTTCGGGCAGACGCCCGGCATGCGGCTGCTCGGCCTGCGCCTGGCCCATCCGCGGCCGGGGGAGCGGCTCGCCCTGTGGCGGGCCGTCGTCCGGACGGCGCTGCTGTGCCTGCTGGTGCCCGCGCTGCTCGTGGACGCCGACGGCCGCGGGCTGCACGACCGGCTCACCGACACCGCCGTCGTCCGCGATCGGGCGTGATCGAGTCCTACGAACTCGTGGCCATCAGCCGCGCTGATCGCCACGAGTTCGTATGACTCGGCGCGGGTCGTCAGCCCCTGCGGCGCACCTGGCGCTGGCTGATCGACATCTGCTTGCCGCCCGGCAGCGGGCCGCCGGGCACGGGCATGCGGGCCCCGCCCATCGCGCTCATCCGCCGCCCGAGGGCGTTGACCTCACCGGCGCTCAGGTTGCGCGGCAGCTTCATGACGTGGTTGCTGAGCTTGCGCAGCGGCACTTGGCCGTCCGCGTCACCGACCACGATGTCGTAGATCGGGGTGTCACCGACGACCCGGGCGACCTTTTTCTTCTCCTGGGCGAGCAGCCCCCGGACGCGGCTGGGCGCGCCCTCGGCGACCAGGATCACGCCCGGCCGCCCGAGCACGCGGTGCACGGCGTCGAGCTGCGCGGTGCCGGCGACCCCGGAGGTGACCCGCCAGTCACCCCGCATGCCCTCGAGCACCCAGGCCGCCGCGCCGGGCTGGCCCTCCACCTGGCGGTACGCCGAGCCCTGCGCGCGGCGGCCGAAGATGACCAGCGCGGCGAGACCGCCGGTGATCACCGCGAGCGGGATGAACACGAACGGCGAGCTCAACAGGATGCCGACGAGCTCGACCAGGGCCGCGACCACCACGAAGGCGATCAACATGATCCACGGGAGCTTGGGGTCGTTCTTCCGCGTCAGCGAATAGGCCTGCTTGATCATCCCCGCCTGGCCGGCGAGCTTCTTCAGCCGGCCCACCTTCGGCTGGCCCTTCTTGTCCAGCTTCGGGGCCTTGCCGGAGGCCGTCGCGCCCGAACGGCCACGGCCGGCGTTCGGGCTTCGGCCTGCCTTGCCGCCGGGAGCGGTCGCGTCTGAGGGCTTGCTGCGTGCCATGCCCAGAGGATACGGGCGACGGCGGTCACTTCCCCGAGTGCCGACCCGGAGGAGTGGTGTCAGGCCTGGTGGGAGAGCCCGCGGGCCTCGATCGCCTGCTGGTACAGCCGGCCGGCCCGGTAGGAACTGCGCACCAGCGGCCCGGCCAGGACGCCCGGGAAGCCGATCGCCTCGGCGTCCTTCTGGAACTGCACGAACTCGTCGGGCTTCACCCACCGGACGACGGGGTGGTGCCGCGGCGACGGCCGCAGGTACTGGGTGATCGTGAGCAGGTCGCAGCCGGCGTCGTGCAGGGCCTGCATGGTCTCGACGACCTCGTGAGGCTCCTCGCCCATGCCCAGGATCAGGTTGGACTTGGTGACCAGGCCGGCCTCGCGGGCGGCGGTGATGACATCGAGCGAGCGCTGGAACCGGAAGCCCGGCCGGATCCGCTTGAAGATCCGGGGCACCGTCTCGACGTTGTGCGCGAGCACCTCGGGCCGCGAGGAGAAGACCTCGGCCAGCTGCGCGGGCTCGGCGTTGAAGTCGGGGATCAGCAGTTCGACGCCGCAGCCGGGCAGCTGGGCGTGGATCTGGCGCACCGTCTCGGCGTACAGCCAGGCGCCGCCGTCGGACAGGTCGTCACGGGCGACACCGGTGACCGTGGCGTACTTCAGGCCCATGGTCGCGACGCTCTCGGCGACCCGGCGCGGCTCGTCGGCGTCGAACTCGGCGGGCTTGCCGGTGTCGATCTGGCAGAAGTCGCAGCGCCGCGTGCACTGGTCGCCACCGATGAGGAAGGTGGCCTCGCGGTCCTCCCAGCACTCGTAGATGTTGGGGCAGCCGGCCTCTTCGCAGACGGTGTGCAGGCCCTCGCGGCGGACCAGTGACTTCAGCTCGGTGTACTCCGGGCCGGTCTTCAGCCGCGTCTTGATCCACTCGGGCTTGCGCTCGATCGGCACCTGGCTGTTGCGGACCTCGAGGCGGAGGAGTTTGCGGCCGGCCGGCTCGAGCGGGGAACCCGAAGAATGTGCCGGAGCGGCCGTCTCACTCATGATCTCCACGGTACTCGCAGACGGCGACGCCCCCGCTGCAGCTGCAGCAGGGGCGTCGTCCGTAGGGGGTGGAGCGGTTCAGACCTGCTTGTCGTCGGGTCCTGCCGTCGGTCCCGCTGCCGAGCCACCGCCGCCGCTGAACGGCTCGGGCGCTCGCTGGATGTCGACGTCGGCGTCCTCGGGACCGTCGCCGGTGGCCAGTTCGGCGTCGCGGACCCCCAGGTCCGACTCCGCCGGCGCGGCGTCGCTGGAGGCCTCCGTCGCCGTGGAGACCTGCTTGCCCGAGTCGCTGTCGGAGGTGGACACCGGCTCAGGCCTTGTCCCCGTCGATGCCCGGGCCGCGGACGTCGTCCCGGACGGAATCGCTCTCGTCGCCCTCGGCCATCTCCGAGGGCTGCATGCCGAGGTCGGTGTCGTCGGGGGTGGAGTCGCCGGCGGCGAATTCCGCGTCCGAGACGGTGCCGGTGGTGCTCGGCGCGCTCGGCACCGGATCCTCGCGGTAGCTGGGCACCGGGCCGTCACCGGCCGGGGCCGGCGTCCACGAGTCCTGCTTCTTCCCACGCAGGAGCACCGCCGCGCCGGCGGCGAGCGCGGCGACGGCGAGCAGCCACGGCCAGCGCCGGGACCTCTTCTCGACGCCGGTGCGGCGCTTGACCTGCTTGGCGGTGGCCGAGGCCTTCTTCTCGAACTCCTGCCGCTTCTTGACGGCGGTCTTGCGGGCCTTCTTCGCCGTCTTGCGGGCCTTTCGGCCGGACTTCTCCGCGGTGGCCACGAGCTCCGCGCGGCGGGCATCGAGCTCGCTCAGCGCGCTGTCCACCCCGGCCGCCAGCGTCTCGCGGGCGCTCTCGAGCGCCGGCGCCACGGCGACCCTGGCCGCGGCGACCCGCGGGGCCGCGTACGCGACGGCTGCCTTCTGCGCGTCCTCGAGCCGGGGCACGACGTCGTCCTTCAGTGCCTTCTGCGCGGCCTTCTGGGCGGCCTCCACGCGGGGCGCCAGATCGGCGGCGGCCCGGGCGGCGGCATCCTGGGCGGCGCTCACCGCGGACGCCACCCGTGGGGCCGCGGCCTCCCGCGCCGCTTCCACGCGCGGGGCGATCGCGTCGCGCGCGGCCTCCACGCGGGGGGTGAGGGTGTCCCGAGCCGAGGCCACCGCCGGAGCTGCGGCAGCGACCGCCGCCGCGACCTTCGGGGCGACCTTGGCGGCGGCAGCCTTCTGGGCGGCGTCGAGCCGGGGGCCGGCCGCCTCGCGGGCGGCGGCGACCCGTGGACCGAGCTGCTCGGCCGCGAGGCGGCCGGCCTCGGTGGCCGCCACCCCGATGTGGGCGAAACCCTCCTGGAGCTCGGCGCCGATGACCTGACCGCGTGACTTCTTGCGGAACACGAGCTGCACCTCCGAGTTGATCGTCTGCCGATCATCCTGCCCGGTCCGGTCGGAGAGCACACCCCGAGCGGTCGCGGCTCGGCATGGTTAGCGTCGGGCCGTGGAACTGCGGATCTTCACCGAGCCCCAGATGGGCGCCACCTACGACGACCTCCTGGCCGTCGCCCGGCGCACCGAGGAGACCGGCTTCGACGCCTTCTTCCGGTCCGACCACTACCTGACGATGGGCGGCGACGGGTTGCCCGGGCCGACCGACGCCTGGGTGACCCTGGCTGGTCTCGCCCGCGAGACCAGCCGGATCCGGCTGGGCACGCTCATGACGGCCGGCACCTTCCGGCTGCCCGGTCCGCTGGCGATCTCGGTCGCCCAGGTCGACCAGATGAGCGGTGGCCGGGTGGAGCTGGGCATCGGGGCCGGCTGGTTCGAGGCCGAGCACACTGCCTACGGCATCCCGTTCCCGTCACTGGGGGAGCGGTTCGACCGCTACGAGGAGCAGCTCGCCGTCGTCACCGGTCTGTGGGGAACACCACCGGGGAAGACCTTCGACTTCGACGGCGCGCACTACCGGCTCACCGATTCCCCGGCGCTGCCCAAGCCGGTGCAGCCGGGGGGCATCCCGATCATCGTCGGCGGCGCGGGCAAGAAGCGCACCCCGCGGCTGGCCGCCGCCTACGCGGCCGAGTTCAACGTGCCCTTCGCCTCGGCGGAGGAGAACGCGCGGCTCTTCGAGGGCGTCCGCGCGGCCTGTGTGGAGGAGGGGCGCGACCCGTCGTCCCTGGTGTACAGCTCGGCACTGGTGCTGTGCGTGGGCCGGGACGAGGCGGCGATCGCCCGCCGGGCGGCGGCGATCGGCCGCGAGGTGGACGAGCTGCGCGCGCACGGGGTGGCGGGCACGCCGTCCGAGGCGGTCGACGTGCTCGGCCGGTACGCCGAGGCGGGCGCGCAGCGCTGCTACCTCCAGGTGCTCGACCTGTCCGACCTGGACCACCTCGACCTGGTCGCGGCGGAGGTGGCCCCCCAGCTCGGCTGAGGCCTCCTCAGCCGACGGAGAGGCCGGGCACATCGCCCGCGGTTCCGTCGTCGTCGGCCTGCGAGAACCACCGGACGCCGCCCCGATCGGACTTCGCCGCGTACATCGCGAGATCGGCTCGGTGCAGGAGCTCGTCGATCGAGGTGGCCCCGTCGGGCGCTGCGGTGACCCCCAGGCTGGCTCCGACCTGGACCGCCGCGCCGTCCAGCTCCATCGGGCGGCCGACCAGCGAATGCAGCCGCCGGGCGCACTCGTCGGCGGCCTCCGCCGGAGCGCCGGGCAGCAGCACGGCGAACTCGTCGCCGCCGAGGCGGAACAGCAGGTCGCCGGGCCGCAGGGCCGGGCGGAGACGTGCACCGAGCCTGCGCAGCAACTCGTCGCCGGCGCGATGACCGAGCGCGTCGTTCACGGCCTTGAAGCCGTCGAGGTCGAGCAGGATGAGGGCGGCCCGTGCTCCGCCGCGGACCAACCTGGCCATCTCTGCGTCCAGGGCACGACGGTTCGGCAGGCCGGTGAGGTGGTCGGTGAGCGCCTGCTGCCGGAGCTCCTGCAGGGACCGGAGCTCGTGGAAGGTGAGGGTCGTCCGCGCGAGAGAGGCGAGCACGCAGGCGAGGGCGCACACCTCACCGAGTGAGACGGTCCCGTCGCCCCATTCGACACCGAGCACGGTCAGCGCGGCGAGGGTGCAGGTCAGCGGCACCACGAGGGCATGCCATCTCACCGGCTCGTCCCTAGCACCACCCAGCCGCCGCGGACGGGCCGCGGCGGCTGCAGCGGCCGTGAGCACCGCGTTCACCATCCACGTGAGGTCGAGCGGGCCCCCCGGCTCGTAGCCGTCGCCGGCCTGCGCCGCGGCCACCAGGGCGTCACCGACGAGCTTCGAGACCAGGACGACGCACAGGATCGCGACGACGCCGTCCAAGCGAGCCCCGAGCACGGCCGGCACCGCGCCCAGGAGGGCGAGCAGCAGGACGTCGGCCACGAGGTAGGCGACGTTCGCCCCCGCGGCGAGGGGCTCGAGGTGCTGGGCCGTCACGGCGGGTGTGATGAACGCCGCCGCCGCCACCGCGGTCACGCCGAGCGCACCGACCAGCCCGTCCAGCCACGCGCTCGCCTGGGGCCGTGGCACCCGGGACCGCAGCAGGGCGACCGCGACGACGAACAGCGGCGGGTAGCTCGCCAACCAGAGCGCGTCGGCGACGGACGGGAAGGGCGGGGCCGGCAGCGGTGCGACGGCGACCGCATAGACGAGGTTGCCGAGCACATTCAGCACGGTCGACGCCGCGGCGCCCCACCAGACGATCCGTTCCTCCGGCACTCGTCGTGCTGCACCGAGGCAGGCCACGCTCGCCACGAGTGGCGCCGCGTTCAGCAGCAGGAGGTCGAAGATCACGGCCTCGGTGGGGGAGTGCGGCACCAGCGGGACACCCGCGGCGAAGCCCAGCGCGATCACCGCGGTGGCCAGGACGAGCGTGCGCGGCCGGACCTGCCACCAGCGTCTCCGTCGCTCGGGCGGCGTGGTGGCCATGGCGCCGCAGCGTGCCATATCCGGGGTCGGGCGGCTGCGGCTTCGGCGCGAGACGGAGCCGTTTCGTCCGGCACGCGTCCCGATGATCAGCTGCGGCTGTGCGTCAGCAGGAACGGGCGGGGGATGACCAGCCACCGCAGGAAATCCTCCACCGGCATCGGCCGGGCGATGGCGAAGCCCTGGGCGATGTCACAGCCGAGCCGGGCGAGTGCGCAGCCCGTGGCGGCGTCCTCGACGCCCTCGGCCACCAGCCGCAGGCCCAGGGCATGGGCGAGGGCGACGGTGTGCTCGACGATCGACGCGGCGCGCGGATCGGTGCCGACGTCGAACGTGAGGCTCCGGTCGAGCTTCAGCTCGTCCGCGGGCAGGTGCCGCAGGTAGGCCAGCGAGCTGTAGCCGGTGCCGTAGTCGTCGATCGATGTCCGGACGCCGAGCCGGCGCAGCTCGGCGAGCACCTCGCGGCCCCGCTCGGGGTCGGCCATCAGCGTGTCCTCGACCAGTTCGAGGGTGAGCGCCTCCGGGGGCAGCCCGTGCCGTCGGAGAGCGGCCGCGACCTTGCTCGGCAGGTCGAGGTCGTTGACGTTGGCCGCGGACAGGTTGACCGACACCGGCACCCGCGCACGCCCCCACCAGCGGGCGGTGGCGGCGAGGGCCAGCTCGAGAACGGTGTCGGTGAGCGGGCGCAGCAGGCCGGCCTGCTCGGCGGCGGGCAGCAGCTCGGCGGGGGAGAGCAGCCCCCGGACGGGGTGGTTCCAGCGGACCAGTGCCTCGACGCCGACGATGCGCTCGTCGGACAGCGCGATCTGGGGCTGCAGGTGGACGACGAGCTGGTCGGTGTCCAGCGCGGTGCGCAGCTCCTCCATGGTGCGCAGGCGGTCGCCGCTGCCGCCGTGCGGGTCGGGGACGTACACGTGCACGCCCTCACCGGCGGTCTTCGCGGCGTACATGGCGACGTCGGCGCAGCGCAGCATCTCCTGGACGGTGGCCGCCGGGACGGGCGCGGTGGCGACGCCGATGCTGACGCCCACGTGCAGGCGGATGTCCTCGACGGGGAACGGCTGGAGGACGAGCTTGCGCAGCCGCGCGGCGCGTTCCTGGGCCTGGTCCAGCGACGCCTCCGGCAGGAGGACGGCGAACTCGTCGCCCCCGAGGCGGGCGAGCAGCTCACCGGGGCGCAGGGCCGGCTGCAGCCGCGGCCCGATCTGGCGGAGCAGGTGGTCGCCGGCGGTGTGTCCGAGGCTGTCGTTGACCTCCTTGAACCCGTCGAGGTCCAGCAGGAGGAGGGCTGCCGGACGGCGGGCCGAGGCCGTGGTCAGCACCCGGGCGGCGGTGTCGAGCAGGGCGCGCCGGTTGGCCAGGCCGGTCAGCTCGTCGGTGCGCGCCTGCTGCTTGACCTCGTGGAACGACCGCACCTCGCGGAAGGTGACCGCGGTCCGGGCGATCGCGGCGACGACGCAGCCGATCGCCAGCCACGCGGCCGTCGACGGCAGCGCGTCGCCCCAGCCGGATGCGAGGACGAACAGGCTGGCCAGGTTGCAGATCAGCGGGAGGGCGAGCAGCCGGAGCCCCACGCGGGACCGCTCGGCCTTCTCGGCTGCGCGGGGGCGGGCGCAGTGCGCGGCGAGCGCTGCGCTGGCGATGCCGGCGAGCCAGAAGAGCTCGGTCCCGCTTCCGTCGACGTAGGTGTGCGCGACCATGCGGGCGAAGAGCACGGAGTCACCGGTCAGCAGCAGGAGCAGCGCGGCGATGACGCTGAGCAGGGAGCGGTCCATGCGCAGGCCGAGGATCGACCCGACGGCGACCAGCATCGCGAGGAGCAGGACGTCCATCACCGGCATGGCGAGGTTGATCAGCGCCATGGCCGGCCGGCCGTCGGACGGGTGCAGGTACGGGCCGATGAGGAAGGCGACCCCGAGGGCGGTGGTGCCCAGGGCGCCGATGACGCCGTCGAGCCACATGCTCGGGTGGAAGCGGGGGACCCGCGCGCGGATCAGTCCCACCATCGCGATGTAGACCAGGAGGTAGGCGACGAGCGCGAGCAGGTCGATGACCTGCGGGTACGGGCCGTTCCCGCCGATGCCCGCGGACAGGGTGCGCAGGACGTTCGCGACGGCGTAGAGGACGAGCGCGACGCTCAGCGAGCGCCAGGCCAGCCGCTCGGTGCGGACGCGGACCGAGGCGGTGTAGGCGGCGGCCGCGGCCGGCAGGTACGCGGAGTTGTAGAGGACGACGTCGTAGAGGCGGTCCCAGCCGAGGCCGGCCGGCCGGGCGCCGATGCCGGTGGCGAACAGCGCGATGCCGAGGAGGGTGAGACCGACGAACAGCCCCGACCAGCGCGCACGGCTGCGCCCCGCCGTCAGCTCCTCCCGGTCCACCCTTCGTTCATCGGCCGGACAGCGCCGCGACTCCACCCCAGCCCGGGCGATTCCGGCCCGGACGAGTGAGGTGGGCGGCTCGGGAGCGGGTTGGGCGCGTCGCGGTAGGCTGGAAGGCGTGACCGGGCGGCTCCTGCTTCACCGGCCGTGCTGACCTGAAGCGTTCAGTCAGCACGGCGACCCCTCCTGCGTGAGGGGTTTTTTGTTGTCCGCCGACCGGAACGAGATCACGGGAGCACCGACGATGAGCCAGACCGCCGATCAGCCGGGTGTCGAGCAGACGCACGGTGACGTGCCGCCGCACCGCTACACCCCGGCGCTGGCCCACCGCATCGAGATGGCCTGGCAGGACCGCTGGGCGCGCGAGGGCACGTTCCACACCCCGAACCCGACGGGCCGGTTGAGCGCCGGGTTCGAGAAGGTGGCCGACCGGCCCAAGTTCTTCGTGATGGACATGTTCCCGTACCCCTCGGGCGCCGGCCTGCACGTCGGCCACCCGCTGGGCTACCTGGGCACCGACGTCACCAGCCGCTTCCGCCGGATGGACGGCGACAACGTGCTGCACCCGATGGGGTACGACGCATTCGGGCTGCCCGCCGAGCAGTACGCCGTCCAGACCGGGCAACACCCGCGGATCACCACCGAGGCGAACATCGAGGCCATCCGGGCGCAGCTGCGCCGCCTGGGCGTCGACCACGACGACCGCCGCAGCTTCGCCACGATCGACCCGGGCTACTACAAGTGGACCCAGTGGATCTTCCTGCAGATCTTCGGTTCCTGGTTCGACGAGGACGCCCAGAAGGCGCGTCCGATCGACGAGCTGGTCGCGGAGCTGGACGCCGGTCTGCGCGACCCCGCGCCGGGCACGAATCCGCTGGGCCGCCCCTGGGCCGAGCTGGACGAGGTGGGCCGCCGGCTGGTCGTCGACGCGCACCGGCTGGCCTACCTGCACCAGGCGCCGGTGAACTGGTGCCCCGGGCTGGGCACCGTGCTCTCCAACGAGGAGGTCACCGCCGACGGCCGCTCCGAGCGCGGCAACTTCCCGGTGTTCCGCCGTCCGCTGACCCAGTGGATGATGCGGATCACCGCCTACGCCGACCGGCTGCTGGACGACCTGGACCGGATGGACTGGTCGGAGTCGCTGAAGCTGATGCAGCGCAACTGGATCGGCCGTTCGACCGGCGCGAAGATCCGTTTCCCCGCCGGCAGCGAGACCGTCGAGGTCTTCACCACCCGGCCGGACACGTTGTTCGGGGCGACCTACATGGTGCTGGCCCCGGAGCACCCGCTGGTCGGCGCCCTGACCGCGCCCGCGTGGCCGGCCGGCACGGACCCGCGCTGGACCGGGGGAGCGGCCACCCCGGCCGAGGCGGTCGCCGCCTACCAGCGGCAGGCCTCGCGCCGGTCGGAGCTGGACCGGCAGGACGCGGGTCGGGAGAAGACCGGGGTGTGGCTGGGCGTCACCGCGGTCAACCCGGTCAACGGGCGCGAGCTGCCGGTGTTCATCGCCGACTACGTGCTGACCGGCTACGGCACCGGCGCGATCATGGCGGTGCCCGGCGAGGACACCCGCGACTTCGAGTTCGCCGAGGCGTTCGGGCTGCCCGTCGTCCGCACGGTGCAGCCGCCGGCCGACTTCGACGGTGGTGCGTACACCGGCACCGGGCCGATGATCAACTCCTCCAACGACGAGATCTCGCTGGACGGCCTGGAGAAGGCCGAGGCGATCGCCACCATCACCGACTGGCTGGTCGAGCACGGCCACGGCGAGTCGACCACGACCTACAAGCTGCGCGACTGGCTGTTCAGCCGGCAGCGGTACTGGGGCGAGCCGTTCCCGATCCTGTACGACGAGAACGACCTGCCGGTCGCCGTCCCGGACTCGATGCTGCCGGTGCTGCTGCCGGAGGTGGACGACTACTCGCCGAAGACGTTCGCCGACGACGACGCCCATTCCGCACCCGAGCCGCCGCTGTCCCGCGCCACCGAGTGGACGACGGTCGAGCTGGACCTCGGCGACGGCCCGAAGAAGTACCTGCGCGAGACCAACACGATGCCCAACTGGGCCGGGTCGTGCTGGTACTACCTGCGCTACCTGGACCCGGGCGACGACACCCAGATGGTCGATCCCGAGCTGGAGAAGTACTGGCTGGGCCCGCGGTCGCCGGGCGATGTCGGTGGCGTCGACCTGTACGTGGGTGGTGTCGAGCACGCCGTCCTCCACCTGCTGTACGCGCGGTTCTGGCACAAGGTGCTGTTCGACCTGGGCTACGTGTCCAGCGAGGAGCCGTTCCGCCGGCTGGTCAACCAGGGGTACATCTCCGCGTTCGCCTACACCGACGAGCGTGGCTTCTACGTGCAGGCGTCCGAGGTCGTGGAGAAGAACGGCCAGTTCTTCCACGAGGGCAAGCCGGTCAACCGCGAGTACGGCAAGATCGGCAAGAGCCTGAAGAACATGGTCACGCCCGACGAGATGATCGGCGCGTACGGGGCCGACACCTTCCGGGTCTACGAGATGTCGACCGGTCCGCTGGACCAGTCGCGGCCGTGGGAGACCAAGGCCGTCGTCGGCTCGCAGCGGCTGCTGCAGCGCATCTGGCGGGTCGTCGTCGACGAGGTCACCGGCGCCGTCCGGGCCGCGGAGCTCGAGCCGTCCGAGGACACGCTGCGTGCCCTGCACCGGGCGATCGACGGCGTCCGCGACGGGTTCTCGAGCCTGCGGTTCAACATCGCCATCGCGCGGATCACCGAGCTGACCAACCACCTGACGTCGGTCTACGGCGCGGACAAGCCGGTGCCGCGGTCGGTGGCCGAGCCGCTGGTGCTGCTGGTCGCGCCGCTGGCCCCGCACATCGCCGACGAGATGTGGACCCGGCTGGGCCACGACGGCTCCTCTGCCTGGCACCCCTTCCCTGTGGCCGACGCGCGCTGGCTGGTCGACGACACCGTCGAGGTCGCCGTGCAGGTCAACGGCAAGGTGCGCGCACAGGTGTCCGTACCGGCGGACGCCGACGCCGCGGCCCTGGAGGCGGCGGCGCGGGCCGACGAGCGGGTCGCGGGCTACCTGGACGGCGCCACGGTGCGCCGCGTGGTCGCCGTCCCGGGCCGGCTGGTCAACTTCGTCCTCGGCTGAAGGACCCCGTCCTTCTCACCCCTCGCAAGCTCGGGGCGAGCCTCGGGACGGGGCCGAACGGCTGTGGGACGAGCACGCGGCGTTCATCGACGACCTGTTCTCCCGCGGCATGATCGAGCTGGCGGGCCACTTCGCCGACGGGACGGGTGCGCTGGTCGTCGTCCGTTCGGAGTCGGTGGGCGAGGTGCGGGGCTGGTTCGAGAAGGACCCGTGGTCGGTGCACGACGTCCTGCCGGTGGCCGACGTCCTCGAGTGGACGATCTTCATGGGCGACCGGACGGGCTGACTCGATCGACGCTCGGGGGCCAGCTCGACCACGGGCAGCCACGGCGCGCTCCACGCACCGCCGCTCAGGTCTCGGTCAGGCCACGGACGCAGCTCCGCGCCCTAGGTTTCGTGCGCGTTCGATGAGCCGGGGAGCCGGCGAACCCGGACGAGCCGGACGATCACTCCCATCGAAGAAGGAGCACCGGCATGACCCTCCGGAAGCGCAATCTCTTGGTCCTACCCGCAGCCGTCGGCATCGCACTCGTGGCCGGCGTCGGTCCAGCGTCCGCCGCGCCGAGCCAGCCGCCGAGCTACAACTCCAGCTGCGTCGGTCAGGTCGCTGTTTCAGGCAACGCGGTCTACCCCGGACTCGGCGGCCGGGTCGTCGAGTTCAACGCCAGGGTGCTCGGCAGCCCGCAGTACTGCTACTTCCTCTGATCAGGACGAGCCCCACCGCCCTCACGACGGTGGGGCTCGACCCTGAAGGGCCGCCGCTCAGACCGACGCGTCCGCCGTCGATCGCTCGAACGCGAGGACTCGTCGCATCGCCTCCTCGACCGGGCCGACCGCGTCGGCGACGGTGATGTCCCGCCCCAGCTCCGCCGACAGCGAGGTCACGCCGGCGTCGGGGATGCCGCACGGGATCATGTTGGCGAACGCGCTCATGTCGGGGTCGCAGTTGAGCGCGAAGCCGTGCATGGTGACGCCACGTGCGACGCGGACGCCGATGGCGGCGACCTTGCGCTCGGGGCGGGTGCCGTCGGCGGCCACCCAGACGCCGCTGCGTCCCTCGACCCGTCCGGTGGTCAGGCCGAATCCGGCGCAGACCTCGATCAGCGCCTGCTCGAGCTGCCGGACGTAGGCGACCACGTCGATCGGGTCGGGCAGCGCGACGATCGGGTAGCCGACGAGCTGGCCCGGCCCGTGCCAGGTGATCTTGCCGCCGCGGTCGACATCGATGACCGGGGTGCCGTCGAAGGGCCGCTCGTGCGGTTCCGTGCGCTTGCCCGCCGTGTAGACCGACGGGTGCTCGAGCAGCAGCAGGGTGTCAGGGCCCTCGCCGGCCACCCGCGCGGCATGGAGTTCGCGCTGCCGCGCCCACGCCTTCTCGTAGTCGACCAGACCGGCTCGCTCGATCCGCAGCTCCGTCACGGCTCCCAGCGTAGGCGGCCGCGCCGGCCTGTGGACAACGCCGGCAGGCCGGGAGCCGTCCGTCCTACGGTCCTCGGCATGTCCGCTGCCGTCCGGTCGGAGTCCGGCGCCCACGTGGCGCCCGTCGTGCCCGGTTACACGCTCGAGACCCGGCTGGGCAGAGGTGGCTCGGGTGAGGTGTGGGGGGCGGTGCCGCGGCGGGGCGGCGCGCCCGTGGCGATCAAGGTGCTCGTGGCCGGCGACCCGGAACGGCAGGCCCGGGAGGCGGCGCTGCTCGGGGCGCTCGACCATCCGCACCTGGTGCGGTTGCTGGAGGTGGTGCACCAGCCGCAGCGCGGCGGTGCCCCGCGGGTGGCGCTGGTGCTGGAGCTGCTCGCCGGTGGCAGCCTCGCCGCTCTGCTGGCGCGCCGAGGACGGCTTCGTCCCGGCGAGGTCGTCACCGCGATCGCCCCGGTGGCCGCGGCCCTGGCGCACGCGCACGACAACGGCGTGGTGCACGGCGACCTCTCACCGGGCAACATCGTCTTCACGGCCGAGGGGCGGCCCGTCCTCACCGACCTGGGGGTCGCGCGGGTGCTGGGCGAGACCGCGGCCGGCGAGGTCACGCCCGCCTACGTCGATCCCACGGTCGCCCGCGGCGGCGCTCCGGGACCTGCCTCGGACGTCTTCGGCGTCGCCGCGGCCGCTTTCCACGCCCTGACCGGCATCGCGCCGTGGAACGCCGCGACCGCCGGCGACACGCTCCGCGTCGCCGCGGACGGGCTGCTCCCCGACCTGGCCGAGCTCGCACCGGAGGCGCCGCCGGAGCTGGTCGCCGTGATCGGCCGGGGGCTGGCCGCGGATCCGCACGACCGCGGGTCCGCGGCCGCCTTCGCCCTGGACCTCCGGCACGCCTGCCGGCCCGAGCCGGTCCGGCTTCCGCAGGAGGGCGTTCCGGACGTCGAGCTGTGCCTCACCGGCCGGGGACCGCGCACCGAGCTGACCCACCAGGTGCCCGGCCGCGTCCCGCGTCCGGCGCCGGTCGTGGCGGAACAGGCCGGCCGGAGGGAACGGTGCTGGTCGGCGACCAGGGAGGCGATGACCGGGGTGCCCGCGCGGCGGGTCGCCGCGGTGACCGTGGTCGCGCTGGTCGTGAGCGCCGTCGGTTGGCTGGTCATGGGATCGAGCGGCCCTCGGGACGCAGCCGCCGTCGCGACGTCGTCCGCCTCGCCGACCTCCGCCGCGGTGGTGGACCGGTCGCACGCCGGCCCGGTCACGCCCGCGGACTGGCGGGCCGTCGTCGACCGGCTGTACCAGCGGCGGGCCCAGGCGTTCAGCGCGGCCTCACCGGAGCTCCTGGACGAGGTCTATGCCGCGGGCAGCCCGCTCCTGAGCGCCGACGCCGGCTTCGTCTCGTCGCTCGCCCACGCGGGGGAGAGGTTGCGCGGATACCTGCCCACCGTCGAGCAGGTGACGTCCGCGCAGCCCGATGGCGACCGCGTGGGCCTGGACCTGATCGACAGCTGGGCAGCCGCCGAAGTCGTGGCGGGCGGGGTGGTGGTGCGCGCCGTGCCGGAGCGCCCGTCGGCCGCCGTCCACATGGTGCTGGTGCGGTCCGGCGACTCGTGGCTTATCGAGAGCGCTCAGCGGTCCGGCTGAGCGCCTGCGCTCAGCCGTTCGGCAGGGCTGCGCGCAGGGCCGCCGGGAAGTCGGGCTGGACGAACTCGTATCCCGATTCGCGCAGCCGCACCGGGAGGGCCCGCTGCCCGCCCACGACACTCGAGCGCCCGAACTCGCCGAGCGCCAGGTTCAGGGCGACCGACGGGACGGTCAGCACGGTGGGCCGGTGCACCTGGCGGCCGAGCTCCGCGGTGAATTCCGCGTTGGTCACCGGCTCCGGACCGGTGAGGTTGACCGGTCCGGCGACGTCGGCGGTCAGCAGGTGGCGGATCGACCCGACCACGTCGGCGAGGCTGACCCACGGCCAGTACTGCCGCCCGCTCCCCATGCGGCCGCCGAGCCCGAGCCGGAAGACCCGCCCCAGCACCTGCATCAGCATCGCCGACCGGTCGAGAACCAGACCCGTCCGCAGATGCACGACGCGGATCCCCGCGGCCTCCGCCGACGCCGTAGCCGCCTCCCACTGGACGCACAGCCGGGCCAGGAAATCGGTGCCCGCCGGGTCCTCCTCGGTGACGACGCGGTCGCCGGTGTCCCCGTAGAACCCGACGGCGGATGCCGAGAGCAGCACCCGCGGCCGACCGTCACCGGCGGTGGCCAGTGCGTCGCTGATCGTCGTGGTCGCGTCCCGACGGCTGTCGAGCAGCCGCTGCTTGTAGCTGCTGGTGAACGGGCGGGGGCGGATCGGCGTGCCGGCGAGATTGATGACGGCGTCCACGTCCCCGAGCACCCCGGGGTCGATGCGACGGTGCTGCGGGTCCCAGCGGTGCTCATCGGCGGTCCGCGGCGTGCGCCGCACCAGCCGGATCACCTCATGGCCGTCGGCCCGCAGTGCCGTGACCAGCGCCGTGCCGATCAGGCCCGAGGCGCCGGTGATCGCGATCTTCACGTGGATCCTCCTGAACCGCTCCGCGGGAACGCGAACGGGGCCCCGGCAGTTGCCGGAGCCCCGTCCACACGACTGCTAGGCGAGACCGAGCTCGCCCTCGAACTGACCGGCCTCGAGCCGCTCGCGCACGGTGGTGAGGAAACGCGCGGCGTCCGCCCCGTCGACGATCCGGTGGTCGTAGGTCAGGGCCAGGTAGACCATCGACCGGACGGCGATGACCTCGCCGAGATCGGGGTCGTTGACCACGACCGGGCGCTTGACCACCGAGCCGACGCCGAGGATGGCCACCTGCGGCTGGTTGATGATCGGGGTGTCGAAGAGCGCGCCGCGGCTGCCGGTGTTGGTCAGCGTGAACGTGCCGCCGCCCAGCTCGTCGGGCGTGACCTTGTTCGACCGGGTGCGGTCGGCAAGGTCGGCGATCTTGCGTGCGAAGCCGCCGATGCTGAGGTCGCCGGCCTCGTGGATCACCGGGACGAGCAGGCCCCGCTCGGTGTCCACCGCGACCCCGAGGTTCTCGGTGTCGTGGTACGTGACCGTGCCGGCCTCCTGGTCGATCGACGAGTTGACCGACGGGTGGGCCTTCAGCGCCTCGACGGCGGCCTTCGCGAAGAACGGCAGGAACGAGAGCTTGACGCCCTCGCGCGCCTCGAAGTCGGCCTTCGCCCGCTGCCGCAACTTGGCGATGCGGGTGACGTCGGCCTCGACGACCGTGGTCAGCTGGGCACTGACCTGCAGCGACTCGACCATGCGCCGGGCGATGACCGCACGGAGCCGCGACATCTTCTCCGTGCGGCCGCGCACCGAGGTGTCGGGCATCGCGGCCGGCGACGGCGTCCGCGGGGCCGGCGCCGACGGGGCCGCGGACGCGGCGGGGGCGGACTGCTCGGCCGCGGCCAGCACGTCCTGCTTGCGGATGCGACCGCCGACTCCGCTGCCGGAGACGGCGCTCAGATCGACGCCCTTCTCGGCGGCCAGGCGGCGGACCAGCGGGGTGACGTAGGCGCCGCTGCCGTCACCGGACGGAGCCGGGGACGACGCCTGCGGGGCCACCTGCGGGGCAGGAGCGGAGGTCGGGGAGGCCGCTGGCTGCGCGCCGCTCGCACCGTAGTCGCCGCCGGGCTGCGTGGTCGCGGCGGCGGGGGGTGCCGGCTTCGCCTCGGGGGCGGCCTGCGGCTTCTCCTGGGCGGGTGCCTCCGCCGCGGGGGCGGGCTCGGCCTGCGTCGGCGCCGCGGGGGCGGACGAGCCACCGGCGGCACCGATGACGGCCAGCTCCGCGCCGACGTCGACGGTCTCGTCCTCGTTCACCGTGATCGAGAGCAGCGTGCCGCTGACCGGCGCCGGGATCTCGGTGTCCACCTTGTCCGTGGACACCTCGAGCAGCGGCTCGTCGGCGGTGACCTCGTCGCCGACCGACTTGAGCCAGCGGGTGACCGTGCCCTCGGTGACGCTCTCGCCGAGCGCCGGCATGGTGACCGCGGTGCCCTCTCCGCCGCCGGCCCCACCCGCGTCGCCGGACGACGGGGCTGCCTGCTCCTCCTGCGCCGGCGCCTCCTGCTGAGCGGGCTGCGGCTCCGGCTCGGGGGCGGGCTCGGGCTCGGGGGCCTCCTCGGGCTCCGCCTGTGCCGCCGGGGCGGGCGCCTCTCCGCCGTCCCCACCTCCGATGACCGCCAGTTCGGCGCCGACCTCGACGGTCTCGTCCTCGGCCACGAGGATCTTGGACAGCACCCCGGCGGCGGGCGACGGGATCTCGGTGTCGACCTTGTCGGTCGACACCTCGAGGAGGGGCTCGTCGACCTCGACCTGCTCGCCCTCCTGCTTGAGCCAGCGGGTGACCGTGCCCTCGGTGACGCTCTCGCCCAGGGCGGGCATGGTGACGGACGTCGGCATCGGGGCAGTGCTCCTTCTGGCGTGGGGGAGGGGGGAGGTGCGAACGATCAGCCGTGCACGTGCAGGGGCTTGCCGGCGAGGGCCAGGTGGGCCTCGCCGAGCGCCTCGCTCTGCGTCGGGTGCGGGTGGATGAGGCTGGCGACGTCGTCGGCCTCGGCCTCCCAGTTGTAGATCAGCTGGGCCTCGGCGATGAGCTCGCCGACGCGGCTGCCGACCATGTGGATGCCGACGACGGGGCCGTCGGGCACCGAGACGAGCTTGACGGCACCGGTGGTCTTGAGGATCTGGCTGCGGCCGTTGCCCGCGAGGTCGTACGTCAGGGTCTTGAGCTCGCCGTACTTCTCCTTGGCCTGCGCCTCGGTGAGGCCCACCGAGGCGACCTCGGGGTCGGAGTAGGTGATGCGGGGGACGCCGGCGTAGTCGATCGGCGCCGGGTTGAGGCCGGCCACGCGCTCGGCGACGAGGATGCCCTCGCCGAAGCCGACGTGCGCCAGCTGCAGGGTCGGGATGAGGTCACCGACGGCGGAGATGGTCGGCACGTTGGTGCGGCACAGCTCGTCGACGAGGACGTAGCCGCGGTCCATGGACAGGCCGACCTCCTCGTACCCGAGGCCCTGGCTGACCGGCCCGCGGCCGACGGCGACGAGCAGCAGCTCGGCCTCGAGCTCCTTGCCGTTCTCCAGCGAGATCTTCACGCCGTTCTCGGTCTCCTGGACCCCGGAGAACCGGCTGCCCAGCTCGAAGGCGATCTTCCGACGGCGGAACGCGCGCTCCAGCAGCTTCGAGGAGGACTCGTCCTCCAGCGGCACCAGGTGGGGAAGGGCCTCGACGATGGTGACGTCGACCCCGAAGGACTTCCAGGCGCTGGCGAACTCGCAGCCGATGACGCCGCCGCCGAGGATGATCGCCGACGCCGGGACCCGGTCGAGGTTCAGCGCGTGGTCGCTGGTGATGACCTTCGTGCCGTCGATGTCGAGGCCGGGCAGCGAGCGGGCGTAGGAGCCGGTGGCCAGGAGGATGTGCTTGCCCTCGTAGGTCTGGCCGTTCACTTCGGCGGTCGTGGGCGACGTCAGCTTGCCCTCGCCCTCGACGTAGGTGATCTTGCGGGCCTTCACCAGGCCCTGCAGACCCTTGTAGAGCTTGGCGATCACGCCGTCCTTGTAGGCGTTGACGCCGTCCATGTCGATGCCGGCCAGCGACGTCTTGACGCCGAACTGCTCGCCCTCGCGGGCGAGGTCGGCCACCTCACCGGCGTGCAGCAGCGCCTTGGTCGGGATGCAGCCGCGGTGCAGGCAGGTGCCGCCGACCTTGTCCTTCTCGATGAGGACGACGTTCAGTCCGAGCTCGGACGCGCGGAACGCCGCGGCATAGCCACCGGAGCCACCACCGAGGATGACCAGGTCGGCAGGGGCGGTGGATTCGCTCACAGGTGCTCCTCAGTGCAGTCGTCGGCGTCCCGCTCGGCGGGCGGGGGCTTGCCCGACATCCTGCCACTCCGGGAACGGGGCGGCCCGGAGCGCCGTTCCTCTCCCGAGCGTCGTGAGGATCACGATGCCGGTCACCGGACGACGGGAGGCGCGCGATGGGGCTGTTCGACCGGCTGCGCGGTGGTCGCGGTGCGGGCGGCCACCGCCGCGGCACCCTGGACCGCGGCTCGCATCGGGGCGACCTGAGCCACCTGGAGCAGTTCGTGGCCAGCCGTCGCGGCGTCGAGGGATACGTCGAGCCGCGCACCGCCGTCACCGAGACGACGATCGTCCTGGTGGCCGCCGACGGCGAGTGGACCCGCCGGCGCATCGACGGCCCCGAGGTCGCCCGCAAGCTCTCCCGCGACCTGGCGATCCCGGTCTACGACGCCCAGGTCACCGGGTACCCCCAGCGCATGCGCGACTGGTCGGCCCGCCAGAAGGAGCTATGACACTGCGATCCTCCGGACCGCACCGCGGCCACGAGCCGTTCCCCGGTCTCATGGAGCCGCTTCGCCGTCCCTGCGCGGACCCCTCCGGGGCCCACTCGGGACGACACCCGGACAGGGGTCACTCTTGGATGAGGGCCTCGATCGTCGCCAGCAGGGTGCGCACCGGGACGCCGGTGCCGCCCTTGAGCGTGTAGCCCCACGGTGCGCCGGTGTTGAAGCTCGGCCCGGCGATGTCGATGTGCGCCCAGGGCAGGCCGGCGGGCACGAACTCGGCCAGGAAGTGGCCGGCGACCAGCATGCCGCCGAACCGGTCGGCCGCGGAGTTCACGAAGTCGGCGACGGGGGAGTTCAGTCCCCGGCGGAGCTCGGCAGGCAGCGGCATCGGCCACATGCCCTCGCCGGAGCGCGTGCCGGCAGCCACCACGGTGTCGCGCAGGTCGTCGCTGCCCATGACCCCCGCCGTCCGCGTGCCCAGGGCCACCAGCTGCGCGCCGGTCAACGTCGAGGTCTCCAGCAGGACGTCGGGACGGTCCTCGGCGGCCCGTGCGATGGCGTCGGCGAGCACCACGCGGCCCTCGGCGTCGGTGTTCGTGATCTCGGCCTTCTTGCCGTTCCGGAAGGTCACGATGTCCGCCGGCCGGTAGGCGGTGCCGCTGGGCAGGTTCTCCGCGATCGGCACGGTGGCGGTCACCTCGACCGGCAGCCGCAACTGGGCGACGAGGCAGGCGGTGGCGATCACGGCGGCAGCGCCGGCCATGTCGCTCTTCATGTCCTCCATCTTCGCGGCGGGCTTGATCGAGATGCCGCCGCTGTCGAACGTGATGCCCTTGCCGACCAGCGCGATCTTCTTGCGCGCGCTCGGACCCGAGTAGGTGAGGCGGAGCAGTCGCGGCTTGCGTACCGAGCCACCGCCGACGGCCAGGATGCCGCCGTACCCGCCGGCGGCCAGCGCGTCCTCGTCGAGGATCTCGGTGGCCAGCCCGAGCTTCTCGCCGGCGGCGGCACCACGGGCGGCGAGCTCGGCCGGGTACAGGTCGTTGGGCGGGGTGTTGACCAGGTCGCGCACCAGGGCGACCGCGTCGGCGACGGCCCGCACCCGGCGCAGCGCCGCCTCGGCCTCCGTGGCCGCGGGGACGACGATGGTGAAGTCGCTGGGCGGCGCCTTCCGATCGGCCCTCAGGTCGGACTTGTAGGTCGTGAACTCGTAGGCGCCGAGCAGCGCGCCCTCACCGACGGCGTGTAGCCGCTCGGCGTCGGGGGCGCCACCGACCGCGGCCAGCAGGCTGACCACCGACCGCCGCCCGGCCAGTGCGCGGCTGGCGGCGCCGGAGGCCCGGCGCACCGCCTCCGGGGTGTAGGCGCCGGCCGTGTCGGGAGCACCGAGGCCGGCGACCGCGACCACGGGGAACGGCCCCTGCCCGAACGAGGGGAGCCGGGTGACCTCGTCCTCGCCGCCGCGCGCGCCGAGGTCGGCCAGCGCCGGCAGCAGCCGCCCGCCGAGCAGGCGGTCCACCGCCTCGGCGCCCGGTGTGGGCAGGAGGCCGTCGGGCCCCTTGCCCACCGCGACGACGACGGCGTCGCCGGTCAGCTTCTCGAGCGGGTGGTCGGTGGCGGAGATCGTCGGCGGCACGGCTCGATCGTAGGGGTGCCGATACGGTCCCACCCGTGAGCCCATTGACCTCGCCCCTCCACGACCGGCATGTCGCCGCCGGCGCCAAGCTCGCCGACTTCAGCGGTTGGTCCATGCCCATCGAGTACGCCGGCGGCGGGGTGATCGCCGAGCACACGGCCGTTCGCGAGGCCGCGGGCCTGTTCGACGTCTCCCACCTGGGAACCGCGACCGTGCAGGGTCCGGGTGCGGCCGCCTTCGTCGACTCGTGCCTGTCCAACGACCTGTCGCGGATCGGGCCCGGTCAGGCGCAGTACACCCTCTGCTGCGACCCGGGCGGCGGAGTCGTCGACGACCTGATCGTCTACCTGCACGGTCCCGACTCGGTGCTCCTGGTGCCGAACGCCGCGAACGCCGCCGAGGTGCTGCGCCGGCTCACCGAGGCGGCGCCCGAGGGCATCACCGTCACCGACCGGCACACCGAGGTCGCCGTCCTGGCCGTGCAGGGTCCGCACGCCCTCCAGGTGCTGGAGCTCCTCGGCCTGCCCGGCGAGCTGTCGTACATGTCGTTCGTGACCGGCACGGGCGCCCACGGCGCGGCGGAGGTCACGGTCTGCCGCACCGGGTACACCGGCGAGCACGGCTACGAGTTGCTCGTCGACGCCGAGCACGCCGGCGAGCTGTGGGACCGCCTCCTCGAGGCGGGTCAGGACCTCGGCCTCCGCCCCTGCGGCCTGGGCGCCCGTGACACGCTGCGCACCGAGATGGGCTACCCGCTGCACGGCCACGAGCTGTCCCTCGACATCACCCCCAACCAGGCGCGCAGCGGGTGGGCGGTCGGCTGGAAGAAGCCGGCGTTCTGGGGCCGCGATGCCTTGGTCGCCGAGAAGGAGGCCGGTCCGGCGCGCCTGCTCTGGGGCCTCAAGGCGACCGGCCGGGGCATCCCACGCCCGGGCATGGCCGTCCTGGGCGGCGACGGCGTGCGGATCGGCGAGGTCACCAGCGGCACGTTCTCGCCGACCCTGCGCACCGGCATCGCGCTGGCGCTGCTCGACACCGCCGCCGGCGTGGAGGAAGGCGCGGAGCTGTCGATCGATGTCCGCGGCCGGTCGGAAGCGGTGCAGGTCGTGCGCCCGCCGTTCGTCGAGTCGCACGTGCGGTAGCGGGCCTACTTCTGCCGGGTCGGGTCGCTGTCGCCCTTCTGCGGCTCCGGTGAGTCGGGCAGCGTGTCGGCCATCTTCGCGTCGCGGACGCCCATCGGCTGGGGCTCGCCCTTCGTCGTGTCGTGCGCCGTCTGGTGCTCGGCCTCGGAGTTGATCTCCGCGCCGAGCAGCACCAGGTAGCAGGTCAGGTACAGCCACAGCATCAGGACGATGACGCCGGCGATGGCGCCGTAAGTCTTGTCGTAGGACCCGAAGTTGTTGACGTAGAGCGCGAAGATCACGCTGACCAGCGCCCAGATGATGGTCACGATCACGGCGCCGAGGCTCACCCAGCGGAACTTGGGTGCGTCGCGGTCGGGGGCGACCCGGTAGAGCACCGCCAGGGCTCCCGCGAACACACCGAGCAGCACGATCCACGTCGCGATCTGGGCGAGGACGGTGCCGACGATCCCCAGCGGTAGAGCGCTGATGACGGCCGGGACGACGGCGACCAGACCGAACGTCACCAGCACGAAGACGATGCCGCCGAGGGTGAGCGCCAGCGATGTCAGCTTCAGCTTGATGAAGTTGCGCGCCTCGACCTCGTCGTAGGCAAGGTTCACGGCGGTGATCAGGTTGCCGACGCCGCCCGAGGCGCTCCACAGCGCCGCCAGGATCGAGATCACCAGGCTGATGCTCAGGGCGCTGCCGCTGTTGCTGACGATCGACGTCAGCTGCTCCTTGATCAGGCTCGCGGCGCTGCTGGGGAGCTGCTTGGACAGGTTCTCGACCTGCTTGGCGACCGTCGCCGGCGAGGCCACGAGCCCGTAGATCGAGATCAGCGCGATCAGCGCGGGGAAGATCGACAGGAAGCCGAAGAACGCGACACCGCCGGCGATGATCGGCATGTTGTCGGCCTTGTTCTCGGCCCAGGATCGCTTCAGGATCTGCTTCCACCCCCGCCAGGGGATGTCCGTGGGCCTCTCCGCCTCGATGCCCGGCAGCTGCTCCGGGCTGGGCGCGCCGGGCGGCGGCCGGTCGGGATCGCCGGCCGGCCGCTGGGTCGCCGCCTTGGCCGCGGCCCGCCGGGCAGCCTTCTCCTCGACCCGCTCGCGGATGCGGTCGACGGCGCTCTCGCGCTGACTGGTGCCGGCCATGTCGTTCCCCCTGGGTGGCGGCCGCCGGGCGGCCGGAAGCGATCTGGACTGGTGGGATCTTCAGTCGCCGGGCCAGGCGCCGGTGAGCTGCTTGAAGCCGCGCGCGCCGGCGCGGTCGATCGCGGCCTTCGTGGCGGCGAAGATCGCGCCCTGGATCGCCGCGGCGAGCACGACCTCCTTCATCGAGTACTCGCTCTGCAGGGCGGTCGGCGCGTCCTCCTCGTCGGCCACCTGCTTCCAGATCTGCTTGAAGACGATCCCCGACAGAGTGCCCGCCAGGATCCCGCCGATCAGACCGATCGGCCGGTAGGCGAGCTTCGCTCCCTTGCTCAACGCTTCCTCCTCGTCCCCGGCATCCGTGATGCCGCACGCTTCCGTCGCACGATGACCAGGCCGACCACCAGTCCGATCAGGACCACCGCGCCGCCGATCACGATCGGCGGACTCTCCCGGTAGGTCTCCACGGCGGTGTCCTTCGCCCGCGCCGCACTCTCCTTGGCCCGGGCCGGCACGTCCAGCCGGGCACCGAGCTCGTCGACGGTCCGGGCGAGATGCGCCCGGGTCGCGTCGATCTCGGCCTTGATCCGGTCCGGGTCGTCGCCGGCCAGGGGCTGCGCTGATGTCATCGGTCCTCCGTCGCGGATGCTCGATGAGCTTCCATGCCCCGCCGCGGCGCCGGTAACCCGCCGTTGATCACACTCCGACAACGGTCGCGTCAACGGTCAGCCGCCGCTCCCGGGGACGACGAGGCCGGTCTCGTAGGCGACGACGACTGCCTGCACGCGCTGGCCGCATCCGGAACCTCCGACGGCGTCCGCATCCTGGCCGCGCGTGACGCCGCGGCCGGACCACTGCCGCTGCTGTCCTTCGCCGCGCCGTTCGCCGTCGCGGTGCTGTGCGTCGCCGCCTTCCGCGGGGGCCTCGTGCCCTGGCCGCTGCTGGTCGTGGCCGGCGCTTTCCTGCTGCTGGAGTTCGTCCCCTCGCCGCTGGGCGAGGTGCCGTCGCTGGTCGCCGGTCTCGTGGCCTACGGCTGGATCGCGGTCGCCATGGTGACCGGCGGACCCGCGGAAGGGGCCTCCGGCCGGACCCCGGCCCGGGCAGCTGCCGTGGTGAGTTGACCGGTCACTAGCCTCCGTGACCATGACCTGGCACTGGCGACTCGAGGACCCGGCCGGCACGGCCATCGACCCCACCACGCTCGGTGTGGAGATGCTCGAGACCGACAACCAGGGCGACGCGGAGTCCTGGCTCGGCGAGAACTGGCGCGAGCTGCTCGACAAGGGGGTCGCCACGGTCACGCTGTTCGACGGCGACGCCGAGGTCTACGGCCCGATGGGCCTGGCCGCCCCGTAGCGGGTTCGGGCCCCGGGGGAGATCTCCCCCCGGGGCCCGAACCGGTGTCAGCCCCGCGCGGTCTTGGCCGGGTCCCGGACGACGACGTCGCCGAGCACCTGGTCGATGCGCTTCATGACGTCGTCCTCCAGTGTCACGCCGGCCGCCTTGACGTTGTCGTGCACCTGCTCCGGGCGGCTCGCCCCGATGATCGCCGCGGAGACGTTCGGGTTCTGCAGTACCCAGGCCACCGCCAGCTGGGCCATGCTCAGCCCCAGGTCGTCCGCGATCGGCCGCAACTGCTGCACCCGGGTAAGGATGTCGTCGGTCAGCATCCGCTGCATGGTCTGCCCGGCCTCGGCGTGACCGCCGCGGCTGTCGGCGGGCGGCTGCTGCCCCGGCAGGTACTTGCCGGTGAGCACGCCCTGGGCCAGGGGCGACCAGACGATCTGGGACACGCCCTCCTTGGACGACGTCGGCACGACCTCGTCCTCGATGACGCGCCACAGCATCGAGTACTGCGGCTGGTTGCTGATCAGCTGGACCCCCAGATCCCGGGCGAGGGCGGCACCCGCGGCGATCTCCTCGGCCCGCCACTCGCTGACGCCGATGTAGAGCACCTTCCCCGCGCGCACGAGGTCGGCGAAGGCCGTCATCGTCTCCTCGAGCGGCACCGTCGGGTCGTACCGGTGGGCCTGGTAGAGGTCGACGTAGTCGGTCTGCAGCCGCTCGAGAGAGGCGTGGCAGCTCTCGATGATGTGCTTGCGGGACAGGCCGCGGTCGTTGCGGCCCGGGCCGGTCGGCCAGTAGACCTTGGTGAACAGCTCGTAGGACGAGCGCCGCTGCCCCGCCAGCGCGCGACCGAGGACGGACTCGGCGCGGGTGCCGGCGTAGACGTCAGCGGTGTCGAAGGTCGTGATGCCGGTGTCGAGGGCGGCTCGCACGCAGGCGAGGGCGGCGTCCTCCTCGACCTGGCCACCGTGGGTGAGCCAGTTGCCGTAGGCGATCTCGGAGATGGTCAGGCCGGAGCGGCCGAGGCGTCTGAATTCCACGTATCGCAACGCTAGACGTGCTGCCGACTCTCGCCTGTCGGCCCCCCGCAGGGGGGGCGCGGGGGCCTGTTTCAGACGTCGGCACCCAGGGCGACGTCTGGCTTCGGGAAGCGCCAGCGACGGATCATCGTCGAGCGGCTGATTCCGTACCAGGCCAGCCCGCGGGTGGGCTGGTCACCCTTCGGGAACCGGGTGGCGACCTTGCTCTTGATGCGACGGCTGAGGATGACCGAGTCGACGATCATCACGAGGAAGAAGCCGAACAGCAGCAGGCTGGCGTAGTTCTTCACGATCGGGCTGGGGGCGATCGTGCCGATCAGCGCGACCGCGGCGATCACCAGGAAGAAGCTGCCGACGTTGCGGCGGGAGTCGACGACATCCCGGACGTACTTGCGCACCGGACCCCGGTCGCGCGCGGGCAGGTAGTTGTCGTCGCCGCGAGCGGCAGCGGCCCGTGCGTCGGGACGGCGGGCGGCGTTCGTGGCGCGCATGCGCTTGTAGGCCTCCTTCCGCGTGGTCGGCGGGGGAGGGGGCGGGCCGGCCCGGCGGCCCTGGGCCTCGCTGCGCTTGGGCGTGGGACGGCCCTTGCCGGCGGCGCGCTCCAACTGCTGCGTGAGATCGGTGTCGGCGGCGTTCGCCGTCGTGTCGGCGGGATCGCGACGGCCGGGCAGTCGAAGCTTCACGAGCCGGAAGTCTACGTGTGTGACGAAGCAGAACCGGGAAGTCGTCTCCAGCGCCGTACAGTGGTGCCCGGCAGGGAAGGGTCACCGCCTCGGCGGTGTTGCTCCGCTGCAGAAGTGCCGCAGCGGGCACCCTCGGATCTGGGAGGACACAACATGTCGGTGCAGGACAGCACGACCCTCGACGGCAGCACGCCCGGCACCACCGGCGTCCTGCTCAGCGACCCCGCAGCCGCGAAGGTCAAGGCGCTGCTGGACCAGGAGGGCCGCGACGACCTGCGGCTGCGCATCGCCGTTCAGCCCGGCGGCTGCTCCGGTCTGCGCTACCAGCTCTTCTTCGACGAGCGGTTCCTCGACGGCGACCAGACGTACGAGTACGGCGGCGTCGAGGTCATCGTCGACCGCATGAGCGGCCCGTACCTGGGCGGCGCGACGATCGACTTCGTCGACACCATCGAGAAGCAGGGATTCACGATCGACAACCCGAACGCGGGCGGCTCCTGCGCCTGCGGCGACAGCTTCCACTGAAGAAACACCCCCTGCCCCCCACCGCTCGCGAGCTCGCGGCGGGGCCCTGCAGGGGGTGGCCATCGACGGGCCCGGCTTCCTCGGAAGCCGGGCCTTCGTCGTTTTCAGAGCCGGACGGGGTAGACCGGCTCGGGGACGGCGGGGGTGATCCGCTCTTCGACGAAGATGCCGTGCCAGATCATGAACACCAGCAGCGTCCAGAGCTTGCGGGAGTAGTCGACCGGTGAGGCGCTGCGCTGGTTCGCCCGGTGCGCGTCGAGCATCGCGAGCACCTGCGCCTTGTCCAGCCACTCGTCGGTCTGGCTCTCGGTGATGATCTGCCGCGCCCAGTCGTGCAGCGGCTCGGCCAGCCAGTAGCGGGTGGGCACCGGGAAGCCGAGCTTGCGCCGGTTCAGCACGTGCGCCGGCACGATCTGCTCCAGCGCCCGCCGCAGCGCGTACTTCGTCGTCTCCTTGGTGACCCGCTGGTCGACCGGCAGCGTGCTCGCCACCTTGAAGACCTCGGCGTCGAGGAACGGCACGCGGAGCTCCAGGGAGTTGGCCATGGTCATCTTGTCGGCCTTGACCAGGATGTCGCCGCGCAGCCAGGTGAACAGGTCCACGTACTGCATCGCCGTCACGTCGTCGTAGCCCGCCGCGCGCGTGCGCTGGTAGAGCTCGCGGGTGACGGTGACGTGCGACTGGTCGGGGTCGCGCGTGCGCAGGAAACCCAGCTCGTCGTCCCGGAACAGGCGGGCGTTGCCGTAGTAGCGCTGCTCCAGCGGGATCGCCCCGCGGCGGAGCAGGTCCTTGCCGCGCATGCCGTCGGGGAGCTTCGTGGACAGGGCCCCGAGCGCCCGGCGGATGCCCCCCGGCAGCTTCTCGAAGGCCGCGAGCGACAACGGTTCGCGGTAGATGTTGTAGCCGCCGAACAACTCGTCGGCGCCTTCGCCGGACAGCACCACCTTGACGTGCTTGCGGGCCTCGCGGGCGATGAACCACAGCGGCACGAGCGCCGGGTCGGCGACCGGGTCGTCGAGGTACCAGACCACCAGCGGGATCGACTCGGCGAACTCCTCTGGCGTGACGACCTTGGTGATGTGCTCGACGCCGATCGCGGCCGCGGACTCGGCGGCGACATCGATCTCGGAGAAGCCCTCGCGTTCGAAGCCGGTGGTGAACGTGAGCAGTTTCGGGTTGTACCGCTTCGCCAGGGCCGCGATCGCGGTCGAGTCGATGCCGCCGGAGAGGAAGGAGCCCACCGTGACGTCGGCGCGCATGTGCATCCGGACCGAGTCGTCGAGGACGTCGGCGATCCGGTCGTAGAGGGCCTGCTCCTCGTTCTTCGCCACGGACCGGACGGGGAAGGTCGGGTGGAAGTAGCGCTCGGTCGTCAGTTCGCCGTCCGCGACCCGGAAGCTTGTGCCGCTCTCGATCCGGCGGATGCCGCGGTGCATCGTGGCGGGCTCCGGCACGTACTGCAGCGTCAGGTAGTGCTGCAGGGACGCCGGATCGACCCCGCCGGCGGCCTTGCTGCCGCCCAGGAGCTCCAGCAGCGCCTTCTTCTCGGAGGCGAAGGCGATCCCGCCGTCGGCGAGCCGGGTGGTGAACAGCGGCTTGATGCCGAACGGGTCGCGGGCGCCGAAGACGGTGTCGGTCTGGCTGTCCCAGATGACGAACGCGAACATGCCGCGCAGCCGCGTGACGACGTCCTCGCCCCACACGTGGTAGCCCGCGACGATCGCCTCGGTGTCGCCCTCGGTGGCGAAGGTCGCGCCGGCCTCGGTGAGCTCGGCGCGCAGCTCCAGGTAGTTGTAGATCTCACCGTTGAAGACGATCCGGTAGCGGCCGTCGGCGTACGGCATCGGCTGGTGGCTGTGCTCGATGTCGATGAACGACAGCCGGTTGAAGCCGAACACCGCCCGGCTGTCCGACCACGACTCGTTCTCGTCGGGACCGCGGTGGCGCATGCAGTGCTGGGCCTCGCGGATCGCCGACACCGTGCCGTCGTCGACGCGGTCGGCGTCGGTGGAGAAATAGGCGAGCAGGCCACACATCAGGCGCAGATCCTCGGGGTGGGGGAGAGGTCGGTCGTCTCGGCGGGGTCAGACGCGCTGACCGGCGCGGGTCTTCCTCGTGGCGTTGCGCTCGGAGTAGAAGGACAGGAACGGGATGGTGCCGGCGAGGATCGTGAGCACCGAGCCCTTGAGGCTCCACTTGGCCCGCAGCGCCAGGTCGACCGCGGACAGGAAGAACAGCGCGTAGAGCCAGCCGTGCGCCGTGCCCAGCACGACGACCGGCTCCCGCACGCCGCCGAAGTACTTCAGTGGCACGGCGACGCAGATCAGCGCGATCAGCAGCACGCCGACCACGTTCGCCATCACGCGGTAACGCTGCAGCGCCGCGGCGATCGCCTGCTCGGAGTCGCGGGCCGACGTCGTCCGGTCAGCGGCCATGGGTGCTCTTCTGGCCGAGCGCGCGCTCGTTGAGTTCGGCGAGGTAGGCGTTGTAGGCGGCCAGCTCAGGATCTCCAGACGTGTCGATGCGGGGGCGCTGGTAGAGGACGACGTCGTGTCCCGGTGCGCCCTCGTCGGGGTCGCGGTGCAGCTCGACCCGCACCATGCGCAGGTAGAACCACAGCCCCATGAACCCGTAGAGCGGCCACTGCATGGCATAGCTCCAGTTCACGGCGCCGCCGCCGGCCTCGGCCTTGGTCAGCTGCCAGTAGCCCAGGAAGAACGTGGCGACGAAGAGGACGGCGACCAGCAGGTGCAGCAACAGCCACTTCGGGGTCAGCAGCCGGGAGAACACGCCCCCGACTCTAACCGTCGCGCCGCGGTGCCCGGGCGCCGTCGGCCCGTGGCCGGCCGCGACCCGCCGGTGCGCCGTCTCCGGTGGTCAGCCGCCGAGCGGAGTCGGCTAGTCTCGCCCCACACTGTGATCGACGCGGAACTCGCGCGCCGCGACCGGTGAACGACCCGCTGGAAGGACCGTCCGGGGACCCGGGACGGAAGACGAGGAGGCAGCGAGCAGTGGCTCGAGGCAGCAGGCTTGCGCGGCTGGCCGCGCTCGGTCTCCTGGGGGTCGTGACCCTCACCGGATGCCAGATGCCGAACAACGAGTTCTGGCGGTTCGGCTGGCCGGACGGGATCACCAAGCAGGCGCACGACATGCGCGAGCTGTGGACCGGCTCGGTCATCGCGGCGCTCATCGTCGGCTTCGGCGTCTGGGGGCTAATCCTCTGGTCCGTCGTCATGCACCGGAAGCGCTCGGACGAGCTGCCCAAGCAGACGGCCTACAACCTGCCGCTGGAGATCGTCTACACGATCCTGCCGTTCCTGATCATCGCCGGGCTGTTCTTCTTCACCGTCGTCGTCCAGGACAGGGTGCAGAAGCGCAGCGACAACCCCGACGAGACGGTCGCGGTCCGGGCGTTCAAGTGGAACTGGCAGTTCTCCTACCCCGAGACCAAGGGGCCGAACGGTGACCCGGTCAGCACGGTGGGCACGAGCTCCGAGATCCCGATCCTGGTGCTGCCGACCGATCGGACGATCCGGTTCGAGCTCACGTCTGCCGATGTCATCCACTCCTTCTGGGTGCCGGAGTTCCTCTTCAAGCTCGACGTGATCCCGGGTAACGAGAACGGCCGCAACAACGTCTTCGAGGTGACGGTCGACAAGGAGGGCGCGTACGTCGGTCGCTGCGCCGAGCTGTGCGGCACCTACCACGCGTTCATGAACTTCGAGGTCCGCGCCGTGTCCGGGGACGACTACGACGCCTACCTGGCCGCCCGCCAGGAGGGGAAGACCACCGCCCAGGCGCTCGAGCAGATCGGCCAGCCCGGGCACGCGACCTCGACCCACCCGTTCGAGTCGCTCCAGAACGGCAACGTCGACCAGCAGTCCTCCGGTGGCTGAGCTGCGCACCGCCCCGACCCTGTTCGTCTCGACTCACGAGGAGGCGCGGCCGTGAAGGTCGAGTCGCTCATCTTTGGGGTCATCGCGTTCTTCTGCGTGGTGGCCGCCGTGGTCTACGGCTTCTGGGCCAAGGAGCC
This sequence comes from Blastococcus sp. OS1-29, assembly GCF_057628075.1. Taxonomy (NCBI): domain Bacteria; kingdom Bacillati; phylum Actinomycetota; class Actinomycetes; order Geodermatophilales; family Geodermatophilaceae; genus Blastococcus; species Blastococcus sp. OS1-29. Next base: position 97,234 of record NZ_JBXXJK010000006.1, read on the forward strand.
CATTGGGACGACGGCGTTGGTGCTCTCCGCCGGTCTCACCGGGCTGATCGGCGGGTTCTTCTGGTTCGTCTCCCGCCGCATCGACGCCCGTCCCGAGGACCGCAAGGACGCCGAGATCGCTGACGGCGCCGGCGAGCTGGGCTTCTTCAGCCCGGCCAGCTACTGGCCGTTCTCGCTGGCCCTGTCCGCCGCGCTGATGGGCCTGGCGCTCGCCTTCTGGTACTCCTGGCTGATCGTCATCGCCGGCGTCGCCCTGCTGGTGAACGTCGGTGGTCTGCTCTTCGAGTACTACGTCGGGCAGAACGCCACCCAGAGCTGAGTCACTGCCTCGCCTCACCCGGAGGGCCCCGTCCGCCATCGCGGACGGGGCCCTCCGGCGTTGCAGCCGCCCGCCTCTGCCGTGTCGGGGTGCTGCAGAACCCCTGATGCGTGCAGAACACCCCTGGAGCGGCGGTGGGCTCCCGGCCCGCTCCGCCGGCGGGACGACGTCCGGCGGCGGCAGCTCCGGGGAGACGCGCCGGGGGCCGAACCGCTTCTGGGGTGTTGTTGCTGCTCCCGGGGTGCTGCAGAACCCCTGATGCGTGCAGAACACCCCTGGAGCGGCGGTGGGCTCCCGGCCCGCTCCGGCGGCGGGCGACGTCCGGCGGCGGCAGCTCCGGGGAGACGCGCCGGGGGCCGAACCGCTTCTGGGGTGGTGTTGCTGCTCGCTGGGTGCGGCATAACCCCTGAAGCGCGCAGAACACCCTTGGAGCGGCGTCAAGGGGCCGCCGGGGCCCCGAAACAACAGCAGGGCCCCGGTGTCATTCCACCGGGGCCCTGCTGTGTACTGCTGTCGAACGGGGTGTCAGTCGCGCGGCTCCTGTGGCCGTCCCGCGTCGGAGGGCCGGCCGGACGATGTCAGCTCGCGTTCGGCCTCGGCGGCGGCGAGACCGCGGCCCTCGGCGCGCTGCTCGAACTCCACCTGCGACGGCTCCTCGATCGGGCGGAAGAAGCCGCGGATGGCCCGGCGGGCGCCGCCCACGTGGTTCATCCGCTTGGGCACCGGCGCGCCGCCGTAGGCCAGCGTGCCGTGCCCGTGACTGTCCACCGGCCCGAGGGGCTGGTGCACCTCGATGAACTCACCCGAGGGCAGCCGCCGGATCACACCGGTCTCGATGCCGTGCTCCAGGACCTCGCGGTCGTGCATCTGCAGACCCAGGCAGATCCGGTAGGTGATCACGTAGACGATCGGCGGGACGACGATCATCCCGATCCGGCCGACCCAGGTCATCGCGTTCAGGCTGATGTCGAACTTGTCGGCGATGACGTCGTTACCACCCGACATCCACAGCCAGATGTAGAACGCCAGACCCATGGCGCCCAGCGCCGTACGCACCGGGACGTCGCGCGGACGCTGGAGCAGGTGGTGCGATGCCGTGTCGCCGGTCAGCTTGCGCTCGATGATCGGGTAGAGCGCGAGCACCGTGAACATGGCGCCGGCGACGACGACCGTCGGCCAGAAGAGAGCCGCGATGTGGTACTTGTGGCCGAAGCTGATGTCCCACGGCGGCATGAGGCGCGTCGAGCCGTCGAGGAACCCGATGTACCAGTCCGGCTGGGAGGCCGCCGACACCTGAGCCGGGTTGTACGGACCCCAGAGCCAGATCGGGTTGATCTGCACGAGGCCGCCGAGCAGGGCGCAGACCCCGAAGACCACGAACACCAGGCCGGTGGCCTTCGCGGCGAAGGTCGGGAAGAGCCGGTTGCCGACGACGTTGTGCTCGGTGCGGCCGGCACCGGGGAACTGCGTGTGCTTCTGCTTGACCAGGATCAGCAGGTGCAGCCCGATCAGCGCGAGCAGGATCGCCGGGATGAGCAGCACGTGGACGATGTAGAACCGCCCGATGATCTGCTCGCCGACGAAGTCGCCGTTGAACACCGCGAAGTGCGCCCAGGTGCCGATGACCGGCACCGACAGCAGGATCGCGCTGATGATGCGGAGGCCGGTGCCCGAGAGCAGGTCGTCGGGCAGGGAGTAGCCGGTGACGCCCATCAGCAGGGCGAGGACCAGCATGACCACACCGATGATCCAGTTGGTCTCGCGGGGCCGCCGGAACGCGCCGGTGAAGAAGATGCGCAGCAGGTGCACCACGATCGCGGCGACGAACAGCAGCGCCGCCCAGTGGTGCAGCTGGCGCATGAACAGGCCGCCGCGGACGTCGAACGACAGCTTCAACGCCGAGTCGTACGCCGCGGACATCTCCACCCCGCGCAACGGGGCGTACGTGCCGTCGTAGACGACCTCGCGCATCGAGGCGTCGAAGAAGAACGTCAGGTACGTACCCGACAGCAGCAGGATGATGAATGAGTAGAGCGCGATCTCACCCAGCAGGAACGACCAGTGGTCGGGGTAGACCTTGTTCAGCGTCCGGCGCAGCCACGGCGCGACGATCATGCGGTCGTCGAGCTCGTACGCCGCCTGGCCGAGCTTCGTGGTCGGGGCACCCGGGGAGGTAGCGGTGCGAGCAGCCATCAGATGGCCTCCCGGTTCCAGTAGGTGGGGCCTACGGCCTCAATGTAGTCACTGGCGGCCACGAAGTAGCCGTCCTTGTCGACGTCCAGCGGCAGCTGCGGCAGCGGCCGGGTGGCCGGTCCGAAGACGGGCTTCGCCCCTTGGGTGACGTCGAACTGGGACTGGTGGCAGGGGCACAGGATCCGGCTGGTCTCCTGCTCGTACAGCGACACCGGGCAGCCGGCGTGCGTGCAGATCTTGGAGTAGGCGACGTACTCACCGTAGGCGAAGCCTGCCTGGCCCTTGCGCGGCGTGAGCTCGGTGACCTGCTCCGGGCGGAGACGGATGAGCATCGTCGCGGCGTCGGCCAACTTGTTGCCGCCGGGCACCGCGGGGAACACCGTCTCGAGCGAGCCGGGCTGCTGATCGCCGGGCCGGATCGGCGTGCCGTCGTCGCGGACGAGCCGGACTCCCTTGCCCCATTCGGTGGTGCCCAGCGGGTTGCCCTTGTTCGGGTTCTTGATCAGCCCGCCCAGGGGCATGATCAGCATCAGTCCCAGGCCGCCGGCCATGAAACCGAGCGAGCGGGTGATGAGCTTGCGCCGCGCCAGGCCGCTGTTGTGGAAGCCGCTGACGAGCGTGGCGCCCGCGGTCACCCGGTCGAAGTGCGACCCGTCGTGCTTGTCCTGCACCGCCGTCTCGTGCGGCAGCAGCTTCTTGGTGAAGAGCACGAGGCCGATGCCGACCAGGCCCATGGCCAGGCCCATGCACAGACCGAGCATCGGCGTGAAGAGGGCGCTCCAGCCGCCCTCGGTGATCTGCCAGTGCCAGTCGGGCAGGAACCAGCCCGAGCCGACGTAGACCACCACGAAGAGGAAGGCGAAGACGCCGGCGAGGGTGAAGACGAGGCCGACCTGGCGGATGGCCCGCTTCTCCATGGTCGAGCCTGGCTCGGGACCCGGGTCGACGTGCAGGATCTCGACGCCGTCGTAGCGGGCACCCAGCCGGTCGAGCTCCTCGCGGCTCATGGAGGCGAGCTGCTCGGGGGTGTAGTCGTCGTCCGGTCCGCCGTAGAGCGTCTCGGGGACGTCCGCGCCGCCGGTCGAGCCGGGGCGGGTGTCGCGCGTGGTCACGCTTCCTCCGCTGCAGTGTCGATTCGTGAGCCGGACTGCGTGCTCACGCCTTGCTCCCCATCCAGAAGATCCCGAACAGCAGGGCGCCGATGCCGACGACCCAGATGACCAGGCCCTCGCTGACCGGGCCGATGCGGCCGATACCGGCACCGCCCGGGTCGGCCTGCGCCTTGATGGTCTGGACGTAGTTGATGACGGCGCGCTTCTCGTCCGGGGTGAGCTGGTTGTCACCGAACACCGGCATGTTCTCCGGGCCGGTCAGCATCGCGGTGTAGATGGTCTTGTCGTCGGCGTCCTTCAGGCTGGGCGCCGTCTTGCCCGAGCTCAGCGCACCGCCTCCGCCGACGAAGTTGTGGCAGGAGGCGCAGTTGAGCCGGAACAGCTCGCCGCCCTCGGCCAGGTCGCCGTCGCGCAGGTCGCCGGAGGGGACCGTGGGGCCGCCGCCGTGAGCCTGCACGTAGGCCATCAGCTGGTCGATCTCCTTGTCGGAGAAGACCGGCGGCTTGCGGTGGGCGTCGGCCTCCTGGCGGACCAGCGGCATGCGCCCGGTGTGCACCTGGAAGAAGACCGCCGCCTCGCCGACCCCGATCAGCGAGGGGCCGCGGTGGGGCACGCCTTCGAGGTTCGAGCCGTGGCAGGTGATGCAGCTGTTCTGGTACAGCTGCCGGCCGGCCGCCTCGGCGGCCGACTCGGTGGTCGTGCTGTCGTCAGCGGCCTGTGCCGGCGCGAAGGCCGAGTACAGGGCGCCGGTCAGCACCAGGCCGACCATCAGGCCGGCGACGTTCGTCAGCCGACGACGGTGCTTGGAGCGACGGCGGGCGCGGGCCCGACGGGCCGGCTCGCCGGCGGCAGCGCCACCGTGGTCGGGAGTGGCCTCGGACTGCGGGTTCGTGGTGGACACCGGTTCCCTAGCGGATCAGGTAGATCGTGGCGAAGAGCCCGACCCACACGACGTCGACGAAGTGCCAGTAGTAGGAGACCACGATGGCCGAGGTCGCCTGTGCCGGTGTGAACCGGCCCATGGTGGAGCGGATGAGCAGGAAGACGAAGGCGACCAGGCCCCCGATGACGTGCAGGGCGTGGAAGCCCGTGGTCAGGAAGAAGACCGAGCCGTACGTCGACGACGAGATCGTCGTGTGGTGCTCGGTGACCAGCACGCGGTACTCGTTCGCCTGGCCGAGGACGAAGGCCAGGCCCATCACGAACGTGATCGTGAACCAGCGCCGCAGTCCGTAGACGTTGCCCTGCTCCGCGGCGAACACACCGAACTGACAGGTGACCGAGGAGGCGACCAGGATCAGCGTGAACACCACGGCATACGGGATGTTCAGCTCGGTCGGCTCGGGTGGCCAACCGTGGGTCGACCGCGCTCGGGCGGTGAAGTACATGGCGAACAGGCCGGCGAAGAACATCAGCTCGCTGGAGAGCCAGATGATCGTGCCGACGCTGACCATGTTCGGTCGGGTCAAGGAGTGCACCCGCGATGTGTCGAAGGTGCTGCTCGCGACGGGGGCCGTTGTCACGAGGGTCATCATGGCATCGGCGGAGGGTCGGGACGACTGCGGGTGCGATGGGCGTGGCGGCAAAGTGATCAGCTCTTTACCGATCCCCCGGCCTACCGCGGAAACGGGCAGCACAGCCACTAGGCTCGCCCGCGTGAACCCCGCCGCCGACACCGCCGTTCCGGCCAGCGTTCTGGTCTACAGCCACCGTGCCCAGGTCCGCGAGGCCGTACGGACGGCGGTGGGCCGCCGACCCGCCGCCGACGTCGGCCCGATCACCTGGATCGAGTGCCTCACCGGCGACGAGGTGATCGCCGCCGTCGACCGCGGGGGCATCGACCTGTGCATCCTCGACGGCGAGGCCCAGCCCATGGGCGGCCTGGCGATCGCGCGGCAGCTGGAGGAAGAGGTCGCCGACCGCCCCGCCGTCTGCGTCCTCATCGCCCGCCAGCCCGACCGCTGGCTGGCGCACTGGTCGCGGGCCGACGCCACCCTGCCGCTCCCGGTCGACCCGCTGACCGCGCCCACCGTGGTGGCAGACCTGTTGCGTGCGCACGCGCGGCGCCCCGTCGTCCGTCGGTGAGCTCCCCAGGAGGCCGGCGGCCGACCTGGCCGGGCCTGCTGAACCGCCTGCTGGCCGGTCAGCACCTCACCGCGGCCGACACCGCGTGGGCGATGCGCGAGATCATGACCGGAGAGGCGACGCCCGTGCAGATTGCGGCCTTCGCCGTGGCCCTGCGCGCCAAGGGCGAGTCGGCCGAGGAGGTCTCGGGCCTGGCCGGCGAGATGCTGGCGCAGGCGACCCCGGTCCAGATCCCGGTCCCTTGCGTCGACATCGTCGGCACCGGTGGCGACGGTGCGCACACCGTCAACATCTCGACGATGGCCGCAGTCGTGACGGCCGCCGCCGGTGCGCCCGTGGCCAAGCACGGCGGTCGGGCGGCGTCGTCGTCGTCCGGGTCGGCCGACGTGCTCGAGGAGCTGGGCGTCGCCATCGACCTGCCGGCGCCCGCGGTGGCGCGCTGCGTGCAGGAGGCGGGCATCGGCTTCTTCTTCGCACCGGTCTTCCATCCCGGCATGCGTTTCGCCGGCGGCCCGCGCAGGGAGATGGGAATCGCCACGGTCTTCAACTTCCTCGGGCCGCTGACCAACCCGGCCCGTCCGGTGGCGGCGGCGATCGGCTGCGCCGACCCGCGGATGGCGCCGGTCATGGCCGGGGTGCTCGCCGCCCGCGGCGGTCGCGCGCTGGTCTTCCGGGGGGACGACGGCCTCGACGAGCTCACCACCGCGACGACGTCCGCCGTCTGGGTGGTTCGCGACGGCGAGGTGACCCCCGACCGGCTCGATCCCGCGGCGCTGGAGATCGCGCCGTCGACCCCCGACGACCTGCGGGGCGGCTCTCCTGCCGTCAACGCCGACGTCTTCCGCCGGGTGCTCGGCGGCGAGCGTGGCCCCGTACGCGACGCGGTGCTGCTGAACGCGGGCGCCGCTCTGGCGGCCTACGAGGAGCGACCGGCGCGGCTGCACGACGCGGTCGGGGCGGGCATGGAGCGAGCCGCGGCAGCGGTCGACGACGGTCGGGCCACCGCGCTGCTGGAGCGCTGGGTGCGGGTCAGCCAGGCGGCCCGCGCCTGATCAGTCCGCTGTCTCGAAGCCGATCGCGAACGCGGCTTCCAGGTCGTGCTTGGAGTACGCGCGGAACGCGATGTGCGTCTCGGTCTCGAGCACGCCCGGCACCTTGTTGATCCGGCCCGCGATGACCTCGGCGACCTGCTCGAACTCCCGCACCCGGATGATCGCGATGAGATCGACCTCGCCGGCGGTGGAGTAGACCTCGCTGACCCCGTCGAGGTCGGCGATGGCCGCCGCCACCTCGGGGATCGAATCGGTGGCGGCATCGATCATCACGATGGCGGTGATCACACCGAGGAGCCTAGCCGGGCGCTCAACCGCCCGCCCGCACCCGCCGTCACCCGCTCCGGACGCGCCCGCGTGCCCAGCGACCGGCCGTCGGCGAACGGGTCGCGGTCGCCGCGCCCGGCCTCGACCCGGTCGAGGAATCCTGTGAAGGCACCGATGCCGGGTGCCGGGCACGCCAGGGTGCCGGTGAGCTCGACCAGCCGGGTGCCCGGCTTCTCCATCCAGCGCAGGATCAGCTCGGTCTCGTCCACCGACGCGGCCAGTTCGTCGTCGGGGCCGGTCGGGGTCTCGGCGGTGAGCAGCAGCCTGGCGAGCGTCGAGCGCACGGACGTCGCCTGCGGGGCGCTGCCGGCAGCCACGAGGCGCCCCCGCCGGACGACGGTCAGGTGCCAGCCGCCGGCGCCGTCCGGGCGGGCGATGGTGAACTCGGCGACGGCGGCCAGCGAAGCGAGCCGTTGACGGCGACGCACGGCCCGCACGAGGACGGCGATCCGGTCGCGCAGCATGGCGGCGTCCTCGTACCGCTCCTCGGCGGCCAGCCGGTCGACGCGGGCCAACAGCGGCGCCACCAGGCCGGAGGGGTCGTGGCCTACGGCCGCGCGGAAGACCGCCGCGATCGAGGCGTACTCCTCCACCGACTGCTCGCCGGTGCACGGTGCCCCGCACCGGCCCATCCCGGCCAGCGCGCACGCCGTGCCGGGTACCCGCGGCGAGATCCGGGTCGTGCACTGGCGCAGCGGCAGGGCCTCGTGGACGGCGGCGACCGCGGCGTCGGCCGCCCGGCGGTCGGGGAAGGGGCCGAGGAACACGCCGGTGCCGGGCCGGACCCGCCGCACGACGGACAGGCGCGGGAACGGTTCATCGGTCAGCCGCACCCACAGCGCCCGCTCCGGGAACCGGGACCGCCGGTTGTACCGGGGCTTGTGCTCGGCGATCAGGCGCAGTTCGCGGACGGCGGCCTCGAGGTCGTGCGCGCACGGGATGGCGTCGACGCGCTGCGACAGCGCCACCATCTCGGTGATCCGGCTGCGCTGCTCGCCGGCCGAGAAGTAGCTGCGCACCCGGCTGCGCAGGTCGTTCGACGTCCCCACGTACAGCGGCTCGTCCCGTGGGCCGCGGAAGAGGTAGACGCCCGGCCCTCGCGGGACGGCGTCAGCGAGATGCCTCTTGCGCAGCCGCTCGGGGTCGACCTGGCGGGTGAGCCCGGTCAGCTCCTCAAGCGTCGTGATCCCCAGCGGGCCCAGCCGCTCGAACAGTCCGTGCAGGACGTCGACGGTGGCCCGCGCGTCGTCCAGTGCCCGGTGGGTGGGGGAGGTGGTGGCGGAGAAGAACGGCGCCAGCGTGGCCAGCTTGCAGTTGGGCACCTCGTCGCGGGTCAGCAGACGACGGGCCAGGACGGCGGTGTCGACCGAGGCCGTGGCCGGCCAGGCAATGCCGTTCTCCGCGCAGGCGGCCTTGAGGAAGCCGAGGTCGAAGGGCGCGTTGTGGGCGACCAGGACGGCGCCCCGGGCGAACTCGAGGAAGCCGGGCAGGACGGCGGCGATCCGGGGCGCCGCCGCGACCATCATCGTCGTGATGCCGGTGAGGACGCTGATGTAGGGCGGGATGGCGCGGCCGGGATCGACCAGCGTCTGGAACTCGCCGAGCACCTGGCCGCCGCGGATCTTGACCGCGCCGATCTCGGTGATCGCGCTGTCCTTGGGCGAGCCGCCGGTGGTCTCGAGGTCGACCACGACGAAGGTCACCTCCGCCAGCCGGGTGCCGAGCTCCTCGATCGACACCTGTTGGTAGCGGTCGACTGCGGTGGCGAAGGGCACGGGCCGGACGGTAGGTCGGGGTAATGACACTCTTGTGATGCCTCGCCGTTCCACCGCCGGGTTCGGCGGCGCCGGGCCCGCTGCCGGATGTCGCCCGGGTGGGGGACCGTGGCCGCTCACCTGGCGGAACGCCACGGTCCGGGTCACCATCAGTGCCCGGTGGGCAGCGCGAGTGGAAAGCGCCCCGAACGCAGAGGTGGTCCGATGCTCCCGCGTTCCCGGTGGCGCATCCGGGGGACGTCCGTGGTGATCGCAGGCGCGGTCGCCGCGGCGGTGCTCGCGGGGGCCGGCCCGGCGTCGGCCGCCCCCAGCGACCAGCCCGGGGGCACGTCCGGCGTCCTCGACAGCCGGGCGCTGGACGAGCTGCAGAAGCGCGCCGCCGAGGTGCAGAGCGGGCTGCAGGCGCAGCAGGGCGAGGTCGTCGCGGCGCGCGAGGCCATGACGCAGGCCCAGCAGGCGGTGGCCGACGCGCAGAAGGTGGTCGACGACGCCCAGGGCCAGCTGGCCGGCTACCAGCGGGTCGTCGCGGGATACGCCTCGGCGCTCTACCGGGACGGCGGGGGGCTGACGCCGCTCACCGTGCTGCTGACGAGCGGCGACCCGGGGGACGTGGTGTCGGCGCTCAGCTTCCTCGACGTGGTCGACGCCCATGCCTCCGACGTGATCGGCGCGGCCGAGACCATGCGGCGCTCGGCGCAGGAGGTGCGGCAGCGGGCCCAGGCGGCGCTGGACCAGGCGCGTGCCCGGCAGGAGGCGGTCGCCGCACGGGTCGCGGAGCTGGAGAAGAAGGCCGCCGCGGTCACCGACGAGCTCGGGGCCGCGCTGAGCGACGTGGACGAGCAGCTGGCCAAGCTGCAGCAGGAGCAGGTCGACGTCAACACGCGGACGGCGGCCAACTGGCAGGTGTACGTCGACCAGCTCACCGCCGCGGGCCTCGTCCCCCCGCCGGCCGCGCAGCTGCAGGACCCGGCCCGCGGGCTGCCCCCGGGCTTGGTGCCGGTCGCCGCGGCCGGTGGGGGAGCGCAGCCCGGAGCGGCCCAGCTGCCGCGTCAGCCGACGTCCCTGCTCGTCCTGCCCGCGGAGACCCTGTCCGCGGTGAGCGCCGCGATGAAGACCCTGGGCAAGCCGTACGCGCCGGGTACGGCCGGTCCTGATTCCTGGGACTGCGGCTCCCTCGTGCAGTCGGTCTACGGCGCTGCGGGCATCTCGCTGCCGGGCACGCAGCAGGACCTGTTCGCCGTCACGACCCCTGTCGCCCCCGCCGACGTGCTGCCGGGCGACCTCGTCTTCCTCGGCAACGCCGAGGCCGGGCTCGGGCACGTGGGGATCGCGCTGGACCCCAAGACGATGCTCGCCGCCGACGGCCGGGCCGGAGCGGTGGTGGTGCGCACCCTGCCCGCGGACCAGGTCCTGGGCATCGGCCGGCCGAGCCTCCCGCAGCGGGCACCGGTGACCGCGCCGGGTCCCACCGGTGGCGCCCTGCGGATGGAGTGCGGCAACACCGTCTATCCGCCCAGCTACGACGGCGCCCGGCAGTGGGGTGGCTATCCGAACGGGCTCATCCCGCCGAGCGCCATGTGCCCCTTGGGCGTGGGCGGACACCAGCTGCGGTGCGACGCCGCGGCGGCCTACCGGGCCATGTCGGCGGCCTTCGCGGCGGCGTTCGGTTCCCCGATCTGCATCACCGACTCCTACCGCACCTACGCCAGCCAGGTGCGCCTGTACGGCGAGAAACCGACGCTGGCCGCGGTGCCCGGCACCAGCAACCACGGCTGGGGGCTGGCGGTGGACCTGTGCGGCGGGATCGACCACTACGGGACGGCGCAGTACGGCTGGATGAAGGCGAATGCCGGCCGGTACGGCTATCTCCACCCCGACTGGGCCGAGCCCGGCCACGGCCGCGAAGAGCCGTGGCACTGGGAGTACGCGGGCACCTGAGCCCGGCTGCGACCGGAATTGTCGGTGGCTGCTCCTACCGTGCGGACAACTCACGGAGGAGCGAATCCATGCTGATCGACTGCAACACCTGCACCGCGCGGGGCGCCGGATGCGCCGACTGCGTCGTCACCGTCCTGCTCGGTGCCCCACCGGGCTGGCAGGGCGTCGACCCGGTGGTGGTCCCGATGTCGGGCCGGGCCCGGGACGCACGGCCGGAGGCCACCGCGGAGGACGTCGTCGTCCCGCCCGCCGGCGTGGTGGTGGAGTTCGACGAGGTGGAGCGCCGCGCGGTCCGGGCGCTCGCGGAGGTCGGTCTCGTGCCTCCGCTGCGACACCGCGGAGGGGGCGGCGAGGACTCCCGAAACGGTCGCCGGACGGGCTGAACGAGCGCGGACGGACCGGTCCGGTTCAGGTCACATTCCGGTAACGACATGCCGCTGACCAGCAACGATGAGACCAAATGCGACTCTCGTCACGCCAGTCGCAGGGACTTCCGTTTGTCACGGCAGCATCACGGTCGTAGGGTCGTCGCCGTTCGGCTGAGTGGTCGTCGCCCGTTGAAGGGTGGCCTCGGTCGGGCACCGCCGAATTGCCCGAGGGCGCCGCAGTGGCGTCCGACGGCGAACCGGGGACCCACCGCAGTCCTGGGGTGAGTTCTCCTGTAGGGCCGGCTCGCCGGTGAGCAGGGGATAGGGCCAGTCTTCCCAGCCCGAACCCGTCAGCTAACTCGGTAGGCGGTTGCAGAGGAAGAAACGGAGTGCCGCCGCACGTGGCGACCCCTCACGCTCAACTGAAGCACGCCCCCACACTGTTCACCGCTCCCCGACTCGGTCGGATCCGGTCCGGCCTGCTCGTCGGCGCCGCCGTCGCTATGGCGGTCACCACTCTGCCGAGCAGCGCTGCCGCAGCGCCCAGCGATGCGACCAGCTCCGCCCAGGTCGCCCAGCTCGTCGCCGATGCCAGCCGTCAGCTGGAGGTCGTCACCGAGCAGGTCAACGAGGCCAAGGTCCAGCTCGACCAGCAGCAGGCCGCCGTCGCTGCCGCCGACCAGGCCGCCGCCGCGGCTCAGTCGCAGCTCGACGCACTCGGGCCGCAGATCCGGCAGCTGGCGCGCTCGGCCTACACCGGTGGCACCCTCACGCGTCTGGACGTGCTGCTCACGAGCAGCTCGGCCGACGAGTTCGTCCACCAGCTCGGCACCCTCGACGCCATCGCGGGCCACACGAACGAGCAGGTCGCGCAGATCGCCACGGCTGCCGCCCAGGCCAAGACGGCCCAGGCCGGCGCGGACGAGGCGCAGACGAAGGCGCAGAAGTCCTACGACGACGTCTCCGCGCAGCAGAAGGACCTGCAGGCGAAGATCGCCGACTACCAGCGTCAGTACGACTCACTGACGGCGCCGCAGCAGCAGCAGGTGCTTGCGTCGCACGGCGACACGCAGGCGGCGCCGAGCGGGGTGGTCGCACCAAGCGGCGCCGCGCAGAAGGCCGTCGACACCGCGCTCGCACAGGTCGGTGACCCCTACGTCTGGGGCGCCGGCGGTCCGGACGCGTTCGACTGCTCCGGGCTGACGCAGTACGCGTACTCCGCGGCCGGCATCAGCCTGCCGCACTCGAGCAGCAGCCAGGCCGGAATGGGCACGCCCGTCTCCCGCGACCAGCTGCAGCCCGGTGACCTGGTGTTCTTCTACAGCCCGGTCAGCCACGTGGGCATGTACATCGGCAACGGCCAGATGGTCCACGCCTCGACCTCCGGCCAGCCGGTCAAGGTCGCGAGCCTGGACTCGATGGGCAGCTACAACAGCGCTCGCCGCATCGGCTGAGCGAGCCGAACGTCCCGGGAGGGCGGGGGACCCGCCCGGGGCACCGGCCCTCCCGGCGTTCCGCCCTAGGATCGGGTCGATGAGCTGGAGCCGGCCGACGGGCGCCCCCCGGGCCGCGCTGGTCACGGCGCTCGTCCTCGCCGTCGCGCTGGCCGTCGTCATCGTCGCCCGGACGCCCTGGACGGTCCTGCCCGAGCCGCCCGGTGGCCACGCGCCGCTCGACCCCACCGCCGCGCTGTCGGCCGCGCAACTGCACCGGGCGGACGCCTTCGCCGCCCTGGTCCGGCCCGCCTCCCTGGCGTCCCTGGCGCTCGGGCTCGTCGTCGCCGGGATCCTCGGGCTCACCGCCCTCGGCGGCCGCCTGGTCCGGGCCGTGGCACGGCCGCTCGGGGGCGGCTGGGCCTGGCAGGTCCTGCTGGGCGTGGCGGCCCTGATACTGGTCGGCCGGCTCGCCACCCTGCCGCTCGCGGCCTACGGGGAGATGGTGCGGCACCGCTACGGGCTCTCCACCCGCGGCTGGTGGCTGTGGCTGCGCGACGTGGCGGTGAGCACGGCGATCGACGCCGGCCTGACCGCCGTCGGGCTGCTTGCGCTCGTCTGGCTCGCCCGCCGGGTGCCACGCACCTGGTGGGCCTGGGCCGCGCTGGGGGCCGCGGCACTCGTGGTCGTGGGCTCCTTTCTGTGGCCGCTGGTCATCGAGCCCGCCTTCAACCGGTTCCAGCCAATGCCCGCCGGTCCGCTGCGCAGCGAGCTGCTCGCGCTGGCGGAGAAGAGCGGCGCTCCCGTGCAGGACGTGCTCGTGTCCGACGCCAGCCGGCGGACGACGGCGCTGAACGCCTACGTCTCGGGGTTCGGCTCCACCCGGCGCATCGTCGTGTACGACACGGTCCTCGAGCAGCTGCCCGACGCGCAGATCGAGTCGATCGTGGCGCACGAGCTCGGCCACGTGGCCGCCGACGACGTGCTGACCGGCACTCTCACCGGGGCGCTCGGCGCCGCGGCCGGCGTGGCCGCCCTGGGCTGGCTGGTCTCGGTCGCCCCGCTGCGTCGCCGCACCGGGGCGGAGAACCCGGGGGACCCCCGGATCGTCCCGCTGGTGCTGTTCCTCATGGCGGTCGGCGCGCTGGTCTCGACTCCGATCCAGAACGCGGTCTCCCGGCAGATCGAGGCCCGCGCGGACGTGCACGCGCTCGACCTGACCCGGGACCCCGACACCTTCATCGCGATGCAACGGGAGCTGGCCGTGGCCAATCTGTCCCAGCCGGACCCGCCCGCGGTCCTGCAGTGGTTCTTCGGATCCCATCCGACGACGGCGCAGCGGGTCGGCCTGGCCCGCGACTGGCAGCGGCTGGAGCGGCCGTGACCCGCACCCTGGTGGTCACCAACGACTTCCCGCCGCGGCAGGGGGGCATCCAGACCTTCGTCGCGGCCCTGCTCGCCCGCCGGCCGCCCGAGTCGCTGGTCGTACTCGCCTCCCGGTCGCCGGGCTGGGAGGAGTACGACGCCCAGCTGCCCTATCCCGTCGTCCGGCGCCCCACCTCGATGCTCCTGCCGACGCGGTCGACGGCCCGGGCGGCCGTCGAGCTGGCCCGCCGGCACGGCTGCGACAGTGCCTTCTTCGGCGCCGCGGCACCGCTCGGCCTGATCGCACCGGCGCTGCGGTCGGCCGGCGTCGGGCACCTGGTGGGCGCCACGCACGGGCACGAGACCGGCTGGGTGGCGCTGCCCGGGTCGCGCCAGCTGCTGCAGCGCATCGCCGGCGACCTCGACGTCCTCACCTACATCAGCGAGTACACCCGTGCCCGCCTCGAGCCCGCCCTGGGCCGCCGGACGAGGCTCGCCCAGCTCTCGCCGGGCGTCGACGTCGACCGCTTCACCCCGGACATCGACGGCGCGGCCGTGCGCGAGCAGTACGGCCTCGGCGACGCGCCGGTCGTGGTGTGCGTGTCGCGGCTGGTGGCGAGGAAGGGCCAGGACGTCCTGGTCGCCGGGTGGCCGCAGGTGCTCGACCGTCATCCCGATGCACGGCTGCTCCTCGTCGGGGGCGGTCCGGCGGAGGCGTCGCTGCGCCGCGCCGTGGCACGGCTGGGCCTGGCGGACTCCGTCGTCCTCACCGGGCCGGTCGCGCCCGACCGGCTGCCCGCGCACTACGCGGCCGGTGACGTGTTCGCCATGCCCTGCCGCACCCGCCGGGCCGGGCTGGATGTCGAGGGCCTCGGAATGGTCTTCCTCGAAGCCGCCGCCTGCGGCCGGCCGGTCGTGGCCGGCACGTCCGGTGGCGCGCCGGAGGCGGTGCGGGACGCCATCACCGGGCACGTCGTGGATCCCCGGTCACCCGCGGGGGTCGCCGGTGCGATCAGCGGCCTGCTGGACGACCCGGCCCGCGCTGCCGCGATGGGCGCCGCGGGCCGGGCCTGGGTCGAGCAGCGCTGGTCGTGGTCGACGATCGCGACGACGTTCGACGACCTGCTCCAGCGCGGTCCTCAGCGGGCGTAGAGCTTCTCCACCTCGTCGTCGAACTCCTTCATGACCACCGAGCGCTTGAGCTTCAGACTCGGGGTCAGCATCCCGTTCTCCTCGGTGAAGTCGGTGCCGAGGATGGCGAACTTCTTGATCGACTCGGCCTGCGAGACGGCCTTGTTGGCGTCCTTGACGGCCGCCTCGATCTCCTCGCGCAGCTCCGGGTCGTCCTTGACCTGCTCGGCCGTCTGGTCCTTGGGCTTGCCCTTGGACTCCAGCCACTGCGGCAGGACCTCCTCGTCGAGGGTGATCAGCGCCGCGATGAACGGGCGCTGGTCGCCGACGACGATGCACTGGCTGATCAGGCGGTGGGAGCGCAGGCGGTCCTCGAGGACGGCGGGCGCGACGTTCTTGCCGCCCGCGGTCACCAGGAGTTCCTTCTTGCGGCCGGTGATCTTGAGGAAGCCGTCGTCGTCGAGCTCACCGATGTCGCCGGTGTGGAACCAGCCGTCGGAGTCGATGTTCTCCTTGGTGGCGTCCTCGTTCTTCCAGTAGCCGCGCATCACGATGCCGCCGCGGATGAGCACCTCGCCGTCGTCGGCGACCGCGAAGTCGACCCCGGGCAGTGGGCGGCCGACCGTGCCGATGCGGAAACCGTCGTCGTGGTTCACCGACGCGGCGGCGGTGGTCTCGGTGAGGCCGTAACCCTCGTAGACGGGGACGCCGATGCCCCGGTAGAAGTGGCCGAGCCGGTCGCCGAGCGGGGCGCCACCCGAGACGGCACCCAGGCAGTGGCCGCCGAGGGCCGCGCGGAGCTTGCCGTAGACCAGCTTGTCGAACACGGCGTGCTGGGCCCGGAGCGCCAGGCCGGGGCCGCCCGTGTCCTGGGCGCGGGACCAGTCGATGGCAACCTTGGCGGCCTTGTCGAAGATCTTGCCCTTGCCGTCGGCCTCGGCCCTGCCCTTGGCGGTGTTGAACACCTTCTCGAACACCCGCGGGACGGCGAGGACGAACGTCGGCTTGAACTCGCCGAGGTCGTCGACGAGGTTCTTCACGTCGGGGGTGTGGCCGACGACGGTGCGGGTCTTGACCGCGCCGATCTGGATGACCCGCGCCAGCACGTGGGCGAGGGGGATGAACAGCAGCAGCGAGCCCTCGACGTTGAGGAACCGGCCGAGCAGGCTCATGCCGTTGCCGATCTCGAACAGGAAGTTCGCGTGGGTCAGCTCGCAGCCCTTCGGCCGGCCCGTCGTGCCGCTGGTGTAGATCAGCGTCGCGAGGCTGTCGGCCTTCAGCGTCGCCCGGCGCTCCTCGAGCACGCTGTCGGGCACGTCCTTGCCGGCCTGCGTCAGGGTGCCGACCGCGTCGTCCTCGATGACGTGGACCGACTTCAGATCGGGGGCCTGGTCGCGCACGGACTCGACGGCGGACGCGTGCTCGTCCTTCTCCACGATGACGGCGGTGGCGCCCGAGTCCGACAGGATCCACGCGACCTGGTCCGCGCTGGAGGTCTCGTAGATCGGGACCGTGACGGCGCCGGCGGTCCAGATGGCGAAGTCGATGACCGCCCACTCGTAGCGGGTCTTCGCCTGGAGGGCCACGCGGTCGCCCGCCTCCACGCCCGAGGCGATCAGCCCCTTGGCGACGCCGGCGACCTGGTCGCCGAACTCCTTCCAGGTCACGTCCTGCCAGGTGCCGTCGCGACGGACGCGGAAACCGGTCTGGTCGCCGACCTCGGCCACGTTCTTGGCGAGCAGGTCGGTGAGCGCCTCGTCGGGGCCCACCTCCATGGTCGCGGGGACGCTGAACTCGCGCACGCCTCGTCCTCTCCTCCCCACCGTCCGCGGGCATCGTCGCCCGCGGCCCCGGAGGGGTCGTCAGGTCGAATCTAGCCGTAAGTGACTACTGGTGAGTAGCAGAGAGTCGAGGTGACGACACGCTGAACAGCGGGGAACCGTTAACCTGCTGCCCATGGCTGACCAGTCCACCCAGTCGATCACCATCGATGCTCCCGCCGCCGAGGTCATGGCGGTCATCGCCGACTTCCCGTCCTACACCGAATGGGTCGCCGCGGCGAAGAAGGTCGAGGTCGTCGAACCCGGGAAGGACGGCCGGGCCCGGCGCGTGCACTTCGTCATCGACGCCGGCGCGGTGAAGGACGACTACGTCCTCGACTACACCTGGGACGGCGACCGCAAGGTGTCCTGGACCCTGGTCGAGAGCCAGCTCATGAAGCGGCAGGACGGCTCGTACTCACTCCAGGACGCCGACGGCGGCACCGAGGTGGTGTACGCGATCACGATCGACACCAAGATGCCGCTGCTGGGCATGATGAAGCGCAGGGCGGAGAAGGTCATCCTCGACACCGCTCTCAAGGAGCTCAAGAAGCGCGTCGAGGGCTGAGGGTGCGCACGCTCCTCCTCACGGGGCCCGGCGGGGCCGGGACGTCCACGCTGGCGGCGGCGGCCGCCGTCCGCGCCGCGCGGTCCGGACGCCGCACGCTGCTGTTGTCGCGCCAGGCCGTGCCGGTGGCAGGACTCGAGGACGTCGACGGTCTGGACGTCGTCCGCGTGGACCCGCAGGCCACCGTCGAGCGGCTCTGGGGCGGGACCGCGGGTGCCGTGGGCGCCGTCGTCCCGCACCTCACGCTGCCGCCGGAGAGCTCGGTCGTGCCGATCCCCGGTACCGGCGACCTCGCGATCTTCGCCGAGCTCGCCCGGGCCGAGGCCGACCTCGTCGTCCTCGACGCCGGACCGCTGGAGTCGATGTCGGCGCTCGTGGCGCTGCCGTCGGCCCTGCGCTGGTGGCTCGACCAGCTTCTGCCGCCCGGCATGCGGGCACTGGGCGCCGTCCGCACCGCTGCCGTGGCCACGGGTGCGGCGAAGCGCGGGCCGATCGACGCGGCGCTGGCCGCCGTCCCGCTGATCGAGCAACTGCTCGAGCGTGACCGGCTCGCCGGTCCGACGACCGTCTGCCTGGTGGCCGAGCCGCGGCGGACGACGGTGCCTTCGCTGCGGGCCGCGGTGACGACCCTGGCTCTGCACGGGCTGGCCACCGGCGCGCTGCTCACCCGGGTCCTGCCGCTGGACGACGGCGGCGAGTGGTCGGCGCGGCGCGCTGCCGAGCAGGACGCCGTCCTGGGCGACCTCGCCGGGGTGGCGTGGCTGCACCGCGTGCCCGAGCACCCGGTGCCACCGGCGGACGCCGATGCGCTGGCGGCGCTGCTCGACGGATTCGAGCTGCCCGACGCCGTCACGGCCGAGCGACCCGCTGCCGAGAAGCAGGACGGTTCGTGGCAGCTGGTCGTGCCCCTGCCGTTCGCCGAACGGGCCGACCTCCGGCTGACCCGCTGGGCCGACGACCTCGTGGTCAGCGCCGGCGGCACCCGCCGGTCGATCCGCCTCGACGCGCTCCTGCGGCGCTGCGAGGTCACCGGCGGCCGGCTCGTCGACCCCGGCACCACCGACGCCCGTCTCGTCGTCGGGTTCCGGCCCGATCCGAAGCAGTGGCCCGCCGACCTCCTCGCCGCCGAGGCTCCAGCACCGAAGGACGCGACCTCATGAACCCCGGAACCGACTGGATCGAGCAGGGCCGCCGGCTCCTCGAGACCCTCCGCAGCGCGACCGAGGTCCCCGAGGGGGAGCACGGCTCGGACTGCCGCTGGTGCCCGGTCTGCCAGGCCGCCGCCGTCGTCCGCGGTGAGCGGCCCGAGGTGACCGCCGCGCTGGCCGACGTCCTCACGTCGGCGGCCGCCGCTCTGCGCACGTTCGCCGAGGCCGGTGCGAGCACGCCCGAGCCCGAGGTGCCGGCCGCCGAGGACGGCGAGGCGCCGGCCGTCCAGCAGATCGACATCGCGTGACCGCCGCCGCGGCGGGGCTCGCCGCGCTCGGCATCGACATCGGCGGCACGAAGGTCGCCGGAGGCGTCGTCGCGCCCGACGGCACGATCCTCGCCACCGCCCGGCGAGCCACCCCCGGAGCCTCGGTCAGCGACACCGAGGACGCCATCGCCGCGGTGGTCGAGGAGCTCGCCGAGGCGCACGACGGCGAGCTGGTGGGCGTGGGCGTGGGCGCGGCCGGCTGGTTCGACCGGACCGGCGACACCGTGCTGTTCAGCCCGCACCTCGCCTGGCGGAACTCGACCCTGCGCAAGGACCTCGCCGCCCGGCTGCAGCGGCAGCTCTGGGTGGGCAATGACGCCGATGCCGCCGCCTGGGCGGAGTACCGCTACGGCGCGGCGCGCGGGGCAGACCTGGCGCTCATGATCACGCTGGGCACCGGGATCGGCGGTGGCATGGTGCTCGACGGGCGGCTGCGCCGCGGGTCGCACGGGGTGGCGGGGGAGTGGGGGCACATGCGGGTCGTGCCCGACGGCCGCCTGTGCGCCTGCGGCAACCGTGGCTGCTGGGAGCAGTACGCCAGCGGCACCGCCCTGGCCCAGACGGCGCGCGAGGTCGCGCGGACCTCTCGCGCCGCGGCCGGCCGGCTGCTGGAGCGGGTGGACGGCGACGTCGACCGGCTCACCGGCGAGGACGTCGCCGCGCTCGCCGCCGACGGGGACGCGCTGGCGCTGGAGCTGGTGACCGAGGTCGGCCAGTGGCTGGGACAGGGCATCGCCGACCTCGCGGCCATCCTCGACCCGGAGGTCGTCGTGATCGGCGGCGGCGTGAGCAAGCTCGGCGACATGATGCTGGGCCCCGCCCGGGACCGGCTCGAGCGCGCGCTGCCGGGCCGTGGCTTCCGCCCCGGGCCGCGGGTGGTCGTCGCCGAGCTCGGTCCGCAGGCCGGCATCGTCGGCGCCGCCGACCTGGTCCGGTTGGCCGTCAGCGAAGGCGATGCGTAGACCGCCGCCGGTCCGGAGTGATGTGCGCTGAGGGCGCCTTTTCGGCGGCAGAACTACCCTCCGGCGCACATTGCTTCTACTGCCGTCACTCTGGGCAGAGCTCGCGGGCGAGCTGCTCGAGGAACAGCCCGATGTCGGTGATGATCCCCATCGCCTGAGCGCTGCCGCGGTCGGCCAGCTTGGTCACCGTGGCCGGGTTGATGTCCACGCTCACCAGCGGGATGGACGCCGGCAGCAGGTTCCCGGTCGCGATCGAGTGGAGCATCGTCGCGACCATGATCGCGAAGCCGACGTCGGGCAACTGCGCGCGCATCGCCCGCTGGCCCTCGATCACGTCGGTGTAGACGTCGGGCAGCGGTCCGTCGTCGCGCACGGAGCCGACCAGCACGAACGGCTTCCCGGCCCGCACCATCGCGTGCATGACCCCGCCGGTCAGCACACCGGAATCGACAGCCGCGGCGATCGACCCGGCCGCGCGGATGGTGTTGATCGCCCGGATGTGGTGCTCGTGGCCGTGCGGCACCCCGGAGCCCTTGGCCAGGTCGACGCCCAGCGACGTGCCGAACAGCGCCGACTCGATGTCGTGGGTGGCCAGCGCGTTGCCGGCGAACAGGACGTCGACGTACCCGGCGCGCACCAGCCGGACCATCGCCGGGGCGGCGCCGGTGTGCACGACCGCCGGCCCGCCGACCCACAGGATGCGCTGCCCGGCGGCCTTGACCTCGCGCATGCGCTCGGCGATCTGGCGCACCAGCAGTGCCTGCGGCTTCTCGCTGGAGACTGCCGACGACATGAACCCGAAGTCCTCTTCCTCACCGCGCGCGACGGTCGCCGGCATCTCCACGCGCACCCCGTGCGCCCCGCAGACCACCGCCTCGCCGGCCCGCACGTCGCTGACCGGCACGTTGCGGACGACGGGACGGCCCTCGCGCTCCTCGACGACCAGCCCGCAGTCCATCTCGGCGCGGTCGACCCGCAACCACTCGCGGTCCAGCCGCACGAAGGTGTCGAGATTGGTCGTGGAGTAGAAGTCCTCGGGGAACACCCCGTCGGTGGGCGCCGGGCGGGTCATCGCCGTCCCGGGGTCCACGGGGTTGGCGCCGTGCACCTGGATCCGCATGACGATGCGCTCCAGGAGCTCGGCCTCGTCCGCGCGGATCTCGACCAGCGCCCGGGACTCGTCCTCGTGCTCGCGGCCCACCTCGAGGTTCTCGATCCGGTAGTCGCCGCCGTACTCGAGGACGTCGTCCAGGACCCGGGCGAGGATGCCGGTATCCATGAGGTGGCCGGTCAGGGTCACGGTCTCGGTGTGCCGGCTGGGTGAGGTCACGGACGGCACGTTAGCGGTTACCCGCTACACCACCGCGCCGTCGTCGCCGTCGTCCTCGGAACGGTCCCGCATGCGCGAGACGAGCATCGCGACGCCGCCGGCGATCGAGGCCACACCGAGGATCAGCCCGACGTCCGTCGACAGCCGGAGGACGCTGGGCGCACCCACGAGCAGCAGCCCGAACGCCACCAGCAGGACGGCGTACAGCGAGGCCGGCGCCGGTACCGGGAGCGGCGGTGGCGGTGGGGGCTCGTAGTGCTCGTCGGGACGGTCGAGGATCGGCACCTCGTGCTGGACCGGCGGATCGGGCAGGACGGACGGCGGTTCGTCGGGGGCCGCGCGTCCGTCCTCCGCCTCGTAGGCCGCGACGATGGCCGCCCACTCGGCCTCCTCGTCCAGATCGGGGCGGACAGCCGGCCGCTCGGGCCGGCCGGGAGGCTCGTCCGGGACCGCAGCAGGACCCTCCGCGCCGGCCGGCACGTGCTGGTCGACGACCACCCGGGCCTCGGCGCGCCGGGACCGGTCGACGAAGAGCCGGTCCGAGGGCGGGCTGGGCAGGCTCACCGAGCGCGTGTAGGGCTCGACGTCGGACGAGGGCTCGAGGTAGGCGGCGATGCCGACGGCGTGCAGCAGGTCGAGCAGGTGCTCGCCGATCCGCGGATCGATGTCCCGCAGGGGGCTCCAGAGCGAGGCGTCCAGCCCGTTGTCCCGCCGTCCGCGCCGCCCGCTCACGTCGTCTCCGCCGGCACGCGCGCCCGGATCCACTCCACGGAGCCCGCGAAGATCGTCGGGGCGTCGTTGTCGAGGGTGGCCACGTGGTAGCTGTCGTGCAGCACCACCTCGGTCGTGTCGGGGCTCGAGACGCCGTCCAGCAGCACCTTCGTGTTGATCGGCTCGACGACGTGGTCCTCCGCGCTGTGGAACACGATGACCGGGATGGTGACCTTGCCGAGGTCGGCGCGGGTGGCGGCCCAGAGCGAGCGCAGCTGCATCATCGCCCGGGTCGGGAGCTTCGGGTAGGCGAGCTCGGTGACGCCGGGCTTCTTGATGTCGCTGGCGATCGGCGCCCAGCTGCCCGTGAGCCGGGCGATCAGCGGCAGCAGCTTCGCGTCCAGCCGCTGGGTGAGGAAGGCGGGGTTGACCAGCAGCAGCCCGGCCATGTCGTCCGGTCGCACCTCGGCCAGCCGCGTGGCCAGGGTGCCGCCCATCGAGAGACCCGCGACGAACACCCGGTCGCAGTTCTTCGCGAGCGCGTCGAACGCCTCGCCGACGGCCGCCGTCCACTGGTCGTGGGTGCTGACGTTGCAGTCCTGCCAGCGGGTGCCGTGGCCCGGGAGCAGGGGACAGCGGACGGCGAAGCCCTCGGCGGCGAGGTGCTCGCCCCACGGCCGCATGCTCATCGGTGTGCCGGTGAACCCGTGGATCAGCAGGACGCCGGTCCGCCCTTCCGGTCCGCTCCCGGCGAAGTCGAACGGCTCGGCGCCGGGCAGGACGTCGGCGGGGGCGGGCGATCCGGACAACGGGGGTCCTCCTCGGTGGCCGGCTGCACCGGCCGCAGGCCATCAGCAATCTCACAGGTGGTCGCCGATTGTGATTCGGCGCTCGGGCTCCTTAGTCTGGCAGCTCACGAGGGAGGCGTGTTGTTCTACTGGTTCCTCAAGTTCATCGCGATCGGCCCGGTGGTCCACGCCGTCTTCCGTCCGCGCGCCGAAGGCACGGAGCACGTGCCCGACGACGGCTGCGCGATCCTGGCGAGCAACCACCTGTCGGCCGCCGACTGGATCCACATGCCGCTGTCCCTCAAGCGCCGGGTCACCTTCCTCGCCAAGGCGGAGTACTTCACCGGTACCGGCCCCAAGGGCATGGCGCAGCGCGCCTTCTTCAGCGGCGCCGGGCAGGTGCCGATCGACCGGTCCAGCGCGTCGGCAGCCGAGAACGCCATCCAGACGGGTCTGCGGATCCTGCGCGAGGGGAAGCTGCTGGGCATCTACCCCGAGGGCACGCGGTCGCCCGACGGCCGGCTCTACCGCGGCAAGACCGGCGTGGCGCGGATGACCCTGGAGACCGGCGCCCCCGTCATCCCGGTCGCGATGATCTACAGCAGCAGGCGCCTGCCGTTCGGGAAGAAGCTGCCGCGCGTCGAGGTGCGTTTCGGCAAGCCGCTGGACTTCTCGCGCTACGAGGGCCTCTCCGGCGACCGCTTCGTGGAGCGGTCGATCACCGACGAGATCATGTACGAGATCATGACGCTGTCGGGTCAGGAGTACGTCGACGTCTACGGCGCCACGGTGAAGAAGTCGATGGACTCCACCGGGGCGAGCGCGCCCGAGGTGGTGGCCCAGCTGCAGCCGCCGCCGGACGAGGCCGGTGACCGCGCCCCCACGTCCCTGGCCGGTTAGGCCCCGTCCCGGGTCCCGCCCTGAGCTTGCGAAGGGTGGGGAGGACGGGGTCCTTTCACTGCAGGGGCCCGCCGCGAGCGTGCGAGTGGTGGGGGGCAGGGGGGTCTTTCAGGAGGCGGGCGAGGACGTCGCGGAGCAGGGTGAGCAGATCGCTGCGGGACATGGTCGGGTCGAGCGTCCATTGCCCGACCAGGTCCTCGGTGAACGCGAACCACGCGAGCACCAGCTGCCGGCGCCGGGCGTCGTGCGGCAGGTCCAGCGCGTCGAGCGCCACGTCGACCAGCCGGGCGCGGGTCTCCTCGTAGACCTCGGAGACCCATGGGTCGCCGCCCGCGGCGCCGCGCACGAAGGCCAGGTGCGTCTCGCGATAGGTCTCGACCCAGCCCACGTAGCGATCGAGCATGCCGGTGACCTGCTGCCCCGGTGGCGTGCCCGGGGGCGGCAGCAGGTGTGCCCACAGGAGGTCGGCGGCCGCCCGCGTGACCGCCGTGTAGTAGTCGCGCTTGGTGGCGAAGTAGTGGAACAGCAGGCTGCGGCTGATGCCCGCCCGGCGCGCCACCTCGTCGATGGTGAGCTCCTGGACCGGCGTCGTCGGCAGCAGCTCCAGCCCGATCTGCACGAGTTGCGCCCGGCGGTCGTCCGCCGAGCGCCGCAGCCGGGCGTGCTCGGGGGCAGGTGCGGCGGCCACCGGAACCTCAGGCGGCTGTCCGGGCGGACGTCGCCGCGGTGAGCAACCGGTCGAGGGCCTCGACGACGAGCTCCGGGTGCTCCTGGGTGAGCATGTGCCCGGTCCGCGGGACGATCTGCAGGCCGGCCTGGGGGAGTGCCTCGGCCAGCCGGCGGCTGTGCCGCTCGGGGGTGAGCTTGTCGCTCTCGCCGACCAGGATCTCGACAGGCACGTCGGAGAGCGCCATGAGCTCCTCGCGCTTGTCGTGCTCGCCCAGCGCCGGATAGAACGCGGCGAACGCCCGCACCGTCGAGGCGTGCATGATCTCGGCCCCGGCGACGACCATCTCGTCGGTCGCGTCCGCGCCGTACAGGAGTTCCCGGACCATCTTCTGGTGGCGCGGGTGCGTCGGCGGCAGCAGCTGCCGCAGGCGCTCGAGGGCCCGGGCGCCGCCGATGGCGACGGTGACCATGCCGGGCGCGAGCTTCAGCTGGAGCCGCTCGGCGAGGGTCTCACCGGCGGGTGCGAGGTCACCGGCCGACGTCGACACGAGCGCGACGCCGCGCACCCGGTCGCCGAACAGTTCCGGCCGGGCCGCCGCCAGGCACATGATCGTCATGCCGCCCATGGAGTGGCCGCCGAGGATCACCGGACCCGACGGCGCAAGCGCGTCGAGCAGGTGCCCGAGGTCCTGGCCCAGCTGGTCGATGCTCAGCTCGGCCACGTCGTCGGCGTAGCGGCCCCAGGTGGACCGCCCGTGGCCGCGCTGGTCGTAGCGGATCAGGCGCAGCTCGCCGGCGGCGATCCGCGGCCGGAGCTGCTCGGCGACGTCGTCCCACGCGGCCTGGGCCAGCGTCCACCCGTGGGCCAGGACGACGGTGGCCGCGGCGTCGTCCTGGCCGTCGATGGTGGCGTGCAGCTGCGCGCCGTCGGGTGTGCGGACGGCGGCGACGCGGCGGCAGACGGTCGGGGCGCTCACGCGGCCACCTCCGGGGTGCGGGCCGGCTGCGTGGCCGGCGTGCCGACGTAGTTCTCGCGGTCGAGCGTGCGGGTGAGTCTGCGGAACCGGAACGTGAAGTCGGGCCACAGCGTCGTGTTGTGGCCGTGCTTGTCGAGGTACCAGCTGGCGCAGCCGCCGGCCAGCCACACGGTGCCCTTCGACTTCTCCGCGATCAGCGAGCGCCAGGCCTCCTGGGCCTCGGGGGTGGTCTCCAGGACCTCCAGGTGCTCGGCGTCCATGGTCTGCAGCGCGTCGTCGACATAGGCGACCTGCGACTCGATCATGTAGACCATCGAGGTGTGGCCGACGCCCACGTTCGGGCCCACGAGCAGGAACAGATTGGGGAATCCGGCGACGGCGGCGCTCTTGTTGCTCACCATGCCCTCGGACCAGACGTCGGCGAGGGAGCGGCCGTCGCGGCCGCAGATCTTCTCGGCGATCGGCAGGTCGGTCACGTGGAAGCCGGTGGCCAGCACGATGGTGTCGGTCGGACGCTCGATGCCCTCGCGGTCGACGATCGAGTGCTCGCGCACCTCGGCGATCCCGGCGGTGACCAGCTCGGCGTTCGGGGCGGCGACGGCGGGGAAGTAGTCGTTGCTGATCAGGATGCGCTTGCAGCCGATGGTGTAGTCGGGGGTCAGCGCGGCCCGGAGCTTGGGGTCGCGAACCTGCTTGCGCAGGTGCCCCTGCGCGAGCTTCTGGACCGGCTTGAGGAACCGGCGGCGCTTGGCCATGCCGATGACGAGGAACTCGCGGAACAGGTACAGGAACGAGCGGACCGCCTTCTGCAGCCCCGGCACCACCCGGTAGAGCGCCCGCATCAGGGGCTTCACCGGGTGGTCGGTGCGCGGCACGACCCAGGCCGGGGTGCGCTGGTAGACGGTGACGGTGTCGACGAGCGGCTGGATGGCCGGAACGACCTGGATGGCCGACGCGCCGGTGCCGATGACGGCGACCTTCTCGCCGGTGAGGTCGTGCGCGTCGTCCCAGCGGGCCGAGTGCATCGTGGTGCCGGCGAATGAGTCCAGGCCGGGGATATCGGGGTACGTCGGGTCGGCGAGTGCGCCCGCTGCCGAGATCAGCACCTGGGCGAGGAAGGTGCCGGCCGTCGTCCGCACCTCCCAGCGCCGGGCCGTGTCGTGCCAGCGGGCCGAGGTGACGTCGGCACCGAAGACGCAGTGCTCGCGGACGCCGAACCTGTCCGCGGTCGCCTGCAGGTAGGCCTGGATCTCGGGCTGCTCGGAGTACGAGCGCGGCCAGTCGGGGTTCGGGGCGAAGGAGAACGAGTAGAGGTTGGACTGCACGTCGCAGGCGGCGCCGGGATAGGTGTTGTCCCGCCAGGTGCCGCCGACGTCGTCGGCCCGCTCGAGGACGACGAAGTCGTGCTCGCCCCGCCGCCGCAGCGCGATGGCCATGCCCAGCCCGGCGAAACCCGACCCGATGATCGCGACCCGTACCTCGCGGGCAGCCATGGGCGAGACGGGCGATGGGCTCTCGAGCGTACTGGTCACCGATCGGCTCCTTCGCGGATCTCGGCTTGCTGAGCAGTGCTCAACAAGCTACAACGGCTTCCGAGCAGCGCTCAATTCGAGCGCCCCACCCGCGAGGAGCACATCGATGGCGCGCAAGCGGACGTCCCTGGCCGGCAAGTCGGTGCTGATCACGGGCGCTGCCCGGGGCATCGGCGCCGAACTGGCCCGCAAGGCGGCCGGCCGGGGCGCCCGGGTGGCACTGGTCGGGCTGGAGCCCGAACGACTGGCCGCGCTGGCCGACGAGCTCGGCCCGGAGCACCTGTGGGTCGAGGCCGACGTCACCGACCCCGAGGCGCTCAAGACCGCCGTCCAGCGGACCGTCGACACGTTCGGCGGCCTCGACGTCGCCGTCGCCAACGCCGGCATCGCACCGCTCACCACGGTCTACACGGCCTCGGCGCACTCCCTGGCGCGGACCATCGAGGTCAATCTGATCGGGTCGATGCTCACCGCCCACGCCGCACTGCCTTCCGTGGCCGAGCGCAAGGGCCACATCCTGCTGATCAGCTCGGCCGCCGCCTTCACCGTGCTGCCCGGCATGAGCGCGTACTGCGCCGCGAAGGCCGGCCTCGAGCGGTTCGGCGACGCGCTGCGGCTCGAGGTGGCCCACCGTGGGGTGACGGTGGCCAGCGCCCACCCGACCTGGATCGACACCGACCTCGTGCGCGACACCGAGGAGGCGCTGCCCACCTTCAAGGCGACCCGCAAGCAGCTGCCCGGCCCACTCGGCGCGTTCACCTCCGTGGAGGAGTGCGCGCAGGCGCTGGTCGAGAACCTGGAGACCCGCAAGCGCCGGGTGTTCGTCCCGGGGTCGGTCGCGGTTGTCTCGGCGCTGCGGCAGATGGTCACCGGTGTCGTGGCCGAGAAGGTCGCGCTGCTCGTCTCGGCCAAGCGGGTGCCTCAGCTGGAGCGCGACATCAAGGCCCTCAACGGTCAGGAGTTCGGCAAGAACTCCATCGGCTCGCAGAAGAGGTCCAACCCCGCCGCCTAGGGGGACTTTCGGTACATGAGGTCTCTCAGCTGGTCCACTTGCCGGCGCGACCGAGGGCGTTCTGCCAGCGGTCATGACGGCCGTCGCCCCGTCGTCCGTCCTCGGGCTCGAACCGGCGGTCCAGCGCCCAGGTCTGCGCCAGCTCGTCCGTCGACCCCCACACGCCGGTACCGAGCCCGGCCAGGAACGCCGCCCCCAGCGCCGTCGTCTCGGTCACGACCGGACGGCGGACCGGGACGCCGAGCTGATCGGCCTGCAGCTGCATGAGCAGGTCGTTCGCGCTGGCCCCGCCGTCGGCCGACAGCTCCGGCACCTCGAGCCCGGCCTCGGACACCATGATGTCGACGACATCGCGGACCTCGAAGGCGATCGCCTCCAGCGTGGCGCGCGCGATGTGGGCGCGGGTGGTGCCGCGGGTGATGCCGACGATCGCGCCGCGGGCGTGCGGGTCCCAGTGCGGGGCCCCCATGCCGGTGAGCGCGGGCACGAAGACGACGTCGCCCGAGTCGGCCACCGTGCGGGCCAGCCCCTCGATCTCGGCGGCGGAGTCGATCATGCCCAGCCCGTCGCGCAGCCACTGCACCGCGGCGCCGGTCACGAAGATCGCGCCCTCGAGCGCGTAGACCAGGCCGTCGCCGATGTCCCAGGCGACCGTGGTCAGCAGGCCGGCGTCGGACCGCACGGGGGTGTCGCCGGTGTTGGTCAGCACGAACGAGCCGGTGCCGTAGGTGCACTTGCTGAGGCCGGGGGAGTAGCAGGCCTGCCCGAACAGCGCGGCCTGCTGGTCGCCGGCGATGCCGGCGATCGGCAGCTCGAGACCGAGGAACGCGTCGGGGTCGGTGGTGCCGACGACGCCGGACGACGGCACCACCTCGGGCAGCGCGGACGACGGCACGTCGAACAGGTCGCACAGCTCGTCGGACCACCCGCCCTTCCCGATGTCGTACAGCAGCGTGCGGCTGGCGTTGCTCGGGTCGGTGACGTGTGCGGCGCCCCCGGTGAGCCGGGCGATCACGTAGGAGTCGACGGTGCCGAGCGCCAGGGCGCCCTCCCGGACGCGCCGCCACAGCTGCGGTTCCTCTGCGGCCAGCCAGGCGAACTTGGTGCCGGTGAAGTACGGGTCGAGCCTGAGGCCGGTGAGTTCGCTGACCCGTTCTTCGTCGGACCGCAGCCGGTCGCAGATGCCGGTGGTGCGGCGGTCCTGCCAGACGATCGCCGGACGCGGCGAGTGCAGGGTGCGGCGGTCCCAGACGACGGCGGTCTCGCGCTGGTCGGTGATGCCGATGCAGGTGGGCTGCTGGTCGGTGTCGCTCAGGGCCTCGCGGCAGGCGGCGACGGTCGCCGTCCAGATGTCGTCGGGTTCGTGCTCCACCCACCCGGGGCGCGGGAACAGCTGCGCGAACTCGCGGTAGCCGCGGGACCGGACGTCGCCCTGCTCGCCCACGACCAGCGCGGTCACCCCGGTCGTTCCTGCGTCGATCGCCAGCACCGGCATGAGTTGCACGCTAGCTGTCGGAGGCTTCCCGGGCCCCGGCGCGCCTGCGCACGAACCAGGCGGTGGCCGTGAACACGACGACGACGGACGCCACGCCCGTGAGCACGCCGGCGATCGTGCTCCAGTCGGCGACGACGTCCCCGGTCTGGGCGCGCAGCATCCCGCCCAGGAGCAGGAGAGCGAGCACGAGCACGGGAACCAGTCGCCGCCGCGACATCCACTTCCGCTCCTCGACGTGCACCCCGAGGTTCCAGGAGTAGAGGATCGCGATCCAGCCGGCGATGCCGATCATCGCCAGCAGCGCGTAGACGTAGGGCAGCGCGTCGGCGCCGACGAACCACACCGCCGCCGTGGCGGCCACCAGGTTCAGCCACAGCAGGACCTGCAGGGCGACGGCCGAGGCCTCGTTCCACACGTCCCGCTGGCGTTCCTCCGCGAAGAACGGGTTGCTGAGGTCGCCGATGGCGGCGGCCGCCCGGACGAACCAGTTGTGCGAGCGGTGCGTGTCCATGGTGCTCACATGCCCTCCCGGGCGTCCGTGGCGATCGTCTCGCCAACTCCTCCGAACAGTTCCTCGACGGTGCTGTGCAGCCGGTCGGCGATCGCGAGCGCGAGGTAGACCGACGGCGCGTAGTCGCCGGCCTCGACCGCCACGATCGTCTGGCGGGTCACACCGGCGGCCGCCGCGAGCTCGGCCTGCGTGAGTTCGGCCAGCTGCCGCGCGCGTCGCACCCCGTTCGTGCGCCCGGTCGCCGACGTCCGTCCCATGGGATGAAAGTAAAGTCTACCGGACTTGATGTCAAGTAACCCTGACTCCGTACCGTGGCGCGGGTGCGGCGCTTCTTCTATGACACGGAGTTCATCGAGGACGGCACCACCATCGACCTCGTCTCCATCGGGGTCGTGGACGAGGCGGGGCGCGAGTTCTACGCGGTGAGCACCCAGTTCGACCCGGACAAGGCGATCCCGTGGGTGCGTCGCAACGTGCTCGACCAGCTGCCGTCACCGGCGGACAAGGCGTGGCGCAGCAGGGAGCGGATCCGGGAGGACCTGCTGGCGTTCCTCACCGGCCCGGGCGAGGAGATCGAGCTCTGGGCGTGGTTCGGCGCCTACGACCACGTCGCCCTGTGTCAGCTGTGGGGCTCGATGCCGGCGCTGCCGCGACCGATCCCGCGGTTCACCCGCGAGCTGCGCCAGCGCTGGGACGACCTGGGCCGGCCCCCGCTGCCGCCGAAGCCGGCGGGCACGCACGACGCCCTCGTCGACGCCCGGTACAACCTCGAGCGCTGGAACGCGATGGAGGCCGCGCGCGCTTAGCGCAGGTGCGCCCAGTCCTCGGGGTGCGCACGCAGGTGCTCGGCCACGGTGCGGGCCGGATGTCCGGTCACCAACGGGACGACGTCGGTGACGGTCGCCAGCTCGCCGGCCGCGATCGCGAGATAGCTGGTCACCCAGCCCTCGATCTCCCAGTCGGGGTGCCCGGACGGACGGCGGGTGGCCCAGGCCTCCTCGACGGTCTGGTCCCGGTAGGTCACCGGTCGGCCGGTGACCTCGGTGAGCACGTCGGCCGCCTCGGTCATCGAGAGCGCTTGCGGCCCGGTGACCTCGAGCGCCTGCCCGTCGAGCTCGGCGTCCTGCCGCAGGAGGACGGCGACCGCGACGTCGGCCAGATCGTCGCGTGAGACGAAGCTCGTGCGGCCGGAACCCGCCGGCGCCGCGATCACGGCCTGCCCGTCCTCCACCGACGCGAAGAACGGGACGAAGTCGGCGTACATCGAGTGCCGCAGAAAGGTGGCACGGACGCCGCTGGCACGGATCCGCTGCTCGGTCGCGTAGTGCTGCCGGACGAGCGTGAAGACCGCGTCGGGGGAGGCGTTGAGGAAGGACGTGTACACGATCCGATGGACGCCGGCGGCCACCGCGGCGTCGACCGCGGCAAAGTGCTGCTGGAGCCGGTTCTCGTGCTCGGCGGCCGAGACGAGGTAGACGGTGTCGGCGCCGCGCAGCGCCGCCTCCAGTCCGGCGGGGTCGTCGAAGCCGCCCGGGTTGACCACGACCTCGGCCCCCGGCACGTCCGGCGCCCGGTCCGCGTTCCGGACGACGAGCCGGAGCGGGACACCGCCGTGGGCCGCCAGCCGCTCGACCACGCGGCGCCCGAGGGCTCCTGTGGCGCCTGTGACGGCGATCACGACCGGTCTGCCTGCGGGCGGACACGCTGCGGCATCATGACGCCGAGCAACGTCGTCCGTCCTCGACTCCTTCCCGGAGGAACACATGCGCATCGGCATCCTGACCGGCGGCGGCGACTGCCCGGGCCTCAACGCCGTCATCCGGGCCGTCGTCCGCAAGGGGATCGGCGAGTTCGACGACGAGATCGTCGGATTCCGCGACGGCTGGCGCGGGGTGCTCGAGGCCGACACGGTGAACCTGGACCTGCACGCCGTCCGCGGAATCCTGCCCCGCGGCGGCACCGTGCTCGGCACGTCGCGCACCAACCCCTACGGCGTCGAGGGCGGCGCCGACCGCGCCCTCACCAACCTCGAGCGGCTCGGCATCGAGGCGCTGATCCCGATCGGCGGAGAGGACACCCTCGGCGTCGCGACCAAGCTCGCCGAGGCCGGCGTCCGCGTCGTCGGGGTCCCGAAGACGATCGACAACGACCTGGACTCCACCGACTACACGTTCGGCTTCGACACCGCCGTGGGCGTCGCGATGGAGGCCATCGACCGGCTGCACACGACCGGCGACAGCCACCACCGCACGCTCGTCGTCGAGGTCATGGGGCGGCATGCGGGCTGGATCGCCCTGCACGCGGGCATGGCCGGCGGGGCGAACGTCATCCTCATCCCGGAGAAGCCGTTCGACGTCGACGCGGTGGTCGCGCACTGCCAGCACCGGTTCGACTCCGGGTACTCGCCGATCATCGTCGTCTCCGAGGGCGCGGCGCCGAAGAACGGTGACCTGTCGCTGTCGACGGGGGAGAAGGACGCCTTCGGGCACGTGCGGCTCGGCGGGATCGGCGCGGCGCTCGCCTCCCTCATCGAGGAGCGCACCGGCCGGGAGGCGCGGGCCGTCGTCCTCGGGCACATCCAGCGCGGCGGGACGCCGTCCCCGTTCGACCGGGTGCTCGCCACCCGGTTCGGGCTCGCGGCGGTCGACGCCGTCCACGACGGGCAGTCGGGCGTGATGGTGGCGCTGCGCGGCACCGACATCGTCCGGGTGCCGTTGAGCGCGGCCACCGCGCAGCTGAAGCTGGTGCCTGCGGAGCGGTACGCCGAGGCCGAGGTCTTCTTCGGCTGATGGTCCCGCCCTGGTGACCGGGGCGAGCGTGCGAGTGCCGGGGGACGGCGGGGTCCTCCCACGTACCCTGGAGGGCGTGCCTCTCCCCGAACCTGCCGAGCTGATCCCCGGTCTCGACCGGTGGAAGGATCTCCCCGCAGCCCAGCAGCCGCGCTGGCCCGACCGCGGCGCGCTCGACGCCGTCCTGGGCACGCTGTCGACCGTGCCGCCGATCGTCGCGCCCGCCGAGATCGACACGCTGCGCGCGCAGCTCGCCGACGTCGCCCAGGGCAAGGCCTTCCTGCTCCAGGGCGGCGACTGCGCCGAGACGTTCGACCTCAACACCGACGCGCACCTGCAGAGCACCACCCGCACGCTGCTGCAGATGGCCGTCGTCCTCACCTACGGCGCGAGCGTGCCCGTGGTGAAGGTGGGCCGGATCGCCGGGCAGTACGCCAAGCCCCGCTCGTCCGACCTCGACGCACTGGGCCTGCCGTCCTACCGCGGCGACATGGTCAACGACCTCGAGCCGGTGCTGGAGAAGCGCATCCCCGACCCGTACCGCCTGGTGCGGGCCTACGCGAACTCCGCCGCGGCGATGAACATGATCCGCGCCTACGCGCGCGGTGGACTCGCCGACCTGCACGCGGTGCACGACTGGAACAAGGACTTCGTCGCCACCTCGCCGGCCGGCGTCCGTTACGAGGTCATCGCCCGCGAGATCGACCGGGCGCTGGCCTTCATGAAGGCCTGCGGCATCGACTCCGAGGCGATGCGGGGTGTCGAGCTCTACAACTCCCACGAGTCGCTCATCCTCGACTACGAGCGGGCGCTGCTGCGGGTGCACGGCGGCAAGGCCTACGCCTCCTCCGCGCACTTCCTCTGGGTGGGGGAGCGCACCCGGCAGATGGACGGCGCGCACATCGAGTTCGCCTCGAAGCTCGCCAACCCGATCGGGGTCAAGATCGGCCCGACGACGACGCCGGAGCAGGCCACCGAGCTCGTCGAGCGGCTCGACCCCGACGGACTGCCGGGCAAGCTCACGCTGATCAGCCGGATGGGCAACGGCAAGATCCGCGACGTCCTGCCGGCCGTCGTGGAGAAGGTCACCGCCAGCGGGCACCAGGTCGTGTGGCAGTGCGACCCGATGCACGGCAACACCCACGAGTCGTCCACCGGCTACAAGACCCGGCACTTCGACCGCGTCGTCGACGAGGTGCTCGGCTTCTTCGACGTGCACCGGGCACTGGGCACCTGGCCGGGAGGCATCCACGTCGAGCTCACCGGTGAGGACGTCACCGAGTGCCTCGGCGGGGCGATGGAGATCAGCGACGAGGACCTCAACAGCCGGTACGAGACCGCCTGCGACCCTCGTCTGAACACCGGGCAGTCCCTGGAGCTGGCCTTCCTCGTGGCGGAGATGCTGCGGGGATGACGACCCCTGCTGACCTGATCGACCTCCGCTCCGACACCGTCACGAAGCCCACGCCCGGCATGCGCCGGGCCATGGCGGACGCCGAGGTCGGCGACGACGTCTACGGCGAGGACCCCCAGGTCAACGCCCTCGAGGAACGGGTCGCCGGCCTATTCGGCCACGAGGCGGCGCTCTTCGTCCCCTCCGGGACGATGGGCAACCAGATCGGGATGCGCCTGGTCTGCGAGCCGGGCCAGGAGGTGCTCTGCGACGCCGACGCGCACGTGGTCACCTACGAGATGGGTGCGGCGGCCGCGATCTTCGGCATCTCCACGCGCACGGTGGTCTCGGCCGGTGGCCGGCTCGACGCCGACCAGCTCATCGCCCAGGTGCGGCCGAAGACCGACTGGCATCTCACCGCCACGGCCGCCATCGCGGTGGAGAACTCGCACAACCGGGGCGGCGGGCTCGTGCAGCCGCTCGACCAGCTCCAGCAGTTGTGGAACTGGTCGCGCGGGGCGGACGTCGCCGTCCACCTCGACGGCGCCCGCATCTGGAACGCGCACGTCGCGTCCGGCGTCCCGCTGACCATCTACGGGGGCCTGGCCGACACCGCGTCGGTCTGCTTCTCCAAGGGGCTGGGCGCGCCGGTCGGGTCCGTGCTCGTCTCCTCCGCCGAACGCATCGCGACGGCGCGGCTGTGGCGCAAGCGGCTCGGTGGCGGGATGCGCCAGGTCGGCGTCCTCGCCGCGGCGTGCCACCACGCGCTGGACCACCACCTGCCGCGGCTGGGGGAGGACCACGAGCACGCGCAGTTGCTGGCCAAGCGGCTGGGCGTCGACCCGTCGTCCGTCGAGACCAACATGGTGGTGCTGGACGACGTCGCTGCCCCCGTGATCGCCGAGGCGGCGAAGGCGCAGGGCGTGCTGGTGTCGCAGGTCAGCCCGCGGCGGATCCGGCTGGTGCTGCACCTCGATGTGGACGAAGCCGCGGTCGATCGTGCTGCCGACGTGCTCGCCGGCCTGCTCGGCCGCTGAGCGCCGTGCGCTGATGCGCAGTTCTACGCGGTAGAACTGCACATTCGCGCACACCGCTGCGGCTTTCCACAGGGCGTCCCGGGCGAGGCCGGCTGCTTGCCAGGCTGAGGACGTGGCCCTCGACCCTGCACACCTGATCGGCGGGGCGGGCTGGGCGACGGTGCCCGAGCTGCTGCCCAGGGTCAGCCGCAGCACGCTGCGCACCTGGGTGGCCGACGGGAAGCTGGTGCGGCTGCGACCCGGGGTCCTGGCGCTGCCGGCCGCCGCGCAGGACTGGCGGATCCGGGTGGCGGCCGCCGTCCATGGACGCGAAGCGGTTGCCAGTCATGCCACCGCCCTGGCGCTGTGGGAGTTGATGCCGCACCCTACGGGTCCGGTCCACGTCACCGTCGACCCGCGAAGAAGCGCCCGGGGCTCGGCCGGAGTGGTCGTGCACCGCGCGCGCGGCGCCTACGCAGAACGGCGGCGGGTCGACGGGCTCCCGGTCAGCTCTCCGGAACGCGCGGTGGTGGATGCGTGGGGGCTTTCGGGGTCACGGGAAGCCGCCGCGATCAGAGCCGCCGCCATCACGGGCGTGCGCCGCCGGATCTGCTCACCACGCGAACTGCGGTACGAGCTGACGAGGTGCGTGGCGCTACGCGGTCGCGGCGAGTTGTCGCGGCTCGTGGACCTGCTTGCCGACGGCTGCCAGAGCGAGCTGGAGATCTGGGGCTGCCTGAACGTCCTGCGGGCCCCGGGGATGCCGGCCTTCGTGCAGCAGCGGCGGCTGCGCATCGGCACGGAGACCTTCGTGTTGGACGCCGCGTGCGAGGAGTCGATGCTGGCCGTCGAGATGGACGGGGCGGCCTGGCACGGATCGCGTGCCCAGCGGGAGGCAGACATCCGGCGGGACGCACTGGTGGCGACAGCGGGCTGGCAGACCCTTCGCTTCAGCTTCACCCGGATGACGCGTTCGGCCGACGCCTGCCGGCGGGAGATCCGTGCCGTCCACGATGCTCGGGTGCGGTTGCTTCGCGGAGGCGGGGTGCGCTGATGCGCAGTTCCCGGTCGGAGAACTGCGCATCAGCGCACACTGCGGCGCCGACGAGGGGCGATCCCTAGCTGCTGAACAGCAGGTTGTTGTTCGCCGTCTTGTAGCGGTTGCTGGTGCGGACGACGCCCTTGGTGGTCGCCGTCTTGATCGCGGTGCTCACCGTGGCGGGCGTCGCGGCCGGGTTGCCCTGCAGGTACAGCGCCGCCACGCCGGTCACGTGAGGGGTCGCCATCGACGTGCCGCTGATCGTGTTCGTGGCGGTGGTGCTCGTGTGCCAGTCACTGGTGATGCTCAGGCCCGGGGCGAACAGGTCGACGCAGCTGCCGTAGTTGCTCCACGAGGTCGCCGTGTCCTTGCTGTCGGCGGCCGCGACGGTCAGGGCGGCGGGGACGCGTGCGGGGGAGGACTTGCACGCGTCCTGCGGCGTGCCGGCCGCGTTGCCGTTGCCCGCGGCGATCGAGTAGGTCACGCCGTCGGCGATCGAGCGGTTCACCGCGTCGTCCAGGGCGGTGCTGGCCCCGCCGCCGAGGCTCATGTTGGCCACCGCCGGCTGGCCGGGCAGGTGGGTCGAGGTCACCCAGTCGATGCCCGCGATGACGCCGGAGGTGCTCCCGCTGCCGCTGCAGTCGAGAACACGCACCGCGACCAGGGAGACCTCCTTCGCCACGCCGTAGGTCGTCCCGCCCACGGTGCCCGAGACGTGCGTGCCGTGGCCGTTGCAGTCGTCGGCGGTGTCGCCGTCGACGGCGTCGTAGCCGCTGGTCGCCCGGCCTCCGAAGTCGGTGTGGTCGAACTCGATGCCGGTGTCGATGATGTACGCGGTCACCCCGGCGCCGGTCGCGGTGTAGTTGTACGAGCCGTTGAGCGGCAGCGCCTTCTGGTCGATCCGGTCGAGGCCCCAGGTGGCCTGGTTCTCGGTCGAGTCGAGGTGGACCGGCTGGTCCTTCTCGACGGCGACCACGCCGGGAAGGGTGCTCAGCCGGGTGGCCAGGGCCTCGGGCAGCCGGACGGCGAAGCCGTTCAGCGCCGCGGTGTACACGTGCTCGGTCCGGGCCCCGAACTGGTGCTCGGCCCGGGCGGCCACCTGTGCCGGCACGCTGCCGGGGGCGAGCGTGACGATGTAGGAACCGAGGGCCGGACCGGTGGGGGGAGCGGCGGAGGCGGTGCCGGCGGTGGCACTGACGCCGGTGAGCGTAAGGGCGGCGAGGGCGGCAGCGGTGAAGGGACGACGGAGAGACACGAGGAGGCGCTCCTGGATCGGCGAGACCGGTCCCGCCCGCTTGTTGGAGCGCCCCCGGCTCGCGTAGCAAAGAGTGAACTCGAGATCACGTCAAGTAACTTGGCCGCGCTGCCCGGGAAAGGCTGCGGCGGTCCGGCGGCTCAGGCCGCTGCGCGGACCGGCAGGAGCGAGTTGAGCAGGGCGATGTCGCGCGCGTGACCGGCGGACGGCGACCCGTCCAGCTCGCTCGGGGTCTCGACGACCATGGGGACGCCGGCCATCGACGGGTGGGCCAGCAGCTCCGCGAACGGCGCCACACCGATGGAGCCCTCGCCGATGGTCGTGTGCCGGTCGCGCTTGGAGCCGCACTCGTCGAGCGAGTCGTTGGCGTGCACCAGACCCAGCCGGCCCGGACCCACGGCGACGGCCAGCGCGTCCAGCGTCGCCGTCATCCCGCCCGGCACGGCGAGGTCATGTCCCGCGGCCCACGCGTGGCAGGTGTCGAAGCAGACGCCGAGCAGCGGGTGGTTCTCGAGGGCGGCGAAGTAGGGGGCGAGGTCCTCGACCGTGGCGGCCAACGCCTTCCCGCCGCCGGCGGTCGGCTCGATCAGCAGCCGGGGGCCGTCGTCGTCGAGACCGTCGAGCACGGGCAGCAGCCGATCGTGCAGCTGCCGCAGCGCCGCCTCGTACCGGTCCTCGCCGACCGCGGACCCCGCGTGCACCACCACACCGGCGCACCCGAGCTGCGCGCCGCGCCGCAGGTTGTGGGCGATGGAGGCGATCGACTGGTCCACCGTGGCCTCGGTCGGAGAGCCCACGTTCACCAGGAACGGCGTGTGGATGAAGGACGGCACCCCGCGGTCGAGGCAGCCGGCCGTGAACAGGGCGTCCTGGGCGGGGTCGCCGTCGGTCAGCTTCCAGCCCCGCGGATTGCCCACGAACACCTGCACGGCACCGGCGGCGACGGCGTCGGTGTAGGCCAGCCCCCCGCGAGCGAGGCCGCCCTTGATCTGGATGTGCGCGCCGATCGGCGCTGGGGATTTTCCGACCTGCACGGCTACGGCGTCACCAGGATCTTGACCGTGCTGCCCTGCTCCACGGCCTGGCCGCCCTTCGGTTCCTGCTGCCGCACCTTGTTGCCGAGGAAGCGCGTCGCGTCGGCCTTGAGTCCGGCGGCCTGCAGAGCGGCCACCGCGTCCTCCTGCTTCATGCCGGTCACGTCCGGCACCGCCACCAGCGGCAGGCCGGCCGACACGGTGATCGTCACGGTGCTGCCGTAACCCACCGGGCCGTCGCCCGGCGCGGGCGAGACGGCCATGACCTTGCCCGCGGGCACCGCCGCGCTGCGCCCGTCCTCGCCCTTCTTGACGACGAAGCCGAGCGCCTTGAGGTTCGCGGTCGCCTGCTCGGGGCTCTGGCCCGTCACGTCGGGGACGGCCACCGGCGAGTGCCCCTTGCTGACGACGACCGTGACCACCTGATCACGCTTGAGCTCCGTGCCGGCCGCCGGGTCGAAGCCGACGACCGACCCCTGGGGAACCTTGTCGTCGAAGGACTCCGTGGTCGTGAACTGGATCTGCGGCAGGTCGGCCTGCAGTTGCGGCTCCACGTCGGCCCAAGCCTTGCCCACCAGGGCCGTGTCGACCCGGAAGCGCTCCGGGCCCTTGGAGACCACGAGCCGGACGTCCGTGCCGCGGATGGCGTCCCCGGCCTTCGGGTCGGTCGACATGACCGAGCCCGCCGGGAACTCCTCGCTCCACTGCTCGTCGCAGCAGTCCGCGTCCAGGCCGGCCGCCTGCAGCAGACCGATCGCCGCACCCTGCTGCTTGCCGATCAGCTCGGGCACCGAGGTCCAGCGACCCGAGCCGAGCCACCAGCCGATGGCGCCGATCGTGACGGCCATCAGCAGGATGATGGCGATCGCGAAGCGCGCGCGCCGACGTCGGATGTGCGGCGGCACCCCGGGACGGGCGCGCTCGACCGCCGGACGACGACCGTTGACGTTCGTCGTCGGCCCGGCGCCCATGCCCGGCAGCACGCCGGTGCGGCCGTGCCGGTCGATCGAGCGCCCCAGGACCTCGGTCATCGGGTCGCTGGGGTGCCGAGGGCGGGTCGGGCGATTGGTGGGCCGCAGCGTGCCGGGGCCGGCGGTGCTGCGGCCCGTCGGCACGGGGACCGGCTCGATCCCGAGGTCCTTGCGCACCGCGTTCATCTCGGCGAGGAAGGCGCCGGCGTCCAGGGGGCGGCCGCCCGGGTCGCGGCGCGTCGTCCGGCCGACCAGCTCGTCGACGGACCACGGCAGACCCGGGACCTCGGCCGACGGCGGCGGGACGTCGTGGTGGACGTGCTGGTAGGCCACCGCGAGCGGCGTGTCGCCACCGAACGGCGGATGACCGGTGAGCATCTCGTAGAGCACGATGCCGGCGGCGTAGATGTCGCTGCGGGCGTCGGCGCGGCCGCGCTCGAGCTGCTCGGGGGAGAGATAGGCGACCGTGCCGATCAGCACGCCGCCGGTCTGGCTGGTCTGCCCGGTGCCGACGACGGCCCGCGCCAGCCCGAAGTCGGCGACCTTGACCACGCCGTCGGTGCCGATGAGCACGTTCTCGGGCTTGATGTCGCGGTGCACGATGCCGGCGCGGTGTGCCGCGGTCAGGCCGGACAGCACCGGCTCCAGGACGGCGAAGGCCTCCGCGACGGTCAGCCGGCCGCGCGCGGTGAGCAGGTCGCGCAGGGTGCGGCCGCGGACGAGCTCCATGACGAGGAAGACCAGGCCCTGGTCGCTGCCCTGGTCGCTCACGCCGACCACGTTGGGGTGGCTGAGCATCGCCGCGGCGCGGGCCTCGCGGGTGAACCGGTCGACGAACGTCGGGTCGTGCGCCAGGTGCTCGGCCATGACCTTCACCGCGACCGTCTTGTGCAGGCGCAGATCCGTGGCGGCGTACACCGTGGACATGCCCCCGCGCGCCAGCCGCTCCTCGAGGCGGTAGCGCCCTTCGAGGACCAGACCCACCACGGGGTCGGTCACGGCGGTGTCCACCCGGCCGAGTGTAGGAGCGAGTTCCCCGGCTGTGGCCCCACCACGCGGTGCAGGGGGCGGCCGTGACCGGTGGTACGCGTGGTCCGGTGCAGGTCGGTCCGCCGGCAGCTCACCGGGCGGGGGTCACCGTGTCCCGTGGCACGGAGCCGACGTCGGACACGCCGCACAGGGCCATCGTGTGCGCCAGCTGGGCCGAGAGGCCGGCGAGCACCCGCGACACGCCGTCGGCCCCGCCGGTCGCGAGCCCCCACACGGTCGGGCGGCCGACGAAGACCGCCGTCGCGCCGAGCGCGAGCGCCGTGAGTACGTCCGACCCCGAACGGATCCCGCCGTCGGCGTAGACCTCGGCGTCGTCACCGACCGCGTCGACGATCTCGGGGAGCGCGGCGGCGCTGGAGACGACCGGGTCGGCCTGCCGGCCGCCGTGCGTCGAGACCCACACCGCGGCGGCGCCGGCCTGGACGCAGCGGACGGCGTCGTCGCCGCGGAGGACCCCCTTGACCACGACCGGCAGGCCGGAGATCTCGGCGAACCGCCCGATGTCGTCGAACGTCCACGGCGGGCACTCGGCGGCGAGGCTGTCGGCGGGCGCGGCGTTGCCCGGCGGCAGGTCGGTGGGCATGGCGGCACGGTTCGCCACGTCGCGGAGACGGCGTCCGATCACCGGCAGGTCGACCGTCAGCACCAGCGCCCGATAGCCGGCCTGCCCGGCGCGCCGGGCGAGGTCGTCGGTGTGGGCGGGGGAGTGCCGGGCGTAGAGCTGGAACCACTTCGGGGCCGCAGGCTCGGTGGCCGCGACGTCGGCCAGGGGTGCGCGGGCCTACGTCGACACCGTCATCAGCGCACCCGCGGCCGCCGCGCCCCGGGCGCAGCCACGCTCGCCGTCGGGGTGCGCCATCGACTGGTACGCCCACGGCGCGACGCCGATCGGCGTCCGCACCTCGCTGCCGAGCAGGGACGTCGTGAGCCGGGCGGTCGCCCGCCCCCGGAGCACGCGCGGCCGCAGCCGCCAGGACCGCCAGGCGGCGGAGGCCTCGTTCAGGGTGATCTCGCTCTCCGCACCACCGGCGTAGTAGTCGGCGACGGCGGTCGGCAGGATCGCGCGGGCCTCCTCCTCGAGCGCGTCGAGGTCGAGCAGAGCCGCGTCGTCGAGCAGCTGCGGTGCCGACCCCGGTGCGCCGGGGAGACCCAGTCGCTGACCGGGCACCGTGAGGGGATCGTCCGAGAGGGCCATAGGCTGGCACTCTATGGACACGCTCACTCCCACGGAGATCGCCCAGCTCCTCGGCACGTCGCCCAACCGGGTCCGCCAGCTGCTGCGCGACCGCAAGTTGATGGCCGTGCCCGGCAGCGGCAACGGCAAGATCCCCGCCGACTTCGTCCAGGACGGCGAGATTCTCAAGCACCTGCCCGGGCTGCTCACCGTCCTCAAGGACGGCGGCTTCTCCGACGAGGAGGCCTTCGAGTGGCTGTTCCGCGCCGACGACTCGTTGCCGGGCACGCCGGTGCAGGCGCTGCGCGACGACCGGCACACCGAGGTCACCCGGCGGGCCCAGGCCCTGGCGCTCTAGCCGGCCGGCGATGGGGCACCTGACCTACCTCGGCCTGCTCGCGGGGTGCCTCGTCGTCACCGCGCCGCTGGAGCTGGTGCTCCGGGTGCGCGTCTACGCCCGCTGGCGTCGGCTGCTGGTGGCGGTGCTGCCCGAGTTCGTCGTCTTCGTGGCCTGGGTCCTGTACGCGATCGCGCAGGGCCACTGGCACTACAGCGCCGCACTCACCACCGGCGTCCGGCTGCCCGGCGGCATCCCGCTGGAGGAGGTGCTGTTCTTCCTCGTCGTCCCGCTGTGCGCGGTACTGGCGTTCGAGGCGGTCCGCAAGGTGACCGGCTGGACGGCGGGGGACGAGCCGTGAGCTACAGCGCGCTGGCGGTTCTCGCCGTCGTCGCCGTCCTCGTGGTCGACCTGGCCGTCCTGCGCACCCGGTTGGTCACCCGGCGGGTGTTCTGGGCGACCTACGCGATCGTTCTCGTGTTCCAGCTGCTCATGAACGGCGTCCTCACCGGGCTGGACGTCGTCACCTACGACCCGGGCACGATCTGGGGGCCCCGGATCGCCTACGCGCCCGTCGAGGACCTGCTCTTCGGCTTCGCGATGGTCACCCTCACCCTGGCCAGCTGGGCCGCGGTCAACCGGCG
Source organism: Blastococcus sp. OS1-29 (assembly GCF_057628075.1). Lineage (NCBI taxonomy): Bacteria > Bacillati > Actinomycetota > Actinomycetes > Geodermatophilales > Geodermatophilaceae > Blastococcus > Blastococcus sp. OS1-29. The sequence goes on from NZ_JBXXJK010000006.1 coordinate 139,786, forward strand.
GGCGAACACGGCCAGACGTCGTGGCTTCGACACCGACACCCGGCGGTCGAGCACCCGGTAGTCGGCCCGCTCGATCTCGCGCAGGATCCCGCCGTAGAGCGCCGTCGCCGCGCGCACGCAGTCGCGGGACTCCGGCGCCAGCAGCGCGGTGCCGGGGGCCGCGTCGTCGTACCGGCGGCGGACGACGGCGACCATCTCCCGCATCAGGGCCGCGAACGCCCCGTCGTGCCGCTTGGCGGCCAGCTGCTCGCGGGTCACCCCGTGCGCGGCCATGAGGTCGCGCGGGAGGTACACCCGGCCGCGGTCGATGTCCTCGCCGACGTCGCGCAGGAAGTTGGTCAGCTGGAAGGCCTCGCCCAGGGCGATGGCGTACGGCTCGGCCTCCGCCCGGGCCACTCCGGGCGCGGTCCCCAGCACCGGCAGCACCTGCAGGCCGATGACCGCGGCCGAACCCCACATGTAGCGGTCGAGCGCATCGAGGTTCGCGTAGCCGGTGACCTCGAGGTCGCTGGTCATCGCGGCGAGGAAGTCGACCAGGTGCTCGACCGGGATCGCGTAGCGGCGGAACGTGTCGACCAGCGCCAGCCGGACCGGGTCGTCGGACCAGCCGTCCCGCAGGTCGGCCAGCACCGCCGCCGACCAGGCGGCGAGGTCGCCGGCCGGGTCCGCCCCGGGCAGGTCGACGAGGTCGTCGGCGGTGCGGGCGGCCGCGTACAGGGCGTGCACGGCCGGACGGCGGTCGGCGGTGAGCAGCCGGGTCGCCAGGTGGTAGCTGCGGCCGTGCTCGGCCGCGATCGCCGCGCAGTGCGCGTAGGCGGCCGCGAGCCGCGCCCGGTCGGCGACGGCGGTCATCCGGTGATCCGCTCGGCGGCCAGGCGGCCGCTGATCAGCACCATGGGCACCCCGACGCCCGGCTGCACCGACGAGCCGGCGAGGACGACGTTCTCGGGGCCGCCGCGGGGGAGGGTGGCCGGGCGGAACGGACCGGTCTGGCCGAAGGTGTGGGCGAGGGCGAACGGCGTGCCGGCGGCCATGCCCTGGGCCGCCCAGTCGTGCGGGGTGGCCATCTCCTCGACCTCGATCGCGCCGGTCAACCCGGTCCAGCCGCGGGCCTCGAGGGTCGCGAGCAGTTCGTCGCGGTAGCGCGGTCCGATCCGCGCCCAGTCGACGGTGGGGTTGCCGCCGCTGCGCCGGTCCAGGTTGGGGGTGGGCGCGACGACGCTGAGCACCTGCCCCCCGTCGGGGGCGAGGCTGCGGTCGGTGTGCGACGGCATGCTCACCAGCAGGCTGGGGTCGGTCATGATCCGTCCGTCGCGGGTGAGTTCGTCGAACACGCCCCGCCACGAGTGCCCGAAGCTGATCGTGTGGTGCGCCTGCCCCGGCAGCTCGTGCCGGACGCCGAGGTGCAGGGCGACGCAGGACGGTGAGTGGACCGGCCGGCGCGGGCCGCGCAGCCCCGGGACGAGGAGCCACGGCGCGTCGGCGGTCACCACGACCGCGTCGGCCGGCAGCCGCTCGCCGTCGACCAGGCGGACGGCGTCCACCCGGCCCCCGCAGGTCTCCAGCTCCGCGACCTCGGCGTCGTACCGGAACCCGATCCCCGCGTCGGAGGCGGCATCGGCCAGGGCACGCGGCACCGCGGAGATGCCGCCGACCGGGTGCCACACCCCCGCGCCGATGTCGAGCTGGGCGATGACGGCGTACGCGGCGACCGCGCGGAACGGGGACACCCCGGCGTAGAGCGCCTGGAAGCTGAACAGCCGGCGCAACCGCTCGTCGTCGAAGTACCGCTCCACGTACCCGGACAGCCGGCCGAAGCCGCCACGCCGGGCCAGTGCCACCAGTTCGGGGCCGAGCAGGTCGAGCGGGGAGTCGAGGTTGCGGTCGATGAAGGTGGCCAGCTGGAGCCGGTACAGGTCGGCGAGGTCGGTGAGGTAGCGGCGGAGCGCGGCGGCCTCGGCGGGCCCGCACAACGCGGCGACCTCGGTCGCGAACGCGTCGCGGTCGGCGTGCACGTCGAGGTGGGAGCCATCGGCGAACTGCGCCCGGTAGGTGGTCTCCAGCGGCAGGAGCGTCAGCCGCTCCTCGGGCTTCTCGCCGACGGCAGCCAGCGTGTCGGCCAGGATCTCGGGTGCGGTGAACACCGAGGGGCCGGTGTCGAGCACGTACCCGGCGCGCGCCACGCGTCCGGCGCGACCACCGGGCCCCGGCCCGCGCTCGACCATGGTGACCTCGCGGCCGGCACCGCGCAGCCGCAGCGCCGCGGCCAGCCCGGCCAGCCCGGCACCGACGACGACGACGCGGTCCGTGCGCCCGGGAACCGTGCGCACGGTCAGGCGGTGCGGGAGGTGGCGGCGACCGCGAGGGCGTCCAGGGCGGCGCGCGCGTCGTCGGTCAGCGGTGCGGCCGCGATCGCCGCGCGGGCCGACGCGGTCTGCTCCGCGATGCGGGCCTCCACGCGGTCGCGGGCGCCGGTGGTCTCCAGCAGCCGGCGCAGGGCGTCGAACTCCTCCGGCCCGGCGTCGGCGTTGCCGAGCAGGTCGCGCAGCAGCGCGCGGCCGGCGTCGTCGGCGCCCTCCTCGGCGAGGGCGACGAGCAGTGTCTGCTTGCCCTCGCGCAGGTCGTCGTCCGCGGACTTGCCGGTGACGGCCGGGTCGCCGAACACGCCGAGGACGTCGTCGCGCAGCTGGAACGCCTCGCCGAGCGGCAGCCCGATCGCCGTGCAGGCCTGACTCACCTCGGGCCCCGCGCCGGCGATCGCCGCACCCAGCTGCAGCGGACGCTGCACCGTGTAGCCGGCGCTCTTGTAGCGGGCGACGGTCAGCGCGCCCTGGGGGCCCGGCAGCCCGCCCGCGGCGCGGAGCAGGTCGAGGTACTGGCCGGCCGTGACCTCGGTGCGCATCTCGTCCCAGACCGCGCGGGCCCGGGTCAGTGCCTCCGGCGAGAGCCCCGAGCGGCCGAGCAGGTCGTCGGACCAGACCAGGGCGAGGTCGCCGACCAGGATCGCTGCGCCGGTGCCGAACGTGTCGCCGTCCCCCCGGAGTTCGGCGCCGCCGTGCCGGGTCGCGAACCCGATGTGGGTGGCGGGGCGGCCGCGCCGGGTGCGCGCCCCGTCCATCACGTCGTCGTGGACCAGCGCGCTGGCGTGCACGAACTCCAGCGCCGCCACCGCCCGCAGCACCGCCGCCTCGTCCTCACCGGATCCGCCGGACGCGCCCTGCCACCCCCAGTAGGCGAACGCCGGACGCAGCCGCTTGCCGCCCTCGGCCAGCGCGCGGACCTCGTCCGCGACCGGGACCAGGGCCGGGTCCATCGCGGCGAGCACCTCGCGCTGCCCGTCGAGGAAGTTCCCCAGCGCCGCGGAGACGGCGGCGCGGAGCCGGTCGAGCCCGGCCGCGGCGGGAAGCTGGTCGCGCTGCTGGGTCCCTGCGGTCACCGACCCAGTATTGACCAGGTTGTGCAAGACCGAGCGGGACGGCATCGAGGGCACACGTACCCTGTGGATCTGTGAGCCGGACCGTTCGTGAACTCCTGGCGGCCGGGCGACCGACGTGGTCGTTCGAGTTCTTCCCGACCACGACGCCCGAGGGCGCCGCGCAGCTGTGGACCGCGCTGCGCGAGCTCGAGCGTCTCCAGCCGTCGTTCGTGTCGGTCACCTACGGCGCCGGCGGGTCGACCCGGGAGGGCACCGTCTCGGTGACCGAGCGGATCGCCGCCGAGACCACCATGACGCCGCTGGCCCACCTGACCGCCGTCGACCACAGCGTCGCGGAGCTCCGGCACGTGGTCAGCCGGCTGGCCGCCCACGGCGTGCGCAACCTCCTGGCGCTGCGCGGCGACCCGCCGGGCGCGGACCCCCAGGCCGAGTGGGTCGCCCACCCGGAGGGGCTGAGCTACGCGGGCGAGCTGGTCGAGCTGATCAAGTCCATGGGGGACTTCTGCGTGGGCGTGGCCGCCTTCCCGGAGCGGCACCCGCGCTCGCCGGACTTCGACACCGACGTCGAGATGTTCGTGCGCAAGTGCCGCGCCGGCGCCGACTTCGCGATCACGCAGATGTTCTTCCGGCCCGAGGACTACCTGCGCATGCGCGACCGGGTCGCCGCCCACGGCTGCGACGTGCCGATCATCGCCGGGGTCATGCCGGTGACGAACGCGAAGCAGATCAACCGGATCGTCCAGCTGTCCGGTCAGGCCTTCCCGCCGGACCAGGCCGAGCGGTTCGCCGCGCTGGACGGCGACCGCCCCGAGGACAAGGCCGCCGTCCGTGCGTTCGGCGTCGAGGTGGCGACCGAGCTGTGCCGCACGCTGCTGGACGAGGGCGTGCCGGGCATCCACTTCATCACCATGAACCGCTCGACGGCGACGCGTGAGGTCTACGCCAACCTCGTGCCCCAGGACGCGCCTAGTTGTACCTAGCCGCTGACCCGTCCGTCGAGGACAGCGGCCGCGCGGGCCGCCGCCCGGCGCAGGCCCTCCCGCTCGGCGGCGTAGCCACCGAGGACGCCGACCACCGGCAGGTTCGACAGCGCCCGGTACCGCAGCCGGCCCTTCGGCCGGGCGTCGAGGGCGTCGTCGATCCGCCCCGGCAGCCGGGTGGTGCGCCACAGCGTGCGGGCGGTGCCGGGCACCCCCGTGCGGGTCTCCTTCGCGCCGAAGGCGTCCTCGCGGTAGGTGCCCTTGGTGCGCACGAGCAGCGGCTCCACCCGGTCGGCCGGCAGGTCGCGGTCGAGCAGGACCCGGGCCAGCAGGGACACCCGCTCGGCCGGCGCCTGCACGCCGCGTTCGCCGGCGACACCGAGGACGACGACCGCCTGCACCGCCGTCCCGACGGTGTTCTGCAGCGGCAGCAGGTCGGCGAGCTTGCCGGCGAGTCGCGGCGCCGCGGCGACCCCGGCCGCGACCCGCGACACCCGGTCGGCCCACCACTGGTCACGCTGCTCCTGGGGAAGGGCCGGCGGGCGGCCGAGCCGGTGGACCAGTGGCGCGAGCAGCCGATCGACCCGGCGGAGGACGTCGACGACGACGGCGTCGCTGAGCGGGGGAGCCATGCAGGGGCTGTGCCCGGTTCCCGGGCATCGACACACGGGGGCGCTAGCGTGCCGATCGTGATCATGACCGCGGCTGTCGTCTCGATGCTCCTGCTCGGCGCGCTCGCCGTCTTCCAGGGCCTGTTGGTCGCCGGCCTGCCGCTGGGCCGGTTCGCCTGGGGCGGTCGGAGCGAGATCCTCCCGGCCGGCCTGCGTTTCGGCAGCGCCGTGTCGATCGTGCTGTACGCCGTCTTCGCCGTCCTGATCCTGCACGCGGCCGGGGCCGTGGACCTGCTCCCGGCGGGCGTCGTCGGCGTCGCGATCTGGGTGCTGACCGGCTACTTCGCGCTCGGCATCGCGATGAACGCGGCCTCGCGGAGCCGGCCGGAGCGACTGCTCATGACGCCGGTCGCCGGGCTCCTCGCCGCCTGCTGTCTCGCGCTGGCGATGGGGTAGCCCCCCCGTCGTACGGTGGGTCGTGGCCGGACGACGACACGGGCGGGCCGCTCGCTGGGCCGCCGTCGCCGCCCTCGTCGCGGTGCTCCTCGCCCTCCCGCCCGTTCTGCGGCTCCTCCCGGCCTCGGATGCCGCCGTCCCCGCCGCTGAGCTGCGGACCCGGGCGCTGGCCACGGAGTCACTGGGCTTCGCCGGCTACGCCGTGTCGGCCGGCAACCTGGCCCTCCCGGTCACCGACCAGCTCAGCTCGGTCGCCGACCTGTTCTCCGACCGGACGTCGATGCGCGTGTGGTGGCGCGGGCCGCTCGACAACCGCGTCGACGTCGTCACGCCGGCGGGGGAGACCGGCACGCACACCAGGCCCGGGGCGACCTGGACCTGGCAGTACGAGACGGCGACGGCGACCTGGAACGCCGCGAACCCGCTCGAGCTACCGGCACCGCCGGACCTGCTACCCAGCTCGCTCGGCCGCCGGCTGCTGTCGGAGGCGACCGACGCGGAGCTCACCCGCGTCGGCGCGCGACGGGTCGCCGGCCGCGACACCCTCGGCGTCCGCCTCACCCCGACGGCCGATGCCTCGTCCGTGCGCCGCGTCGACGTCTGGATCGACGGCCGCACGGGACTGCCCCTGCAGGTCGAGGTCTTCCAGAAGGGCGCGGCCAAGGTCGCCCTCGACACCCGGTTCCTGGACCTGGACCTCGGGATGCCGGCCGCCCCGGTCACCGCCTTCGCCCCGCCACCCGGCGCGACTGTGCGCGAGGGCCGTGAGGCCGAGGTGGTGCTCGAGGCGGGACGACGGATCCGTCCGGTCCAGCTCCCCGCGTCGCTCGTGGGGCTGCCCCGGCGGGCCCTCGACGGGGTGCCGCCGGGCATCGGCCTCTACGGGCGCGGCGTCACCCTGCTCGCCGTGGCACCCGTGCCCGACCGGCTGGCCTTCGGCCTGCGGGACGCGCTCTCGGCCAGCCCGGACGCGGTCACCGACGAGCTCGGCACCCGGGTCGCCGCCGGGCCGGTCGCGGTCATGATCGTCGAGCCGCCCGGGCGCGGGCCGTACGTGCTCACCGGCACGGTGACCCTCGACGCTCTCGCGCAGGCCGCGCGGCAGCTGCCCGACCTGGAGCCGGCGCCGTGACCGCGGTCATCAGCACCCGCGGGCTCGTCAAGCAGTACGGGCGGCTGCGGGCCGTCGACGGCATCGACCTCGACGTGCACGCCGGCGACGTCTACGGCTTCCTCGGGGCGAACGGGTCGGGCAAGACGACGACGGTCCGGATGCTGCTGGGGCTGGTGCTGCCCACCAGCGGGGAGATCGACCTGCTCGGGGAGCGGATGCCCCGCGCCGGACGGCGGGTGCTGCCGCGGGTGGGCGCGCTGATCGAGGGTCCGGCGCACTACGGGCACCTGTCGGGCCGGGAGAACCTGTCGCTCTTCGACGCCGCCGGCCGGGGCGGGTCGTGGCGCACCCGGCGGCGGCGCGTGGCGGACGCCCTGGAGCAGGTGGGGCTCGGCGGCGTCGGCCGGCGTCCGGTGAAGGCCTACTCCCTCGGCATGCGGCAGCGGCTCGGGCTGGCCGGCGCGCTCCTCCGCCGTCCGGAACTGCTCGTCCTCGACGAGCCGACCAACGGCCTGGACCCGCAGGGCATCACCGAGGTCCGCGAGCTGCTGCTCGAGCTGCACCGCGGCGGGACGACGGTCTTCCTCTCCAGCCATCTGCTCGCCGAGGTCGAGCAGCTGTGCTCGCGCGTCGGCGTGCTCGACCGCGGCCGGCTGGTGCTCCAGGACGAGCTCGCGACCCTGACCGCGCCCACCGGCTCGACGGTCGTGCACACGCCCCTGCCCGACCGGGTGCGCGCCGCACTGGACGGACGGGTCACCGCGATCGACGGCGAGCGGGTGGTCGTGCGCGGGGCGGATCCCGCGGAGGTGAACGCCCTTCTGGTCGGCGCCGGGATACCGGTCACCGGGCTCGCGCTGGAGCGCCCGACGCTGGAAGAGGTGGTGCTGGCCGCCACCGGCACGAGCACCGACCGGGTGGAGGGCCGCCGGTGATCGTCGTCGAGCTGCGGAAGATGTTCCGCCGTCCGCGCACCTGGGCGACGATCGCCGTCCTCAACTCGCTGCCGGTATTCGTGGCGGTGCTGCTGCAGCTGACCGACCTGGCGCCGCGGGCGGGGGAGGGGCCGCCGTTCCTGTCGGCGGTCCTGCGCAACGGCGCGCTCTATCCGCTGGCCGCGCTGGCGATCGTCCTGCCCCTGTTCCTGCCGATCGCGGTGGCCGTCGTCGCGGGCGACTCGATCGCCGGGGAGGCGCAGGCGGGCACGCTGCGCTACCTGCTGGCCCGGCCGGCCGGGCGCACGCGGCTGCTGGTGGCCAAGCTGGTCGCCGTCCTGGCCTTCGTGCTGGTCACGGTCGTCGTGGTGGCCGGCGTCGGTTACGTGATCGGGAAGACGGTGTTCGACGCCCAGCCGATCGGCGGGACGTCGGTGTCGGGCACGTCGCTGACCTCGGGAGACCTCTACGGGCGCACCGTCCTCGCCGTGGGTTACGTCGCCGTCTCGATGCTCGGGGTCGCTGCGTTCGCGCTGTTCTTCTCGACGATGACCGACTCCCCGCTGGGCGCGACGATGGGTGCGCTGGCGGTGCTGGTCACCTCGTCGCTGCTGTTCACCCTGGACGCGGCCTCACCGATCGCGCCCTACCTGCCCACGCGCTACTGGCTGGCGTTCGTCGACCTGTTCCGCGACCCGATCCAGTGGCGCGACCTCACCCGCGGGCTGGCGCTGCAGGGCGTCTACGTGGGCGTTCTCCTGGCCGCGGCCTGGGCGAACTTCACGACGAAGGACGTGACGAGCTAGAACCACGGCTCGCAACGTTCGCCTCGTCGGCGTTTTGTCGGTGGTGTCGGGCAGGGTTCCGGTCATGCCTCGTCGTCGGGATCCGGGCGCGCCTGCGGTGGTGTATCGCACCGCCCGGGTAGGGCTACGGGTGACGGGCGGGCAGCGGCGTCGTCTATTCGGTTTGCTGCGTTCGGGCGGGGACGTGTGGGCGGCGGTGCTGGAACTGAACCAGTGGCGTCGCCGGCGCGGTGACCGGCCACTCGTGGGCTATCAGGAGCTGTGCCGGGAGCTGGCCGCCGCAGGCGACGGCGTGTTCGGGGAGCTGTCCAGCGTCGGAGCTCGTTCGGTGCTGCGGGCGTACTCGGATGCGTGGATGACCGCCGCCCGAGCCCGCAAGGCCCAGAACGCGACCGCCCGCTTCCCGCGGCGCCGCCGCGGGCTGGTGCCGGTGCGCTTCTACGCCGGCACGTTCACCCTCGACAACCCTCGTGGAGACGGCGCGGCCCGGGTGCGGCTGCCGGTCGCACGCGGTCGCCCGCCGCTATGGGTGCGGCTGGCCCGACCGCTGCCCTACCCGGCCGACTCGGTGCGCCTGGTCAACCAGGGCCGGCGGTTGTTCCTCGACCTCACCGCCGAGGTCCCGACGGCCACCTACCCGGATGGGGCGAGGCCGGATCCGGCTCGGGTGGCCGGGGTGGATCTGGGCATCATCCACCTCTACGCGGTCCTCGCCCCCCGCGGCGGTGAGCAAGGGGCGGATGCGGCGCTGCTGGTGTCCGGGCGGGCGCTGCGCGCCGAACACCGGCTGCACCTGGCCGAGGGCAAGGCCCGCGCCCGGGCGACCGCTGCCCGGCCCCCCGGCCCGGGCAGCGAGGCTCTCGCCGGTGGCGGCGCTACCGCGCCCGCAGCCGCACGCTGGAGGGCCGGCACCGCCGCCGGCTGGCCCAGGCCCGCCACGAGGCCGCCAAGGAAGTGGTGGCCTGGGCGGTGCAGCAGCGGATCGGCACCCTGGTCGTCGGCGATCCCCGCGGGCTGCTGGCCCACGACGCCGGGCGGCGGCAGAACAAGGCCGTCCGGGACTGGGCTGTCGGGCACCTGCTGGCCACGCTCACCGACAAGGCGCAGGTCGCCGGTATCGCCGTCGAGGTGGTCGACGAGCGGGGCACCTCCTCCACCTGCCCCGCCTGCCGCGCCCGGGTGCCCAAGCCCCGCGGGCGGGTCTTCTGCTGCCGGTCCTGCCGGTTCACCGGGCACCGCGATCTGGTCGGTGCCGCCAACATCGCCGCCCGCGCCGGGACCACCCCTCGTGGTCCCGGCGTCGGTGGCGCGACCGTTACCGGCGGCCCGCCGGTGACCACGCACCGTCGAGCCGGCCGGCACCTGCCCGGTGCCGGCCGGTCCCGGCGTGATCCCCGCCGCGCACTGCTCACCCGGCCACCCGGCCGGGCGCGGACACCCACCCCTGTGGTGGGGCGCGGTGGAGGGTCCATCTGGCCCGCCGTGGCCCGCCCCCCAGCCGCTATGGCTGCGGGAAGTCGCTCACCGGCACCCGCCGGCGAGGATCAGCAACGCCCCCGCAAGGCGAAAGTTGACTGACACGGCACTAGACGCCCGTCCCGTGCCGGCCTTCCCCGGCGGCGAAGCGGGCGGCGCCCGGCAGGGCGTCGACGGCGAGGGAGGTCAGCCCGTGGGTGAACTCGTTCGCCATCGCCGCGTCCTCGTCGAGTCCGTCCTGCTCGAGCAGGGAGGCGCGGTCCTCGCGCAGGCAGGTCTGCGGAAATGCGGCGATCTGCCGGGCCAGTGCCTGCGCGGTCTGCAACGCCTGACCGGCCGGCACCACGCGGTTGACCAGCCCGATCTGCAGGGCCTCCGCCGCGTACACCGCCCGCCCGGTGAGCACCAGGTCCATCGCCCGGCCGGCGCCGATCAGCCGGGGCAGCCGCACCGTGCCGCCGTCGATCAGCGGCACGCCCCACCGGCGGCAGAAGACGCCGAGGACGGCGGTGTCGCCGGCCACCCGCAGGTCGCACCAGAGCGCCAGCTCCAGGCCCCCGGCGACGGCGTGCCCCTCGATCGCCGCGACGACCGGCTTGCGCAGGCGCAGCCGGGTCGGGCCCATAGGACCGTCGCCGTCGGGCTCGGTGCGGTTGCTCGCCGGCGTGCCGATCGCGCGCAGGTCGGCGCCGGCACAGAACGTGCCGCCCTCGCCGTGGAGGACCGCGACCGACGCCTCGAGGTCCGCGTCAAAGGCGCGGAAGGCGTCGGCGAGCGCGGCGGCGGTGGCGCCGTCGACCGCGTTGCGGGCGTGCGGGCGGGACAGTCGGACGGTCGTCACCGGCCCGTCCCGCTCCACGGTGACCGGCCCGGACGCTGCCCTGTGGCTCATCGCCGGGACGCTACTGGTCAGCCGCCCAGCCGCGCGCAGTCCTGCGGCCCCAGCTCGACGGGGTCGCCAGGCGCGAGCTCGGCCAGCACCATCTGCTGCACCAGCGCCGCGCGGGGCAGGTCGCCGTGCCCGACCCGGGCGTCCGGGCACACCGACTGCACCGGCAGGTTCACCGCCCCGGCCAGCCGCGCGGATTCCGGCGGGGTGACCGTCTCGTCCTGCGTGGTCCAGATCGACACCCAGGTGGGGCCGGGCGGTGTCTCGTCGCCGCGGTTGAGGCGTGCGAGCAGTTCGCTGTCGCTGGCCATCTGCCGGCAGCCCACGGGGCACTGGCCGGGCGCGACGTCACCCGCGAGATCGGCCAGCGAGGTGCCGTGGTGCGGGGAGCCGAGGGTGATGACCCGGCGGACGACGTCCGCGGGCCCTCCGGCCACCCACAGCCGCGCGATCAGCCCGCCCGCCGAGTAGCCGACGACGTCGACCGTCCGGTCGCCGGTCCGCCGTCGGGCCGCGTCGACCGCGCGGCCGAGCGCGTCGGCGGACGCGTTCAGGTCGCCGGTGCCGTCGCCGGGAAGGGCCACCACGGTCGCGTCCCGGCCGGCGGCGGTGAGGACGTCGGCCAGCGGCTGCAGCGCGGCCGTGGACCCGCCGTAGCCGGGCACCAGCAGGACCGGGCCCGGCCGGCCCTGCGGGACAGGTCCGGCGGCCGGGGCCGAGCGCGGGACGAGCGTCGCGATCACGGCGGCAGCGGCGGCGAGCGCCAGCACCAGGAAGCCCAGGACGACGCGGCGTCGGGCGGGGGAGAGACCGGCGAGCACTCCCTTACTGTCCCTGCTGTCGGCGGGGGACGGAGGAGACAGCGTGCTGAGCCGGGAGGACTACCTCGCCGCGTGGTCGCGGTGGCACGGCGACGCCGGCACCGACAGCGCGCTCGTCCGGGGCTGGCTCTCGCTCGCCTATACCCTGGCCCGGCCGGCCGCGCGTCTGTCGCCGCTGGTGGCGACCGCCCTCGGGCTGCTGGTGGCGGCCGGCGCCGTCGTCCCGGCCCGGGCGGGCGGACCGTGGCTGCTGGCCGCGGGGGTGCTGGTCGGCCTGTCCGGGCTCCTCGACTCCCTCGACGGGGCACTGGCCATCGCCACCGGCCGGGCGTCGCGCCGCGGCTTCGTGCTCGACTCCGTCGCCGACCGGCTGACCGAGGTCGCCTACGCGGCCGCCCTGTGGGCCGCCGGCGCGCCGGGGTTGCTCGCGGTTGCGTTCGGCGCGCTCTGCTGGCTGCCGGACTACCTGCGGGCGCGCGCCGGGCAGGCGGGGGTGAGCGAGACGGGTGCTCTCTCGGTGTGGGAGCGGCCGACACGCGTCGTCCTCACCGGTCTCACGCTGGTCGGGGCGGGGGTACTCGCCCTCCTCGATGCCGACCGCCTCGTGGTCGTCTGTGGGGCCGCCGCGGGGTCGGCCCTCGGGGTGATCGGGGTCGTCCAGCTCGGGTTCTCGCTGCGCCGGGCGCTGGCCGACTGAGTCCGCACCCGGTTCCTCTCCTAGAGTTCTCGCAGTGCGCTGCTCCGCAGCGGGCACCGAATCCAGCCAGAGGGAGCGCACCGTGCCCGTCGCCGTCACCGGCTCCATCGCCACCGACCACCTGATGACCTTCCCCGGGAAGTTCGTCGAACAGTTCGTCGAAGGTCAGATGGAGAACGTCTCGCTCTCCTTCCTCGTCGACGACCTCGTGCAGCACCGGGGTGGCGCCGGCGCGAACATGGCCTACGGGCTGGGCCGACTGGGCCTGCGGCCCGTGCTCGTCGGCGCGGTGGGCAGCGACTTCGCCGACTACGAGGCGTGGCTGAAGCGGCACGGTGTCGACACCGAGAGCGTGCACTGGTCGGAGTTCAAGCACACCGCGCGGTTCGTCTGCACCACCGACGCGGCCAACAACCAGATCGCGTCCTTCTACTCGGGTGCCATGTCCGAGGCCGGCGAGATCGAGCTCGGGCCGGTCGAGGCGCGGGTCGGCAGCCTCGACCTCGTGGTGATCGGCCCCAATGACCCGAAGGCGATGGTCCGGCACACCCAGGAGTGCCGTCAGGCCGGCTACCCGTTCGCAGCCGACCCGAGCCAGCAGCTGGCCTGGGCCGACGGCGAGATGATCCGCGAGCTGGTCGACGGCGCGGACCTGCTGTTCACCAACGAGTACGAGTCGCACCTGCTGCAGCAGAAGACCGGGTGGGACGTCGACGAGGTGCTCTCCCGCGTCGGCACCTGGGTCACCACCCGCGCGGCCGACGGCGTCCTCGTCCGGCAGTCCGATGCCGAGCCGATCTCGGTCATCGCCGTCCCCGAGACCAAGCCGGTCGAGCCCACCGGAGGCGGCGACGCCCTGCGTGCCGGGTTCATCGCCGGACGCATGTGGGGACTGAGCCTCGAGCGGGCGACCCAACTGGGCTCCGCCGTGGCCACCGCGGCGGTCGAGGTGGTGGGCACCCAGGAGTACGACCTGCCGAACCCGAGCTTCCTGGCCCGCTTCGCCGACGCCTTCGGCGCCGATGCCGCCGACGAGGTGGCCCCCCACCTGCCCGGCTAGCTGTCGCCCCTGACCTGCTCGCCGATGGCGGGGTCGTCGACCCACTTCGTGAACGGGATGCGGCGGATCTCCTTCACCTCGCCGATCGTCGACCACTCGTTGCCGCCGAGGCGCGCCAGCGGGTGCAGCTCCTCGATCCGCGGACGGCCGTCCCGGACTGCCGTCTCCCACACGGTGATGGCCCGCACCCGGCCGAAGACGACGGTGCTGTCACCGAGCCGGACGGTGGAGTGCAGGGTGCACTCGACGGCGACCGGGGACTCCGCGACGCGGGGCACCCCCACCAGGTCGCTGGGCTCGAGCCGGACGCCGCAGGCCTCGGCCTCGCTCGTGCCCGGCGGGAAGTCGGTGCCCGTGGCATTGATCTGCTCGAACAGGGCCTCGGGCGTCAGGCTGACGGTGAACTCGCCGGTGGCCTCGACGTTGCGCAGCGAGTCCTTCCGGCCGACCGACGTGAACTGCACGACCGGCGGCTCGACGCAGGCCACGGTGTAGAAGGAGTGCGGCGCGAGGTTGAGCACGCCGTCGGCCGAGCGGCTGCAGACCCACGCGATGGGGCGCGGCACCACGACGGAGTTCAGCACCCGGTAGAAGTCGTTCCGCCCCATCTGGTCGGGGTCGAAGCGCACGCGGGCGGGCGAGGAGGGGGAGGTCACGTCCCTATCGTGGCCGGACGCGTCCGAGGTGGCGCGGGCAGGTGGCGGCCGCGCCAGCTCAGCGTGCCGCGGCGATGACCGACCACCGACCGGACCATCAGGACGTCGAGCAGCACCATCGACGCCGGGTGGGCGAGCGCGTCGGGCCACACGCGGCTGCCGGTGGCGGCGGCGGTGACCGCCCGACCGGCGACCCCGGCCGCGTATCCGGCCAGGCCGGCGCGCGATCCGCGCAGCGCCGCCACCGCCGGCACCACCCACACCGCGGTGAGGACGGCCGCGGCGGCGCAACTGGCGATCGGCGAGGCGCCCACCGCTCCCCAGAGCGACTTGCTGTAGCCGTCGCGGAGCGCCGTCCAGCCGTCGTACATCCGGCAGGCGGCCAGCCGTGAACCGTCGACCGGGCCGCCGCGGCCGCCAGTGCGCTTCACCGCCCGCAGGAGCGCGATGTCCTCCAGCACCTCCCCGCGGACCGCCCGGTGGCCGCCGGCCCGCTCGTAGGCACCGCGGTCGAGCACGAGGAACTGGCCGGTCGCCGCGGCCAGCGACGGCCGCCGGGAGCGTTCGGCGAGCCGCACGGGCAGCGTCGTCGCCCACAGCCATGGCACGAGCGGCTGCACCAGACGCTCGGCCCACCCGCGGGCGACCGGCCGCGGCCAGGGAGACACCAGATCGAGGCCGTGCCGCTCCAGGACGGCGACCGCTCCGGCCAGCGCGTCTGGGAAGAGCCGCACGTCGGCGTCGACGAACGCCAGGATGCCGTCGTCCCGCGCTGCAGCCGCTCCGACGGCACACGCGTGCGGCTTGCCGAGCCAGCCCGCGGGGAGCGGTCCGGCGGCGATCAGCCGGACCCGCGGATCGCCCACCGTGCGCACGGCGTCCGCCGTCCCGTCGGTCGAGCCGTCGTCGACCACCACCACGGTGAGGTCGTCGACGCCACGCTGATCGAGCAGGGCGGCCAGGCAGGCGCTCACCTGTTCGGCCTCGTTCCGGACCGGCAGGACCACCGTGACCGGACGGCGCACCGGCGGCGGATCGGCCGGCGGACGGCGGAGCAGCGCCATGTTCAGCGCCGCGTGGGCCGCGCCGGCCACCGAGAGCCCGGCGAGGAGCCGGAGGATGCGCCCGCTCACCGCCCGCGCCTCGCCGTCCAGTGCCGGACTGCCAGCGTGCCCAGCACAGGGGCGGCCAGGACGACGCCCCAGGCGGCGGAGCCGGGCAGCCCGAGCCAGCCCGCCTGGGCCAGCGATCCCCCGACGGTCATCCAGGCGATCGTCAGCAGCGGTGCCGCGTCCCCGATCGCGGGGGAGCCGGCCGCCGAAGCCCGGGACACCAGCAGATCGAGCAGGGTCATGAGCACCCCGCCAGCGAGCAGCCAGCCGGCGAGATTGGTGAGCGGCACGGTGGGGATGCCGGGCAGCCCCGGGGAGGGGTGGAACCAGGTCCAGTACCCCGCCTGCACCAGCTGCGGGTCGAGGAGGACGTCCCATCCGGCGAAGATCGCGGCCGCCACCGCGATGCGTGCGGTGCTCCGGCGGGTCAGTCGGTCGGCGAGGACCCAGCTCGGCCAGGCCATCATCAGCCAGGCAAGGGGGACGAGGAACGGCACGCCGAGCAGGGTGGGACCGAGTGCGTCGCTGTACTCGTAGCGGCCGTAGGGCACACCGGTGGCCAGCCCCAGGGCCTCGAACCCGACCGCGGTGGCCGTCACCAGCGCCACCAGCCCCCCGCCCACCCGGGCGCCCCGGCTCAGGCCGGCATGGGTACCCGAGACCGCGGCGCCCAGCAGGACGAGGGTCCAGGTGACCGCGTCGCGCGCCGTGCCGGAGGTCAGCGGATAGGCGATCGCGGTGAGGACCAGCAGCACGGACAGACCGAGCGGCAGCGCCGCGCGCAGCTCCCGGCCGCCCGCGACCCGGACCGCGACGGCAGTCACCGGCCCGCCCTGCGCAGCACGGCTCGGAGGACCCGTCTCGCCGGCCGCCGGTCGGCCAGCAGCACGCGCGCCGCCGTCCGTCCGGAGTTGCCCGACACCCCGCCCCCCGGGTGGGTCGACGCGCCGGCCAGGTAGAGGCCGGGCAGGCCGGGCACGGTGTGGCCGGACAGCGCGGGCGTGGGCCGCAACCCGAACATGCTGGCCAGCCCCATCTCCACGTGCATGACGTTGCCACGAGGCAGCGACAATTCGCGCTCCAGGGCCAGCGGGGTCTGTACGTACAGTCGCTGTACCGATTCGGCGAACCCGGGCGCGAACCGGTCGACGGCATCGACCAGCCGAGCGGCCTCGGCGTCGGCGAGGTCGTCCCAGTTCCCGCCGCCCGCCAGTTCGTAGGGGTACCACTGGCCCCAGATCGTGACGACGTGCTGCCCGGCCGGCGCGAGCGTGTGGTCGGTGGCGGAGAAGCTCATCGCCAGGGGGACCGGGCTGCTCGGCAGCCGGCCGGCCGCCCAGTCGCCGTGCGCGGCGGCCAGGTCGTGGCGATCGGTGCAGAGCAGCTGCAGGCCCGTGGCGGACACCTCGGGCGCAACGCCCGGATAGACCGGGAGGGCGTCGGTCAGCGCGCGCACGACGAGCCCGAAACCGTTGCCCAGCGGCGGGTCGGCGTCGGCCAGCGCGGCGGGGGCCGCGTCGCCCGCGAGCGCCTTCGTGACGCCGATGTGGCACGCGGCGACCACGGCGTCCGCGCGGATCCGGCGTCCGGAGCCGGTCTCGACGCCGGCGGCGCGTCCGTCCTCGACGAGCAGCCGGGCCGCACCGTCGCCGAGGACGACCCGGCCGCCGTCGGCCTCCAGCCGCCGGCGGAGCGCCGCGGTCAGCCCACCCGAACCGCCCACGGGGTGGCCCGGCGGCGTCCCGTGCAGCAGCGCGGCCCAGCCGACCATCGCGGCGGTGCCCGGCTCGGACATCGGCGGGCCGGACTGGGCGCCGAACCAGGCCAGCGCAGCCTTCAGCCGCTCGCTGGCGAACCATCGGTCGAGCAGCGCGTCGCCGGAGCCGAGGAAGTCCACGGCCAGGTCGCCCCCGGAGGTCCGGGACCGCCCGTCGGACGGCGCGCCGAGCGGCCAGAACGAGCGGATCAGCCCGGCGGGCGTGGGACGTCGTCCGAACGAGGCCGCCACGGCCCGGCTGCGACGGGACCACACCGCCACGAACTCCCGGTAGGCGGCGGCGTCGGCCGGGCCGCAGGCCGCGGCGATCGACGCGCAGGTGGCGTCCAGGTCGACCGAGAACACCAGGGGACGCCCGTCCGGGCCGGGAGCGCCCGGGGTGGGGGCGGGTGCGAAGCCCCACGGGTCGCAGTCGACGTAGCGCAGGCCGTGGGCGGCGAGGTCGAGCTCCTCGACGATGCCGCTGGACCGGATGATCACGTGCGCGCTGGACCCGCGGTCGACCCGCACACCCGGCCACCGCTCTACCGTGGAGACCGCGCCGCCGAGGACGTCGTCGGACTCCACGACCTCCACCGACAGCCCGGCGCGGGCCAGGTAGCAGGCGGCGACCAGCCCGTTGTGCCCCGAGCCGATGACGACGACGTCGACGCCCTCGGCCGCTGGGGACGACCCCACGCTCAGCCGGTTGCCGGATCCGGCTCGGAGGACCGCAGCGGCAGGCGCGCCCCGAGGATGGCGAAAGGTCGCGCATCGCCGGGGAAGTGGTAGCCGCGCGCCAGGTCGACGAAGCCGTCGGCGTGGTAGAGCCGGAACGCCTTGGTGTCGGCGTCCGGGGT
This sequence comes from Blastococcus sp. OS1-29, assembly GCF_057628075.1. NCBI lineage: Bacteria > Bacillati > Actinomycetota > Actinomycetes > Geodermatophilales > Geodermatophilaceae > Blastococcus > Blastococcus sp. OS1-29. Next base: position 157,451 of record NZ_JBXXJK010000006.1, read on the forward strand.
GGAGAGCAGGGCGGCGGGATAGGGCAGGTCGGCGACCAGCGCGTGCAGCAGTCGCCGGCCCAGCCCCCGGCTCTGGGAGTCGGGGTGCACGTGCAGCTCGCAGACCTCGAAGGCGCCGGGCAGCCACTTCTTCGCCGTCCGCCGGTCCAGGGCCGCGCGCACCTGGTCGTGCCACCACTGACCGGGCTCGGCGAGGTAGCCGTAGCCGAAGCCGACCAGCTGCTCGCCGTCCGGGGTCGCCTCGAACGCACCGACGGCGCGGAAGCCCGGCCGGTCGGTGTGCTGGATGGCGTAGCCGTAGCGCCCGGCGACGACGGCCGAGTCGTACCCCATGGCCAGGCCGTAGATGATCAGCGCCTCGTGCATGTGGTCGCGCAACCACCGGACGGGCAGCTCGGCGATCCGGGTGGTGGGCTTGGTGCCGGTCATGCGCCGACCTCGGCCGCCGTGCCCGCCGTCAGGCGGAGCAGTTCCTCGTAGGTGGTGGAGAAGACCGACGCCGGGTGGCCGGCCGCGGCCCAGACGACCTCGTGGCGGGCCAGTTCGACGTCGACGAGCGTGCCGATGGGCTCGGGGTGACCGATCGGGGCGACGCCGCCGATGACCTGCCCGGTGGCCCGACGGACGACGTCCGCCGGGGCCGGCGTCAGCTCCGGGACGCCGAGCAGCGTGGCCACCTTCGCCGTGTCGACCCGGTGTGCGCCGCTGGTCAGGATCAGCACCGGGGAGCCCGCGGCCTCGAAGACCAGGCTGTTCGCGATCGCCCCCACCGGGACGCCCAGTGCGGTGGCGGCGCCAGCGGCGGTACGGACCTCGGTCGGGAGGACCCGCACCTCGCCGGGCGCGCCGGCCTCCGCGAGGAGTTGGGCGACCGCGGCCACCCGAGGGTGTGCGGGGGAGGTCGCGCGGGTGGGCATGGTTCCGATCCTGCCACCGGGAGGCAGGAGGCGACGACACGGCCGCCCGTCTTGACGTCGCCTCCGGGGTCCGGTCTACTGGACAGTGTTCGAACAGACGTTCGAACACTGTCGGTCCACCGCCGCTCCCCGGCCCTTCCCCGCCTGGAGCGGCGGTCCGGGCCGGCGGGCTGTGGGTGGAAACGGTTGGGGAGTGTGTCATGAGCCGGGTACTCGGTGAGGCCGCCGGACGGGTGGGTGAAGAGGTGCAGGTCGAGCGCGGCCCGCTCGGCCCGGTGCAGTTCTGGCGCGGCGGGTCCCGGTACCTCGTCGGCGAGCTGCTCGACTCCTGGGTGGAGACCCCGGCCTGGTGGCGCCGCGACCCCGCCGTGTCGGGAGGGGCCTCGGCCGACCTGGTCGCCAACCAGGAGGTGTGGCGGGTCGAGGCGGTTCGCGCCGGGCGCTCGCGGACGAGTTTCGCCGGGGTCTTCGACCTGTCCTGGGACGCCGTGGACAACCGCTGGTGGCTCGTGCGGGTGCACGACTGATGGGCGCCGCACGGGTGATGTCGGCCGCCGGTCAGCTGCCCCTTCCCCCCGCCCTGCCCGCCGCGGCCACCCAGCTGCTCGACCAGGCGCACCGCGGCCTGCGGGAGGCGGCCGCCTGCACCGACGCCCGACAGCGTTATGCCACGGCACACCTGGGTGCGCTGCGCGCCGCCGCGGCCGTGCTGGCGGCCCGTACCCGGCCCGAGCCGGCCCGCGGACGGCCACGCAGCGCCTGGGTGCTGCTCGCTGACGTGATGCCCGAGCTCGGGGAGTGGGCCACCTTCTTCTCCGCGGGCGCCGCCAAGCGGGCCGCGGCCGAGGCCGGGCTCTCGCACGCGGTGACCGAGCGGGAGGCCGACGACCTGGTCCGTGACGTCGGCGCCTTCCTGTCCGTGGTGGAGAACTGTCTCGCGCTGCCCGTTCCGGTCGCCGCTGACCCGCCCCGGTCCCCGTTCACCCGCCCGCGGGTGATCGGTGGAACTGCCACCGGTCCGGCCTCCCGGTCCCGGAGGTGAGCGAGCTTGCGAGCGCACCCATAGACGCAGCACTGACGGTCGCGCGGCTGACGAGCGCCAGCGAGGAGGCTGCGTGACTGACCCCTTCGTCCATCTGCACGTCGCTTCCGGGTACTCCATGCGGTACGGGGCCAACCACCCCGCCGATCTGGTGACCCGGGCCGCCGAGCACGGCATGACGGCACTGGCGCTCACCGACCGCGACGGGCTCTACGGCGCGGTGAAGTTCGCTCTCGCCTGCCGGTCGGCCGGTGTACGTCCGATCTTCGGCGTGGACCTGGCGATCGCCCCGGCCCTGGACACCACGCTGGCGCCTGCCCTGGCCTCGCCGATCGGGGGCGGGACGCGCCCCCGGCTGCAGACGTCCGGTCGCCGGGTGCCTGCCCGCGGTGGGGTCAGCGTCGACCCGCGGCTGCCGCGGGCCACCTTCCTCGCCCGCGACGGCGCCGGCTGGCGGGCGCTGTGCCGGCTCACCAGTGCCACCCATCTGCGCAGCACCCGCGGCGAGCCGGTGAGCTCGCTGGCAATGGCGGCCGAGCACGCGCCCGGGCTGATCGCGCTGCTCGGCCCCGACTCCGCGGTGGGCCGGGCGCTCACCACCGGCCGCGCCGATCTCGCGCTCGCGCACCTCGACACCTGGCGGGCGGCCTTCGGTCCCGGCCGGCTGGTGCTCGAGGTCGTGCACCACCGCGGCCAGGGCGACCGGCAGCGGGCCCAGGCGATGCTGCGGTTCGCCGCCGAGCACGACGTGCCGGTGGTGCTCAGCAACGCCGTCCGCTACGTCGACGCCCTCGATGCCCCGACCGCCGATGTGCTGGACGCCGCCCGGCGACTGGTCCCGCTCGCCGCCCGGCACGTCGACCGCCGCACGGCGGAGGGTTACCTCAAGTCGGGCAAGGAGATGGCCGACGTCGCCGACGACCTGGTCGGTCCCGACCGCGACGCTGCGCTGCGGCTGCTCGAGCGCACCGCCCGGCTGGCCGAGCAGTGCGCGGTCGACGTCCGCGACGACCTGGGCATCGGCAGCGTCCGCTATCCCGAGCTCGACGTCGTCACCACCCCCGCCGAGCGGGGGATGGGGCCGTCGCAGGTGCTGCGGTCCCGCTGCGAGGCCGGCTTCGGACGACGGGGCATGGCGCTCACCGAACGGGTGCGGCAGCGGCTCGACGAGGAGCTGCAGGTCATCGACTCCCTCGGCTACCCCTCCTACTTCCTCACGGTCGCCGACGTGGTCGACCTCATCAAGAGCTTGAGGGTTCGGGCCGCGGCGCGGGGATCGGGTGCCGGCAGCCTGGTCACCTATCTGCTGGGCATCTCCGACGTCGACCCGATCCGGTACGGCCTGCTGATGGAGCGTTTTCTGTCCCCGCTGCGCCACCAGCTGCCCGACATCGACATCGATGTGGAGTCCGCCCGGCGCATGGAGGTCTACGACGCGGTCATCGACCGCTTCGGCGCCGACCGGGTCAGCTGCATCTCGATGATGGACACCTACCGGGTCCGGCACGCCATCCGCGACGTCGGTGCCGCGCTCGGGCTGCCGCCGGCGGAGATCGACGCCGTGGCGAAGGCGTTCCCGCACATCCGGGCCAACCAGGTGCACGCCGCGCTCAAGGATCTGCCGGAGCTCCGGGCCAGTCGGTACGGGGCGAAACGAGCCGGTGGCACCGGCGATCTCGACCTGCTGTTCGACCTCGTCTCCCGGCTCGACGGCCTGCCCCGGCACATCGCGTTGCACCCGTGCGGGGTGCTGCTGTCCGACGCCACGCTGCTCGACCGCACGCCGGTGGAGAACAGCTACCTCGGCTATCCGATGAGCCAGTTCGACAAGGACGACGTCGAGGAGCTCGGGCTGCTCAAGCTCGACCTGCTGGGCATCCGAATGCAGTCGGCGATCGCCCACGCGATCGACGAGGTCGCCCGGGTCGACGGCGAGACCGTCGACATCGACGCCATCCCGCGCGACGACGAGCCGACCTTCGAGCTGATCCGTTCGACCCGCACGCTCGGCATGTTCCAGATCGAGTCGCCGGGGCAGCGGGAGCTGGTCGGCAAGTTCGGGCCGCAGACGTTCGAGGATCTGATCATCGACATCTCGCTGTTCCGGCCCGGGCCGGTGAAGAGCGACATGGTCACGCCGTTCCTCATGGCCCGGAACGGCTGGCGGGACGCCGTCTACCCGCACCCCGATCTGGAGTTCGCTCTCGCGGAGACGGCGGGGGTGGTCGTCTTCCACGAGCAGGTGCTGCAGGTGGTGGCCCGGATGACCGGGTGCACCCTGGCCGAGGCCGACGAGGTGCGGCGGGCGCTGGGGGAGAAGGACGCCCATCCGGAGGTGCGGGCCTGGTTCGTGCCGCGGGCGCTGTCGGCCGGCTATCCGGTGGAGGTGGCCGAGCAGGTCTGGACGGTGCTCGCCGCCTTCGGCTCGTTCGGCTTCTGCAAGGCCCATGCGGCGGCGTTCGCGCTGCCCACCTACCAGTCAGCCTGGCTGAAGGCCCACCATCCGGCGGCCTTCCTCGCCGGGGTGCTCACCCACGACCCCGGGATGTATCCCAAGCGGCTGATCCTCGACGACGCCCGCAACTTCGGGATCCGGGTGCTGGGCCTGGACGTCAACGCCTCCGCCGACACCTACCGGATCGAGCGCATCGAACCCGACCCTGACAGTGAGGTGGAGGTCGAGAGTTGGCGGCGGCCCGACTGGATGCCGGTCTCGATGCGGCCACCGTCGGACTACGGCATCCGGCTGGCGCTCGCCGACGTGAAGGGGATCTCGGACGACGAGGTCACCCGGGTCGTGGCCGGCCAGCCGTACCGCTCGCTGACCGACTTCTGGCACCGGGCGTCGGTGTCCCGGCCGGTGGTCGAGCGGCTGGTGCTGGCCGGCGGCTTCGACTCTCTCTACGGCTTCGGGGTGCGCGACCGCGAGGCCGGCCGGCCGACCCACCGGCGCAAGCAGGTGACCCGACGCGACCTCCTGCTGCAGATCGGCGAGCTCGACCGGTGGAGCCGCAGTGGCGCGCGGGCGAACTCCAGCGGCCAGCTCAGCCTCGACCTCATGGGGCTGGAGCTGCCGGAGGAGGAGACGGCACCCGGGGAGAGCGGCCCGGAGGAGACCGGATTGAGCTGGGCCGAGGGCAGCGGCCTGCCGGAGTTCACCGACGCCGAGCTGGTGCGCGCCGAGCTGGAGGTGCTGGGCCTGGACGCCAGCCGGCACGTCGTCGACTTCTACAAGCCGTTCCTCGCCGCGCTCGGGGCGGTTCCCGCCGGGGAGCTGCTCGGCTGCCGGAGCGGGGCAGAGGTGCTGGTCGCCGGGGTGAAGGTGGCGACACAGACCCCGCCGATCCGTTCGGGACGGCGGGTGGTCTTCGTGACCCTGGACGACGGCACGGGTTGCACCGACTCGACGTTCTTCGAGGACGCGCAGGGTCCCTACGCCGCAACCGTCTTCCACTCGTGGCTCCTGGTGATCCGCGGAGTGCTGCGTCGCACCGGTCCGCGGGGGGTGTCGCTACGTGCGACCGGGGCGTGGGAGCTGCCCGCGCTGCACGAGGCGTGGGAGGCCGACGGTCTCGAGGGAGTGCGGGAGCTGATGGCGGCGCCGGGGGAGATCACCGAGGAGGCGATCACGGGGGCCGCGGCCTCGCGGAGCAGCCGGCCGGTGATGGTGCGGCCGGTGCTGGTGCACCCGACGGGCTTCCGGATGTCGCCCTACGCCGACATCAAGCCTGCCGGGGAGGACTCGAAGATCGCCGCCCGCCGGGCCGCCTCCGGGCCGCCCCGCAAGCTCTGGCACTCCAGCCCCGGCAGCTCCGGTCACTGACGGCGAAGAGATCGAGAGAGCGGCCTCGTGACCTGCAAGAACTGTCGCAGTCACCCGCACCACCCGACCTGCGCCGACCCGCACCGCCGCCCCCGACCCCGACGACGACCCACCCACCCTTCGAGAGGGATGGCCCTGCGGCTCCCCGATGACTTCTGGCGTGGGCTGCCGTCTACCTAGTGACCGGTGAGACGACCGGATCGGAGAGGGGACCAGTCATGCCCAAGCAGATCCCGTGCATCTGGATGGACGGAACGGCCGAGGAGGCCGCGCAGCACTACACGTCGATCTTCCCCAACTCGTCGATCGGCCAGGTCACCCGCTACGGGCCCGACATGCCGCCGCCGATGAAGGCGGGCGACGTCATGACCGTCAGCTTCACCCTCGACGGTCAGGAGTACACGGCGCTCAACGGCGGGCCGCAGTTCCCGCTCAACGAGGCGATCTCCTTCCAGATCATGTGCCAGGACCAGGAGGAGGCCGACCACTATTGGAACCGCCTGCTCGAAGGCGGCGAGGAGAGTCAGTGCGGCTGGCTGAAGGACAAGTTCGGCGTCTCCTGGCAGGTCATCCCGGTCGAGATGTTCGCCCTGCTCGGCGATCCCGATCCGGCCCGCGCCCAGCGCGCCACCCAGGCGATGCTCGGCATGCGCCGCATCGACGTCGCCGAGATCCGGCGCGCCGCCGACGGCGTCCCGGCGTAAGCGGCCGGTGGCGGCTCGGGGCCGCCACTAGGCTCCGAAGCGTGCCGACCGCCCCTGCCTCGTCCGCCGAGCAGTTGCCCGCCCGGACCGCTGCCGTCTGGGCCGCGCTCGACCCCGTGATCAGCGCCGGCTCGCCGCTGCGTGTGCTCGACGTCGGCGGCGGCAGCGGGATGTTCGCCGTCCCGCTCGCCCGGCTGGGCCACGACGTCACCGTCGTCGACCCCAGCGCCGACGCGCTCGCGACGCTGCGCCGACGAGCGGACACCGCCGGCGTCGGCGCGCGCGTCCACGGACTCCAGGGCGACGGCGACCTGCTGCACGAGGTGCTCCCGGCCGCCGGCAGCGACGGTTTCGATCTGGCGCTGTGCCACTACGTCCTCGAGGTGGTCGACGACCCTGCGGTCACTCTCGGGGAGATCAGCCGCGCACTGCGGTCCGGCGGCCAGGTGAGCGTCGCAACGGCCAACCGGGCGGGCGCCGTCCTCGGCCGCGCCGTCGCCGGGCACCCGGTCGAGGCGCTGGCCCTGCTCGAGGACCGCGACCCCGCGCCCGGCCGCTCCAGGCCGGCTCGGCGCCGCTTCAGCCCGGACGACATGCTGGCCCTCGTCGAGGGCGCGGGCCTGCGCCCCGGCCCGTGGCGCGGCGTCTCCGTGGTCGCGGACCTGCTCGAGGCGACGTCGGGTGCGGAACCGGGCGCCGTGCGTGCTCTGGAACTGGCGCTCGCGGAGCAGTCGCCCTTCCGCGACATCGCCACCGGCCTGCACGTCCTCGCGACGCGCCCGTGACGCCGCGGCCGCCAGACCTGGCGGTGCCGCCCTACGGCGCCGCGACCCTTGCCGATGTGCTGCCCGGCGCGGGCACCGCTCTCGGCGTCCCCATCACCCGAGGCGATCTCCCCGCCGACCCGCTCGGTCTCACCGCAGCCCTCGCCGGGGCGCGCCGCGTCATGGTCCTGCTGATCGACGGCCTCGGCGCCGACCTCCTCCGGGCGCATGCCGACCTCGCGCCCACGCTCACCGCCCTTGCCCAGCCGGTCGGCGACCTCTCCGCGCCATGCCCCAGCACCACCCCGGTCAGCCTCGCGACCCTCGGCACCGGCCTGCCCCCGGGCAGCCACGGCATCCTCGGTTTCGTCACCGACATCCCCGGGGAGAACCGCAGCCTCAACCACGTCCAGTGGGCCGACGACCCCGACCCCGACCTCTGGCAGGCCCGGCCCACCGTCTTCGAGCAGGCGGACGCGGCCGGGGTGCCGGCGACGGCGGTGGGCCCCTACGCCTACGCCGGCTCCGGCCTGACCCGCGCGGTCTACCGCGGCGCGCACTACACCGGTGCCGTCAGCCACGGCGATCTGTGCGCGCTCGCCCTGCGGTCGCTGTCCGCCACCCCGCGCGCGCTCGTGTACGGCTATGTGCCCGAGCTCGACCTCACCGGGCACGTCCGCGGCGTCGACTCGCCCAGCTGGCGGGCGCAGCTCGTACTGATCGACCACCTGGTGGAACAGCTCGTCTCCGGGCTGCCCGACGACGCCGCCCTGCTCGTCACCGCCGACCACGGGATGCTCGACGTCCCGGCCGCCACCCGGATCGACCTGGACGCCGATCCGGCCCTGGTCGACGGCGTCCGGGTGCTGGCGGGGGAGCCGCGCGCCCGGTACGTGCACACCCTGCCCGGCGCGGCGGACGACGTCCTCGCCCGCTGGCGCGAGCTGCTCGGCGACCGCGCGTGGGTGGCGACCCGCGAGGAGGCGGTCAGCAGCGGGGTCTTCGGCCCGGTGGACGAGGCCCTGGCGGCCCGCATCGGCGACGTCGTCGCCCTGGCCCGGGGCAGCTGGGCGCTGATCACCCCGGAACACGAGCCGGGGCCCAGCCGGCTCGCCGCCTACCACGGCTCGCTCACCGCGACCGAGCTCGCGATCCCCCTGCTGGTCGCCCGGGGCCGATCGCTCGGCTAGTCAGCCGGCGAACCGTTCCCAGGCGGACTGCCGCTTCATGCCGAGGGCTTCGCCGATCCGGTCCCAGGAGAGTTCGCGCCGGCGTGCCTCCGCCACCCAGGCGCGGAGGTCGTCGTCGACCTGGTCGCGGACCGCTTCGATGCGCGGCAGATGGTCGAGCAACGCCGTGTCGTCGATCTGCTCCCAGATCGGCACCCGTGGCGCGGCTCCACCGGCCGGTTTGTCGGCGATGACGAGCGCGCAGAGCTGGACGCACTCGTCGCAGATGAAGACGCCGGCGCCGGCCACGAGCGTGCCGACCTGATCGGCGGGCTTGGTGCAGAACGAGCAGCGACTGGTCACGGCAGGATCCTCGACGGGAGCGTGTCAGGCTTGCCCTGACACGCTAACGAGGTCGGGGACTGCCTGACCAGAGGTCCACGTGCCAGGTGCGCGAGTGCGCCGGGTGGAGGGCGCGGCACGTGAGGTGGTCGGCCACCTCGGACGGCCGGCTCTCGACCGCTGCCACGACGTCCCCGTCCGGGCCGGCCATCGTCACGGTCCAGCGCTCGATGTCGGCGCCGGGGGGCGAGGCCGGCTCCACGGAGGTCACCGGCAGGTCGTCCCATCCGAGCAGCCCGAGCTCCCCGCGGGCGTGGTGCTGGGCCGCCTGGCCCGGCGGCGGCACGCCGGCCCGGCCGCGCAGCCAGGGCAGCGCCACCTGCCCGCGCTCGTGCGCCCGCACCAGCTCCGCGCCGTCGCCGGGCACCTGGCCGTAGTAGAAGCCGTGCGGCAGGACGACGACGTTGGCGGCGAACCGGTCGCCGCCGAGGTGGCTGCACTCCCAGACGTCCGCGGGTCCCGGTACCGGCATCGACCGGGCGAGCAGCCGGCCGCGCAGCGCGCAGCAGGCGTCGTGCCCGCCATGGGTGCACACGAGGTACACCGGCCGCTCGGCGCGGACTCCCACCGATCCGTCCCACGGGGCGGTCAGCAGGTCGGCGTCCGACGAGCGCACCGACCACCACAGCCCCTCCCGGCCGGGCCGGCTGTCGGCGTATGCCCAGCGGCGACCCGAATCGGCCAGCCGCTCCCCGGGCCGCCGGACGAGGAGCAGCCGGACGTTCTCCGTCCGGGACCGGCGGGCCAGTTCCGGGGCCACCTGCTGGTCGAACCGCGACTCGGCCAGGGCATCGCGACCCCACGGGCCGGGTTGTTCGATCAGCAGCCAGCGCTGTGCGGGGGAGGCGGTCGCGACGGGGGAGTCGCCCCGGGCGAGCGCCCGGACCGAGCACCGGTTCGGGTCCAGCCGACCGGCGGGGCGGTACGGGAGAGTCACCCCGTCGACGGGGCCGGGGGCCGGCTCATCGGTCCGCCCAGAGTCCGTCGCCACGGATCCCATCATCGGGCACGGTCGCGATCGACTCGGTGACCAGCCTGCGGGCGAGCGCCAGCCGGCCGACCGGCTCGAGTCCGGGCAGGTCGCCGACCTTGAGCTCGCCGGCGGCCAGCAGGGCGGAGAGGGCGGCGTGCTCCGTGACGGGAAAGGTGAGCGAGCGCCGTCCGGCGAGGAGGGTGAGGTCGCCGTCGGTGCCGTCCCGGAGGGCGCAGCGCAGCCGGCGCCGCAGCTGGAGGACGGCGTCATCGGTGAGGGCGGCCGCGGCGGCGGACTGGGCCAGCGGCGCGACCGGCTCGGGTCGCACCTGCGCCCAGGCCCGCGCCCGCAGCCGGTCGGCGACCTGGTCGGGGTCGAGCCGGCCGAGCCACTCCTGCAGCCCGGCGATCGCGGCGGCGACGTCGTCCCGCACGCCGTCCGGGTCGGCCAGGTCGATGCCGAGGGGGAGGGAGGTGCGCAACTGCGGGTCGTCGGCGGCGATGGCGCGGACGAGGTCCAGCGCGGACTCGGCGGCCGACCAGCGGGTCACCGAATGCACGCCGACGGTCAGGTGCGCGCTGATGGCGCCGAGGGCCTCCGCGGAGTGGATGAATCCGCGGGGGAGATAGAGGACGTCGCCGGGGCCGAGCACCGCGTCGATCACCGGCTCGCCCTCGGCGGCCGCCGCGACGTCGTCCGCACGGTCCTGCCAGGGCTGGGTCCGCAGCGGGTCGGGCAGCACCGGGGCGTGGATGCGCCAGTGCTTCTCCCCGGCGACCTGCAGCACGAAGACGTCGTGGACGTCGTAGTGGGGGCTGAAGCCGCGCGAGGACGGCGGGGTGATGTACGCGTTCACCTGCGTCGGGTGCCCCAGGTCGGCGGCGAGGGAATCGGCGAACTCGATCAGCGGCGGCCAGAGGCGGTGCAGACCCTGCAGGACGACGGTGCTGCCGTCGGCGAACAGTCGCAGGACGGCGTCGGAGGACACCTGGTCGGCGATCTCCGCGCCGGCGCCGCCGGAGGTCGTGAACCGCTTCGGGTCGACGACCGCGCCGTCCTTCGCGATCCGCAGGAACGGCGTGCGCAGGCCGCGGCGGGACAGCAGTTCGTCGACCGCGGGCAGGTCGAGCAGGTCGGTGAAGGTGTTGCCGGTGTCCCGAGCGCGCGCCAGCAGGGGCTGCCGTGCCCAGTACCGGTCGACGAAGACCTCCGGGTCGAGGTTGGTGCACCGCCGCAGGGCCGGGCGGAGCTGATGCTCCGCCCGGCCCTGCGAGGTCGGGTTCTCGGTCAGGCCGAGCCGTCCGCGCCGCCGTCGGCACCGCCGTCCGCGCCGCCGTCCGCGCCGCCGTCGGCACCGCTGTCCGCGCCGCCGTCGGCACCCGCGTCGCCGGCGCCACCGTCAGCGCCGCGGTCCGCGCCGCCGTCGGCACCCGCGTCGCCGGCGCCCCCGTCAGCTCCGCCGTCCGCGCCGCCATCGGCGCCGCCGTCGTGCGTACCGGGCGTGCCTGCGGCCCCGCCGTCGGCCGGGCCCTCCGTGCTGGTCATGTCGTCGTCGAGCGCCATGGGTTCTCCGATCGGGTCGATCCGGAGCCGCCGGCCGGCGGCTCCCCGTCGCTGCCTTACCTCGCTCATCCTGGTCTGACACGCCGTCGGCCACCAGCCGTGATCAGCGGCTTTCGCAGGAGCTACTCTTCCGGCAGGATATCGAACAGGTGTTCGATACGCAGATGCGCTGCGGAGGAGGTGTTCGTGGGCAGGTCGACGGGGTGCACCGTCCTGCACGTCGACATGGACGCGTTCTTCGCCAGCGTCGAGGTGCGCCGCCACCCGGAACTGGCGGGCACGCCGGTGATCGTGGGCGGCGTCGGCAACCGGGGGGTGGTCACCTCGGCCACGTACGAGGCGCGCCGCTACGGCGTGCACGCGGCGATGCCGACCGCCCGGGCGCTGCGGCTGTGCCCGACCGCGACCGTGCTCCCCGGTGACATGGCGCTCTACGCCGAGGTCTCCCGGTCGGTGATGGCGCTGTTCCGGTCGATCACCCCGCTGGTCGAGCCACTGAGCCTGGACGAGGCGTTCCTCGACGTCTCCGGCGCCGGACGGCGGCTGGGCGACGCGGCCGAGATCGGGGAGTACCTCCGCGCCCGGGTGTACGACGAGCAGGGCATCACCTGCTCGGTGGGCGTCGCCGGCACCAAGTTCGTCGCCAAGCTCGCCTCCACCTCCGCCAAGCCCGACGGGCTGCGCGTCGTGCGCCCGGCCGAGGTGATGGACTTCCTGCACCCCCTGCCGGTGGGGGCGCTGTGGGGGGTGGGCCCCAAGACCGAGGAGCAACTGCTGCGGCTGGGGTTGCGCACCGTCGGCGACCTGGCGCACGTGCCGGCAAAAACTCTGCAGCGAGCGCTCGGTGCGGCCGGCGGTGGCCACCTGCACGACCTGGCGTGGGGGAGGGATCCGCGCCGGGTGGTCCCGAACGAGCCGGAGAAATCCACCGGGCACGAGGAGACCTTCGGCACCGACGTCGACGACCCCGCGGTCATCCACCGCGAGCTGCTCCTGCTGTCGGAGCGGACGGCGGGCCGGCTGCGCGCCGGCGGCTGGCTGGCCCGGACGGTGAGCATCAAGATCCGGTTCGCCGACTTCGCCACGATCACCCGCAGCCGCACCCTCGAGGTCCCGACGGACGTGGGACAGGAGCTCTACGACACCGCCCGCGCACTGTTCGACGCGCTGGGGCTCGATCGGGCCCGCATCCGGCTGGTGGGGGTGCGGGCCGAGCGGCTGGTCGACGCGGGTTCCGCGTCGCAGCAGCTGGAGCTCGGCGCCCGCGAGCACGGTCGGCGGGACGCCGAGCTCGCCGCCGACCGCGCGGCCCGGCGGTTCGGGGCCGGCGCGGTGCGGCCGGCGACGCTCCTGCACCGGAACGCCGGGCGGAGATCCGGCCTGACCAGCGCGGATCCATCCCGGCGCGGACCCACGCGGCCACCGGGAGGGCACCCGGAGGAGTGATCCCCGAGACTTCCCCACGGATCGCCGCGGGCTCGCCTTTCGCCGCTTGCGAAGGGCTCGTAACATCGGCTGTACCGTCGGCGGAAGCCACCGACGGCCAAGGCTCCGCCCACCTGGAGGTCGACGTGCCGCTCTCCGAGCACGAGCAGCGTCTGCTGGAGCAGATCGAGCGCGCCCTCGTCGACGACGATCCCAAGTTCGCCTCGTCGGTCCGCACCGGTGACCGCCGGCTGAAGGCGCGCCGCAAGTTGCAACTCGGTGTCGCCCTGGTCGTCGTCGGAATGGCCGTGATGGTCGGCGGCGCGGTCGCCCAGAACTACCTCATCGGCGGGCTCGGTGCCCTGCTGTCGTTCGCCGGCCTCGCGCTCGGCGTCCTCAACTACAAGGCCGCCACCGGTGCGGTCGAGTCCGGTGGCTCGCCCGCCGGTGGCCGCGGTTCGGCCGCGCCCGGCCGCGGCGGCCGTGGCGGCCGGGTCGGTCGCCAGCCGCTGAAGAACCGCCTCGAGGAGCGCTTCCGCCGCCGCTACGACCAGTAGCCCGCCGACCTCCCCGGCAGCCGTCGTCCCTCGCAGCCGTCGTCCCTTGCGGACGGCGGCTGCTCGTCGTTCGGGGGTCAGGCTCTTCGGGGTCAGGCCGTCCGGGGGCGGCGGCGCAGCCGGGACAGCGCGCCCCCCTCGTCGGACCGGATGTCGGCCCGTAGCGAGGCGGGCCACAGCCGGGCGCGCAGCCGGACCTCCCGGGGCGTGGCGCGCAGCAGTCCCCGCCGTGCGTTCTCCAACGCCGGCACCAGCCCGGGATCGGGCGCACCGTCCCCCGCCGGCCCGTAGCAGGCGACCTCCTCCGCCCCCGCCAGCCGGGCGATGGCCTCGGCAGCGGCTGCATCACCCCCGACGGCGCCGCTCAGCTCGCGCGCGACGCGGCGCGGTGTCCAGGACGGCTGGAGGCGGACGCCGACGTCGAGGGCCGTGGCGGTGAGCTCGTCCCACAGCGCGACGGCGGTGCCGGCCGCCACCCGCCGCCGTCGCCGGAGGGCGCGCATGCCGGCGGGCGTCCCGGCGATCAGCAGCACCAGGACCACCGCGGCGCCCGTCGGCAGCAGCCACGGCGTCCCGCCCGCGGTCTGCCCCTCGGCGAGGGCCGGCGCTCCGTCGCCGCCGCGGTCCCGCAGGGGGGCGGCGGGCGCGGTCGTCGGTGCCGCGGCGGCAGGAGCGCTCACGCTCGAGTCGTGCGTGGCCGGCGCGTCCGCGCGTGGCGCCCACGGCAGCGGAACCGCGCGCGCGGCCGAGATCGGCGTCGGGTCGAAGGGCACCCAGCCGAGGTTCTGGAAGTAGACCTCCACCCAGGCGTGCGCGTCGTCGCTGGTGATGAGCCGGCTGCCGTCCTTCTGCTCCCGCCCCGGCGTGTATCCCAGGGCGACCCGCGCCGGGATGCCCGCCGCGCGCACCATCACCGCCATGGTGCCGGCGTACTGCTCGCAGTAGCCGCGCTTCTCGGTGAGGAAGTCGACCATCCGGTCACCGCTGGTCCCCGGCGACGTGGCCAGGCTGTACCGGAAGCCGTTGTCCTTGTCGGTCAGATACGCGTGGATGCTGCGGACACGCTCGTAGGGGGTCGTCGCGCCCGCGGTCACCTGGGCGACGGTGGTGAGGATCCGCGGGTCGAGCTGGGGCAGCGCCGTGTACTGCTCCTGGACGGGGTTGGTCGCCGGCAGGGGCGTGGACGCGGTCAGCAGCGCGGCGGGGGGCCGCGGCTCGGTGGCCACCACGGTGTACGACCGTCCCGCGCTGGTCACCCGGCGGCCGTAGACCGTGCCGGTCGCCGGGTCGAACCGCCAGTCACCGGCCCGGTTGCCCTGCATCCGCACCGCCAGGGGAGAGGCCGGCACCGGAAGGAACCGGTCGTCGTGCCGGATGGCCTGGATCCGCGCGGTCACCGAACGGCCCTGCTCCCGCGGCGGCAGGGGTGCCAGCCGATCGTTGCCGGCGATCGGCTCCTTCCCGTCGAGCCCGCTCAGGTGCCAGCCGGTGGCCGCGTCGTACACGTCCAGCGTGACCGCGCGCAGGTAGCCGGGGTCGTCCACCGAGGTCTGCATGCGCAGCAGGTCGATCGGCTTGGGCAACGTCAGCTGGCCCGCGAGCTCCACGAACGGATCCAGCGAGGTGCCGGTCGTGCCGCCCGGGCCGTCTCCGCTGCCGGTCGTTCCGTCGCCGAATCCGGAGGCGAGGGACCCCTCGGACAGCGTCGGGACGACGGCACCCACGATCAGGCCCGTGACGAGGGCGGCGGCACCGATCCGCAGCGCCGCGACGGTCCCCGTGCCCAGGCGGGCGCTGATCCCCTGTTCGGGCGGCCGGCTCGCCGAGCCCACCCGACGCCGCTGGTCGGCCCAGAGCAGGACCGCCAGCCCCACCGCCGGCGCCACGAGCGCCACCAGCCCGATGCCGCCGGTGATGGTGGCGACCGGCACGCAGTACAGGACGAGCAGGGCGGCTCCGGCGAGGATCGCCTGACGCCCCGCCACCATCACGAGGTCGACGACGACCGCGATCACGCCGACGAAGACCGTGGTCAGGGCGAGGAGCCCGGTGAGCGCCAGCGTGGGGGTGGCCTGCTCGCGCAGCTCCGTGCCGCCCTCCTCGAGGACCGACATCAGCGCGGCGAGGCTTCGCTTGGTCGGGATGATCCCGAGCCGCGCCCTCCCCGGCGCGTAACGCGCGGTGAGCAGGGTGAGGACCAGCACCAGCTGGCCGAGCGGCACGAGCACGAGGCCGACGGCCGCGAGCCGTCCGGGCACGGGCCGGCCGTCCGCGAGACGGGCCCACAGCGCCGGACCCCCGACACGCATGAGCAGGCCGCCGGCGAGGACGACGAGCACCACCGACACCACGGGCAGCACCCAGGCGAGGGAGGAGTAGACCGGCGTCAGGGCGCAGGCGCCGAGGACGGTCGCCAGCGCGGCCGCAGCCGCCGACCGGACGTCCGCGCCGTTCATGCCGGCACCTCCACCGATAAGGCGGTGGCGTCGCCCAGGGCGGCCCACACGTCGGCGACCGCGCGATCGGCCCGCGCGACGGCCACTCGCCACCCGGCGGCCCGAAGCAGCGCCGCCGCGTCCTCCCGCTGGGCGGCCAGCACCCCCCGCGCGGTGCTCGTGGAGCCGCGCCGCGAGCGGGGGAGACCCGCCTGGACCCAGCTCTCGATGTCGAGGAGGACCGCCGCGTTGCTGCTGGGCCCGGAGCGGCCGCGGATGAGCTCGACCACGTCGTCGGGCCCGACCGCTCCGAGCAGGCAGATCACCGGGCCCTCACCCGCCACCCGGGTCACGTTCTCCGCCCCGGCATGCAGTTCGGACACGCGGGACGGTTCCACCGCGGCCAGCCGGTCGAGCAGGTCGCCGGGGCTCAGCCGCCCGCGGCCCGATGTCGGTGTCAGCTCACCGGCGTCGGTGACCGCCCGCAGCACGGCGCCCCGGTCGGCGAGCGTCGTCCCGATGCTGGCGGCCGCCTCGATCAGCCACTCCAGGCTGTCCGGCGGCGGGTCGCCGTCGCCGGCGGGACCCACGCGCGGGGCAGCCGCGTTCCGGGGGGCGAGCAGGTGGGCCCGCGACCGGGTGTCGAGCAGCAGGGTGGCCTGCGCCCGCCAGGGCCGTTCCTCCAGGCGGACCATCAGCTCGCCGGTGCGCGCGGTGGCCCGCCAGTGCACCTTGCGCAGGTCGTCGCCGTGCCGGTACTCACGGGTGCTCACGTCGTCCTCGCCGTGGACGGCGATCGTCCGGCGTGACCCCTCGCCCCCGCCGCCATGGCCCCCGGCCGGCCCCTGCGCGCCCAGCAGGTGCACCCGCGGGACGACGAGCAGGGTCGCGCTGTCGGTGCCGACGGCGCTGCGCTCGACCAGGCCGAACGGATCGACCAGCCGCAGCCGGAGCGGACCCAGCTGGTGCCGGCCCCGCCGCTGCCCGTGCACGCGGTACCCGAACCGTGCCGTGCCGCCGCCGGGGAGGCGGTCGACGACGAACCGCGGCGAGTGCCCGAGGTCGGCGGGCACCTGCTCGCCGAGGACCCACAACCCGCCGGGCCGCTTGTCGGCGTTGGTGACCTCGAGCAGGACGTCGGCGGACTCCCCGCGCGGGAGCCGGGCGGGGGTCACGGTGCGTTGGGTGGTCAGCCGGAACCGCTCGCGCAGCACGGTGACCGCGGAGATCACCGGCAGCGCCAGCACGAACAGCGCGAGCTGCACGAGCGCCCGCTCGCCGAGCAGGACCCCGAGGACGAGCAGCGCCCCACCGCCCCCCACCAGGCACCGCCCCCGGGTGGTGAGGGACGACAGCACGAGTCCCGGGGACACCGGCGTCAGCGCCCGCGGGGGACCGGTACGCCGGCCAGCAGCTCGGCGACGACCTGCTCGGGACTCCGCCGGCCGAGGGTGGCGTCGGCGGTCAGCAGCAGGCGGTGCGCCAGCACTGGCGCGGCCAGGGCCTGGACGTCGTCGGGCAGCACGTGGTCGCGGCCGGACAGCGCGGCCGAGGCTCGAGCCGCGCGCAGCAGCTGGAGCCCGGCCCGCGGGGAGGCGCCCAGCCGCAGGCGGGCCGATCGGCGGGAGGCCTCGACCAGTCCCACCACGTAGCGGCGGATCGCCTCGGAGACGTACAGGCCGCCGACGGCGTCGACGAGGTCGCGCACCGTCGCGGCGTCGGCCACCGGGGCGAGGTCGGTGAGCGGGTCGGAGGTGGCGCGGTCGTCCAGCATCGCGAGCTCGGCGTCCCGGCCGGGGTAGCCCATCGACACCCGCGCGGTGAAGCGGTCGCGCTGCGCCTCGGGGAGGGGATAGGTGCCCTCCATCTCCAGCGGGTTCTGGGTCGCCATCACCAGGAACGGCCGGGCCAGCTCGTAGCTGATGCCGTCGACGGTGACCTGGCGTTCCTCCATGGCCTCCAGCAGCGCGGACTGGGTCTTGGGGGAGGCGCGGTTGATCTCGTCGGCCACCACGATGTTGGCGAACACCGCTCCCGGCTTGAACTCGAACTCGCGCGTCTCCTGGTCGTAGATCGCCACACCGGTCACGTCGCTGGGCAGCAGGTCCGGGGTGAACTGGATCCGCCGCACGCTGGCGTCGATGGACGCGGCCAGCGCCTTGGCCAGAGTCGTCTTCCCGACGCCCGGCACGTCCTCGATCAGCAGGTGGCCCTCGGCGAGCAGCACGACGAGCGCCAGTCGCACGACGTCGTCCTTGCCCTGGATCACGCGGCCGATGTTCGACGCGATCTGCTCACCGACCGCTGCGACGTCGACCGACGGACCGGCCGCTCCGTCGGCGGTTCGTGTCGCCTCCGTCACGTCTCCACCGTACGTGCCTGCACACCTTTCAGAACGGCTCCGGCGCATCTCCGGTTCATCCGGTGCGCGCGGCCGCCTGACCTGCGCCAGGACGCGCCGGGAGGCCGCGTGGGGGCAGCAGGTCACGACACGGCGGCGAGTGGTGTCGAGTGGGGGCTAGTGGGTTACTGTGTCGCCCGGTGGGGAGTCAGGGACCGCCCGGGTCACTGAGAGGCCCGCAGGAGGACCGATGCAGGGGGTGATCCGGTGTTCGTCGGCAGCTACGCGTTGCGGCTCGACGAGAAGGGCCGGCTCGCCCTCCCCGTCCGGTTCCGCGACCAGGTGTCCGGCGGCATGGTGATCAAGAAGGGCCAGGACCGCTGCATCTACGGCCTGACGATGGGCCGCGTCGCCGAGCAGAGCGCCGCGATGGCCGCGATGGCCCCCTCCGACACGGCGCGTGCCCGCATGGCCGCCCGCATGAGCTTCGGATCGATGGTCGAGCTCGAGCCGGACAAGACCGGCCGGATCACCATCCCCGCGAACCTGCGCGAGTACGCGGGTCTGGACCGGGACGTCGTGATCGTCGGCGTCGACACCCGCTTCGAGATCTGGGATGCCGCCAACTGGGAGGCCTACGTGGCCGAGCAGGAGGCCATCTACGCCGACATGGAGAGCGAGGGGATGCCGACGCTGTCGTGATCCCAGGGCACGCCGCCGCCCGAGCCGGGTCGGCGCAGCCACCGAACGAGCCGCCTTCCCCGCGGCTCGACCGGTCCGGGCCCCAGCCGCCTTCCCCGCGGCTCGGTACCGAATTCGCTGCGCAGCCCCCGACCACCGGACGACAGGCCGCCGCCGCCCCCCGCGGGGCACCACCTGACGCTCTTCCCCGACGCCAGGCGGGGCCCCGCGAGGGGCGGGCCACCACTCCGCTCCACCCGCCCCACTCCGCCCCACCGCCCCACCGCCCCCAGAACCGAGCACCCCGCCCACCCACACCCGCGGGTCCACCCGCCGGGCCGCCCCCCGCGGCACCATTCCGGGAAGCAACCCCGGTCCGTTCGAGAGGCAGTGACGATGAGCAGCACGGATGCTGCGGCGCCGGATCCCGCGCGCCCGCCCGTGCACGTGCCCGTCCTCCTCGAGCGGGTCACCGAACTCCTCGCCCCCGCCTGCGCCGCCGACGGCGCCGTCCTGGTCGACGCCACCCTGGGGCTGGCCGGTCACTCCCTGGCGATGCTCGAGGCCCACCCGGGCCTGCGGCTGATCGGGCTGGACCGCGACCCCGAGGCGCGGGCCGAGGCAGCCCGGCGCATCGAGGCCGCCGGACACGCCGACCGGGTCACCCTGGTGCCCGCCGTCTTCGACGAACTGCCCGACGTGCTCAGCCGGCTCGGCATCGCCGAGGTGCAGGGTGTGCTGTTCGACCTCGGCGTCTCCTCTCTGCAGCTCGACCGCCCCGACCGCGGCTTCAGCTACTCCGTCGACGCCCCGCTGGACATGCGGATGGACCCGGGCGCCCCCCGCACCGCCGCCGAGATCGTGAACACCTACCCGCCCAAGGAACTGGCCCGCGTGCTCCGGGTGTACGGCGAGGAGCGGTTCGCCTCCCGGATCGCGGCGGCCATCGAGCGCGAGCGCACCCGGGAACCGTTCACCACCACCGGCCGGCTGGCCGAGCTGGTCCGTGCGTCGATCCCCGCAGCCACCCGGCGGACCGGGGGCCACCCGGCGAAGCGGACCTTCCAGGCGCTGCGGATCGAGGTCAACGACGAGCTGGGCGCCCTCGAGCGCGCCCTGCCCGCGGCCGTCGAGGCGCTCGCGGTCGGCGGTCGTGTCGTCGTCATCACGTTCCACTCCCTCGAGGACCGGATCGTCAAGCAGACCCTGGCCGCCGGTGCCCTGGACCGGACGCCGCCGGAGTTCCCCGTGCCGGTGCCCGAGCTCGGGCCCGTCCTCCGGCTGCTCACCCGCGGCGGCGAGGCCGCCACCGACGCAGAGAACGAAGCGAACCCGCGGGCGGCGTCCGCGCGGGTCCGCGCCGCCGAACGCATCCGGAGGGCAGCATGACCACTCGAGCCACCGCCCGCGTCGGAACCTTGCGGACGACGGGCGCCCCGCGGGCCACCCACCGGTCCGGCGCCAGGACGACCCCGCGGCCGGAGCTCCGCCTGGTCACCGGTACCGCCGGGACGCGGCCCCGCCGTCGGCCGGCGTCGCTGCTGCGGCACCGGCGCGCGCCCTTCGTCCTGCTGGTCGTCGCCCTCCTGGTCGGCACCACCCTGGGCCTGCTGGTGCTCAACACCGCGATCGCCGTCGACTCGCTGAAGGCCACCCAGCTGCGCACCGCCAACGCCGACCGGGCCGAGGAGCTCCAGCGGCTCCAGCAGCAGGTGGTCTCCGGCAGCACGCCCGAGGCGGTCGCCCGCGCCGCGGCCGCCGCGGGCATGGTGCCGGCGGGTGTGGCCGCGCACCTCGTCATAGCCCCCGACGGTTCCGCCGTACTGCGCGGCACCCCGCAGCCCGCGCCGGCGGCCGGAGCGCCGCAGGGCGGGAACTGAGGCGGTGCCGACCTCCGTCCGCCCCGGCGCGTTCACCCCACGCCGGGCCCCCGGGAGCCGGCGCAGCGGCACGGGTCTGTCGCCCGGCCAGCGAGGGCTGCGCAACCGCTGGGGCCTGGTGATCATGTGCGCCCTGCTCATCGCGGTGGTCGGCAGGCTGGCGGTCGTCCAGGGGGTCGACGGCGCCGCGTACGCCAACGCGGCCGAGCAGGACCGGCTGCGCACCTATCCGATCGCAGCGCTGCGGGGCGCGGTCGTGGACGAGCACGGCAAGCCGTTCGCCTACACCGTCGCCGCCTCCCGCGTCGTGGCCGACCCGACGGTGGTCAGCCACCCGGCCCGCACCGCTCGGGAGCTCGCGCCCCTGCTCGGCGTCCCGGAGGCGGACCTGGCGGCCAAGCTGTCGCAGAGCGGCCGGTACGTCGTCCTCGCGGGTCAGGTCTCGCCGGAGACGACCGACGCCATCGACGCCCTGGAGCTCTCGGGCATCTTCTACGAAGACGATCCGGTCCGGCTGTACCCGGCCGGGGTCGTCGGCGGCCAGGTCGTGGGCTTCGTCGGCCGCGACGGCGCCGGTCTCGCGGGGATCGAGCACACGTTCCAGGACCAGCTGGCGGGCACCGACGGTCACCGGCGGGTGGAGGTCGGCAGCGGGGGCAACCCGATCCCGTCGGGCATCGACGAGTCGACGCCGGCCACCGACGGCGACACGGTGAAGCTCACCCTCGACCAGGACCTGCAGTACGTCCTCGACCAGCGGCTGGCGGCCGCGTGCGCGGACGGCGCCACCACCCGGGGCTCGGCCGTGGTCCTCGACGTGCACACCGGCCACGTCGCCGCCATGGGCTCCTGCCCCGGTTACGACCCGGGCAACTACTCGAAGACCGACCCGAACCTGCTGGGCAACCCGGTCGTCTCCGACGTCTTCGAGCCCGGGTCGGTGATGAAGGCGGTCACCCTGTCGGCCGCTCTCGAGGAGGGCAAGGCCGAGCCGGACACCGTGCTCAGCGTCAACGGCCACATCGAGGCCGGCGACAAGGTGGTCACCGACGCCCACGACCACGAGCCGAAGAACTGGACGGTCACCGGGATCCTGGCCAAGTCCAGCAACGTCGGCGCCATCATGCTGGCCCGCGAGGTCGGGAACGAGAAGCTCGAGCACTACCTGCGCGCCTTCGGGCTGGGTGCCAAGACGGGCATCGAGCTGCCCGGCGAGAGCGCCGGCATCCTGCAGAAGTCCAAGGACTGGACGGCGAGCCGTGCGGCGAACGTGCCGATCGGCCAGGGTGTGTCGGTGACGACGCTGCAGATGGCGTCGATCTACCAGACCATCGCCAACGGCGGGACCCGGATCGAGCCGCGACTGGTCGACTCGGTCACCGGCCCGAACGGGCGGGTCGTCGAGGCGGCGGAGCCGAAGAGCACCCGGGTGATCAGTCCGGACACGGCCAAGAAGATGGCGTACATGCTCGAGGCGGTCGTCGGTCCCGGCGGCACCGCGCCGCTCGGCCAGATCGAGGGCTTCCGGGTGGCGGGCAAGACCGGCACCGCGCAGCGGGCCAACCCCGCGTGCAACTGCTACGCGGGCGGCGGGTACGTGACCACGTTCGTCGGGTTCGCCCCGGCCGACGACCCGAAGTACGTCGTCGCCGTCGACCTGGAGCGCCCCAGCAGCGACGCCGAGGGAGGCCAGGTCGCCGCCCCCGTGTTCGCCGACATCATGCGGTACGCCCTCACCGCAGGGGGCGTCGTCCCGTCCGGCACCGCGCGCCCCGACTTCGTCCTCGAGGCTCCCTGAGCCGTGCCGCCGGGCGCCTTTCCGCGGCGGCGGCGGCGCCCGCGGCAGCGCCGACCCGCCGAGGTGCGCGGACGCGGCACCCCTCGCCGGTAGATTGGAGCCCCGTGACCCGCCCGCTGCTGCTCGCCGAGCTCGCCGACCTCCTCGGCGCACCCGTCGGGGGCCCGGCGGACGGCACCGCGGTCGGCGGGGTCACGCTGGCCTCCGGTGAGGTCGCGCCCGGCGATCTGTACGCGGCCCTGCCAGGAGCCCGCACGCACGGCGTCCAGTACGTGCAGGACGCGGTCTCCCGTGGCGCGGTCGCCGTCCTGACCGACCCCACCGGCCGGGACGCCGCGCTCGCGACCGGCCTGCCGGTGTGCGTGGTCGACGAGCCGCGCGCCGTGCTCGGCGCCGTCGCCGACCGCGTGTACGGCGAGCCGAGCAGCCGGCTGACGGTGCTCGGGATCACCGGGACCAACGGCAAGACGACGACGGCCTACCTGGTCGAGGCGGGTCTCGCCGCTGCCGGGCTGGGAACCGGCCTGATCGGCACGGTGCAGACCCGCACCCGCGGCCGGGACGACGCCGGCCGGCCCACGGTCACCGAGATCCCGAGCGTCCGCACGACCCCGGAGGCGCCCGCCCTGCACGCCCTGCTGGCCTCGATGGCCGAGGCCGGGGTGTCGGCGGTGGTCATGGAGGTGTCCAGCCACGCGCTGGTGATGGGCCGGGTCGGGGGCGTGCGCTTCGCCGTGGCCGGCTTCACCAACCTCGGCCGCGACCACCTCGACTTCCACGCCGACATCGAGGACTACTTCCGGGCCAAGGCCCGGCTGTTCGACGGCCGGGCCGCCCGCGAGGTCGTGACGGTCGACGACGACGCCGGCCGCCGGCTCGCCGGGCTGCGCCCCGACGCGGCCACCGTCGCCCTCACCGGGCCCGGCGACTGGACGGCGTCGGAGGTCGAGCCGGCCCGCGGTGGCGGCTCCACCTTCACCCTGCACGGTCCGGACGGCGGCACCTGGCCGGCACGCGTGCGGCTGCCCGGGGCCTTCAACGTGGCCAACGCCGTGCTCGCGGTGGCTCTCCTCGACGCGGTCGGGGTGTCGGTGGAGACTGCGCTGGCGGGGATCGCCGACACGGTCGTCCCCGGGCGGATGGAGCCGGTCGACGCCGGCCAGCCGTTCGTCGCGGTCGTGGACTACGCCCACACGCCGGACGCGGTGGCGACCGCGCTCGGCGCCCTGCGCGGCGAAACCTCCGGGCGGCTGATCACCGTCCTGGGCTGCGGCGGCGACCGCGATCCCGGGAAACGGGCGGCGATGGGTACCTCTGCGGCCCGGCTGAGCGATGTCCTGGTCGTGACCGACGACAACCCGCGCTCCGAGGACCCCGGCGCCATCCGCGCGGCCATGCTCGCCGGCGTCCGCGAGGTCCCCGAGGCCGACCGGGCGCAGGTGCACGAGATCGGCGACCGGCGCACCGCGATCGCCACCGCCGTGGAGCTGGCCGGGCCGGGGGACACCCTGCTGATCGCCGGCAAGGGCCACGAGACCGGTCAGGAGATCGCCGGCACCGTGCACCCCTTCGACGACCGCAGCGTGCTGCGCGACGTCCTCGTCGGCAGCGGAGCCGGGACGGGGGCGCCGGCATGATCGCGCTCACCCTGGCCGAGATCGCCGAGCTGACCGGTGGCGAGCTGACCCGCTCACCGGACGCGACCGTCACGGGCACGGTCACCCTCGACTCCCGGGCGGTGGCCGACGGCGACCTGTTCGTGGCCGTGGCCGGCGAGCGGGTGGACGGCGCGGACTTCCTGCCCGCTGCCGCGGCGGCCGGGGCCGTCGCGGCCCTCACCACCCGTCCCCACGACGCCCTGGCCTGCATCGTGGTCGCCGACCCGGTGGAGGCGCTCGGCCGGCTGGCGGCCGGCGTGCACACCCGGCTCGTGACGGGCGGCCTGCTGACGCTGGCGATCACCGGCTCGTCGGGGAAGACCTCCACCAAGGACCTGCTCGGCCAGGTGCTGGGCGCGGCGGGACCCACGGTCAGCCCGCCCGGGTCCTACAACAACGACATCGGCCTGCCGCTGACCGTGCTCGACGCCGACGAGCAGACGCGTTTCCTGGTGCTGGAGATGGGCGCCCGGGGCCGCGGGCACATCGCCCGGCTGTGCCGCGTCGCCCGCCCGCGGATCGGCGTGGTGCTCAACGTCGGGAGCGCCCACCTGGGCGAGTTCGGCAGCGCCGAGGGGATCGCCGAGGCCAAGGGCGAGCTCGTCGAGGCGCTGAGCGACGAGGGCACGGCCGTCCTCAACGCCGACGACCCCCGGGTCATCGGCATGGCGCCGCGCACCGTCGCCCGCGTCGTGACCACGGGTCGCGGCGAGGACGCCGACGTCCGGGCGGTCGACGTCACCCTGGACGAGACCGCACGCGCCCGCTTCACCCTCGTCGCGGGCGGCGAGCAGCACCCGGTGGCGCTGCAGGTGGTGGGTGAGCACCAGGTCGCCAACGCGCTGTCGGCCGCGGGTGCCGCGCTGGCGGCCGGCATGGCGCCCGCGCAGGTCGCGGCCGCGCTGACGGCCGCCGGACCGCGCAGCCGGTGGCGCATGGAGGTCTCCCGGCGCGACGACGGGGTGACCGTCGTCAACGACGCGTACAACGCCAACCCCGAGTCGATGCGCGCCGCCCTGGCGGCGCTCGCCGGGCTCTCGGGCACGCGGCGGATCGCCGTCCTCGGCGCCATGGCCGAGCTGGGACCCGACGCCACCGACGAGCACGAGCGGCTCGGCCGCGACGCGGCCGCCGCCGGGGTCGACCTGATCGTGGCGGTCGGGCCCGATGCGGTAGGCATAGCCGACGGCGCGGCGGCAGCCGGGCTGGCTGCAGGACGAGGCGCAGGAGAGGAGTCGGTGCACGTGCCGGACCGGGCCACCGCCCGCGACCTGCTCTCGGAGGTGCTGCGGCCGGGGGACGTCGTCCTCGTCAAGGCCAGCCGCTCCTACGGTCTGGAGCAGCTCGCCGCCGACCTCCTCGCGGAGCGGGACCACGTCGCAGAGGGCCACGCCGCGGGGGACAGGGCGTGAAGTCCGTCCTGATCGCGGCCGGCTTCGGCTTCATCATCTCGATCCTGCTCACCCCCGTCGCCATCCGGGCCTTCCGCCGGCAGGGGATGGGGCAGGAGATCCGGGACGACGGCCCCGAGAGCCACCTGTCCAAGCAGGGCACGCCCACCATGGGTGGAACCGTGATCGTCGGCGCCACGGTGGTCGGGTACATCGGCCCCCACCTGTTCCTGACCGGCCGGTCCGGGTGGGGCTTCACCGCCACCGGGATCATGCTGCTGTTCCTGATGGTCGGCATGGGCACCGTGGGCTTCCTCGACGACTACCTGAAGATCCGGCACCGCCGCAGCCTCGGGCTCAACAAGACCGCCAAGCTCGTCGGCCAGCTGGTCGTCGGGGTGGCGTTCGCGGTGCTGGCGATCAACTTCCCCAACTCCGACGGCGTCACGCCGGCCTCGACCTTCGTCAGCTACGTCCGCGACATCGCGCCCTTCGCCCTCGGCTCGGTCGCGTTCGTGATCCTGGCGTACCTCTTCATCGCCGGGTTCTCCAACGCGGTCAACCTCACCGACGGACTCGACGGCCTGGCCGCGGGCTCCTCGGCGATGGTCTTCGCGTCCTACGTGTTCATCTCCTTCTGGCAGTTCACCCACGACTGCGCCAACGAGCTCATCGACGGCTGCTACGCCGTGCGGGACCCGCTCGACGTCACGCTGGTCGCGGCGGCGGGCCTGGGCGCATGCCTGGGGTTCCTGTGGTGGAACACCAGTCCGGCACGGATCTTCATGGGCGACACCGGCTCGCTGGCGCTGGGCGGGCTGCTGTCGGGGCTGGCGATCGTGACCCGCACCGAGCTGCTGCTCGTCGTCCTCGGCGGGCTGTTCGTCGCGGTCACGCTGTCGGTGGTCATCCAGGTGGCGTTCTTTCGCGCCACCCGGCGTCGCGTGTTCCGCATGGCGCCCCTGCACCACCACTTCGAGCTCGCGGGCTGGACCGAGAACACCGTCATCGTGCGGTTCTGGCTGGTCACCGCCATGGCCGTCGCCTTCGGCATCGGGCTGTTCTACGCCGACTGGCTCGACTTCGTCGGGCTCTGACCGTGCAGCTGTCGGGGCGGACCGTGCTGGTCGCCGGGCTCGGGGTGTCCGGGGCCGCGGCGGCCCGGGTGCTCCTGCGCACCGGCGCCCGCGTGCTGCTGACCGACGCCGCCGAGCGCGACGCGGCGGCCGAGCTCGTCGCCGCCGGGGCCAGCTGGCGCGGACCGCTGGCGACGGTGCCCGACGGCACGGACCTGGTGGTCACCTCGCCGGGCTGGCGGCCGGACGCCCCGCTGCTGGCCGATGCCGCCGCCCGGGGGATCGAGGTCGTGGGCGAGCCCGAGCTCGCCTGGCGGTTGCGGGCCGCGGCGCCCGGCGGCGAGCCGGCGCCCTGGCTGGCGGTCACCGGCACCAACGGCAAGACGACGACGGTCACCATGCTCGAGGCGATCCTGCTGGCGGCCGGACGGCGGGCGGTGGCGGCGGGCAACGTCGGCCGCCCGCTGATCGAGGTGGTCACGGAGGTGGCACCCGACGGCACGCCGGCCTACGACGCGATCGCCGTCGAACTGTCCAGCTTCCAGCTGCACTGGTCGTCGTCGCTGGCGCCCGCCGCGGCCGCCGTCCTGAACGTCGCCGACGACCACACCGACTGGCACGGCTCCTTCGCTGCGTACCGCGACGCGAAGGCCCGCATCCTCCGGCTCGCACCGGTGGCGGTGGCCGACGCCGGCGACCCGGTGGCCGCCGCGCTCGTCACCGGCCATCCGCACCCCGTGACGGTCACCCTGGGGGAGCCGGCCCCCGGTCAGCTCGGCGTCCGGTCGGGAGCGCTGGTCGACCGCGCGTTCGCCGCCGACCCCGCCGGTGAGCTGCTGCTCGACCTGGCCGACCTCCAGGTGCCCGGGCCGCACAACCGGGTCAACGCTCTCGCCGCGGCGGCGCTGGCCCGGGCGATCGGCATCCCGGCGGAGGCGGTCGGCCGGGGGCTGGCCGGATTCCGCGGCGGGGCCCACCGCAACGTGCTGGTCGGCACCGTGGCCGGGGTCGACTACGTCGACGACAGCAAGGCCACCAACCCGCACGCGGCCGGCGCCTCGCTGGCCGCGTACCCGCGGGTGGTCTGGATCGCGGGGGGACTGCTCAAGGGCGCGGACGTCGATCCGCTGGTGGCCGCGGTCGCCGGGCGCCTCTCCGGCGTGGTCCTGCTCGGCCGTGACCGCGACCGGATCGCCGCCTCCCTGGCGCGACACGCCCCCATGGTCCCCGTGGTCACGGTGCCCAGCGGCGACGATGACGGGGTGGACGGGACTGGTGTGACGGGCGAGGCGACGATGACGCGTGTCGTCGCTGCCGCGGCCGACCTCGCCCGGCCCGGCGACACGGTGCTCCTGGCGCCCGCCGCCGCCTCGATGGACGTCTTCCGGGACTACGGCCACCGCGGGCAGGCCTTCGCCGACGCAGTGCGGGCCCTGGGCGACCGGTGAGCACGACGACCCGGCCGCGCACCGCCGGCGCCGATCGCCGCGTGCCCTCGCCGCCCACCCGGCACGAGCGCGCGCCCCGCTTCCGTGGTCCCGCCTGGCTGGACGGGCCGATGACGAGCTCCCACCTCGTGTTCGGCGCGGCCGGGCTGCTGCTCACCATCGGCCTGGTCATGGTCTTCTCCGCCTCGTCGATCGAGGCGGCGCTGGCCCACGAGCCGGTCTGGGCGCCCGGCGTCCAGCAGCTGATCTGGGCCGCGCTCGGCGTCGGGGCCATGCTGGTCGCGCTCCGGCTGCCCACCGGGTTCATCCGCCGGTGGGCGCCGATCGCGCTGGTCGGCGTGGCGTTCCTGCTGCTCCTCGTGCTGGTGCCGGGCATCGGCAAGCGGATCAACGGCGCCCGCCAGTGGTTCGACCTCGGGTTCGCCCACCTGCAGCCCTCGGAGGTCGCCAAGCTGGTCTTCGCGCTGTGGGGCGCGCACATGCTGGCGCTGCGGGAGCGCTACCTGACCACCAAGAGCCTGCTCGTGCCCGTGCTGCCGGTGTTCGGCGTCCTCTCGCTGCTGCTGATCGTCGAACCCGACTTCGGCGCCGTCGTCAGCCTGGGCCTGGTGCTGGTCGGCCTGCTCTGGGGCGCCGGGATGCCGATGAAGTACTTCGGCTGGTTCGCGGCCGCGGCGGCGGTGCTGATCGCGATCCTGATCAAGGCGGCCCCGTACCGGATGGCCCGGATCACCTCTTTCCTCGATCCCTTCGCCGACCCGACCAACGGCGGCTTCCAGGCGGTGCGCGGCATGTACGCGCTGGCCACCGGCGGTCTGTGGGGCGTCGGGCTGGGCAACAGCGCGATGAAGTGGAACCTGCTGCCGCACGCCGAGTCGGACTACATCTTCGCGATCATCGGGGAGGAGCTCGGTTTCCTCGGCTGCCTCGTCGTCGTCACGCTGTACGGCGTGCTCGCCTACGCCGGCTTCCGGATCGCCCGCCGCTCGGCCGACCGCTTCATCCAGCTCGCCAGCGTCTCGATCACCGTCTGGATCGTCGGCCAGGCGGCGATGAACATGGGCTACGTGGTGGGGCTGCTGCCGGTGACCGGCGTGCAGCTGCCGCTCATCTCGGCCGGCGGGACGTCGCTGGTCCTGACCCTGTTCATCGTGGGGCTGCTGGGCCGGTTCGCCCGGTCGGAGCCCGCCGCGATCGAGGCCGAGCGCGGCCGCGCCCGCGGCCGGCTGGCCCGGCTGCTCCTGCCCGTGCCCGGGTCGGCGGTCGACCGCGTGCGCCCGCGCCGGCGTCCGGAGGATCGTCCGTCCGCCCGGCCGGTGGTCGGCAACGGCCGCACCGTCGTGCGCTCGCGCCCGGCCCCCACCCGTCGTCCGGACGACGAACATCCCCGCCGGATGCCTCCGCGCCCCGTTCCCGAGCCGGCGAGGCCGCGACCGCGGACGGCGCCATCGCGTCGCGGCGAGGGGCAGCGTCGCGGCGAGGGACAGGGTCTCGGCGAGGGACAGCGCCGTGCCGGGGGACAGCGGTGACGCGACCGCTGAGCATCGTGCTCGCCGGCGGCGGGACCGGCGGGCACATCGAGCCCATGCTCGCCCTGGCCGACGCGCTGCGCCGCCGGGTGGACGGGGGAGCGGACCTGCGCATCACGTGCCTGGGCACCTCCCGCGGCATGGAGACCCGGCTGGTGCCTGCCCGCGGGTACGACCTCCGGCTGATCCCGCCGGTGCCGCTGCCGCGCAAGCCGACGCCCGACCTGTTACGGGTGCCCGGCCGTGTGTGGCGGGCGGTCGCGGAGACCCGGGCGCTGCTGGAGGAGCTGTCCGCCGACGTGGTCGTCGGGTTCGGCGGCTACGTCGCGCTGCCCGCCTACCTCGCCGCCCGGCGGGCCCGGGTGCCCGTCGTCGTGCAGGAGCAGAACGCCCTGCCCGGCCTGGCCAATCGGATCGGAGCGCGGCTGGCCGCGCGGGTGGCGGTCACCGCGCCGAACACCCCGCTGCGGCACGCCGAGCAGGTGGGCATGCCCCTGCGGACGACGATCAGCTCCCTCGATCGGACGGCCCGCCGCGGGGAGGCGCGGGCCGCGTTCGGCCTGGACCCCGACCGGCCCACGCTGCTGGTGTTCGGCGGTTCGCAGGGGGCGGCGTCGCTGAACCGGGCCGCCGTCGCGGCGGCCGACGCGCTCACCGCCGCCGGGGTGCAGGTCCTGCACGCGCGCGGTCCCAAGAACACCGACGTGCAGGTCGCCGAGCGGCCCGCGGGTAGTGCGCCGTACGTGGTCGTGGACTATCTGGAGCGCATGGACCTCGCCTACGCCGCCGCCGACCTCGCCCTGTGCCGGTCGGGCGCGGTGACCGTCGCGGAGGTGTCCGCCGTCGGGCTGCCGGCGGCGTTCGTCCCGCTGCCGATCGGCAACGGCGAGCAGCGGCGCAACGCCCTGCCGGTCGTCGAGGCCGGCGGCGGGCTGCTGGTGGAGGACGCCGACCTGGACGCCACCTGGATCCAGTCGCACCTGGTGCCGCTGCTCACCGATCCCGCGGCACTGGCCGGCTACGCCGCGCATGCCGCCGCCGCCGGGATCCCCGACGCCGACGAGCGGCTGGCCGACATCGTGCTCGAGGTGGCGGGGCGAGGGGTGGCGGGGAAGTGAGTGCTGCGGACGTGGCGGCCTGGACCGATCCGGTGCCGTCGCTCACGGAGCTCGGCGCCGTGCACTTCGTGGGCATCGGTGGCGCCGGGATGAGCGGCATCGCCCGGATCCTGCTGGCCCGCGGCGTGCCCGTGTCGGGCAGCGACCGGCGGGACACCCCGACCCTGCTCGCGCTGCGCGCCCTCGGCGCCCGGGTCGAGGTCGGGCACGACCCGGCCCACCTCGGCGACGCCGACACCGTCGTGGTCTCGACGGCGATCCGGCCGGACAACCCGGAGCTGGCCACCGCCCGAGACCGCGGTCTGCGCGTGCTGCCGCGGGCCGTCGCGCTCGCCGCGGTCATGGCGGGCCGGCGCAGCATCGCCGTGGCCGGCACGCACGGCAAGACGTCGACGACGTCGATGCTCACGGTCGCCGTCCAGGCCTGCGGGGTGGATCCGTCCTTCGCCATCGGCGGCGACCTCAACGAGTCCGGCAGCAACGCGCACTCCGGCGAGGGCGACATCTTCGTCGCCGAGGCCGACGAGAGCGACCGCTCCTTCCTGCTGCTCGCCCCCTTCGGCGCCATCGTCACCAACGTCGAGGCCGACCACCTCGACAACTACGGCGACCTGGCCGCCGTCGAGGCCGCGTTCGACCGGTTCCTCGGCACGATCGACGAGCGGGGCTTCGTGATCGTCTGTGCCGACGACCCAGGGGCCGCACGGCTGGGCGCCGTGCCGACGCCGGCCCGGCTGCGCACGTACGGCCGCGCGGCGGACGCCGACCTGCGGGTGACCGACCTCGACGTGGCTCCCGACGCCACGAGCTACACCGCCGTCCTCGACGGGCAGGAGCTGGGCCGCGTGCGGATCCAGGTGCCGGGCGAGCACATGGCACTCAACAGCGCGGCTGCCCTGCTGGCCGGGCTCGAGCTGGGGCTGCCCGCCGCGGGCCTGATCGACGGCCTCGGCCGGTTCGGTGGCGTGCACCGCCGCTTCGAGCTCAAGGGCGTCGTCGGCGGCGTCCGCGTGTACGACGACTACGCCCACCACCCGACCGAGGTGACCGCCCAGCTGAAGGCCGCACGAGCCGTCGTCGGCAGCGGCCGGCTGGTGGTGGCGTTCCAGCCGCACCTGTACAGCCGCACCCAGGAGTTCGCCGCGGGGTTCGGTGCGGCCCTGGGACTGGCCGACGACGTCGTGGTCATGGACGTCTACGGGGCCCGCGAGGACCCGGTCCCCGGCGTGACCGGCGCCCTGGTCGCCGACGTCGTCCCGCTGCCGCCCGACCGGGTGCTGTTCGAGCCCTCCTGGTCGGCGGCGGCCCCGGCGCTCGCGGCGCGGGCCCGGCCCGGCGACCTGGTGCTGACGATGGGTGCCGGCGATGTGTCCATGGTCGGACCGGAGGTGCTCGAGGCGCTGCGCGGAAAGGACGGGGCGAGGGGCGACGCCGAGGAAACGGCGCGGTGAACCGCACCGGGACGACGACCCGGGACCGCACCGGCCGGTCGCGGCGGGCGCCCGAGCGGCGTCCGACCCCGGCGGTGACGCCCCTGGTCCGCCGGCGCCCCCGGCCACCCCGCCGGAACCGTCGCCCGGTGCAGCTCGCGGTCGCGGTCGCCGCGCTGGTGGCGGTCGTCTGGCTGCTGCTCGTCAGCCCGGTGCTGGGCGTCAGCTCGGTACAGGTCGACGGCGTCCGCACGCTGCCCGCCGACCTGGTGCGACAGACCGCCGGCATCCAGCCGGGCACCCCGCTGCTGCGGGTCGACGTCGACGCCGCCCGGGCCCGGATCGGCCGGCTGCCCCAGGTTGCCTCGGTCGAGGTGACCCGCGGCTGGCCGCACACCGTCGTCGTCACCGTGGTGGAGCGGGTGCCGGTCGCGGTCGTGGGGGAGCCCGGGCAGCGCACCCTGGTCGATGCCCACGGCGTCCTCTTCGACACGGTGAGCGGGTCGCCGCCCGCCGGGGTGGTGCCGTTGGACGTGGTGGCTCCCGGGCCCGGCGATCCCGCGACGATGGCCGGCCTCACCGCGATCGAGGCGCTGTCGGCGAAGCTGCGCGGGCAGGTGGTCTCCGTGACGGCCGTGACGCCCGACGACATCACCCTGACGCTGACCGACGGCACCGCCGTCCGCTGGGGTGGCCCGGAGAAGTCCGGTCGCAAGGGCGACGCCCTGGAGGCGGTGCTCGGCCAGCTCGCCGACGGCGGGCTCGACCCGGCGACGACGATCGACGTCAGCGCACCGCAGGCCGTCGTCCTCCGGTGAGCCCCTCGGCGCCCTCCGGACCCTCTCGGACGCCGGATCGGGGACACGCCGACGGCGCGACACGCCCGACACGCAACATCAGTTTCGCGAGTTCCCGTATTCCAAGCACACGCCGGTCTGGACCTCGGCATGAGACGTTTCCGGGGCGGGTCGTCACAGCCAGTGGTGCGGATGTGACCAACGGGTCCCGAGTGTTCGGTGGGATCGCGCACTACCGACACGCCGACCCGTGGAGGGTGTTTGTGTCGGCCTCTTGGCCCCACCTAACTTCGTCCTCGTCGACCGAGTTGACATAACTGTAAGGCTGAACTTGAGGATGAGGGTCCAGTTGGGGAGCGCCGCATGACACCTCCGCACAACTATCTAGCGGTCATCAAGGTCGTCGGCATCGGCGGCGGCGGGGTGAACGCGGTCAATCGCATGATCGAAGTCGGCCTCAAGGGGGTCGAGTTCATCGCGATCAACACCGACGCGCAGGCGTTGCTGATGAGCGACGCCGACGTGAAGCTCGACGTGGGTCGCGAGCTCACGCGCGGCCTCGGCGCGGGCGCGCAGCCCGACGTCGGCAGGCAGGCCGCCGAGGACCACCGCGAGGAGATCGAGGAGGTCCTCAAGGGGGCCGACATGGTCTTCGTGACGGCGGGTGAGGGCGGTGGCACGGGCACCGGTGGTGCGCCGGTCGTCGCGTCCATCGCCCGCAAGCTCGGCGCCCTGACCATCGGCGTGGTCACGCGCCCGTTCGCCTTCGAGGGCAAGCGGCGCGCGGTGCAGGCCGAGTCGGGCATCGAGGAACTGCGCAACGAGTGCGACACGCTGATCGTGATCCCGAACGACCGGCTGCTGCAGCTGGGTGATCGCAACGTCAGCGTCATGGATGCCTTCCGGACCGCCGACCAGGTGCTGCTGTCCGGTGTCCAGGGCATCACCGACCTGATCACCACGCCCGGCCTGATCAACCTGGACTTCGCCGACGTCAAGTCGGTCATGTCCGGCGCAGGCTCGGCGCTGATGGGCATCGGCAGTGCACGCGGGGACAACCGTGCGCTGCTGGCTGCCGAGCAGGCGATCGCGAGTCCGCTGCTGGAGGCCTCGATGGAGGGCGCCCATGGCGTGCTCCTGTCGATCTCCGGCGGGTCGGACCTGGGCCTGTTCGAGATCAACGAGGCCGCCTCGCTGGTCTCCGACGCCGCGCACGCGGACGCCAACATCATCTTCGGCGCCGTCATCGACGACGCCCTGGGTGACGAGGTCCGGGTGACGGTGATCGCGGCCGGCTTCGACAGCGGCCGGCCCGCCTCGCGCAAGGACACCGGCGCCGCGATGGTCACGGGTTCGCCCGCGGCCGCCGCCGGAGGGCTCCCGCCCTACCGGCGGCCGGGGGCCGGCGCGCCGGTCCACCAGCAGCCGGTCCACCAGGCGGCGGGGGAGCGGCGGGTGGTCCCGCAGACCGCCAGCTCGCCGTCGGTGCCGCAGCCCGCGCCGCAGACCGCGGTCGGCACGCCGGCCTCGGCCGCCCGCACCGCCCAGGCGCCCAGCGGGGGTGGCATCACCGTGCCGCCGCTGCCGCCGATCCCCGGACCGGTGGCGGGACGCCGTCCGCTGTCGAACGAGGACTTCGAGGAAGAGCTGGACATCCCCGAGTTCCTCAAGGGCTGACCCGACGGGGACGATGTCCCCATGAGTTCCTCCCCGGCCGCTCCGCCGTCCGTCCGACCCCGCAGGGTCGTCACGGACCGGCGGGGCGGCCGGTCCCGTTCCCCGTACGAGTCGTTCAACCTCGGCGACCACGTGGGCGACGACCCGGCCGACGTCGCCGCCAACCGCGCCCGCGTCGCCCGGGAGCTCGGCGTCCCCGAGGACCGGCTGGTCTGGATGAACCAGGTGCACGGCACGAACGTGGCCGTCGTCGACGGGCCGCAGAACGGGGCGGTCCCCGCCACCGACGCCGTCGTCACCGCCACGCCCGGGCTGGTCCTGTGCGTCCTGGTGGCCGACTGCGTGCCGGTCCTGCTGGCCGACCACGAGACCGGGGTCGTCGCCGCCGTGCACGCCGGCCGGGAGGGGGTGCGGCAGGGCGTCGTCCCCGCCGCCCTGTCGGCCATGGCGAGCCTCGGCGCGCGGGCGCGGCACGTCACCGCGCTCCTCGGCCCCGCCGTGTGCGGCGCCTGCTACGAGGTGCCCGAGGAGATGCAGCGCGCGGTGGCCCGCGTGGCGCCCGCTGCCGCCGTCGCCACCCGGAAGGGCACCCCGGGCCTGGATCTGCGCGCCGGGGTCGCCGAGGGGCTGCACAGGGCCGGCATTCCACAGGTGGTGCTCGACCCTCGGTGCACAGCCGAGGACCCGACGCTGTTCTCCCATCGCCGCGACGGCGTCACCGGCCGGCAGGCCGGGCTCGTCTGGCTCCCACTGTGAGCGACCTCGCCGCGAACCTGGAGGCGGTGCGGGCGCGCATCGACGCGGCGGCACGGGCCGCCGGGCGCGAGCCGTCGGAGGTGGCGCTGCTCGCGGTCAGCAAGACGTGGCCGGCGGACGACGTCCGGGCCCTGGCTGCCCTCGGGCAGCGCGACTTCGGTGAGAACCGGGCCCAGGAGCTGCTGAGCAAGGCGGGGGAGCTGCCCGACCTTCCCGTGCGCTGGCACTTCATCGGTCAGCTGCAGCGCAACAAGGCCGCCGCGGTGGCGCGGCTGGGCGCCGTGGTGCACACCGTCGACCGCGCCTCGCTCGCCCGCACGCTGGACCGGGCGGGGCAGGACGGCGACGCGCCGGTCGACGTCCTCGTGCAGGTGGACCTGGGCGGAGCCGCCGGGGAGATCGCCGCCCGCGGCGGCGCCGCGCCGGACGACCTGCCCTCGCTGGCGGACCTCGTCGCCTCGTCGCCCGGGCTGCGCCTGCGCGGTCTGATGGCGGTCGCCCCGCGCGGGGAGGAGCCGGGGCCGGCGTTCGAACGCCTCGCGGCGCTGGCGGCCCGCCTGCGCGCCGACCATCCGGACGCCGTCGAGCTGTCCGCGGGCATGAGCGGAGATCTCGAGGAAGCCGTCGCAGCCGGTGCGACCGTCGTGCGTGTCGGAACCGCGTTGTTCGGAGATCGCGCCCTAGCCTCCGGGGAGACCACATGAGTCACATCGGCAACACGGGCCCCGTGGACCACGGCAGGTCTTGACGCCGGTGGCTCATGCAGGACGCTGAGGACGCCAGTAGAGGGGGAGGTCCGATGGCTGGAGCCATGCGGAGGATGGGTATCTACCTGGGACTCGTCGAGGACGACGACCCGCGGGGATACGGGCGGTACGACTCCCGGCAGTCCGACCACGCCGACTACGACCGCCGGTACGGCCGGTACGCCGACGACCGGTACGACACCGACTACGCCGACGGGTACGCCGACGACGACGTCGACGCCGACGACCTGCCTGCCGTGCGCGAGCCCGAGCCGCTGCCGGCGCGCCGGGACCGGGCCGCCCGGCCGATCGGCCTCGCCCCGGCCGGCACGTCGGTGGGCGCCGGCTCGGGCGGTTCGCGCATCAGCGCCATGGGCAGCGGCCCGGTCGGCGCCACCGCGGCGAAGCTCGCCGTCCGCGAGCCCGTGGCTGCCGTGGTCGAGCCGGCGCCCGCGCCGTCCCCCCAGCCCTACCGGATCACGACGCTGCACCCGCGCACGTACAACGAGGCGCGCACCATCGGCGAGCGGTTCCGCGACGGCATGCCCGTGATCATGAACCTCACGGAGATGGACGACGCGGACGCCAAGCGCCTCGTCGACTTCGCGGCGGGACTGTCGTTCGGACTGCGCGGTAGTATCGAGCGCGTCACGGCGAAGGTGTTCCTGCTCAGTCCGCAGAACGTCGACGTGACGGCCGAGGACAAGGCGCGGATCCGCGAAGGCGGCTTCTTCAACCAGTCCTGACCTGCTCACGGCACCCTCCACATGACCCAGGTGCCCCGACCGAACGAGGACCGTGGCTCTCTTCTGGCAGATCGTCGCGTCGGTGCTGCTCGTGTTCCTGGTCCTGCTCTTCGCGCGGTTCGTCGTCGACTGGGTGATGGTGCTGGCGCGCAGCTGGCGGCCCTCCGGCGTCGTCGCCGCCGGGCTGGAGATCGTCTACTCGACCACCGATCCGCCGCTCAAGGCGGTGCGGAAGGTGATCCCCCCGCTGAACCTGGGGTCCATCCGACTGGACCTCGGGTTTATGGTGCTGCTGATCGCCGTGGTGATTCTCCGGAACGTCGCGCTGACACTCGCATATGGCTGAGTCCACCGGGACCAGCCTCGCAGTACGGCCGTGTTCAGATGCTGCCCGGCTGAGACCGTCCCTGATCCTGTTGTCCGTACACCCGAGGTGACCCGATGCCACTCACGCCTGCCGACGTGCACAACGTCGTCTTCAAGAAGCCGCCCATCGGGAAGCGGGGCTACGACGAGGACGAGGTCGATGCGTTCCTCGACGTCGTGGAGGCCGAGCTCGCCCGGCTGATCGAGGAGAACAACGAGCTGCGCTCCGGTGCCCGCAGCGCGCCGCGCATGGAGGAGGCGCCGGCCCCGGCGCCGACGCCCGCGCCCGTGGCGGCCCCGCCGCCGCCGGTGCAGCAGCCGCGCGAGGACGACAGCGCCCGCGCCTCCCGGATGCTGGCCCTGGCCACCGAGACGGCCGACCGGTACGTCAACGAGGCCAAGACGCAGGCCGAGCAGATGCTCACCGGCGCCAAGACCAACAGCGACCGGCTGATGAACGAGGCCCGCACCAAGAGCGAGCAGATGGTCGCCGAGGCCAAGCACCGGGCCGACGCGATGCTCGGCGACGCGCGCACCCGCTCGGAGACGATGGAGCGCGAGGCCCGGGCCAAGGCCGCGGCCCTCGACCAGGACGCCGAGCGCCGGCACGTCGAGGCGATGGGCAGCCTCGAGGAGAAGCGCAGCAGCCTGGAGCGCAAGATCGAGGAGCTGCGCACGTTCGAGCGCGAGTACCGCACGCGGCTGCGGTCCTACCTCGAGTCGCACCTGCGCGACCTCGACAGCCGCGGGTCGGCCGAGCCGGCGCAGAACGCCCGGCAGAACCAGCACGCCCCCGCCTGAGCCGTTCGGCCCCCCTGCAGGGACCCGCCGCGAGCGTGCGAGTGGCGGGGGGCAGGGGGGTCCTTACCCCTTGACGCTGCCGGCGAGCAGCCCGCGGACGAAGTAGCGCTGCAGCCCGAGGAAGACCGCCAGCGGCAGGATGATCGCCACGAACGCCCCTGCGGCCAGCAGGAACCAGTCCTGTCCCCGGGTGCCGACCATCTCGGCGAGCCGCACGGTGAGTGGGGCGACGTCCGGGGCGCCGCCGGCGAAGGTGAGCGCGACCAGCAGGTCGTTCCAGACCCAGAGGAACTGGAAGACGCCGAACGCGGCGATGGCGGGGGTCAGCAGCGGCAGCAGCACCTGGAAGAAGATCTTCACGTGACCGGCGCCGTCCATCCGGGCCGCCTCGACCAGCGAGGCCGGGATCTCCTTCATGAAGTTGTGCAGCAGGAAGACGGCCAGCGGCAGCGCGAAGATCGAGTGCGACAGCCAGATCGTCCAGAACGAGCCGTTGAGTCCGGCGTCCACGTACAGCGTCAGCAGCGGGATGAGCGTGACCTGGATCGGCACCACCTGCAGCGCGAAGACCGCCACGAACAGGATGTTGCGGCCGCGGAACTTGATCCAGGCGAACGCGTAGGCGGCCAGCAGCGCCAGGGTGATCGGGATGATCACCGCCGGCAGCGTGATGACGAGGGAGTTGACGAACAGCGACGCGAAGTCCGTGCCGCCGTAGAGCACCTCGTTGTAGTTGTAGACGGTGAAGTGCGGGTCGGTGAACACCGTCCACCAGCCGGAGCTGCGGATGTCGAGCTCGGGCCGGAACGACGTGATCAGCAGGCCCAAGGTCGGCACCGTCCACAGCACCGCGATGACGATCGCGATCACCGACGCCGCAGGGGAGCTGAGCTTCGTCCTGGCCGCGACGGCCCGCCGCTCGGCACGGGTGAGCCTGCGCTCGGTGGGCGGAGCCGGCGACATGACCGGCGTCGTCGTGGTCATCGGATCTCCTCGGCCAGGCGCAGCTGACGGACGTTGTAGGCGACGATCGGGATGACGAGGACGAACAGCAGGACGGCGAGGGCGGCACCGAGCCCGAAGTTGAACTGCCGGAACGACTGCGTGTAGAACTCGTTGGCCACCACGCTGGTGCCGAACTGGCCGCCGGTCATCGTGCGGACGACGTCGAAGACCTTGAGGGTCACGATGGCCACGGTCGTCAGCACGACCACGAGGGCGGGCCGGATGCTCGGCACGGTGACGTAGCGGAACATCTGGACGCCGCTGACCCCGTCGAGCCGTGCGGCCTCGAGGATGTCGTCGGGGATGGCCTTGATGGCCGCCGACAGCACCGTCATGGCGAAGCCGGCCTGGATCCAGATCATCACGACGATCAGGTAGAGGTTGTTGGCCGGCCCGTGGAGCAGGAACTGCTGCGGATCGATGCCGACCAGGACCAGCAGCTGGTTGAGCAGGCCGATCTGCTTCACGCCCGGCTGGTCCGGGCGGTACTCGTAGACGAACTTCCAGATGACCCCGGCGCCCACCATGGAGATCGCCATGGGCAGGAACACCAGCGCCTTGGCGAGCGCCTCGAAGCGCGTCCGGTCGACGAGGTAGGCGTAGACCAGTCCGAGCGCGGTCGTCACCAGCGGCACGAGCACCACCCACAGGACGGTGTTGCGCAGCACGGTCTGGAAGTTGTCGTTGGTGAAGACCGTGGCGTAGTTGTCGAAGCCGACGAACGACGAGCCGTCCCGGTCGAAGAACGAGCCCTTCACCGTCTCCAGTGCCGGGTAGACCAGGCCGACCGCGAGCAGCACGACGGTCGGCCCGAGGAAGCCGGCTGCGACCACCCAGTTGGGTACCCGTTTCGGCCGGTCGACGGCGAACAGGATCGCGCCCATGACGACGGCGAACAGGAGGATGGCCACGACCATCAGGGCGAACTTGTGCCCGGTGGTGGTGGCGTCCAGGAACCACTGCACGGCTGCGGCCTCTCGTCGGAAAAGCGGGATGCCGGGGTACCGCAGCGACGTCGCTGCGGTACCCCGGCGTCAGGACCTGCCGGTCAGGAGGCCGGCCAGGCCTTCTCGACGTCGTCGAGGACCTGCTGGGTCGACTTGCCGGTGATCCAGTTGGTCAGCTCGGTCCACTCGGCGCCGGCGCCGATCTCACCGGGCATCAGGTCGGAGCCGTCGAAGCGGAACACCGCGCCGGGGTCCTGGAAGAGCTTCGCCGCGAGCTGGTCGATCGGCGACTCCAGGTTCTTCACGTCGAGCCCGGTGTTGGCGCTCACCCAGCCGGGGCCGGAGACCTTGGCCTTGACGTTCGCCCAGTCGGCGGACGACAGGTAGGTCTGGAAGGCCTGCGTGGCCGGGTTGTCGTTGAACGCGGTGGTGAACTCGCCGCCGCCGAGCACCGGGGGCGCCTCGGCACCCTTCATCGCCGGCAGCGGGAACGCGAAGACGTCGCCGTCCTCGGCCACCTTGGTGCCCTTGGGCCAGTTGGCCTGGTAGAAGGACGCCTGGCGGTGCATCCAGCAGCTGCCGTCGAGGATCGGCAGCCCCGCGTCACCGAACGCGGTGGTGGCGATGGACGACACGTCACCCAGGCCGGCGTTGACGTACTTCGGGTTCTTCAGGATCTCGCCGACCTTGTCCAGCGCCGTGGCGATCCGGGGGTCGTTGAACGGGATCTCGTGCTTGACCCACTGGTCGTAGACGTCGGGCCCGGCGGTGCGGAGGACGACGTCCTCCAGCCAGTCGGTCGCCGGCCAGCCGGTGGCGTCACCGGAGCCGATGCCCGCGCACCACGGCTTGGCGCCGCTGGCCGCGATCTTGTCCGACAGCGAGATCATGTCGTCCCAGGTCTTCGGCACCTCGTACCCGGCCTTCTTGAAGGCCGACGGCGAGTACCAGACGAACGACTTGGCGTTCGCGCCGAGCGGAGCGGCGTAGAAGGTGCCGTCGACGGTGCCGTAGGCCTTCCAGCTCTCGTCCCAGTACTTGTCGACGTTCTCGGCCACCTGCTTGGGGGCCGGGCTGACGGCGCCGGTGGCGACCAGGTTGGCCAGCAGACCCGGCTGCGGGACGAAGGCGATGTCGGGGGCGTTGCCGCTCTTCACGCGGACGACGATCTGTGCCTCGAACTCCTTGGAGCCCTCGTACTTGACCGTGACGCCCGTGCACTTCTCGAACGGCTTGTAGGAGTCGATCTGCGGCTGGTCCTCGGGGTCGACGATCGAGGTGTAGACGCTGACCGTCTTGCCCTTCAGGTCGCCGAACTCCTTGTAGGGCGCACAGTCGATCTTCAGGTCGGAGGCGGACGTGCCGCCGCTGGACCCTCCGCCGGTCTCGTTCGCGCCACAGCCGGCGACCAGCAGCGCGACGCTCAGGCCTCCGGCCAGGGCCGCCGCGCGGCGGCCTCTCGCAGCGATGGTCATGTGCATCCTCCAGACTCCCGCGGCCTCGTCGCCGCACGGCGGGGCGGGGTGCGCAGGTCCGCATCCCCAGCCCGTGATCACGTCCGCCGGACCATAACGTCGCGCTGAGCCACGGGACGGCATCAGATCCGTAACCGTTATGAAACGAGTCCCCCGAGGCCCGTTGGTTCGCCGGTCCAGGTGACCAGCAGGTCACGGACGGGTCACGGTGTGGTCTGCGGAGGGCCGTCGTCCCGGTCGGGCGCTGGTTCCGCCGAGTACTGCCGTGTCAGAGTGGGCGCGCCCTGCAACGGCGCAGAAGGGGATCCCATTGGCCGCCATCACCTATGACCGGGCCACGCTCGTCTACCCGGGCGCGACCCGCCCGTCGGTCGACTCGCTCGACCTCGAGATCGCCGACGGCGAATTCCTCGTCCTCGTCGGCCCGTCCGGGTGCGGCAAGTCGACGTCCCTGCGGATGCTCGCCGGCCTGGAGGACGTCACCGAGGGCTCGATCCGGATCGGCGACCGGGACGTCACCAACATGCCGCCCAAGGACCGCGACATCGCCATGGTCTTCCAGAACTACGCGCTGTACCCGCACATGACCGTCGCGGAGAACATGGGGTTCGCACTCAAGATCGCCGGAGTCTCGAAGGAGGACCGCGCGGTCCGGGTGCGCGAGGCGGCCCGGCTGCTGGACCTCGAGGACTACCTCGAGCGCAAGCCGAAGGCGCTCTCCGGCGGCCAGCGGCAGCGGGTCGCGATGGGCCGGGCGATCGTGCGCCAGCCGTCGGTGTTCCTGATGGACGAGCCGCTGTCGAACCTGGACGCGAAGCTGCGCGTGCAGACCCGCACGGAGATCGCCGCGCTGCAGCGCCGGCTCGGGACGACGACGGTCTACGTGACGCACGACCAGGTCGAGGCCATGACGATGGGCGATCGGGTGGCGGTGCTCAAGGAGGGCGTCCTCCAGCAGGTCGACACCCCGCGCAACCTCTACGCGAAGCCGGCCAACGAGTTCGTCGCCGGGTTCATCGGCTCGCCCGCGATGAACCTCGTCTCCGTACCCCTGAGCGAGGGCGGGGCCGTGCTCGCCGGTCACGCCGTGCCGCTGCCCCGGGCGGCGCTGGGCACCCTCGCCCAGGAGGGTGCGCGGACGGCGACCCTCGGGTTCCGCCCCGAGGCCGTGGAGTTCGTGACCCCCGGGAAGGGCTTCCCGGTCGAGGTGCAGGTGGTTGAGGAGCTCGGCTCGGACGCCTACGCGTACGGCCGGCTGCACGCCGAGGGCGCGGCGGACGCCGACGCCGTCGGCGGCAAGCTGCTCATCCTGCGCGCCGACCCGCGGCGGCCACCGGAGAAGGGCGAGGTCGTGCACGTGTCGATCCGCCCGGGCGAGGCGCACGTGTTCTCGCCCCAGTCCGGAGCCCGGGTCTCGGATGTGCCGGCCTGAGCCGCGTCGCCGGCGCGCGGCCCGTGTCCGCGGCGCCTAGGGTGCTTCGGTGATCGCGGCTGCCGCACTGCTCGTGCTGCTGGGGCTGGCCCTGTTCGTCGCCGGCGTGGCCACCGGCGTGACCGCCCTGTACTGGGCGTGCGTCGTCGCCTGCGTGGTCGCGGCGGGCCTGCTCGTCGCCGTCCGCCGGACGATCGGCTCGAAGGGGCCGACGGCGGCCGGGCCGGAGACCACGGCGGCTCCTCCCGAGCCGGCCGAAGCCCCGGCCGTGGACCCGCCGTCGGCTCCCGAGCCGGCCCAGGCCACGACGGCACAGGCCCCTCCGGCGGAGGAGCAGGCCGACCCGGGCGTCGAGGAGGTCGAGGTGACCGACCTGCTGGTCGTCGTCGACCTCAAGGACGAGGTGCTGGTCGTCGACGAGCACCCGCGCTACCACCTCGCCGCGTGCCGCTGGCTCGCCGGTCGCGAGACGATCCCGCTCCCGCTCGACGAGGCGCGCACCGACGGGTTCACCCCGTGCGCGGTGTGCTCACCCGACCGCACCCTCGCCGAGCGCGCCCGCGCCCGCGCCGCGAAGCACTCCGGCGCCTGAGGAGGCTCAGGACCGGGCGCGGGCGAGCCAGAAGCGGGACCCGGCCGGGCCCTCGACGCCCGGACCGTCGCCGGCCGTCCCCGGGTGCACGGACGTCGCGAGCACCTCGCCGGCCCACTGGTCGGCATGCTCGGCCAGCGCCTGCGCCAGCACGCCGTCGCCGGTCCACCACAGCTCGATCCGGTCGCTGACCTCGAGGCCGCTGTTCTTCCGGGCCTCCTGCACCAGGCGGACGACCTCGCGGACCAGCCCGGCCCGCTCCAGCTCCGGCGTGAGCGTGAGGTCGAGGGCCACGGTGAGACCCGGCCCGCTGGCCACGGTCCAGCCCTCGCGCGGGGTCTCGGTGACGATCAGGTCGCCGTCCTCCAGGCGCACCGGTTCGCCGTCGACCTCGACGGTCGCCTCGCCCGCGCGGTAGGCGGCGGTCAGGGCTGCCGGATCCGCCGCGGCGACGGCCTTCGCCACGGCCTGCACCTGCTTGCCCATCCGCCGTCCGACCGCACGGAAGTCGATCTTCAGGCTGATGTCGACGAGTTCGGCGCCGACCGCGCCGGAGAGCTCGGCCAGGTCGAGCACGTTCAGCTCGTCGGCCACCTCCGCCACCAGGTCGCGGGGGAGGCCCGCCCAGCCCGGCGCGGCGACCAGGGCCCTGGCCAGCGGCTGGCGGGTGCGGATCTTCGCCGACGTCCGGGCCGACCGGCCGAGCTCCACGAGCCGGCGGACGAGGTCCATCTGCGCGACCAGCGCGTCGTCGCGGGCGTCCTCGTCGACCGCCGGCCACGAGGTCAGGTGCACCGACCCGGCGGGGTCGGGGAGGCCGGGGGCCACTGCCCGCGTCCAGACCTCGTCGGTGACGAACGGCGTGAACGGAGCCATCAGC
Source organism: Blastococcus sp. OS1-29 (assembly GCF_057628075.1). Lineage (NCBI taxonomy): Bacteria > Bacillati > Actinomycetota > Actinomycetes > Geodermatophilales > Geodermatophilaceae > Blastococcus > Blastococcus sp. OS1-29. The sequence goes on from NZ_JBXXJK010000006.1 coordinate 201,795, forward strand.
CGGGTGAGCCCGTCGAGCACCTCGTGCAGCGTGCCCAGCGCGGCGGCGTCGCCGTCCCAGAAACGACGCCGCGACCGGCGCACGTACCAGTTGGACAGGTCGTCGACGAACTGGGCGAGCAGCCGTCCGGCGGTCTGGGTGTCGAAGTCCTCGAGCGCGTCGGTCACCGCGCCGGTCACCGACGCGAGCTCGGCGAGGGCCCAGCGGTCCAGGAGCGGACGGTCGGACCGCGGGGGCGCGGGGGTCGTCCGCGGGTCCCAGGCGTTGGCCTCGGCGTACAGGGTGAAGAAGCTCGCGGTGTTCCAGTAGGTCAGCAGGACCTTCCGGACGACCTCCGACAGCGTCTCGTGGCCCACCCGGCGGGCCGACCACGGCGAGCCGCCGGCGAGCATGAACCATCGGACGGCGTCGGCCCCGTGCCGGTCCATCAGCGGGATCGGCTCGAGGATGTTGCCCAGGTGCTTGCTCATCTTGCGGCCGTCCTCGGCGAGGATGTGGCCCAGGCACAGCACGTTCTCGTACGAGCTCTGCTCGAACACCAGCGTGCCGACCGCCATCAGGGTGTAGAACCAGCCGCGGGTCTGGTCGATCGCCTCGCAGATGAACTGCGCCGGGTAGGCGGCCTCGAACTCCTCGTTGTTCCGGTGCGGCGCGCCCCACTGCGCGAACGGCATGGAGCCCGAGTCGTACCAGGCGTCGATGACCTGGCGGACGCGGTGGTAGGTGCCCTCCTCACCCGGCAGCCTGAAGGTGACGTCGTCGATGAAGGGCCGGTGCGGGTCGAGGTCCGCGAGGTCCTCGCCGGTCAGCTCGGACAGCTCGGCGAGCGATCCGACGGCGACCATCCGGGTCGGGTCGGCGTCGTTGCGCCAGATCGGCAGCGGCGTGCCCCAATAGCGGTCGCGCGACAGGGCCCAGTCGACGTTGTTGGTCAGCCAGTCGCCGTAGCGGCCGTGCTTGATGTTCTCCGGGTACCAGTTCGTCTTCTCGTTCTCCGCGAGCAGCTGGTCCTTGATCTGCGACGTGCGGATGTACCAGGACGGCTGCGCGTAGTACATGAGCGGCGTGTGGCACCGCCAGCAGTGCGGGTAGCTGTGCTCGTACCGCAGCTCCCGGAACAGGACGCCGCGTTTCTTCAGGTCCTCGACCAGCGCGGCGTCGGCGGCCTTGAAGAAGTGGCCGCCGACCAGCGGGACGTCGGGCAGGAAGTGCCCGGTCGGGTCGATCGGGTTGACGACGGGCAGGCCGTAGCGCCGGCAGACGGCGAGGTCGTCGGCGCCGAACGCGGGGGACTGGTGCACCAGCCCGGTGCCGTCCTCGGTGGTCACGTAGTCGGCGAGGACGACGAAGTGCGACCCCTGCTCGGGGAGGTCGGCGTCGGCGAAGGAGACCAGCTCGAACGGACGCCGGTAGTGCACGAACTCCCAGTCGCGGCCGGTCGTGCGCGCCAGCACCTCCGCCTCGTCGCCGAGGACGGCCGCCAGCAGCGGCTCGGCGACGACGAACGTGCCGGCGTCGGTGCGGGCCACGACGTAGGTGACGTCGGGGTGCACCGCGACGGCGGTGTTGGACGGCAGGGTCCACGGCGTCGTCGTCCAGACCAGCAGGTCGGCCTTGCCGGCCCACTCGCCGTCCAGGACCGGCAGCCGGACGTAGACCGACGGGTCGGTCAGGGTCTCGTAGCCCTGGGCGACCTCGTGGTCGCTCAGTCCGGTGCCGCACCGCGGGCAGTACGGCGCGACCCGGTGGTCCTCGACCAGCAGGCCCTTGTCGAAGATCTGCTTGAGCGACCACCAGACGCTCTCGATGTAGCTGGGGTTCATCGTCCAGTACGCGGTGGACATGTCGACCCAGTAGCCCATGCGGCGGGTGAGCTCGGAGAAGTCGCCGACGTGCCGCTCGACCGACTCGCGGCACCGGGCGTTGAACTCCGCGATGCCGTACCGCTCGATGTCGGGCTTGCCGGCGAAGCCCAGCTCCTGCTCGACGGCGATCTCGACCGGCAGGCCGTGGCAGTCCCAGCCGGCGCGGCGGGGCACGTGCCATCCCTGCATCGTCTTGAACCGGGGGAAGACGTCCTTGAACGCCCGCGCCTCGATGTGGTGGGTGCCCGGCCGGCCGTTGGCCGTGGGAGGTCCTTCGTAGAAGTTCCACTGCGGCCGGCCGGCCGACGCCTCCAGTGAGCGCGCGAAGACCTTGTCCGCCTCCCAGCGCTGCAGGATCTCGTGCTCCAGTGCGGGCAGGTCGACCTGCGGGGGAAGGGCGGCGAACGGGCCGGGAGAACTCACGTCGGCCATTCTCCCCGAAGCGGCAAACGCGTTCGGCGCCGGTCGCGAATGACCGGTACGGAAGACTGGCGTCCATGGGAAGCGGCGGCCGGTGAACACGACCGTCACAGTTGCGCTGGCAGTGGGCGCCCTCGTGGTGCTCGTCGCCGCCGTCGCGCTCCGGCTGGCCGACCGGCTCGGGCTCCCCAGCCTCCTCCTCTACCTGGCGCTGGGCCTGGGGCTGGGCGAGGGCGGCCTGGGCGTCGACTTCGAGAACGCCGAGCTGACCCAGAACCTGGGGGTGGCGGCGCTGGTGGTCATCCTCGCCGAGGGTGGCCTCACCACCCGGTGGGCCAACGCCCGGCGCGCGATCGGGCCCGGGGTGGCGCTGTCGACGATCGGGGTCGTCGTGAGCGTCTCCGTCACCGCCGCCGCCGGTGTGTGGCTGCTCGGGCTGTCGTGGGGCACGTCGATACTGATCGGCGCCGTGGTGAGCTCCACCGACGCGGCCGCGGTGTTCGCCACCCTGCGCCGGCTGCCGCTCCCGCGCCGGATGACCGCCGCCCTCGAGGTCGAGAGCGGTCTCAACGATGCGCCCGTCATCCTGCTCGTGCTGGCGGTGTCCGATCACCTGCTGGGCGCGCAGACGGCGCCCTGGTGGCTGATCCTCGGCGAGGTCGTCGCCGAGCTCATCGGCGGCGCGGCGGTCGGGGTGCTCGTCGGGTTCGCGGGCGCGGCCCTGCTGCGCCGGTTCGCCCTGCCGCTGTCGGGCTTCTACCCGCTGGCCACCCTGGCGCTGTGCGTGCTCGCATTCGCGCTCGCGTCGCTCGCGCACACCTCGGGGTTCGTCGCGGTGTTCCTCTGCGGGCTGGTTCTCGGGAACGTCTCGTTCCCCCACCGCGCCGCGAGCGTCGGATTCGCCGAGGGCATGGCGTCGCTGGCCCAGATCGGCCTGTTCGTCCTGCTCGGGCTCCTCGCCAGCCCGGACCGGCTGGCCGGCGCGCTGGTGCCGGCACTGGTCATCGGCGGAGCGCTGCTGCTCGTGGCCCGGCCGCTGTCGGTGCACGCCAGCCTGATCTGGTTCCGCATGCCGTGGGCGCACCAGGCGTTCATCTCGTGGGCCGGGCTGCGCGGCGCCGTCCCGATCGTGCTGGCGACCTTCCCGCTGACCGCGGGCGTGCCGCGGGCTCCGTTCATCTTCGACACGGTGTTCGTCCTGGTGGTCGTCTTCACCATCGTGCAGGGCGAGTCGCTGCCCTGGCTGGCGAGACGGCTGCGGATCGCGACCCCCCTCACCTCGCGCGACGTCGAGGTCGAGTCCGCCCCCCTCGGCGAGCTGGACGCCGATCTCATCCAGATGACCGTGCCGGTCGGTTCCCGGCTGCACGGCGTGTACCTGCCCGAGCTCCGGCTGCCCGAGGACGCGGCCGTCGTGCTGATCGTGCGCGAGGGCAGGTCGTTCGTGCCCGACGACACCAGCCGGCTGATGCGCGGCGACCAGGTGCTCATCGTGTCCGCCCGCCGGTCGCGGGCAGAGGCCGAGCGCCGGTTGCGCGCGGTCAGCCGGGCCGGGCGGCTGGCGGCCTGGCGCGGCGAGGACGGCGCACCAACCGGGGCGGACTGAACCGGAGCACGCCGGGAACGGTCGTGGGATGGTGACCCGCAGCGTCGTCCAGCCCTCCAGGGGGAGCGCCATGCGGTTCCTGTTCCGCCCCCCGGCGGCCGACGCGACGGGGCTGCTCGCGCTGCCCTGGAGCCGGCCGCTCGAGCAGTGGGACCCGTCGCTGTTGCTGGAGGTGCCGCAGCGGGGCATCTCGCGGCACGTCGTCCGGTTCGTCGCGAACAACGGCAACGTGTTCGCGCTGAAGGAGATCAACGAGCGGTTGGCCCGCAAGGAGTACGCGCTGCTCGGAGAGTTCGAGGAGGAGGGGCTGCCCACGGTCTCGGTGCTCGGCATCTGCGTGGACCGGCCCGACGACCAGGAGGCGATCCTGGTCACGCGCTACCTCGAGTACTCGATGTCCTATCGCTGGCTGTTCTCCAGTTCCCGGCGCGACCACTCCGCCGGCCAGCTGCTGGACACCCTGGTCGAGCTCCTCGTCCGGCTGCACCTGGCCGGCGTGTTCTGGGGTGACTGCTCGCTGTCCAACACCCTGTTCCGGCCCGACGCCGGAGCGCTGACCGCCTACCTCGTCGACGCCGAGACCGTGGAGCGGCACCCGACGCTCTCGCCCGGACAGCGGGCCTACGACGTCGACCTGGCCCGCGAGCGCGTGGGTGCGGAGCTGTTGGACCTGCGGTTCGGCGGACTGCTGCCCGAGGAGATCGACCCCTTCGAGACCGCCGACAGCCTCCCGCCGCGCTACGAGGCGCTGTGGGAGGAGGTGACCCACGAGCAGGTGTTCGGGGTCGAGGAGCAGCAGTTCCGGATGGCCGAGCGGCTGCAGCGGCTCAACGATCTCGGCTTCGACGTCGGCGAGGTCGAGCTGATCACCTCCGAGCAGGGAGCCCGCCTCAAGGTGCACACCCGCGTCGCCGAGCCCGGCCAGCACCGCCGCGAGCTGTTCCGGCTGACCGGGCTGGAGGTGCAGGAGCGCCAGGCCCGCCGGCTGCTCAACGACATCCGTGCCTTCCGCGCGTGGCTGGAGCAGAAGAGCGGGGCCCCGGTGTCGGAGAGCTTCGCCGCGCACCGCTGGCTGGCCGAGGTCTACCAGCCGGTCGTCGACGCGATCCCACCGGAGCTCGCGGGCCGGCTCGCCCCGGCGGAGGTCTTCCACGAGGTCCTCGAGCACCGCTGGTTCCTGTCCGAGCAGGCCAAGCGGGACGTCGGCACGGCGGAGGCGGCGGAGTCCTACTTCGCCGACGTCCTGCCGAACATGCCCAAGGAGGTGACGACGCCGTCGGTGATCGTCGGGCACGCAGACGGCGACTGATTGGTTGCGAATTCCTCGCCCGTGCCGCTTGCAATTGACAGCCAGTGTGACCTGCACCACTCTCCGGGCAGACCGGTGCCGTTATTGCCGGGACGCCAACGGAGGCGATGACCGATGCGGAATCCTGCCGGCCGAGACGCCGTTCGATCGTTGCGGACGGGGGACCCACCGGCTCGGCCGAGGCGACGGCGCCGGAGCATCGCGGGGGCCGCGGTGGCCCTCGTGGCGACGGGCACCCTGGCCGCCTGCGGAGGCGGTGGGTCCGGCGGGACGCCGACGCTGACCTGGTACATCAACCCCGACAGTGGGGGCCAGGCGAAGATCGCGGCCTCGTGCAGCGCCGCGTCGAACGGCGCCTACAAGATCGAGACGTCGGTGCTGCCCCGGAACGCCGACGCCCAGCGCGAGCAGCTGGTGCGACGGCTCGCGGCGTCGGACGACTCGATCGACCTGATGAGCCTTGACGTCGTGTTCGCACCGGAGCTCGCCCAGGCCGGCTTCCTCGCTCCGGTGCCCAGCGACGTCGCTTCCAAGGTCAGCGAGGGCGTCGTCCCCGGGGCGCTGAAGTCCGCGACCTGGAACGGCAAGCTGGTCGCGATCCCGTTCTGGGCCAACACGCAGCTGCTCTGGTACCGCAAGTCCGTCGCCGAGGCGGCCGGGCTGGACATGACCAAGCCGGTCACCTGGGACCAGATCGTCAAGGCCGCGCAGGACCAGCACAAACTCGTCAGCGCCCAGGGCCGTCGCGCGGAGTCGCTGACGGTCTGGTTCAACGCCCTCATCGAGTCCGCCGGCGGCCACGTCATCGCCAAGAACTCCACCGACCCCAGCAAGATCAAGCTCGGCTTCGACACGCCGGCCGGCAAGCGGGCCGCCGAGGTCCTGCACGAGGTGGCCACCTCCGGCGTCGTCGGTCCGGCCTTCTCGACCTCCAGCGAGGACACCAGCGCCTCGCAGTTCGAGAGTTCCGACGCCGGCTTCATGGTCAACTGGCCCTACGTGTGGGCGCAGGCCCAGACCAAGGTCCAGGCGGGCACGCTCCAGAAGTCGGTGCCCGACGACTACGGCTGGGCCCTCTACCCGCGGGTCGACGCCAACACGCCGTCGGCACCCCCGCTGGGTGGGATCAACCTGGGCGTCTCGAAGTTCAGCCACTACGCGAAGCAGGCGTACCAGGCCACGGTGTGCATCACCAGCGACGAGAACCAGGCCGAGTACATGGTCACCAACGGCAACCCGGCCTCGTCGGCAGCGGTCTACGACGACCCGAAGGTGCAGAAGGACTACCCGATGGCCGACACCATCCGGGAGTCCCTGCAGGCGGCGGCGCCGCGTCCGCTCACCCCCTACTACAGCGAGGTGACCGGGGGACTCCAGCGCGAGTACCACCCGCCGGCGGGTGTCTCGGCGGCGACGGGCAAGCAGGCCGATGACCTGATCAGCGCAGTACTCCGAGGGGACCAGCTGCTGTGACCACGACGACGCTCCCGCCCGGCAAGAAGACCGAACCCGTCTCCGCGCCGCCCGGAGGGATCAGCGACAGGTCCCGAGCCGAGCGTCGGCTCGGCTGGATGCTGGCCGGACCGGCCTTCGGGGTCATGCTGCTGGTCACCGCCTACCCGATCCTGCAGGCGGTCTGGTACTCGCTGTTCAACTACCGGCTCACCGACCCCGGCAACCGGTCGTTCGTCGGGCTGGGCAACTACGGCGTCATCCTCACCGACGCGCTGTGGTGGCAGGCGGTGGCCGTCACCGTCTTCATCACGGTCGTGACCGTCGTGGTCGAGCTGATCCTGGGATTCGCCCTCGCGCTGGTGATGTCGAAGGCGTTGGCGGCCCTCCGCCCGGTGCTGAGGGCCGCGATCCTCATCCCGTACGCGGTCATCACCGTCGTCTCGGCGTTCTCGTGGCAGTTCGCATTCAGCATCACCACCGGCTTCGTGAACAAGTGGTTCGCGTGGCTGCCCGGCATCGGCGCGGACACCGACTGGTTCGGCGACAAGTGGACGTCGCTGCTGGTCATCTGCCTCGCCGAGATCTGGAAGACGACGCCGTTCATCTCGCTCTTGCTGCTCGCCGGCCTCGCTCAGGTGCCCGACGTCCTGCAGGAAGCGGCGATGGTCGACGGTGCGACCTGGTGGCAGCGCATGTGGAAGGTGACCATCCCGAACATGAAGGCCGCGATCATGGTGGCCCTGCTGTTCCGCAGCCTGGACGCGTTCCGGATCTTCGACAGCATCTTCGTGATGACGGCGGGGGCCAACGGCACCGAGTCGGTCTCGTTCCTCGCCTATCGGCAGACGATCTCGAGGGTGGAGATCGGACTCGGGTCGGCGGTCTCGGTGCTCCTCTTCCTCGCCGTGATGCTGATCGCCTTCGGCTTCATCAAGGGCTTCAAGATCGATCTGGCGCAGGCGAGAGGGGAACGCTGATGTCCACGCGGGAGAAGACCTGGTGGTGGATCGCCGGCGTCGTGATCCTCCTGTACTGCCTGTTCCCGATCGCCTGGATCATCTCGCTGTCCTTCAAGGGCGCGGCCGACATCGCCAACGGCCAGTTCCTCCCGACCAGCGTGACGGGGGAGAACTACTCGACGATCCTCACCGGCTCGGCGAGCGACCTCTTCCTGCCGGCGCTGCGGAACTCCTTCGGCATCTGCCTCATCGCGACGTTCATCTCCTGCATCCTGGCGATGTTCGCCGCGTACGCGATCGCCCGGCTCGACTTCCCCGGCAAGAAGCTGATCCTGTCCACCGCGCTGGTCGTGGCCATCTTCCCGGTGATCTCGATCGTCACGCCGCTGTTCAACCTGTGGCGGCAGATCGGCCTCTACGACACCTGGCTCGGCCTGATCATCCCGTACCTGTCGCTGACGCTGCCGATCTCGATCTGGACCATGTCGGCGTTCTTCCGCGAGATCCCGTGGGAGATGGAGCAGGCCGCCCAGGTGGACGGCGCGACGACCTGGCAGGCGTTCCGCAAGGTGATCGTCCCGCTCGCCGCGCCGGGCGTCTTCACCACCGCGATCATCGCGTTCTTCATCGCCTGGAACGACTTCGCCTACGGCATCTCGCTGACGTCGACCAGCGCGGCGCGGCCCGTTCCGGCGGCCCTGGGCCTGTTCTCCGGGGCCTCGCAGTTCGTCGACCCGACCGGCTCCATCGCCGCGGCCGCGGTGATCGTGACGATCCCCGTCGTCGCCCTCGTCCTGATCTTCCAGCGGCGCATCGTCGCCGGCCTCACCAACGGCGCAGTGAAGGGCTGACTCATGGCTTCCATCGAGATGAGGAACATCGTCAAGCAGTACGGCGACGGCTATCCGGCAGTGAACGACGTCAGCCTGGACATCGCCGACGGCGAGCTGATGATCCTGGTCGGCCCCTCGGGCTGCGGGAAGTCGACGCTGCTGCGGATGATCGTCGGGCTGGAGGACATCACCAGCGGCGACATGATCATCGGGGGCAAGCGGGTCAACGACCTCGCCCCGCGGGACCGCAACCTGTCGATGGTCTTCCAGAACTACGCGCTCTATCCGCACATGACGGTGTTCGAGAACATCGCCTTCCCGCTGCGGCTGTCCAAGACGCCGGACGACGAGGTGACCCGCCGCGTCAACGAGGCATCCGACGTCCTGGAGCTCAAGGAGCACCTGCAGCGCAAGCCGGCGAACCTGTCCGGCGGCCAGCGGCAGCGGGTGGCGATGGGGCGCGCCATCGTGCGGCAGGCCGAGGCGTTCCTCTTCGACGAGCCGCTGTCCAACCTCGACGCCAAGCTGCGCGGGCAGATGCGGACGGAGATCTCCCGGCTGCAGCGGCGGCTGGCCATCACGACCGTCTACGTCACCCACGACCAGACCGAGGCCATGACCCTCGGCGACCGGGTCTGCGTGCTGCGCAAGGGCAAGATCCAGCAGGTGGCCTCGCCGCGGGAGCTGTACGAGCAGCCGGTCAACCTGTTCGTCGCCGGGTTCATCGGCTCGCCGCCGATGAACTTCCTGCCGGCCACGCTGCGGGGCAACCGGCTCGAGATGCCGTTCGGCCAGATCGAGCTCGACGAGAAGCGCGCCAAGGCCGTCGCCGGGCACGACCTCCTGCTGGTCGGCATCCGGCCGGAGTACTTCGACGACGCCTCCATGGTCGAGGAGCACAAGAAGCCGCTGGGTTCGACGTTCAAGGCGCAGGTCGACGTCACCGAGTGGCTCGGCGACTCGCAGTACGCCTACATCCCGTACGAAGCGCCCGAGGCGATCACCGCTCAGCTGCGCGAACTGTCGAGGGAACTGGACTCCGAGGAGCTGCGCACCCAGGCGGTCGTCTCGATCGACTCGACCAGCCGGATCCGCGAGGGCCGGGAGGCCGAGTTCTGGCTCGACGCCCGCAAGATCCACGTCTTCGACCCGGCCACCGGCGACAACCTGACCCGCGACGCAGAGGCGGGTGCCGAGCTGACCCGCCTGGCCAGCCAGGACCGGATCGAGCAGATGGAGGAGACGCGGAGCCGGGGAGCCTCCGTGGGAGCGGCCTGAACGGGGCCGCCACCGGCACCGACGAGTGGTGGCGCAGCGCCGTCGTCTACGAGGTGTACCTGCGCAGCTTCGCCGACTCCGACGGCGACGGTGTCGGTGACATCGGCGGCCTGCGGGGAAAGCTGCCGTACCTGGTCGACCTGGGCGTGGACGCCCTCTGGATCGCGCCGTGGTACCGGTCGCCGATGGCCGACGGCGGGTACGACGTCAGCGACTACTGCGACATCGACCCGCAGTTCGGCACGCTCGCCGACGCCGACGCCCTGCTGGCCGACGCGCACGCCCTGGGCCTGCGGCTGATCGTCGACCTGGTGGCCAACCACACCTCCTGCGAGCACCCGTGGTTCCGTGCCGCCCTCGCCGCCGGGCCGGGCTCGCCGGAGCGGCGCCGGTACTTCTTCCGCGAGGGTCGGGACGGCGGGAAGGAGCCTCCCAACGACTGGATCAGCGCGTTCGGCGGCCGGGCGTGGACGCGGGTACGCGAGCCCGACGGCTCGCCCGGCCAGTGGTACCTGCACCTGTTCGCCCCCGAACAGCCCGACCTCGACTGGGGGGAGCCGGCCGTCGCCGAGGATTTCGACGCGATCCTGCGGTTCTGGTTCGACCGGGGCGTCGACGGCATCCGGGTCGACGCCGCGCCGGCGATGGCCAAGGTGTCGGGACTGCCGGACGCCGGACACGGGACGGGAGCGCGGTTCGAGTCGCGGACGTGGGTGGACAACCCGCACTGGGACGTCGACGGCGTCCACGACATCCTCCGGCGCTGGCGTGCGCTCGGGGACTCCTACGAGGGCGGCCGGCTGTTCGTCACCGAGGCCGTCGTCCGCGATCCGGAGCGGCTCAGCCGGTACGTCCGGCCCGACGAGATGCACACCAGCTTCAACTTCGACTACCTGACGGCCCCGTGGGACGCCGCCCGCCTGCGCCAGGTGATCGACGAGAGCATCGCCGCGCTCGCGCCGGTCGGGGCGCCGCCGACCTGGGTGCTGTCCAGTCATGACGAGACCCGCCACGTCACGCGGTTCGGACGCGCCTGGACCGGATCCGGCCTCGGCACCGCCGGCGTCCCGACCGGACCCGCCGACCCCGGCCTCGGGCTGCGTCGCGGGCGCGCCGCCGCGCTGCTCACCCTGGCGCTGCCCGGCTCGGCCTATCTGTACCAGGGCGAGGAGCTCGGCCTGCCGGAGGTGGAGGACCTGCCCGACGCCGTGCTCCAGGACCCGACCTGGGAACGCTCCGGGCACACCGACCGGGGACGCGACGGCTGCCGGGTGCCCCTGCCGTGGGACGGCGACCGGCCGCCGTTCGGGTTCACCGCGGACGGCGTCGCGCCGTGGCTCCCGCAGCCCGCGCAGTGGTCGCGGCTGACGGTGGCCGCGCAACTGGCCGATCCCGGCTCCACGCTGTCGCTCTACCGATCGGCCCTCCGGCTGCGGCGCTCGCTGCCGGAACTGCGTCGCGCGCCGTTGGACTGGCGGCCGTCGGGGGACGGCGTCCTCGCGTTCGATCGCGGGCCCGTGTTCGCCTGCGTGGTCAACCTCTCGGGCGCCCCCCTGCCGCTCGACGGGCGGGTGCTGCTGGCCAGCGGGCCGTGCACCGACGTCCTCCCGCCCGACACCGCCGCCTGGCTGTCGGCCCCCGGTCCCGGCTGATCGGGGGAGCTATCGTCGACGGCACCGGCGGATCGTTCCCGGCCGGCCGAACCGAGGAGCACGTCCTGTCCGAGCAGCCCGAACCGGTGCCGAGCGCCACCACCCCTGTGGCGGGGCGCCGGCCGCGGACCCGTCTCCTGCTCCTCGTCGCCGCGGCGGTGCTGGTCGTGGACGTCGCCACCAAGCTCGTCGTGGTCGCCACGATCGACCCCGGCGAGGACATCCGCGTGCTCGGCGGGCTGGTCTACCTCACCCAGTGGCGCAACGTCGGCGCCGCCTTTTCCTTCGCCGAGGGCGCCACCCTGCTGTTCAGCCTGGTCGCCATCGTGGTCGCCGTCGTCATCGTGCGGACGGCGCGGCGGCTGTACTCGACCGGCTGGGCCGTGGTGCTGGGGCTGGTCCTGGGCGGGGCCGTCGGGAACCTGATCGACCGGATCTTCCGCGACCCCGGGTTCCTGCGCGGGGGAGTGGTCGACTTCATCTCGGTCTTCGCGCCCGACGGCCGGGCATTCCCGGTGTTCAACGTGGCTGACTCCGCCATCGTCTGCGGCGGGATCCTCGGTGCGCTGCTGGCCCTGCGCGGCATCGAGTTCGACGGCACGCGGGCGAAGGACCGGGCACCGGCCGACGCGGCCTGAACCGCCCGCGTGCGCAGGCACGTCACAATGGAGTCGTGATGAGCTCGCCCGGCCTGCATCGGGCCCTCCCGGTGCCCGACGGGCTGGAGGGCCAGCGGGTCGACCAGGCCCTGTCCCGCCTCTTCGGGCTGTCGCGCACCTCGGCAGCCGAGGTGGCCGACGGCGGTGGCGTCGTGGTGGACGGCCGGGCCCGCGGCAAGGGCGACCGGCTCTCCGCCGGGAGCTGGCTCGAGGTGGAGCTGCCCCCGCCGCCGGGGAAGCCATCAGCGCCGCGCCCGGTCGAGGGCATGACGATCCTCCACGACGACGACGACCTCGTGGTCGTGGACAAGCCGGTGGGGGTCGCGGCCCACCCGAGCCCGGGCTGGGACGGGCCGACCGTCATCGGCGGGCTGGCCGCGGCGGGCTACCGCATCTCCACCTCCGGGGCGGCCGAGCGGCAGGGCGTCGTCCACCGGCTCGACGCCGCCACCACCGGCGTGATGGTGGTCGCGAAGAGCGAGCGCGCCTACACGGCGCTGAAGGCGGCGTTCAAGGAACGGACGGTCGAGAAGGGCTACCACGCCCTGGTGCAGGGGCACCCCGATCCCTCCCGCGGCACGATCGACGCCCCCATCGACCGGCACCCCAAGCACGACTGGCGGTTCGCGGTCGTCAGCGGCGGCCGCCCCTCGGTCACGCACTACGAGGTCATCGAGGCGTTCCCGGCCGCCAGCCTGGTCGACATCCGGCTCGAGACCGGCCGCACGCACCAGATCCGGGTGCACTTCTCCGCCCTGCGCCACCCGTGCGTCGGCGACTCGACCTACGGCGCGGATCCCACCCTGGCGGCGCGACTGGGTGTGGAACGCCAGTGGCTGCATGCCGTCCGGCTCGGATTCCCGCACCCGGCCGACGGCCGGTTCGTCGAGTTCACCAGCGAGTACCCGTCCGACCTCGCCGGCGCGCTGGCCGTGCTGCGCGCCGAGACCTGACCCCGCCCGTCGTGAACGGACTGCCGGGCTCGCTCCTCGACTTCGGCCCGGCCGCCCTGGCAGCGGTCGTGGTCGCGGCGTACCTGGTCGTCGGTGAGCCGGTCGCCGGCCACGTCCTGCACCGCCGGTTCGAGGGCCGGCTGCGCATCGACCCGGATGCCCGGCGGTCGTTCTACGTGCGGCTGCTGATCCTCGAGTGGGGGCTGGCACTGCTGGCCCTGGTGGTGTGGCTCGCGACCCCCGGGGTGGACGCGGGGCAGGTGGGGCTGCGCTGGCCGCAGCAGTGGCCCGGTCCGGTCACCGGACTGGTGGTCCTGCTGGTGCTGGCGTTCGTCGTCGTCTCCACCCGTGCGCTGCGCGGCGGCGCGCTGCTGGAGGCGGCCGAGCCGGTCCGCCGCCCGGGCGAGGGCCGGCACGCCGAGCCGCCGGGGCACGCCACGCTGGCCCTGCTCCCGAGGACGGCGGGGGAGCGGCGGTTGTTCACCGCCGTCGGTGTGACCGCCGGGGTCTGCGAGGAGTGGCTCTACCGAGGGTTCTTCCTCGCGGTGGTCGCGGCGCTCGCCGGAGGTCTGCCGACCGGGGTGCTCGTCGTCATCGCGGCCCTGGCGTTCGGATTGGCCCACGCGTACCAGGGCCGGGTCGGCGTCCTCACCACCGGTCTCCTCGGCGGCGTGATGGCCGCGCTCTACCTGCAGACCGGGTCGCTGCTCCTGCCGGTCGTGCTGCACGCCGCCATCGACCTGCGGTTCCTGCTGGTCCCCTCCCGGGCGCTGCCGACGGGACGGCCGGCGTGAGCCCGGCCGCGGTCGCGACGGCGGCCGACTGGCCGGAGATCGTCGCCCTCCGGACCCGCGTCTTCGTCGACGAGCAGGGCGTGCCGCCCGAGATCGAGCAGGACGACGCCGACGCGACGGCCGTGCACGTGCTCAGCCGTGACCGGACCGGTGCCCTGGTCGCTACGGGGCGGCTGCTGGTGCGGGGGAACGTCGCCGGCATCGGCCGGATGGCCGCCGACGCGTCGGTGCGGGGTCGTGGCCACGGCGCCGCCGTGCTCGCCGAGCTGCACCGCCAGGCCGTGTTGCGGGGCGTCACCGAGATCGAGCTCCACGCCCAGGTGAGCGCCCGCGGCTTCTACGAGCGGGCCGGCTACACCGCCGTCGGCGAGGAGTACGAGGAGGCGGGGATCACCCACGTCACGATGCGCCGCAGGTTGCCCTGAGGCGGGTGTGACGGATCAGTCCGGGTGAGAAGACACGTCCTGTCAGACCCTCGGAGTACACCTTCGGCAATGCGAGGATCGACCCACCGGACCGTGTCTTCCCCGCCGGTCGCCCGAGGGAGCTCCCTTCCGTCGGGCACGCACGACCACTGAGGAGTACCACCGCCCGTGAGCAGCCCGTCCGATTCGTTCGTCCACCTGCATGTGCACACCGAGTACTCGATGCTGGACGGCGCGGCGAAGCTTCCCGAGGTGACGGCGGCCGCCGCCGCGGCGGGCATGCCTGCCCTCGCCATGACCGACCACGGCAACGTCTTCGGCGCATACGACTTCTACAAGCAGGCGACGAAGGCCGGCGTGAAGCCGATCATCGGCATGGAGGGCTACTACACGCCCGGCTCCCGCTTCGACCGCGCACCCTTCGACTTCGGCGACAACCTGATCGACGAGGAGGGTGACGGCGGATCCAACCGCGGCAAGGCCGCCTACACCCACATGACCCTGCTGGCCCGGACCACGGAGGGCATGCACAACCTCTTCCGGATCTCGTCGCTGGCGAGCCTGGAGGGGCAGTACCGCAAGCCGCGGTTCGACCGTGACCTGCTGGAGCGTTACGGGAAGGGCCTGATCGCCACGACCGGGTGTCCGTCCGGTGAGGTGAACATGTGGCTGCGCGCCGGCAAGGAGGACCGGGCCCGCCAGGCGGCGGCGGACTTCCAGGACATCTTCGGCAAGGAGAACTTCTACGCCGAGGTCATGGACCACGGCCTGTCGATCGAGAAGAAGACGAAGCCCGCGCTGCTGGCGATCGCCAAGGACCTCGGCATCCCGCTGCTGGGCACCAACGACCTGCACTACACGCACCGCGAGGACGCCGAGGCGCACGACGCGCTCCTGTGCATCCAGACCGGGTCCCGGCTCAACGAGACCAATCGCTTCCGGTTCAACGGCGACGGCTACTACCTCAAGAGCTCCGCGGAGATGCGCGCGCTGTTCGCCGACATGCCCGAGGCGTGCGACAACACCCTGCTGGTCGCCGAGCAGTGCGAGGTGACCTTCACCGAGGGCGCCGACCTCATGCCGCGCTTCCCGCTGCCGGAGGGGGAGGACGAGACCTCCTGGTTCGTGAAGGAGGTCGAGCGCGGGCTGCACAAGCGCTGGCCGAACGGCATCCCGGACCACGTGCGCAAGCAGGCCGACTACGAGGTCGGGATCATCACGCAGATGGGCTTCCCGGGGTACTTCCTCGTGGTCGCCGACTTCATCAACTGGGCCAAGGAGCAGGGCATCCGGGTCGGGCCCGGCCGCGGCTCGGCGGCCGGGTCGCTGGCCGCCTACGCGATGGGCATCACCGACCTCGACCCGCTGGCCCACGGCCTGATCTTCGAGCGGTTCCTCAACCCCGAGCGCGTCTCGATGCCCGACGTCGACATCGACTTCGACGACCGCCGCCGCGGCGAGGTCATCCGCTACGTCTCGGAGAAGTACGGGGAGGAGCGGGTCAGTCAGATCGTCACGTACGGGACGATCAAGGCCAAGGCGGCGATCAAGGACGCCGCCCGCGTGCTCGACCGGCCCTACTCCGTCGGCGACGAGCTGACCAAGCTCATGCCCCCGGGCGTGATGGGCAAGGACATCCCGCTGTCGGGCATCTTCGACCCGAGCCACGAGCGGTACAAGGAGGCCGCGGAGTTCCGCGCCCGCTACGAGTCCGACCCCGGTGCCGCCGAGGTCGTCGACCAGGCGCGCAAGCTCGAGGGCCTCAAGCGGCAGTGGGGCGTGCACGCGGCCGGCGTGATCATCGGTCGTTACCCGCTGATCGACAGCGTGCCGATCATGCGGCGCGAGTCCGACGGGGCGGTGATCACGCAGTTCGACTACCCGACCTGCGAGACGCTCGGCCTGCTCAAGATGGACTTCCTCGGTCTGCGCAACCTCACCGTCCTCGACGACGCGCTGCGCAACATCGTCGCCAACGGCAAGGAACCGGTCGACCTCGACGAGATCAGCAAGGACCTGACGGACAAGGCCACCTACGAGCTGTTGTCCCGGGGTGACACCCTCGGCGTCTTCCAGTTCGACGGCGGCCCGATGCGCTCGCTGCTGCGGTTGATGCGGCCGGACAACTTCGAGGACATCTCGGCCGTCGGCGCCCTCTACCGCCCCGGCCCCATGGGTGCGAACTCGCACACGAACTACGCGCTGCGCAAGAACGGCCAGCAGGAGATCACGCCGATCCACCCCGAGCTGGCCGAGCCGCTGGAGGAGATCCTCGGGCAGACCTACGGCCTGATCGTCTACCAGGAGCAGGTCATGGCGATCGCGCAGAAGGTCGCCGGGTACTCCCTCGGCAAGGCCGACCTGCTGCGCCGCGCGATGGGCAAGAAGAAGAAGTCGGTCCTCGACGCCGAGTACGTCGGCTTCGAGGCCGGCATGAAGGAGAACGGCTTCTCGGCCGCGGCGGTCAAGACGCTCTGGGACATCCTCGTGCCGTTCGCCGACTACGCGTTCAACAAGGCGCACTCGGCGGCCTACGGGCTGATCTCCTACTGGACCGCGTTCCTCAAGGCCAACTACCCGGCCGAGTACATGGCCGGTCTGCTGACCAGCGTCCAGGACGACAAGGACCGCCGGCCGATCTACCTCGCCGAGTGCCGCCGGATGGGCATCAAGGTGCTCCCGCCGGACGTCAACGAGTCCTCCTGGGACTTCACGGCCGTCGGCACGGACATCCGCTTCGGCATGGCCTCGGTGCGCAACGTGGGCCACAACGTCGTCGACTCGATCGTGCGGGCCCGCACCGAGAAGGGTCCCTTCAAGGACTTCGCCGACTTCATGCGCAAGATCGACACGGTCGCCTGCAACAAGAAGGTGATCGAGTCGCTGGCGAAGGCCGGGGCGTTCGACTCCCTGGGCCACTCGCGGCAGGGCATCGCCGCGGTCCATGCCCAGGCCGTCGACTCGGCCATGGCGCTCAAGCGCAAGGAGGCCGAGGGGCAGTTCGATCTGTTCGGCAGCTTCGGCGACGGCCCGGCGGACGACGACCCGTTCAGCGGCGCCCTGGACATCGTCATCCCCACCGCCGACTGGTCGAAGTCCGAGCGGCTGGTCTACGAGCGCGACATGCTCGGCCTCTACGTCTCCGACCACCCGCTGCACGGGGTCGAGCACGTGCTCACCTCGCACGCCGACACCCCCATCGCCGAGATCAACGCCGGCGGCGTCGAGGACGGCGCGAACGTGACCATCGCCGGCATCCTCACCGCGGTCTCCCCGCGAACCAACAAGCAGGGGGCGCCGTGGGCGATCGCGACGCTCGAGGACCTCGAGTCGGGCATCGAGGTGCTGTTCTTCCCCAAGACCTGGGCCGAGGTCTCGGAGAAGATCGTCCGCGACCAGATCGTCGTGGTGAAGGGCCGGATCAGCCGGCGGGACGACCAGCCCTCGCTGTTCGGCTCGGAGGTGACGGTCCCCGAGCTCACCGAGGGCCCGCGCGGTCCGGTCCTGGTGTCCATGCCGGCCGCACGCTGCACGCCACCGGTGGTCGAGCGACTGCGGGAGGTGCTGGGCAGCCACCCGGGGACGACCGAGGTGCAGCTCAAGCTGGTGAACGGCAGCCGGGAGACGGTGCTGCGCCTCGACCAGGGGCTGCGGGTGCGCCCGAGCACCGCGCTGATGGGTGACATCAAGGCGCTGCTCGGACCGACCAGCGTGGCGCTCCTCTGAACGAGGACCCCGCCGCCCGCCGCCGCCTGACGATTCCCAGGCGTGCGAGGTTCACTGGTGCGGTGAACAGCCCCGACGTCGTCCCGACCGCCGACCGGTGGGCCGTCCCGCACGCGCATGCCTACTGGCGCGGCTGGCCCGAGATCCGGGCCGACCTGCGCAGCGCGGTGCGGCTGGTGCTCGTCCTCGCCGTCGCCGGCGCGGTCGCCGGGCTGCTGTGGTGGTGGCTGGCACCGCGGGCGGATTTCCGGATCACCGCCGACGGCCCCGTGGCGATCGGCAACCCGTCCGAGGAGCTGCTCGTCGCCGACGACTCGATCTTCGCGCTGCTCGTGACCGGGTTCGGCCTGGTGGCCGGTGCCGCGGCCTGGTTCCTGCGCCGGCGCCGCGGGGTGGCCACGCTGCTCGCGCTCGCCCTCGGCAGCACGGCGATGGCGGCCGTTGCCTGGCAGCTCGGCGAGCTCCTCGGGCCCGGCCCCACCCAGGCGCAGCTGTCCGACGTCGGCCGCGTCGTCACCACGTCCTTGACCCTCGGATCACTCCCCGCGCTGGCCCTCGCGCCCTTCGGTGCGCTGGTGGCCTACCTCGTTCCGGTGGTCACCTCGCACCGGGACGATCTCGGCCGTACGCCCGACCCCGCGATCGCCGGTCCTGACCTGGACCTCGGCGACGCCGGCGGGGATCCCGGGGAGCTGCCGTTGGTCGCGGTGCCCCCAGGACACCCCGACCCGGTCGACTGAGGCGACGGCCCGTCAGTTCACCGTCATCGGGGTGGCGAACTGCTGCAGCGGTACGGGTACAGCGCCGAGGGTCTGCAGCAACGTCAGTTCCCGGCGCAGCACGCGGGACTCGGCGGCCAGCCGGCGACGCGTCGCCGACTCCGCGAGCAGCGCCTGCCGGTCCTCGGTGGTCAGGAGCGCGGCCGAGGCGACGAGATAGGACAGGGCCGTCGGGTCGCCGCCCACGGCGTGCAGCAGCACCGCGGTCTCCGCGTCGAGCGCCGGCCCGCCGCCGGCGGCACCGAGGTCGGCCACCTCGGCCACGTACCGGGTGAACAGGTCGCGCACGGTGCGGGACAGCAGCCGCATCGAGTCGCGTGCGACGGCGGCGACCACGTCGTCGGTCCCGCGGTCGGGCATCACCGGCACGACCAGGCCCGGCGGCTCGGCGATGCCCTCGTAGTCCCCGGCGGCCTCCTCGGCCATCTCCTCCTCGTCGAGCCATTCGACCTCGCCCTGCAGGTAGGGCGGGTCCTCACCGACGACCACGTCGAGCAGCCGGAACCGCTCACCGCCGACGGTGACCACGCGGAAGCCGCCGTCCGGTTGGGGGCGCACGGCCTGCACGCGGGCCGTGCAGCCGATGTCGTAGAGCGCCTCGGCCGGGGAGACCGCCTCGACCTCCCAGCCCTGGCGGATGGCGACCACGCCGAAGAACCGCCGGTCCCCGGCCTCGGGCACGGCCAGCAGGTCGTGCACCAGACGCCGGTAGCGCGGCTCGAAGATCTGCAGCGGCAGGACGACGCCGGGGAACAGGGGAGTCCCGAGCGGGAACAGCGGGATCAGCTCACCCATCCCGCGAGCGTACGGGGGGGCGTCCGGCGGTCGCCCGGTCGCTGGCTACCCTTGACTTGCCGTCGCCAGTACCGCGCTGTCCCCTCGGAGGCCCCCGTGCTCGCCCGCATCGACCTGCGTGGATCCGCGCTTCCGGCGGCTCGCGAGCTCGCCGGGCTCCTGCCCCGGGCCGCGACCGACATCGACTCGGTCATGGCCACCGTGCGCCCGCTGTGCGAGGACGTCCGCATCCGCGGCGCCCAGGCGGTCCGCGAGATCACCGCCCGGCTCGACGGCGTCGACGCCGAGGACTTCGCCGTTCCGCAGGAGGCCCTCGACCGCGCGCTGGCCGAGTGCGACCCGGCGCTGCGCGCCGCCCTCGAGGAGGCGATCACCCGCGTCCGCACGGTGCACGCCGACCAGCGCCGCACCGACGTCACCACGTCCGTCGTGCCCGGTGGCACGGTGACCGAGCGCTGGCTGCCGGTGCGCCGGGTCGGGCTCTACGTGCCCGGCGGGCTGGCCCCGCTGCTGTCGAGCGTGGTCATGAACGTCGTCCCGGCGCAGATCGCCGGCGTCGAGTCGATCGCGGTGGCCTCCCCGCCGCAGCGCGACCACGGCGGCCTGCCGGACCCGGGCGTCCTGGCCGCCTGCGCGCTGCTGGGGGTCACCGAGGTCTACGCGGTCGGCGGGGCGCAGGCGGTGGCCGTGTTCGGGTACGGCGCCGGCTCCTGCGAGCCCGTCGACATGGTGACCGGGCCGGGCAACGTCTACGTGACTGCGGCCAAGCGGCTGCTGCGCGGCCGGATCGGCATCGACTCCGAGGCCGGACCCACCGAGGTGGCGATCCTGGCCGACGAGACCGCCGACCCCGCCCACGTGGCGGCCGACCTGATCAGCCAGGCCGAGCACGACCCGCTGGCCGGCGCGGTCCTGGTCACCGACAGCGAGGCGCTGGCCGACGCCGTCCTGGACCTGGTGCCCGGCCAGGTCGCGGCCACCAAGCACTCGGACCGGATCACCACGGCGCTGGACGGCACGCAGTCCGGCGTCGTCCTGGTCGACGACATCGACGCGGGGCTGCGGGTGGTCGACGCGTACGCCGCCGAGCACCTGGAGATCCAGACGCGCGAGCCGCGCGAGATCGCGGCGCGGGTGCGCAACGCGGGCGCGATCTTCGTCGGCGCCTGGTCGCCGGTGTCGCTGGGCGACTACTGCGCCGGCTCGAACCACGTGCTGCCCACCGGCGGCTGCGCGCGGTTCTCCAGCGGCCTGTCCGTGCAGTCGTTCCTGCGCGGCATCCACGTCGTGGAGTACGACCAGCAGGCGCTCGCCGCGGTGGCCGGGCACATCGACGCGCTCGCCGGCGCGGAGGACCTCCCCGCGCACGCCGCCGCCGTGCGCATCCGCCAGCCCTGATGGCCGCACTGGACCAGCTGCCGCTGCGGCCGGAGCTGCAAGGGCGGACCCCGTACGGCGCCCCGCAGGTGCCGGCCGCCTACCGGCTGAACACAAACGAGAACCCGTACCCCCTGCCGGCGGAGCTGCTCGCCGACCTCGGCGCGGCGCTGGGGCATGCGGCTCTGGAGCTCAACCGGTATCCCGACCGCGACGCCGTCGCGCTCCGCGCCGACCTGGCCGCCTACCTGAGCCGCGGTGGCGACGTCACCATCACGTCGGAGCAGGTGTGGGCCGCCAACGGCTCGAACGAGGTGCTCCAGCAAATCCTGCAGGCCTTCGGCGGCGCCGGGCGGACGGCGCTGGGCTTCACGCCGTCCTACTCGATGCACCCGATCATCTCCGCGGGCACCGGCACCTCCTGGGTCGACGGGCACCGCCGCGCGGACTTCACGATCGACGCGGCCGCCGCGGCGCAGCAGGTCCGGGAGCTGCGCCCGGACGTCGTCTTCGTGACCAGCCCGAACAACCCGACGGGCACCGCGGTGGCGCTGGAGACGATCACCGAGCTCTACGACGCGACGCAGGGCGTGCTGGTCGTCGACGAGGCCTACGAGGAGTTCGCGCGGGCCGGGACGCCGTCGGCGCTCACCCTGCTGCCCGGCCGCCCGCGGCTGATCGTCAGCCGGACGATGAGCAAGGCGTTCGGGATGGCCGGGCTGCGGTTGGGCTACCTCGCCGCCGACCCCGCCGTCGTCGACGCGCTGCAGCTCGTGCGGCTGCCCTACCACCTGAGCTCGCTCACGCAGGCGGCCGCCCGCACCGCGCTGGCGCACACCGACGCGCTGCTCGCGACCGTGGACGCGGTGAAGGCCCAGCGCGACCGGATCGTGGCCGCGCTGCCCGCGATGGTGCTGACAAGCGTGCCCAGCGACGCCAACTTCGTGCTGTTCGGGCACTTCGCCGACGCGCCCGCGGCGTGGCGGGCGCTGCTCGACCGGGGCGTGCTGGTGCGCGACGTCGGCCTGCCCGGCTGGCTGCGCGTCACGGCCGGCACCCCGGAGGAGACCGACGCGTTCCTCACCGCCCTGGGTGAGGTCGCGCGGGTTCAGCCCACCACTGAGGGAGAATCACCCGCATGAGCCGCACTGCACGCGTCGAGCGGGCGACCAGCGAGACAAAGCTGGTGGTCGAACTCGACCTCGACGGCACCGGGACCAGCTCCATCAGCACCGGCGTCGGCTTCTACGACCACATGCTCACGGCGCTGTCGAAGCACAGCGGCATCGACCTGACGGTGCAGGCCGACGGTGACCTGCACATCGACGCGCACCACACCGTCGAGGACGTCGCGATCGCGCTCGGCCAGGCCTTCGCCGAGGCGCTCGGCGACAAGCGCGGCATCACCCGCTACGGCGACGCGACGATCCCGATGGACGAGGTGCTGGCCCAGGCGGCGGTCGACCTGTCCGGCCGGCCGTACTTCGTGCACTCCGAGCCGGAGAACATGACGCCGCTGATCGGGCCGGACTACCCGACGTCGCTGACCGCGCACGTGCTCGAGTCCTTCGCCTTCAACGCCCGCATCAGCCTGCACGTGCGGGTGCTCTACGCCGGCCGCGATGCCCACCACATCGTCGAGGGCCAGTTCAAGGCGCTGGCCCGGGCCCTGCGCCAGGCGGTCGCGATCGACCCGCGGGTCACCGACGTCCCCTCCACCAAGGGCGCGCTGTAACCGGCGTGAACTTCGGTCTGATCCTGCTCGTCTTCGGCGGCTTCCTGCTCGGCGGTGCGTGGAGCGTCTGGCGTGCCGACGACCCCGCGAAGGGGCGCACCGGCCCGCAGGTGGCGATGGCGGTCGTCCTGCTGCTCTCGGCTCTGCTCGCCACGGCGGCGGGCATCCTCCGCCTGGTCTGACGGTGGCCGTCTCGGACGAGCGACGGTTCCTCGACATCGTCCTGGCCGACCGGACGGTCGCGGCGGTGCTCGAACGGGGACCGGCGCTCGGTCTCGACGACTGGTGGCTCACCGCCGGGGTGCTGTTCCAGACCGTGTGGAACGCGGTCACCGGGCGACCGTCGGGCACCGGCATCCGCGACGCGGACTTCTTCTACTTCGACCCTGACACCTCGTGGGAGGCGGAGGACGTCGTCATCCGCGCCGGAGCGGAGCTGTTCGCCGACCTCCCGATACCGGTCGAGATCCGCAACGAGGCACGGGTGCACCTCTGGTACGCCGGCCGGTTCGGCACGCCGGCCGCGCCGTTCCGGGACTGCGCCGACGCCATCGACTCCTTTGCGGCGGTGTGCTGTTGCTTCGGCGTCACGGCAGGTGAGGACGGCGTCCGGGTGTACGCGCCTCACGGCTACGACGACCTCTTCTCACTGACCGTCCGCCCGAATCCGCGGCTCGCTCCGCGGCATGTCTATGAGACCAAGACCGCGCGCTGGAAGGCGCAGTGGCCGGAGCTCACCGTCCTCGCATGGGCGCACGGCGCAAAGCCGTGAGTGCGCCGACGCCGGACGTATCCCTGAGCGGCCCACTTAGGGACACACACGCCTCTGCCTCACTGGCCGGCGGGGGATGGCTTCGTGTTGCCCTCGTCGACCTCGGCGTCGTAGGCGTAGTCAAACTCCCAGGGGATCGATCTGCCGATACGGGAGGCCACGGTTCCCCAGTCGGGGCCGCCGCTCGCGTCAGCGCAAACAGCTGCCAGGACCGCCCGCAGCTCCGGAGCGCTCCAACGACGCATGAACCACAAGCCCGTGCCTAAGAGAACCGCGTCCGAGTTGGTCCACTGCTGTCGCCGCCTGAAGAGAGCCCACTCATCGTCCCGCGTGGCGTGCCCCGCGAACCAGGATGGCGAGCAGACGAACATGTCGAAACTGTCGGACCCTCCGCCGTCTGGTTGGCCCATATAGACATGCGCCTCGATGCCGAAGTGACTCGGGTCCGAGACGACCAAATCGTCGAGGTCGATTAGTCCCTGCGTGCTGTCGTCATCCCAATCGCCCACCAACACGCTCTGAACCTCGGCCACCACCTTGTCCGCCATGGCGAGCATCGTCCTACGCGGGTGTCCCTTAGGCCGCCCCACGGGGGAGCGGGCGGATCGTGTCCCCAAGCGGCCCACTAACGGACAGCCCTACGGGCGGTCGAAATCATCTCCATCGCCTACGGCGAAGACATCGAGTGAACCGCCTTGCGCGTCGAGCAACGCGCTGCCCACCTCCACTGTCGTGGCCGGAGCCAGACCGGCCGAGACGTCGAGGTGGTTCCAGACGACTGCGACGAGCCCGCCGGCCTGGTGCTCGATGAACTCACCGAAGCACTCGTCGAACGCGTCCCAGGTCGCGCCGTAGTAGTCGGGAAAGCTGAACGCTCGGGCGAGTTCTGAGTGGGCTGCCGGCCGGGACGTCATGGCACGGCCGTCGAGGTCGAGTCGCCGGTAACCGTTGCGGTTCAGGAAGGCGTCCATGTGCTCTCGGGCGCTTCCGTGTACTCGGAACAGCGGTCCCGACCGCAGCCAGGGCAGTTCTCCCCGTACCGACGGACGTCCGGAGGCCATGCGCTGGGACGCAACCGACACCGGTCGCGGGTGTCCCTGAGCGGCCCATTCAGGGACAGCGGTCAGTGCGACGCGCAGTCAGTCTTCGCCAAGCAGTCGCATGACGTCGGACAGCGGGTCTTGTTGGTCACGATGGTCACGCTCAGGACCAACCTCCTGCCAGAACTGCGGCAGCAGGTCTTCTGAGGCGGGCCGCCAACGGCGTGGCTTCCGTCGCTTACCAGTGAGCACCTTGACCGCCGCAGCCACCAGCAACTCATCGACTCGGTTGTGGAAGAAGAGCCCCGTCATCGGCTTGGCTGCGACCTCCATGACCCGCCGATGAGTCAGGTCGTCTGCGTCCAGCATGTCCCGGGCTAGTTCCGGCTCGTTTCGGAGCCACAGCTGCTCGGCGATGTCTTCTCTGCTGGCGATGATCACGTGAGGAGTATCGGCGGCCAGGGTCGTCTCTCAAGCCGCCCTCACGGCCACGTGGCTGGGGTCCCATAGCGGTCCACTCGGGCGAACCCGGCCGAGGTGTCTCTGCGCGCGCCCTACGCCACTACGGAACACTGCCCCGATGTCAGATGACCCGTTCGACGACGAGGTGTACGCGGAACTCGGGCGGATCGTCGTCGCATGGAGCCGGCTCGAATACCTGTTGAAAACGATGCTTGCTCGACTGGTCGGCGCTGATCGGGCGGTCGCCTACTTGATCACCGGCGACATGACAGCAGGACGAGTCATCGAGAGATGTGCCTGGGTGGCGAATGCTTCCCTTGACGACCCGGACCGCAGTCGGCTGATCGCTTGGCTGGACACGGTCAAGGGAGCGCACGAGGCGCGGAACCGCGTGTTTCACGGCATGTGGGCTGTGCATCAGAACGACGGCTCTTTCCGTCCGGCGCAGCATTCCATCGTCGTGAAGAAGGGGCAGGTCCGCTTTCACGAAGAGGTGCTCACCCCTGGCGACGTAGAAGCCATCCGTCGCGAGATCGACGCAGCCTTGGAGGGAATTCACACCGTGACGTACCTCCTCCACGACTAGGAGCTCGCTCAGTGCCCCCTAGCGGCCCATTCAGAGACACGAGCGGGCCGCGCTGGTGGCGGCATCGCGAGTGCGACTGGCCACAGGTCGCTGCAGGGAGGGACTCGGAAGGCTCAGTCCACCGACTCAAGCACCAGTCGAACGATCTCCCGGAGCTTGTTGACGTACAGAGCCTCTTGGCTATCGGTCAACAGAGGCACCACGCGCTCAATGTCGCGGAGGCCGTCCCTCAACACGGCCAGCCGCGCAGCGTCGAGGCGGCCCGCGCTGCTCAGCCACGTGGCAACGCATCCCACTACCTGGTCGTCAAGGAAGGCGACGTCAACGCCTGCGGGGTCCTCGTAGCGCAGACGCGCGGGGAACTCGGCGTGCCTGTACTCGTCGAAGAGTCGACCGACCGTCCGCTCTCGCTCCGTGCGCACCCGTTCTGTCGTCACGGGGTCATGATCCCCGAGCGAGCGCTCGCCAGGGGAGACCGTGGGTGACGAAGCCGCCTGATGCGCCCTGAAGCCGCCTTTAGGGCGGTTCGACGTCGGATGGGCTGGGTCGCCCGACGCGCGGAAAGCGAGCACCCTCAGCGAATGGCGCCTCCGTGTGCGGGCATGCGGTCGCCGCCTGGTCAGCGCACGACGGAGAGATCGGTCAGCTGGTGGTTGCGTCGGGGTGGAGAAGGATCTCCGTGCCGTCGGGACGCCAGGTGCGCCATCGGCCGTCGGGAAGCCGAGAGATCCGGAAGCCGTGGTGGACCTTGGTGTGGTGGCGTTCGCAGAGGAGCGCCCCGTTCTCCACCGAGGTCGGCCCGTCGTCCAGAACCCATTCGAGCAGGTGGTGGGCATCGCACCAGTGGGTCGGGGCATAGCAGCCGGTGAAGACGCAGCCCTTGTCCCGTACGTCGAGGGCGGTGCGGATGTGCGAGGGGAACATCCGCCTGGTCCGGCCCAGGTCCAGCGGCTGACCCTCGGGGCCCATGACGATCCGGGTGATGTTGCCGTCGCAGGCCAGCCAGCGGGCCCGGGCGGCGGAGATCCGGGCGCCGAAGCCGGTGGTGGCGGCGCCGGGGCCGGTGTGCGGGCCGGCGAAGTCGTCGAGGCCGATGGTGACCACCACGTGCGGCTTGACGGTGCGCAGGAACGGCAGGTTCTTGGACGCCAGGGCGTTGTCGGTCAACTGCACGAAGGCGTCGCCCAACTGCTGGGCGCGGGTGCGCTCGTCGCCGCTGCGTCGGTTGGCCTGCACGATCGACTCCAGCGCGGCCTGCACCTTCTCCCCGCCGACCGCGTCGAGCTCGAAGCGCCCGGTGATGCTGCCGTCGGCGTGCTTGGCGATGGTGAGGCTGCGCTGCTCGGTGGGGTCGGGCTCGCGCCCGTCGGGGTCCAGGCGCGCCAGGTAGTGGTGCACCACCTGGGCGAGCTCGGTGACGGGACGGGTGGCTGCGATCTCGGCCAGCGCGGCATCGACGCCGACGAGGTCGACGCCCTGGGCGGCGGCCGCAGCCCGGTTCTCCTCCCGGGCGACCGGGGCGATCACCGACAGCTGTTCTGCGGTCAGCTGACCGTCGGCGCAGGCGGCGGCGACCGCGGGAAGGTGCTCCAGCGTCCGGCCGTTGCGCACCACCCGGGCGGCCTCCCCGGCGGAGAGCCGGCAGTGTCCGCGCAACCAGGACGCCATGCTCTTCTTGCCGTCGCACTCCGGCGCCTGGCTGAGCTCGGCTCGACGGGCGGTGCGGGCGAGTTCGGCGTCGATGCGGTTGCGGGCCCGCAGCAGCATCCGGGTCCGGTCGAGGTACTGGGGGGCGACCAGCTCGTCGAGGTCGTCGGCGCCGAGGGCGTCCAGAGCCGACTCGAGCTCGCCCACGCCCACCTCCCAGTCGTTCGATCGTGTGTTCGAATTCTATCGCAGTACGGAGGCGCTCACCAGGGAAATCCCCAGGTCAGCGACCTGTCCACAGATCTCGGCGGACCCAAGCGGTCGACGACGGTGAAGGGTGCCGGGAATCCGCGCGGGCACCGGACCGCTCCCACGTAGCGTGGGCAGCGTGAAGAAGGTCGTCATCCTCGACTACGGGTCGGGCAACCTGCGCTCGGCCGAGCGGGCACTCGCCCGGGTCGGCGCGGACGTCACTGTCACGGCCGACGCGCAGGCGGCTCTGGACGCCGACGGTCTCGTCGTCCCGGGCGTGGGCGCCTTCGCAGCCTGCATGGACGGCCTCCGTGCCGTCGACGGCCCGAGGATCATCGGCCGCCGGCTCGCCGGGGGACGGCCGGTGCTCGGCATCTGCGTCGGCATGCAGATCCTCTTCGAGCGCGGCGTCGAGCACGGCCACGACGCGGACGGCTGCGGCGAGTGGCCCGGGGTCGTCGAGCAGCTGACCGCGCCGGTCCTGCCGCACATGGGCTGGAACACCGTCGAGGCGCCGGCAGGCACGGTGCTGTTCGACGGGCTCGCGGACGAGCGGTTCTACTTCGTGCACTCCTACGGCGTCCGCGACTTCCCCCTGGCCGCCGACGGGCCGCCCAGCCCGCTGGCCAAGCCGAAGGTGACCTGGGCCGAGCACGGCGACCGGTTCGTCGCAGGTGTGGAGAACGGGCCGCTCTCGGCCACCCAGTTCCACCCCGAGAAGAGCGGCGACGCCGGCGCCCACCTGCTGACCAACTGGCTGAACACGCTCTGACCTGCGCAGCCGCCGCGAGCCGTCCACTTACTGTGACCGCGTGGCTGCCCAGCGTTCTCGCGGCGGACGACGTGCCTCGCCCGCGCCGTCCGTCCTCCCCGGCCTGATCCTGGTCGCTCTCCTCCTCGGCCTCGTGGCCTGGAGCGTGGCGGCGCTGCAGCCGCCGCAGCCCGAGGCCGCCGCCGCGCCGGCCGACCGGTTCAGCGCCACGCGAGCGTTCCAGCACGTACAGCGGATCGGCGCGCAGACCCACGTCGCCGGCAGCGCGGCCGGCGGGGCCGTCGTCACCGACCTCGTCACCACTCTGGCCGACCTCGGGCTGGACACGCGGGTGCAGAACTCGGTCGGCGCGTGGGAGTCCAAGACCGGGTCCATGGACCTCGCCCGGGTGCACAACGTGGTCGGCTTCCTGAAAGGCAGCAACTCCACCGGGCGGCTCTACCTGATGGCCCACCACGACTCCGTGCAGAACGGGCCGGGTGGTTCGGACGACGGCGCAGGCGTGTCGACGCTGCTGGAGACCGTGCGCGCGCTGACCGCCGGGCCGCCGCTGCGCAACGACGTCGTCGTCGTCCTCACCGACGCCGAGGAGGCTTGCCTGTGCGGCGCCGAGGCCTTCGTGAACTCCCATCCCCTCGCCGACAGTGGCGGGGTCGCGCTGAACTTCGAGGCCCGCGGCACCGGAGGCCCGCCGATCACGTTCGAGACCTCCCGCGGCAACGCCCGACTGGCGGCCGCCTTCGCCGCGGCGGCGCCGCACCCGGTCGCCACGAGCTTCGCCGTCGAGGTCTACCGGGCCCTGCCCAACGACACCGACTTCAGCGTGCTGCTCGCCGACAGGAAGTTCACCGGCCTCAACACCGCCTGGATCGACGGGGCCGCCGCCTACCACACCCCGCAGGACCGCCCGGAGCGCATGAGTCGCGCCAGCCTGCAGGCCATGGGCGACAACGCGCTGGCGCTGGTCCGCGAGGTGGGAAACCGCGACCTCGGCCCGCTGGCGAAGGCGGCCCCCCAGGACGCCACGTACTTCCCGGTGCTCGACCGGCTGGCGCGCTACCCCGGCAGCTGGGTCTGGCCGCTCGCCGGGGCGTCACTGCTGGGCGTCGTCGTCCTCGCCGCCGTGCTGCGCCGACGCGGGATCAGCTCTCTCCGGCGGACGGCCGGTGGCACGGCCCTGGCCCTGCTGCCGGTGGTCCTGGGGCCGCTGGCCGCTCAGGGGCTGTGGTCACTGCTGGTCCTGATCCGCCCGGGATACGGCGCGATGCTCGACCCCTGGCGGCCCGGCTGGTTCCGGCTGGCGACGGTCGCGATCGTCGTGGCCGTCGTCCTGGTCTGGTACGCGCTGCTGCGCCGCCGGGTCGGCCCCGCACCGCTGGCCGCGGGCGCGCTGGTGTGGCTGGCCGTCCTCGCCGCGGTGCTCGCGTCGCTCGCCCCCGGCGGGTCCTATCTCACGGCGTGGCCGGCGCTGGCCGGCGCCGTGGCGGGCATCGTCGGCGCGGCGACGGACCACCGGGCGGTGCGCCTGGTGGCGGCGCTGGTCGGCGGGGCGGTCGCCGTCCTGGTGCTCGCTCCGACCGTCGCGTTGTTCTTCCCGGCGCTCGGCCTCCGCACCGCCGCCGTGCCCGGCTTCTTCGTCGCGCTGCTCGCCGTGGCGCTGCTCCCCGCGCTCGAGTTCCTCTTCGGCGATCCCGACGAGGCGCCGCGCCCCCGCGGGTGGCTGCCGGGCGCCGCCGTTCCGGCCGCGGTCCTGGTCGCGGCCGTCGGCTGCGCGGCGATCGGCCTGTCGGTCGACCGGTTCGACGCCGCGCACCCGGTGCCGAGCCAGCTCGTGTACGCCCTGGACCGCGACACCGGGCAGGCATGGTGGGCCAGCACCGAGCGCCGTCCCGGCTCCTACACCGGCCGCTACGTCGGCGGGCGCGCGACGCTGCCGGTCGACTTCCCGTACCTGGCCGGGAGCGACGCCGCCACCGGCCCGGCGCACGCGGCCGACCTGCCGGCGCCCCTGGTCACCCCGGTGTCGGACGGCGTCGTCGGTGGACGGCGGGTGCTCACCGTGCGGGTGACCCCGCAGCGCACCGGCGTCCGGCTGCTCGCCGTCGATCTCGCCGTCGACGGCGGCACCGTGACCCGTGCCCAGGCCGCGGGCCGGGACGTCCCCGCCGTCGCGCTCGGGAAGGACCACCTGCGGTTCACCTTCCACGCGCCGCCCGCGGAGGGACTGCAGCTCAACGTCACCATCGAGGGGGGCGGCGCGGCGACACTCCGCGCGGTCGACGGCAGCGACGGGCTGTCCGGACTGCCCGGCTACGTGCCGCGCCCGGACGGCGTGGACGCCGCCGGAACCCACAGCTCCGACCTCGTGCTGGTCTCGCAGACGACGAACCTCGGATAGCCGGCTCACCAGCTACCGCGGTGGACGAGCTCCTGAACCGGCCGCCGGCCCCGCCGCAGCGAGGGGGAGCGGCGGTCGTCGTCCCCGGGGTAGCCGACCGAGACGCAGCCGACGGGGCGAAAGCCTTCCGGGACGCCGAACTCCGCCCGGAAGCCGTCGATCCGCTCCGGTGGGATGCCGAAGAAGCAGGCCCCGAGGCCCTCGTCGACGGCGGTCAGCAGCATCAGCAGGGCGGCCATCCCGGCGTCGACGTCCCAGTAGGGCACCGGCCAGCGCGCCTCGTCGCGATCGGTCCACCCCTTGTCCGGCTCGGCGTAGCGCTCCAGGTAGGCGCTCTTGTCCGACAACGGCACGATCAAGAGGGGTGCGCGCCGCATCCGCGTGAGCCACCCGTCGGGCGTTCCGCCGTCCGTGGTCGCCGCCCAGAAGCGCCCTCGCTCCTCGGGGGTCTCCAGCACCAGGAACGCCCAGCCCTGGCTGAAGCCGGCGGACGGCGCCCGGACGGCGTGCTCCAGCAGCCGGTCCCGGACTTCGGGCGGCACCGGCCGGTCCGGGTCGTAGTCGCGCACCATCCGGCGCCTATGGACGACGTCAGCAAATTCCACGACGACAGCCTGCCGCACGGTGGCCGGGGGAGGACTCCCTAGGCTGGTTCCCGTGCCGAAGCTCCAGCTCTTGCCCGCTGTCGACGTCGCCGACGGTCAGGCCGTCCGCCTGGTGCAGGGGGAGGCCGGCAGCGCGACGTCGTACGGCGACCCGCTCGAGGCCGCGATGCAGTGGCAGACCGACGGAGCCGAGTGGGTGCACCTGGTCGACCTCGACGCCGCGTTCGGGCGGGGGAGCAACCGCGAGCTGCTGGCCCGGGTGGTCGGCGAGCTCGACGTCGACGTGGAGCTCTCCGGTGGGATCCGGGACGACGAATCTCTGGCCGCGGCGCTGGCGACCGGGTGCCGCCGGGTCAACCTCGGCACGGCGGCCCTGGAGTCGCCCGAGTGGTGTGCGCGGGCGATCGCCGAGTACGGGGACCGGATCGCGGTCGGCCTGGACGTGCGCGGCACCCGGCTGGCCGCCCGGGGCTGGACGCAGGAGGGCGGCGAGCTCTACGAGACGCTCGCGCGCCTGGACGCCGAGGGCTGCGCCCGGTACGTCGTCACCGACATCACCAAGGACGGCACGCTGCGCGGGCCCAACCTCGACCTGCTGCGCGAGGTGTGCGCCGCGACCCCGCGGCCGGTCATCGCCTCGGGTGGGGTGAGCTCGCTGGACGACATCCGGGCGCTGGCGGGGCTCGTCCCGGTGGGTGTCGAGGGTGCGATCGTCGGCAAGGCGCTGTACGCGGGCGCGTTCACGCTGCCGGAGGCGCTGCGGGTGACCGAGGGCGCCGCGTGAGCGGAGTGCGCCGGCTGAACTCGGGGTCGCCGTGGGAGGGCGTCGTCGGCTACAGCCGGGTCGTCGTCCGCGGGGACGCGGCCTGGGTCAGCGGCACCACCTCGACCGTCGACGGCGTCGTGACTCACCTCGGCGACGCGGGCGCACAGACCCGTGAAGCGCTGCGGATCCTGAAGCAGGCACTCGAGCGGTCCGGATTCACGCTCGCCGACGTCGTCCGCACGCGCATGTTCGTCACCGACATCTCCCGGTGGGAGGAGATCGGCCGGGCCCACGGGGAGTTCTTCGGCGACGTCCGGCCGGCCAGCTCGATGCTGCAGGTGGCGGCGCTGATCGACCCAGGGATGCTGGTGGAGATCGAGGCGGACGCCGTGCGCGGGGCCGGAGCGTGAGTCTCGCGGTGCGGGTCATCCCGTGCCTGGACGTCGACGCCGGCCGGGTGGTCAAGGGCGTCAACTTCGTCGACCTTCGCGACGCCGGCGACCCGGTGGAGATGGCCCGGGTCTACGACGCCGAGGGCGCCGACGAGCTCACATTCCTCGACATCACCGCGAGCTCCGGCGACCGCGCCACCACCTACGACGTCGTCAGCCGGACAGCGGAGAGCGTGTTCATCCCGCTGACCGTGGGCGGCGGCGTCCGCAGTGCCGACGACGTCAACCGGCTGCTGCGGGCCGGCGCGGACAAGGTCGCGGTCAACACCGCCGCGGTGGCCCGGCCGGAGCTGATCGCCGAGATCGCCGACCGGTTCGGCAACCAGGTGCTGGTGCTCTCGCTGGACGCCCGGCGCTGCCGGGACGGGGCGGCCACCGACTCCGGCTTCGAGATCACCACCCACGGCGGACGGCGCGGCACCGGTCAGGACGCCGTCGAGTGGTGCGTGCGGGCGGCCGAGCTCGGGGCGGGGGAGATCCTGCTCAACTCGATGGACGCCGACGGCACCCGCGCCGGTTTCGATACCCAGCTGATCGAGATGGTCCGCCGTGAGGTCACCGTGCCCCTGATCGCCAGCGGGGGAGCGGGGGAGGCCGGCCACTTCCCGCCCGCGGTCGAGGCAGGTGCGGATGCGGTGCTGGCCGCGAGCGTCTTCCACTTCGGCGTACTGCGCATCGGCGACGTGAAGGACGCGCTCGCGGGCGCGGGGATCCCGGTCCGCTAGCTCGAGCCGCTCGACTCGCGGCCAACCGGGACGGCGGCCTCCTCCGACACGGCGAGGCCTAGGTCACGGGGCCGCGGGACCCGGACGAGATCCGGCTCGCTCAGGCCGTGGCCGAGGTACACCCGGTGCAGGGCGGCGACGACCGCGCCGAGTGCACCGGAGAGATCATTCAGCTGAGCGGGTACCACGGGCGGGGCGGACGGGACGATGCGCCGCAGGCCTTCGCCGAGTTCCGCAAGCTGTGGGGTCATGGATCGCGCGATGCGACCGCCGAGCACGATGACGTCCGGCTCGTAGCTCACCACCGCGGCGGTCAGGACCACCAGCAGTGCCTGCTCGACGTGCCGGCGCATCGTCAGCAGTTGGCCGTCGGCGTCCTCGACGAACAGGGCGGCCGGCGATGGGATGTCCAGGCCGAGCTCGGCGGCGCGACGCATGATCCCCGGCCCGGTCACCAGGTGCTCCAGCGGCGTGCCCAGCGGTCCGACGGGGAGGTGCCCGAACTCGCCCACGAGCCCGTTGCGGCCACGGAGGAGCCGCCCGTCCAGGGCCACGCCGGCGCCGAGGCCGGCGCCGACCGTGAGCATCACCGCCGTGGATGCCGTTCGCGCGGCCCCGAACCGCTGTTCGCCGAGAAGGGCGTAGTTGGAGTCGTTGTCGAAGTCGAGCGCCGGGCCGAGCCGCTTCTCCAGGACGTCGAGGAAGGCCCGCTGCTCGACCTGGGGGAGGTTCGGGGCACTGGAGACCGACCTGTCGTGCACCCTGACCGCGCCCGGAAGGCCGACGGCCACGGCAGCCAGCCGCCCCGACCGGTCGCCGACGACCGCCACGACCTCGTCGGCCAACCAGTCGGCCAACTCCTGCGGACCACGATGGCTGGGCGTCGGGGAGGTCTGCCATGCCACGGGCTCGGCGAGCAGGTCGGCCACGATGAAACGGGTGCTGGATGCGCCGAGGTCGACGCCCACCACCAGGGACCGATCCGCCACGACCTCGACGAGGGTGGCCCGCCTGCCCCGCCGTCCGCTGGAGACCTCCTCGGCCTCCCGGATGATGCCCTCGCTGATCAGGGCATCCACCATCCGGGAGACCGTCGCCGCAGACAGGCCCGTGGCGGTGGCCACGGCGGTGCGGGTGGTCGGCGAAGCGCTCAGCAGATGCGCCAGGACGGCAGCGCGGTTCCGATTCGGGAACTCGGGCTCCACGCATCCTCCTTTCGATACCGACTGAGGCCAAAAGTTACCGGCACAACGTCCAGTGGGCCGTGTGACCAGACCGTGATGCTAGTTCTCGGCCGCCTTCTTGACACCAACGGGTCAGCTGGCGTTCTAATACGTTCAGCGTGAAATTAGATGAGCTCGCCCGGAGACCGGCGCGGCACTCGCCCAGGGAGACAGCAATGATGCGGACACTCAGAGGCAGGACGTGGAGGCTGGCCGTGGCGGCCACCCTCGCCGGGTCGGTCGTCCTCACGGCCTGCGGTGGCGGCAGTGATGCCACCACGAGCAACCACACCGCGGCGAAGGAACCCAGCCTGGCATTCACCGGTCCCAACGGTGAGAAGCCACAGACCCTCGACCAGCTGACGCTGACCGACGACGAGATCGCGAAGGTCAAGGCCGGCCATTACAAGGCCGCCTTCGTGTGGCACGAGTCCTCCGCGTTGGTCTCGGCCACCGAGAAGGGAGCCCGCGAGGAGTTCAAGAAGCTCGGGATCGAGGTCGTGGCGACCACGGAGGCCGGCTTCGACGCCGCGCGGCAGGCGGACAACGTGCAGAGCGTGCTCGCCCTCCACCCGGACATCATCGTCACCATCGCCGTCGACCCGACCTCGGCGGCTGCGGCCTTCAAGCCCGCCGTCGACCAGGGGGTGAAGCTGGCCGTGATGACGACTCCGCCCGCGGGTTACAAGAGCGGCAAGGAGATCGTCTCCATCGTCACCGGCGAGCTCACGCAGTACGGCAAGGACAACGCCGAGATGCTCGGCAAGGCGATCGGCGGCAAGGGCGCGATCGGCTACATGTACCACGACGCCGACTTCTGGTTCACGAACCAGCGGGACAAGGCCTTCAAGGACTGGACCGCCCACCTGTACCCGGACATCGACATCGTGTCCGAAGAGGGCTTCACCGACCCCGCCCGCACCGAGGACATCGCCAACGCGATGATCACCAAGCACCCTGAGATCAAGGGCATCTACGTCGCGTGGGCCACTGCGGCCGAGGGCGTCCTCGCCGCGCTGCGCCAGGCCGGGCGATCCGACGTCAAGGTCGTCACCAACGACCTGGAGGCCGATCTGGCCTCCGACATGATGCGCGACGGCAACATCGTCGGCATCGTCGGCAACTCCTCGGTGAAGACCGGCTACGGACTGGCCGTCGTCGGCGCCTACGGCGTCCTGGGCAAGCAGGCTCCCGAGATGGTCGCCAACCCGCCCCTGGCCGTCACCAAGAAGAACATCGCCGAGGGCTGGATGAGCGACTACGGGACCGAGCCCCCGTCCGGCGTCGTGCCCTGACCCCCTCTGACCCGACGTGCTTCGGGGCCGGCAGCCGACGGCCGGCCCCGAACACGCCGCCTCTCGTCCCGAATGGAAGTCCCATGGCTCACGTCCAGACCGTCCTGGGGCCGGTCGACCCGTCCGAACTCGGCCGCGTCATGCCCCACGAGCACCTGATCTCCCTGGTCCCGGGTCCCTGGCTCAGCGGGGGGACCGTGGACGATCCCGTCGACGTCGCAGTGACCGCCTTGAAGGGAATCGGCGAGCTGGGGTTCGGGACGGTGGTGGACCTCAGCCCCTACGGGGTCGTCGGCCGTGACGCAGAAGGGCGCAGCATCGGCCTCCTCCAGGAGATCGCGCGACGCAGTGGCGTGCACATCGTTGCCGGCGCCTCGGTGTACCTCGAGCCGTACTCGCCCCAGTGGGCGCTCGACGCCGACGTCGACACCATGCACGCCCGCTTCGTGGCCGACGCGACCGAAGGGGTCGGGCAGAGCGGCGTCCGCGTCGGGATCCTCGGGGAGCAGGCGACCGGCCTGAACGAGATCACCGCCCACGAGGAGAAGTGTCTGCGGGCGGCAGCGCGGGCGGCCCGCGACACCGGACTGGCGCTCAACACCCACACGACGCACGGCACGATGGCGCTCGAGCAGGTGGCGATCCTGCGCGAAGAGGGCATGGATCCGACGCGGGTGGTGATCGGCCACATGGACATCCACCCCGACCTGACCTACGTCAAGCGGGTCCTCGACACCGGGGTGAGCGTCGCCTTCGACACCATCGGCAAGCAGTTCTGGGACTTCGTGCTGGCGCCGATCCCGAGCGACCCGCCAGAGGGTGAGTTCGAGAAGCGGGCCTATTACCGGTCGGACCGCTCGCGGGCCGCCGGCCTGGCCGAGCTCGTGGCCGACGGCTACGCCGACCGCATCCTGCTGTCCCTGGACATGACGGGCGCGGAGGTCTACCTCAACGGCACCACGCACGGCCAGAGCGGCTACTCCTACCTCGGACGCACCTTCGTCCCGATGGCCCGTCAGCTCGGGGTGCCCGACGAGGCGCTGGAGCAGATGCTCGCGGTCAACCCCGCGCGCCTGCTCACCCTGTCCTGATCGACGTCCCACGGTTCCCGCGCAGGGAACCGCCGAAGGAGCAATTCGTGCCCGTATATCCGTCCGGCCGCAGCGGCAGGGACGGCCCCCTGGTGCTGGGCGTGGACCTCGGCGGCACGAAGGTGCGTGCGGCGATCGCTGACACCGGTGGTGCGGTCCTCGCCGAGATGACCGCCGCGACCGATGTGCGTGGCGGGCGGCACGTCGCCGAGCAGATCGCAGTCCTCGCCCACAGTCTCGTGCGGACGGCAGGGGCAACGCTGGAGCGAGTCGTGGCCGGCGCCGTCGGCACGCCCGGTGTACCCGACGAGGAGAGCGGCACCCTCGGTCTGTCCCCGAATCTCGACGGGCTGGCGTCCGTGAGCCTCAGGGACGAGCTCGCCGGCCGGCTGGGTCACCCCGTCGTCCTCGACAACGACGTGACCGCCGCCGCGGTCGGGGAGCGCTGCGCCGGCTCGGCCCAGGGCTGTGAGGACTTCGTCTTCATCGCGGTCGGCACCGGCATCGGCATGGGCATCGTGAGCGGAGGCCGACTGCTGCGCGGCGCACATGGCGCCGCGGGCGAGATCGGTTACCTGCCCCTCGGCACCGATCCCTTCGATCCGGCCAACCAGCACCGTGGCGCGCTCGAAGAGGCAACCGCGGGGGAGACGGCGGCCGCGCGCTTCCGGGCGGCGACCGGCACGTCGACGTCGACCCGTGAGGTCTTCGACCTCGCCTCTCGAGGCGTGCCGGAAGCCTTGACCGTCGTCGCGGAGCACGCCCGCTACCTCGCGCTGGCGATCACCGCGATCACCGCCGTGCTGGATCCGGCGCTCGTGGTGCTGGGCGGCGGTGTGGGTTCCCGTCCTGAGCTCCTGCGCCCGGTCCGGGCGAGTCTGGCCGCGCTCGGCACGACCTCGGTGGACGTGCGCACCTCGTCCCTCGGTAACCGGGCATCGCTCCTGGGCGCGCTCAACCTGGCGCTGAGCGCCGCCGGCTTCGGCCCCGACTGGAAGGACAACTGATGACCGCGACGGCAGAGCGCGCCGAACGGGCCGGACGGCTGGCCGGAGTGCAGTGGAAGGACTATGTCGTCTACGGCGGATTCGTCGCTGTCTTCCTCTTCTTCGCAGTCACCCAGCCCTCGAGCTTCCTGAGCCTGCCGAACCTCACGAACATCATGGTGCAGGCCGCTCCGATCGCAGTGCTGGCGGTCGGCTTGGTGTTCGTCCTGTCGGCCGGCGAGATCGACCTCTCCATCGGGTCGGTGGTGGCACTCTCCGCGCTGTGCGCGGCCATGGTCCTGCGGTCCACCGGCGCCTGGCCGCTGGCAGTGCTGACGGCGCTAGCGGTGGGACTGGCCGTCGGATTGCTCAACGGGCTCTTCGTGGCCGCCGTCCGGCTACCGTCCTTCCTCGTCACCCTCGCCACGATGGGCCTGGTGGCCGGCCTGGCGAGGCAACTCACCGATCTCCAGTCGGTGCCGGTCACCGACAGCGCCTTCATCAGCCTCTTCGGGGCGAAGTGGCTCGGCCTGCCCGCCACGGTCTGGTGGGCCGCCGTCATCGTCGTCCTGGGTGCGGTGGCGCTGCGGCAGACCCGGTATGGCGCGCACGTTCTCGCCGTGGGCAACAACGCGTCCGCCGCCCGGGTCAGCGGCATCAAGGTCAACCGCGTCCGCGTCGCGGTGATGGTGGGGAGCGCGATGGCCGCCTCCGTGGCCGGCCTGCTCTACGCCGCGAGGCTGCAGGGTGCCCGGTACACCCTCGGTGAGACCGACCTCATGACCGCGATCGCCGCGGTGATCGTCGGCGGCACCAGCCTTTTCGGCGGCCGGGGCACCGTCGTCGGTGCGATGGTCGGCAGCCTGCTCATGGCCATGCTGAACAACGGGCTGATCCTCGCCGGTCTCTCCGTGTCGCAGCAGATGGTGGCCCGTGCCGTGATCATCCTCATCGCCGTGTCCATCTCGCTGCGCGGCAAGCGCGGCAGCTGACAGAGGGAGTGGACGTGTTCCTGGATCTTCTCCGCCGCCGCAATCCCGGGCTCCTGCGGGCCGCCACGCAGCTGCACCGCGCAGGTGAACTGCCGGCCAACTGCTACGCGATCGACCTCGATGCGGTGCGTGCCAATGCCGCGGCCATCACGGCCGAGGCGTCACGCCTCGGCCTGACCGCGTTCGCCATGACTAAGCAGCTGGGCCGCAACCGCGACGTCTCGCGGGCGCTGGTCGAGGAGGGCTTGACGCACGCCGTGGGTGTGGACCTCCAGGACGCCGAGGCGGACGTGGCGGGCGGCCTCCGCGTCGGGCACCTCGGGCACCTCGTACAGATCCCACGGTCCGAGGCCGCTCGTGCGGCGGCGCTCGCGCCGTCGTTCTGGACGGTGTTCAACGACGCCAAGGCCGCTGAGGCCGCTCGAGCATCCGCCGACGCGGGCAGGGAGCAGGCGATGCTCGCCCGGATCGTTGCCGACGGCGACCGCTTCTACCGCGGCCACGAGGGCGGCTTCGATGCGGCGGACGTGGTCGCGGTCGCGGACCGGCTCGACGGGCTCACCGGCGGACGGTTCGCCGGTGTCACGACGTTTCCGGCGATGCTGTTCGAACAGGAAGCGCGGACGGTGCGCCCGACGCCCAACCTCGCCACGTTGCAGGGGGCGGTGCAGCGCCTGCAGCGCGCCGGCCGATCGGACATCGCGGTGAACGGGCCGGGTACTACGTCCACCGCGACGCTGTCCATGCTGGCGGAGGCCGGGGTGACGCAGGTCGAGCCCGGGCACGGCCTGACCGGCACGACACCGTGGCATGCCGTGGAGGACCTGGTGGAGGAGCCCGCCGTCGCCTACGTCTCGGAGGTCTCCCACTGCTACGCCGATGGCGCCTACGTTTTCGGCGGCGGCCTCTACGTCGATCCGGTGCTGGGTGGGTCCAGCACCCGTGCGGTCGTCGTGGGGGACGGTGCCGACCCGGCGACCGTGCCGACGCTGCCCGTCGACATGCCGGCTCCCGCGGCCATCGACTACTACGCGATCGTGGACGTGTCGGACGCAGCGCCGGTCGAGGTCGGCGACACGGTCGTGTTCGGCTTCCGCCCCCAGGTCTTCGTCACCCGTGCCCTGACGGCCGCCATCGCGGGCGTCTCGACCGGTCGCCCGCAGGTCGTCGGACTGTGGGCCGCCGACGGCTCCCGTCCGCTGCACCTTTCCGAGTTCGACGTCGACGCCAGGAGGATCCCGTGACCGCCGCTGCCACCCTGCCGGTCCCGCTCCGGCTGAAGGGCATCCACAAGCACTTCGGCGGCGTGGTCGCCGTCGAGCGCTTCGACCTGGAAGTGGCCGCCGGGGAGATCGTCGCCCTGGTCGGTGACAACGGTGCCGGGAAGTCGACGCTGGTGAAGATCATCTCGGGGCTGTACCAGCCGAGTGAGGGGGAGATCTGGCTCAACGACGAGCAGGTGAACTTCCGCGACGCCTCCGACGCGCGGCGCAAGGGGGTCGAGGTCGTGTACCAGGACCTCGCCCTCGTAGACGAGCAGCCGGTGTACATGAACATGTTCCTCGGGCGCGAGCTCGTCCGTGGCCCGTTCCGGCTGCTCGACCGCGGCCGGATGGCCCGTGAGACGCAACAGCTGGTCAACACCCTCGACGTGCGGATCCCGTCGGCGCGCGCCACCTTGCGCGATCTCTCCGGTGGTCAACGGCAGGGCATAGCCATCTGCCGGGCGACCCACTGGGCGAGCGGTCTGGTCCTGATGGACGAGCCGACGGCCGCCCTCGGCGTGGCCGAGACGGCGAAGGTGGAAGAACTCATCACTCGTCTCCGTGAGCGCGGTGCCGCCGTCCTGCTCGTCAGCCACAACCTCGACCAGGTCTTCCGGCTCGCCGACCGCATCGCTGTCCTCCGAAGGGGCAAGCAGGTGGGCGTGCGCTCGGTACAGGAGACCACGCGTAACGAGATCGTCTCGATGATCACCGGATTGTCGTGACCGGTCCCGAGAGGCAGGCGCCCGGAGACCTCATGCGTCGCGAGATCGCCGAACAGCCGGAGCGATGGCTGGGGCTCGTCGCCGACCGGCGCGCAGTGGACGAGGCGGCGCGCTTCCTCACCGAGCTCCGTACGGCCGGCCGGCTGAAGGGGCTGGTGTTCGCCGCTCGCGGGACCAGCGACCACGCCGCGACATATGCGCAGTATCTGAGTCAGTCACTCCTCGGCTTGCCGGCGGCGATGGCCACCCCCAGCGTCGCGACCGTCTATGGCAGGGACATCCGGAACCCGGACAGCTGTCTGGTCGCCGTTTCGCAGAGCGGAGCCTCCCCGGACCTCCTCGCGACGCTCGAGAGCGCGCGGGCGGGCGGCGCCGCGACCATCGCGTTCACCAACGACGCGGACAGCCCCCTGGCCCGCGCCGCTGACGTGCACGTCCCGCTGCAGGCAGGTCCCGAATGTTCCGTGGCCGCGACCAAGACGTACACGGCCGAGCTCCTCGCGCTGTACCTGTGGCTGCGCGCAGCGGCCGGTGATCCGGTCGCGCAGGTCGACCAGGAGATCCGCTGCCTGGCCGACTACGGGCGGACGGTCATCCGCCGGTCGGCTGAGCTCGCCCCGGGGCTGGCCGACCAGCTGGCGTCCGCCGACCGCGCTCTCCTGATCGCCCGGGCTTTTGGCGCGGCGACCGCGCGGGAGGGCGCGCTGAAGTTGATGGAGACGAGCAGCATCGCGGCCTCGGGCTGGAGCGCGGCCGACGCCAAGCACGGACCCCTCGCGTCGGTCACCCCGGGGACACCCGTGTTCTGCTTCGTGGGAGAGCGGGCAGGACGCGAGTCGGTGGAGGGACTGCTACCCGATCTGCGCGAGCGTGGCGCCGACCTCCACCTTGTGGGGTCTGCGACCGCCGAGTCCGGCCTCGGCGGAATCCTGCCCGCCGACGTGGCTGACCCGCTCATGCCGATGCTCAGCATCATTCCCATCCAGAGCCTCGCCCTGGAGCTCGCGC
The DNA here is from genome assembly GCF_057628075.1 of Blastococcus sp. OS1-29. NCBI lineage: Bacteria > Bacillati > Actinomycetota > Actinomycetes > Geodermatophilales > Geodermatophilaceae > Blastococcus > Blastococcus sp. OS1-29. The sequence goes on from NZ_JBXXJK010000006.1 coordinate 243,477, forward strand.
TGCGGAGGGGGCTCGACCCGGACCGGCCGCTCGGCCTGACGAAGGTGACCCGTACGACCTGAGCGCCACTTCAGGCGCCGGGAGGCGGCTACGAAATCAGCACCTGCGCGGCGTCGCGGCGGCCGGCGGCCCAGAGCAGCAGCTCCAGCGGTTCGCCCTCGACCGTCCGGCCGCCGGCACCGAACCGCTTCTCGGCGCCCGACACGTCGGTGCGTCGCAGGACCAGGCCGCGGCGCCCGGCGGCCCGGCGGGCGAAGAGCCCGGCGGCGCCCCACAGCGCGTTCTGGTCCTCGCGGGGCAGCGTCCGCGGCGACCAGTCCGGCTGAGCGCGCCGCACGTCCTCGTGGTGGATCGCGAACTCCGTGGTGTTCAGCGCCGCTCCGACGCCCTCCCAGGCCATCGGCGACCACGCCGGTGGGCCGGCACGCAGCCGGTTCACGACGTCGGCGTACGGGGTCGACGTCCGCAGCTCGTCCTCCAGGCGGTGCGGCCAGGCGGCAATCGGACCGCCGAGCCCGGTCGCCTCCGCACCCAGGCCGACCAGCGCGTCCGGCCGGCGCTCGCGGACGACGAGGTGGGCGGCGAGATGCGCGGCGTCCCATCCTTCGCACAGCGTCGGCGCAGCGGGACCGAGCCGCTCCAGCGTGTCGGCCAGCTCCTGTCGTTCGCGGTGGACGAACAGGGAAGAACGGCTCATTCCCGCAGGTTACCGAGGACGCGCGGCGTGACCGCCGAGAGCGGTTAGCCGCCCTAACGATCGCGTAGCATCCGAAACCCCAGCAGCACGACCGAAGGAGCAGCGTGGCCCCCCGCCGAGACGCCGTCGTCCGGCGCGGTCTCCGACACGTGTGGCGCTCGATCGTCGAGCAGCCGGGCATGTTCGGCCTTGCCGTCGCGGCGAGCAGCCTGTACGGCGCGATGACCGTCGCGAGTGCCTGGGTGATCGGCCAGGTGACCGACCGGGTGCTGCTGCCGGCGTTCGCCGACGGCGCCACCACCGCCGCGGCGCTCTCGCTCGCGGCCGCCGCGATCCTCGGCGTCGCCCTGCTCAAGATCGTGGGCATCCTCGGCCGGCGGCTGTTCGCCGGGATCATGAGCTACCGGCTGCAGGCCGACTACCGGCGCCGGGTCACCCGGCAGTACCTGCGGCTGCCGTTGTCCTGGCACCAGCGGCACCCCACCGGGCAACTGCTGTCCAACGCCAACTCCGACGTCGAGGCGTCCTGGTACTTCGTCGCGCCGCTGCCGTTCGCCTGCGGAACGCTGGTGATGATCGCGATCACCGTCGTGGCGCTGTTCCTCACCGATCCGCTGATCGCCGTCGTCGGACTGGTCGTCTTCCCCGCGGTCTTCGTCGTCAACGCCGTCTACTCGCAGGTCATGAGCCCGCGGATGCAGCGGGCCCAGCAGCTGCGGGCCGAGGTCAGCGAGATCGCGCACGAGAGCTTCGACGCCGCCCTGGTGGTCAAGACCCTCGGGCGCGAGGTCGCCGAGACCGAGCGCTTCGACGCCCGCGCCAAGGAGCTGCGCGACGGGCTGGTCGCCGTCGGCCGGGTGCGCGGCCTGTTCGACCCGCTGATGGAGGCGCTGCCCAGCCTCGGCACCCTCGCCGTCCTGCTCATCGGCGCCGCACGGGTCGCCGACGGCAGCATCGATGCCGGCAGCTTGGTCTCCATCGCGTACCTGTTCAGCCTGCTGGCGCTGCCGATCCGCGCCATCGGCTGGGTGCTCGCGGACCTCCCGCGCGCCCTCGCCGGCTTCGACCGGGTGCTCCCTGTGCTGGAGGCGACCGGCGAGACGCCCTACGGCCCCGACGCCGCGGTGGTCGCCACCGGCGGTGCCGGCGTCGGGCTCGCCGAGGTCGGCTTCACCTTCGACGGCACCGAGCGCCCCACGCTCTCCGGCGTCACCTTCGACGTGCCGGCCGGCAGCACCGTCGCGATCGTCGGTCCCACCGGCTCGGGCAAGTCCACGCTCGCCGGGCTGCTCGTCCGGCTGGTCGACCCGTCCGACGGGCACGTGCTCCTCGACGGCGTCGACCTGCGCCGGCTGCGCGAGGGGGAGACCAGTGACCAGGCCGCGTTCGTGGCCCAGGGCACGTTCCTGTTCGACGACACCGTCCGTGGCAACGTGACCCTCGACGGGCCGTTCTCCGACGAGGAGGTGTGGACGGCGTTGCGCGTCGCGGCCGCCGACGACTTCGTGGCCGCCCTTCCCGAGGGGCTCGACACCAAGGTCGGCGAGCGCGGGGCCACGCTCTCCGGCGGTCAGCGGCAGCGGCTGGCGCTCGCGCGGGCCGTCGTCCGCAGGCCCCGGCTGCTGGTGCTGGACGACGCGACCAGCGCGGTCGACCCGTCGGTGGAGGCCCGCATCCTCGACGCGCTGCGCACCGCCGACGAGCCGGCCACCGTGGTCGTGATCGCTTACCGGCAGGCCACGATCGCCCTCGCCGACGAGGTGGTGTGGCTCGGGCAGGGCCGGGCGCTGGCCCGCGGCACCCACGATGAACTGCTCGCCTCCGTGCCGGGCTACGCCGCGCTGGTCCGGGCCTACTCGCAGGCGGAGGTCGCGGCGTGACCGCCGCTGCCGGGGCCCGCGAGGAGGGGGCGCTCGCCACGCTCCGCCGGGGCCTCCGGATGATGCCGGAATTCCGGCGGGGGCTGCCCGTCACCTTTGCCCTCGCCCTGATCGCCACGGCGGGCCGGGTGGTCGTGCCGATCGCCGTCCAGCAGGTCATCGACCGCGGTCTGGCGGCCGGTGACCCCGATCTCGGGCTGATCACCTGGCTGGTGCTCGCGTGCGCCCTCGTCATCGTCATCACCGCCGTCGCCGTCTTCCGCATGAACGTCCGGCTCTTCCGGACGACGGAGACCGCACTGGCCGGCCTGCGGGTGCGCGCGTTCCGGCACGTCCACGACCTCTCGGTGCTGCACCAGCAGGGGGAGCGGCGCGGTTCGCTGGTCTCCCGGGTGACCAGCGACGTCGACCAGCTGTCGGTGTTCATGCAGTGGGGCGGCGTGCTGGGCCTGGTGAGCGTCGGCCAGCTCGTCGTCGCGACCGTCGTCATGGCCTTCTACTCGTGGCAGCTGACGCTGCTCGTGCTCGCGTGCTTCGTGCCGCTGGCGATCGCCGTCCGCTGGTTCGCCCAGCGGCTGGCGCGGGTCTACGCCGTGGTCCGGGAGCGGGTGGGGGAGGTGCTCGGGGCGGTGTCCGAATCGGTCGTCGGGGCGCCGACCGTGCGTGCCTACGGCGTCCGTGCGCGGACGGCGACCCGCATCGACGCCGCCATCGACCGGCAGTACCGCGCGCAGGTGGACGCCCAGAAGGTGACCGCCGCGGTGTTCGTCACCGGCGAGTTCGTCGCCGCCCTGGCCAACGCGGCCGTGGTGGTCGTCGGCGTCCTGCTCGGGCTGGCGGGCGACATCACGGCCGGCACGCTCATCGCGTTCCTGTTCCTGGTGAGCCTGTTCGTCGCCCCCGTGCAGACGGCGAGCGAGGTGCTCAACGAGGCGCAGAACGCCGTCGCCGGGTTCCGCCGGGTGCTCGACGTGATCGACACCGCCCCCGACATCCGCGACCCGGCCATCGCGGACCCCGAGCACGTCCGCGAGCTCCCGGCCGGGCCCCTCGGCGTCCGGTTCGAGCACGTCTCCTTCCGGTACGCGCCCGGGGCGAGCCTGGCGCTCGAGGGCGTCGACCTCACTATCGAGCCGCGGCAGCGGGTGGCGATCGTGGGGGAGACCGGCTCGGGCAAGACGACGTTCGCGAAGCTGGTCACCCGGCTGATGGACCCGGTCGACGGGCGGGTCCTGCTCGGTTCCGACGCGGCCGGCTGGGTGCCGCTGGACGAGGTGGCCTTCGCGTCGCTGCGCGCGCGGGTGGTCATGGTCCCGCAGGACGGTTTCCTGTTCGACGCCACGGTCGCGGACAACGTCCGGTACGGCCGGCCCGGCATGACCGACGCCCAGGTCGCGGTCGCCTTCGAGGAGCTGGGCCTCGGCCCCTGGGTGGAGGGGCTGGCGGACGGCGTCGCGACGGCGGTCGGCCAGCGCGGGGAGTCGCTGTCGGCGGGGGAGCGGCAGCTGGTCGCCGTCGCCCGCGCCTACGTGGCCGACCCCGACCTGCTGGTGCTCGACGAGGCGACCAGCGCCGTCGACCCGGCCACCGAGCAGCGGCTCACCCGGGCGCTGGACACCCTCACCAGCGGTCGCACCACGCTGACCATCGCGCACCGGCTCTCGACGGCCGAGCGCGCCGACGAGGTGCTGGTGGTGGACGCCGGACACGTGGTCCAGCGCGGCACGCACGCGGAACTGGTCGACGCCGACGGTCCCTACGCCCGGCTGCACGCCTCCTGGCGCCGGTCGTCGGCGGGGGAGACCACGGCGGTCTGAGAGCTGCGTCACCCGGGTCGGCCGCGGTCGTTGGAGGGTGCATGACCCGCGTGTCCTCGCCGTTCCGCGCGCTGCTCGCGCTCGTCGTCCCGCTCGCCCTCGCCCTCCTCGCCGCGCCTGCGCCCGCGGGGGCGGAAACGCCTGCGTACCCCACCTGGGGCGTCCCGCCGGCCGGCGCGAACGACTGGACCTGCCGCCCGACCGCGGAGCATCCCGAGCCGGCGGTGATCGTGCACGGGACCTTCGGCGACCAGAAGTCGCTGCTGGACAGCCTCTCGCTGGCGCTGGTCCGGCACGGGTACTGCGTCTACTCCCTCGACTACGGCAACCGCGGGACCGGCCCGATCGAGGACTCCGCCCAGCACTTGAAGGACTTCGTGGACCGGGTCCTCGCCTCGACGGGCGCGGCGAAGGTGGAGATGGTCGGTCACTCGCAGGGCGGCATGATGCCGCGCTACTACATCAAGAACCTGGGCGGTGGCGCGTACGTCGACGACCTGGTCGGCCTCGTGCCGTCCAACCACGGCACGACGGTGCAGAACGGCTTCAGCAGCGGCGGCTGGTGCGTCTCGTGCGACGAGCAGATGGCCGGCTCGCCGTTCCTCATCGCCCTCAACTCTCCCGACGAGACGCCGGGCGCCGTCGACTACACCCAGGTCACCACGCGTTACGACGAGGTGGTCGTCCCGTACAGCTCGGCGTTCCTGACCCCCGACGCGCAGACCACGAACATCGTCCTGCAGGACCGCTGCCCGGCCGACGCCGCCGAGCACCTGACGATCCCCATGGACCCGCAGGCGATCGCGTGGGTGCTGGACGCGTTCGGGAATCCCGGGCCGGCGGACGCCGCCGCGCTCATCGGCTGCGCCGGCTGACCTGTCACCCGACCTGGGGACGACGAGCCGCTCTTCCCGCGGGCCGCCCTACGCTGCCCGGATGGTCCCGACCGTCCGGCTCGTGCGCCGCCGTCCGCCCGCCGCCGCGATCGTCGCCGCCGTCCTCGGCCTGCTCAGCTGCGCGCTCCCGGCGCTGTTCCTGCTGATCGGGGTCGCCCTGTCCGACCCCGACAGCCTCGAGCAGCCGGGCTGGACCGACTTCGCGCTGCCCCTCGTCCTCCTCTGCGGCCTGGTGGCCGGTGCGGTGCTCCTCCTGCTCGGCCGGTCGTGGCTGGCGCTGGCCACCGCCGCCGGGGTGCTGCTCGCGCTCATGCTCGCCGCCCGCATGCTGGGCGGGTGGGGTGGTGGGCCGTTCTTCTTCCTGGGCTGGGTCGCCCCCGGGCTCACCCTCGTGCTGAGCGCCCTGCCCGGGGTGCGGGGCTGGGTCACCGACCGCAGGGCAGGCTGAGCCGCAGGTTCCTCCCAGGCGGCCGCCCTAGGCTGGCGCCATGCCGTCGTCCCGTAGCCGGGTGCCGGTCCGGCGCTCGCCCCGGCCGGCGCCACGGACCGATGTCCCGCTCCCGATCCGGCCCGAACGCCCGCCCGCCGTCACCTTCGCCGTGGTCTTCGGTGCCCTGCTGACCCTGGAGGTCCTGTACCTCGGCTGGTTGCTGTGGCAGCCGGACCCGTCGGTCGACCGGTTCCTGGTCGTCCCGCTGCTGCTGGCCGGGCTGGCCGCGGCGGGGTCGATGCTCGTGCTCACCGGGAAGCGCTGGGGATGGGCGGTGCTTGCGGTCGCGGCGATCCTGCCGCTGGCGGCGCTGCTCGTCTTCGTGTTCCTGCTCGGCGCGCTCGGCGGCGGCGCGCAGCTCTGGGCCGGCGTACTGCTGCTGGTCGGCCCGCTGGCCGCGCTCGTGCTGGCCGTGCGGCGGCCGGTGAGGGACTGGTGCGGCGCCGAACGGGCGCGTCGCCCGGCGGAGGGTCGGCGCGGGGCGAGGTCGGCCCGCTAGCGTCGGGCCCGTGAGCAACGGGAGCAGCACCGATGTCGTCGTCGTGGGGGCGGGCCTCGCCGGCCTGGTCGCCACGGCGGAGCTGGCCGACGCCGGCAAGCGGGTGATCCTGGTCGACCAGGAGCCCGAGGCGTCCCTGGGCGGCCAGGCCTTCTGGTCCTTCGGCGGGCTGTTCCTCATCGACTCGCCGGAGCAGCGGCGGCTGCGGGTGCACGACTCGCTGGAGCTGGCCCGGCAGGACTGGCTCGGCACGGCCGGATTCGACCGCACCGAGGACCACTGGCCGCGGCAGTGGGCGGAGGCATACCTGCAGTTCGCGGCCGAGGAGAAGCGGGCCTGGCTCAAGGAGCAGGGCGTCGGCTTCTTCCCCGTCGTCGGCTGGGCCGAGCGCGGCGGCTACGGCGCCACCGGACCTGGCAACTCGGTGCCCCGCTTCCACATCGTCTGGGGCACGGGCCCGGGCATCGTCGAGCCGTTCGCCAAGCGCGTCCGGGCGGCGGTCGACGCCGGCCTGGTCGAACTCCGCTTCCGGCACCGGGTGGCCGAGCTCGTCCTCAGCGGGGGAGCGGTGACCGGCGTGCGGGGCGCCGTCCTGGAGCCCAGCACCGTCGCCCGCGGCGAGGCGAGCTCCCGCACGGAGGTCGGCGACTTCGAGATCTCCGCGCAGGCCGTCGTCGTCACCTCCGGCGGCATCGGCGGCAACCACGACCTGGTGCGGCGCAACTGGCCGGCCCGACTGGGCCCGGCCCCGCAGCGGCTGCTCTCCGGCGTCCCGGCCTACGTCGACGGCCACATGCTCGAGGCGACCCAGGCCGCCGGGGCCAGCGTCGTCAACGGCGACCGGATGTGGCACTACACCGAGGGCATCGCCAACCACTCGCCGGTGTGGGCGAACCACGGCATCCGGATCCTGCCCGGGCCGTCGTCCCTGTGGCTGGACGCGACCGGACGGCGCCTCCCGGTGCCACTGTTCCCCGGCTTCGACACCCTCGGCACGCTGGCCCACATCGGGACGACGGGCTACGAGCACACGTGGTTCATCGCGAGTCACAAGATCGTGGAGAAGGAGTTCGCGCTGTCGGGGTCCGAGCAGAACCCGGACCTCACCGGGAAGGACGTCAAGCTGCTGCTCGGCCGGGCGCGCGCGGGAGTGAGCGCCCCGGTGCAGGCGTTCCTGGACAGGGGCGAGGACTTCGTCGTCGCCTCCACGCTGCCCGAACTGGTGGCCGGCATGAACCGGATCACCGGGGACACCCCCGAGCTCGACCTCGCCCTGATCGAGCGGGAAGTCGTCGCGCGCGACAACCAGATCGCCAACCCCTTCTCGAAGGACTCGCAGATCACCGCCATCCGCGGCGCGCGGAACTACCTCGGTGACAAGCTCATCCGCGTCGCGTCACCGCACCGGCTGCTCGACCCGGAGGTGGGCCCGCTCGTGGCCGTCAGGCTCAATCTGATCACCCGCAAGTCGCTCGGCGGGCTCGAGACCGACCTGTCCGCGCGGGTGCTGCGCCCCGGCGGTGACGTCTTCCCCGGCCTCTACGCCGCCGGCGAGGTCTCCGGCTTCGGTGGTGGGGGCATGCACGGCTACCGGTCACTGGAGGGCACCTTCCTCGGCGGCTGCCTGTTCTCCGGGCGGACGGCGGGCCGGGCGCTGGCGGCGGCCCTGTGAGCAACCCCTGGGCCGACCCGTCGACGCCGACGCAGCCGGGCGCCCCCTACCAGGGACCGCCCCCGACCGCGCCCCAGCCGTACGGCTACCCGTCCCCGTACGGCGGGTACCCCGGTTACGGGCCGCCCGGTTACGGCCCGCCCGGCTCGTGGGCGCCGTTCCCGCCACGGCCACCGCAGCGACCAGGCCAGGTGATCACGAGCGCCGTCCTCGCCTTCGTGCAGGCGGGCGTGGTGCTCTTCGCCTCCCTGTACCTGTGGTTCATCGCCTCGTTCGTCGACCTCGCGGCGCAGGACGACCCCAGTCTGTCCTCCGCGCGGATGGACGCCCTGTCGAGGGAGGGCACCGTGCTGGCCGTCGTCCAGGTGGTCTCGGTCGTCCTCCTCGTCACCGCCGGGATCCGTGCGCTGAGCGCGCGGACACGGCTGTCGTGGCTGCTGGTCCTCGCCGCCCACGGCGTCCAGATCGTGCTGGCGGTCTACTGGGCCGTTCGCCTGGTCGCGCTGATGAACGACATCCCCGGGGCCGGGCCCGGCGGCGGGCTCGCCGCCTTCACCCTCGTGTTCGCGGCCTCGCCGCTGGTGGGCCTGGGCGTGGTGCTGGTCGGCCCCGGTCGCCGCTGGTTCGAGAGCCAGCGGCAGTAGAGAGGAGCCCCGGGCCGCCTGATCAGGCCGGTGCGGGGCTCGGTTGCGCGCTGACGGCCGTGTCCGTGGAGTGACCGGGGAACAGGTCCGCGTCAGGGTCCAGGTACGTGGCGGCGTTGTTGACGGCCGTGGCGGCCTCACCGAAGCCGACCGAGATGAGCCGGACCTTGCCGGGGTAGGCCGTGACGTCTCCGGCGGCGTAGATGCCCGGCAGGCCGGTCGACATGGCCGTGTCCACGACGATGTTCCGGTTCTCCAGGGTCAGCCCCCAGGTCGTCAACGGGCCCAGATCGGCGGTGAACCCCAGAGCGGCGACGACGGCCTGGGCGGCGTGTGACTCGACAGTGCCGTCCTCGTCGCTCCGGACGTCGACGGCCTCGACCTGGTCGGCGCCGTGGAGGGCGTGCACCTGGCGCTTGGTGAGCACGCGGACGGAGCTGGCCAGCACCTGGTCGACCGTGTGCCGGTGTGCCCGGAAGCTGTCGCGCCGGTGCACGAGGGTGACCGATCGGGCCAGCGGCTCCAGCGCCAGGGCCCAGTCGAAAGCACTGTCGCCACCGCCGACGATCATGACGTCGCGGCCGGCCAGTTCTGCCAGCGTGGGGACGAAGTACATGAGGCCGCGACCGAGGTGTGCCTCGCCGGCGGGCAGCGGGCGCGGGCGGAAGGTGCCGATTCCCGCGGTCAGGAGGACGGCGCCGCAGGACACGGTCCGGCCGTCGGCCGTCGTGAGGACGATGCCACGGACGCCGTGGTGGGCGTGCGGTCGACGGTCCAGTCCGACCACCTGGTCCCCGAGCAGGTAGGTGGGGGAGAAGGGGGCTGCCTGTTCGACGAGGCTGTGCACGAGGTCACGGCCGCGGACGGCCGGGAGTCCGGCCACGTCGTAGATCGGCTTCTCCGGGTAGAGGGCACTGATCTGCCCGCCGAGTTCGGGCAGCGAGTCCATCACGGCGACGGACAGGCCCCGGAACCCGGCGTAGTAGGCCGCGTACAGGCCGGCCGGACCGGCGCCGATGACGGCGACATCCACCTGGATGTGGGTTGGCAGCATCGTTCGATCGAACAATAAATCGAATGACCGGTCAAGGATGCACATCGACACAGGTCAGGGTCTTGCCAATCGGTCTATTGATCGGGCACCCTGTGCCGCGTGACGCAGACCACTGTTCGGCTGGAGCCGGTCCACGAGGGTCGTCTCGACCGCGAGACGCAGGCCCGCCTGGCCCAGTTGGCCATCGGCCACGCCATCCGCGAGCGTGCGGCTCTGACGCCGGATGACGTCGTCGTGCGGGAGCAGCAGTTCGGCATCTACGCCGAGCACACGTGGGCCGAGTACAGCCACGACACCGAGACGCTCGCCTGCGGCCTGCTGCGGCTCGGAATCCGACGGGGCGACACGGTCGCGATCATGGGCGACCCCAGCTACCTCTGGATGGTCGCCGACGCGGCCATCATCAGCATCGGCGCCGTCTCCTTCGGCATCTACACGACCTGCTCACCGGAGGAGATCGCTCATCAGCTGAACACGGCCGGTGCGGTCGCGATGGTCGCGGAGAACCAGGAGTACGTCGACAAGCTCCTGGCGCTCGGCGACCGGTGCCCTTCGGTGCAGCACGTCGTCGTGGACGACACCCGGGCGCTGTTCGGGTACTCCGACCCCCGCATCCTGCCTGCGGCCCACCTGCTCACCCCGTCGGAGCCCTACTCCGCCGCCGAGCGTGCTCAGCTGGCCGAGCTCGCTGCGAGCGCCTCGGCCGACGACGTCGCGCTGCTCGTCTTCACGTCCGGGACCACGGGGCAGTCGAAGGCCGCCATGATCACCCACCGGAACTTCCTGGTCGGTGGCGCCCTGCAGCTGTGCCGGGTGTTCCCCGAGCTCACCGGCCCCGACCCGCGTCCGGTGATCTGCCACCTGTCGCTGGCCCACGCGTTCGAGCGGATCGTCTGTCTGTACTCGCCGATCCTCACGGCGATGGTCGTGCACATGGGGGAGGACGTCGAGGACCTCAGCACCACGCTCGTGCAGTCCCAGCCGTACTACTTCCACGCCGTGCCGCGGATCTGGCAGAAGATGGCCAGCCGGGCGGTGACGAACATCGATCGCTCCAGCCCGCTGAAGCGGTTCGCGTACCGGCAGGCCATGGCGGTCGCGCGCCGCGAGCGCGCGCTGCGCTGGGACGGTGTCACTCCGTCGCTACGGCTCCGGCTGGCCTACCGCCTGGCTCGCCTGGTCGTGTTCGTGCCGCTGCTGCGGAAGTTCGGTCTGGGCCATACCGCGATCGGCCTCACTGCCGGCACGCACGTGCCGGAGGAGGTTCAGCGGATGTGGCAGTACTGGGGGCTGAACCTCATCAACGGCCTCGGGATGACAGAGGTCGGCTTCGTCGCCTTCCAACGCGGCCGTTACCCGGTCCCGGGTGCCGTGGGCCGGCGTGTCCCGGACCTGGAGGTGCGGGTTGCCGACGACGGCGAGCTGCAGTACCGCGGGCCCGGCGTGTTCGGTGGCTACCTCGGCGAGGCCGAGCGCACGTCCGAGGCGTTCACACCCGACGGCTGGTTCTGCAGCGGTGACGTCGGAACGGTCGAGCCCGGCGGCGACATCGTCCTCAGGGACCGCAAGAAAGACATCATGATCACCGCGGGCGGCAAGAACATCACACCCAGCCTGGTCGAGAACACGATCAAGGGCAGCCCGTACGTCAGCGAGTGCGTCCTCTTCGCCGACGGACACAAGTACCCCACCGCCCTGATCGAGATCGACCTCGACGCGGTGACCGAGTGGGCCGAGACCCGCGGCCTCGAGTTCACCGGCTTCACCAGCCTGACCCAGCTCCCCGAGGTGATCGCTCTCATCGACTCCGAGGTGCAGCGGCTGAACGCCCAGCTCGCCCGCGTGGAGCAGGTCAAGAAGTTCCGCATCCTGCCCAAGGAGCTCGATCCCGAGGAGGGGGACACCACCCCCACCCGCAAGATCCGCAGAGCGCACTTCCAGCGGATGTTCCAGGACCTCATCGACGACATGTACGTCGACGAGCGCCAAGAGTCCCAGCAGCTCCAGTGAGGCCGTTCCCGGCCCAGCTGTTGCCGTAGCCCGCCCCGGGTCTGCGGTTGTTCCCGAGTTCCACCAACAGGAGGACATCGATGTTGCGCAGATCAGGGAGGCTCGCGGTCGTTGCGACGGCCGGAGTCCTGGTGCTCAGCGCCTGCGGAGGCGGGGGTGAGGCGGCCACTGCGCCAGGCGGTGCAAAGACCGCCCAGGCTGCCTCGGGCGAGCCTCTCAAGATCGGCTGGTTGACCGACGCCACTTCGGTCACCCGCGGCACCTACTACCCTGAGTACGAGGGTGCCAAGCTGTTCTTCGACAACCTGAACGCCAACGGCGGCATCGACGGCCGGCCGGTCGAGATCGTGATGCGCGACATGAAGATCGACGCGGAGCTCGCGGTCACCTCGGCCACCGATCTCATCCAGGGCGAGAACGTGCTCATGCTCGCCGGCGGCACCATCGAGGGCCGAATGCCGGCCATCTTCGACGTGGTCCGCGCCAACCAGACCGCGTTCCTGTCCGGGCACAGCGCCCGGCCCGACATGTTCCCGAGCAAGCCCGACCCGCTGCTGTTCACGGTCGGCAACGTCTTCGAAGCCATGTCGGACGCGCGCCTGGACATTTGGCCCAAGCTCATGGACGAGATCGGCGTCAAGGGTGGCGACATCTCCTGCTACATCCACCAGGCACCGGCCGCGAAGGCCGTGTGCAACCGCTGGCTCGACGAGCAGGTCAAGCAGACACCGAAGTTCTCGCAGGGCCCGATCGTCAACGCGCCCCTGCAGACCACGGACTTCACCTCGTTCGTCCGGCCGATCGTCGACGACAACCCGGCGGCCTTCTTCGACATCTCGATCGCGTCGCACGCGATCGGCGTGGCCGTGGCCGCCCGCAACCTCGGGTACCAGGGACCGATCGTCTTCTCGATGACGGCGACGCCGGAAACCGACATCCGGCAGGTGGCCGACCAGGCCGGCGGGAAGAAGCTCTACGCCCTGTCGAACATCACCTCGATCTCGGAGACCAAGGTTCCGGAGATCAAGAAGATCCTCGGTGCGGCCGACAAGTACGGCACCGAGATCGACCCCAGCTCGGCCACGGTCAACGGCTGGCTGATGGGCATGACCATCGCCGACGCCCTGAAGCGGTGCGGTGCCGACTGTGATCGCGCCGGGCTCCGGGACGCCCTCGAGAAGACCGACCTCGACACCAAGGGCCTCACCGGTGGCCCGCTGGCGTACTCGCCGACCGACCACATGGGGATGCGCTACTGGACCGCCTACAAGTGGGACGACGCCAAGGGCGGGCTCGTCCGGGCGGTGGACGAGTGGACCAAGTTCAACCCGGCCACTGACCTCGTCTCCCCGCTGAACCCGTAGCACCTGCCACCTGACCCGGGTGGCCTCGGCCACCCGGGTCACGGAAGGAATCCCCTCTCGTGGACTTATCGATCATCGTCGACGTCCTGAAGCTCGCCAGCGTCTACGGCGTGCTCGCACTCGGGTTCGTCATCGTCTACCGCACCTCGCGCGTACTGAACCTGGCTCAACCGGGGGTCGTGCTGCTCGCCGGGCTCATGGCTCTGACATTCATCCCGCGGGATGCGACGCCGACCCGGTTCTGGCTCACCGCCCTCGTCCTGCTGGTGCTGGGGGCTGTGGCGGGCCTCGTCCTCTATGTGCTCCTCCTGCGCCCCATGGCCGGGCAGTCGCACATCGCCCAGGTGCTGATGACCCTGGCCGCGCTGTTCCTCCTCCAGGCCATCTCCGAGGCCGGCTGGCGGGGGGAGTCGGGCTTCATCCCCATGCCCGGCCGGCAGGTGCGCTGGGAGGTGCTCGGCACCAACGTGCGACTGCTCGACGTCGCCCCGATCGTGGTGGCGGCTCTCGTGGTGGTCGGACTCGCCTTCTTCTACAGGTACTCCCGGTCCGGCCGGCAGATGCGCGCCGTCGCCGAGAACCCGGCTCTCGCCGCCCGGCGGGGGATCAACATCGAGAAGATCGGTGCGATGGCCTGGTGCATAGCGGCCGCGCTGGGCGTGGTCGCGGTGTTCCTGACCGGCACGCAGGGATCGGTCAGCCTGTTGTTGGTCGGCACGACGCTCAAGGGCTTCACCGTCGCCTTGGTCGGTGGACTGGACAGCCTGTCGGGCCTTGTGCCCGCCGCTCTCCTGGTGGCCGTCGCGGAGGTCATCACGGTCCGCTTCATCGACCAGCAACTGGGCGAGGCGATCCCCTACGTGGTCCTGCTCGTCGTCCTGCTCGTCAAGCCGTGGGGCCTGGCGGGCACCCGAGAGGAGCTCGACCGTGTCTGACACCACCCTGCGGGCTGTCACGAGAGAAGACTCCGTGACGTCACCTCCCGTCCTCCGCGAGCCGAGCCGTCGCCGGCGGGGCTCGCCCTACCTGCGGACCGACTATCGGGGCGAGCTGACCCTCTTCCCCTACAGCGGCCCCCGCCTGACCGTCATCGCGGTCACGGTGGTGCTGGTGGCGGCCTACCCCTTCCTGGCCAACGCGTTCTGGCTCGGCGTGATCAACCTGGCCGTGATCGCTGCGATCGGGGCGCTCGGCCTGCAGATCGTGACTGGGATGGCCGGACAGCTGTCGCTCGGGCACGCCGCATTCCTCGCCGTCGGCGGGTTCTTCGCGGCCGGGCTCCACCTGCACCTGGGCCTGCCACTGTGGGTCGCCGGGCCGGCCGCGATGCTGGCCGGAGCAATCGCCGGGGCGATCGCCGGTCTCCCCGCACTGCGGATCCGGGGCTTCTACCTGGGCATCACCACGCTGGCCGTGCAGTACGTCGTGATCGCCATCGGGCTGAAGTACCAGGGCTACCTGCAGACCTCCTTCGGCACTACGGGGTCGTTGAGCCTGCCCATGCCGGACCTGGGGTTCGTCACGCTCACCACTACGACGGACTGGTACTACTTCCTCGTCGTCCTTGCCGGCGTGGTCATCCTGGCGGTCACCAATCTCAAGCGCTCGACCTTCGGGCGGAGCATGCTGGCCGTCCGCCAGCGGGAGTTGGCCGCCGAGGCGCTGGGGGTCAACGTCGCCCGGGTCAAGATCACGGCGTTCGCGCTCAGTGGCACGCTGGGTGGCCTGGCCGGCGCCCTGTCGGCCTACTACTACCGCGGTGTGGGCATCGAGGACTTCGACCTGCTGCTGAGCGTCGAGTTCCTCGCCATGATCATCGTGGGCGGCCTCGGCTCGATCCTGGGCGCGGTCCTCGGCGCCGTGTTCGTGATCGCGACGCCCCTGCTGGTCGGCCAGCTCATCGCCGCCTTCGGTTTGGAAGGGCTGCTCGGCCAGCACCTGCGGGCCATCGAGCTGGCCGTCTTCGCCCTCACGATGATCGGGTTCCTGCTGTTCGAGCCCGAGGGACTGGCCGGGGTCTGGCAGCGGCTGAAGACCTACCTCACGCGATGGCCTTTCAAGTACACCGGCATGTCCACGCAGACGAAGCGATAGGGGGCGGGCGTGCTCGAGTTGCATCAGGTCGAAGTTGCGTACAACAAGACAGCTACTGCGGTGCGGGGTGTCACCCTGCATGCCGAGCCGGGCAAGATCACCGCGCTCCTCGGCACCAACGGGGCCGGCAAGACCACCACGCTGACGGCGATCTCCGGCTTCATCGGCATGGAGAACGCCGACGTCGTCGGCGGAGAGATCGTCTACAAGAGCAAGCGGCTCAATCGCCTCGCTCCGCACCGGGTGTCGCAGCTCGGCATCGCGCTCGTCCCGGAGCGCGACAAGGTCTTCGACACGCTGACCGTGGCCGACAACATCAAGCTGACCGCCGGATCGGCGGGCAAGGCGCGGCACGTCTACGAGGAGTTTCCGCGGCTGGGGGAGCTCGCCGGTCGCACGGCCGGCTACCTGTCCGGCGGCGAGAAGCAACTGCTCGCCCTCGCGATGGCGCTGGTCACCGAGCCGGAGGTCCTCCTCGTCGACGAGCTGTCCCTCGGGCTGGCTCCGCGCGTCACGGCTGAGCTCCTGCGGGAGCTGCAGCGGGTCCAGCGCGACCGCGGACTCACCGTGGTGCTCGTGGAGCAGAACGCGGCCGCGGCGCTGGACGTCGCCGACTACGGCTACGTCATGGAGGACGGGCGGGTCGTGCACGACGGCACGCCGGAGGCGTTGCTGTCGCACGGCGACATCATGGAGTTCTACCTGGGGACCGGGGGCGGCGACGCTCAACGACGCTCGTACCGGGACGTCAAGCAGTACCGACGCAAGCGGAGGTGGGCGGGATGACCCCGACCCTGGAAGTTGACAACGTCCGCATCGCCTTCGGCGGCATCACGGCCGTCGACGACGTGTCCTTCGACCTGTCGGGTCAGGAGCTCGTGGCACTGATCGGCCCGAACGGTGCCGGGAAGACCGCTCTGCTCAACAGCATCTCGGGCATCTACCGACCGGCCAGCGGAGAGGTGCGGCTGGAGGGGCGCAGCCTGCGCGGGGTGCCCGTGCACAAGATCGCCACGGGCGGCATCGGCCGGGCGTTCCAGCACGCCGAGTTGTTCGCCGGCCTGACCGTGGTGGACAACCTCATGGTGGGGCGGCACCGCCAGTTGAACAGCAATCTGCTGTCGATGGCCGTGCGCATGGGCCCCTACCTCCGGCGGGAGGTGGCCCAGCGCGCGGTCGTGGAGGAAGTCATCGACTTCTTCGAGCTGGAGCGCGTACGCAATCGGCAAGTGAGCAGCCTGCCGTTCGGGGCGCAAAAGCTTGTCGGCGTGGCGCGCGCACTCTGCATGGAACCGAAGGTGCTGCTCCTGGACGAACCGTCGTCAGGGCTCACCCGGCAGGAGAAGGAGGACTTCGCCCGCTTCATGCTGCGCATCCGCCACGATCGGGGGCTACCGATGCTGTGGGTCGAGCACGACATGCAGATGGTCATGGATCTCGCCGACCGCCTCGTCGTCCTGGACCACGGAGTGAAGATCGCGGACGGTGCTCCGGAGGCCGTCGCCGAGGATCCCGCCGTGCGAGCGGCGTACCTCGGCGTCTCCGAGACCGACACGGCGGCGGTCGAGTTCGCCGGCTGATCCGGCCGATCGGCGGCCCGCGGCCGCCCTTGCGCTGTCCGTGGGCAGCGGGTACATCTGTAGTACGATCCCAATCGGTCAATCGAACGATAAGAGGAGTTCCGCATGACGGTCCTGGCGCCGGACGAGACGGACGAGAGCGAGCAGAGGCTCGCACGCAAGTACGAGCTGTGGAGCGAGCTGCCGGAGGGCTACCGCGAGGCCGCCGCCCGGATCGCCTCGTTCCAAGCCCTGGCGGAGCTCGTGGGCGTGCTCCCGTTCGCCGAGTGGATCGACCGAGCGCCGGACTACGCCCGGAAGCAGATGCTCGTCGCGAAGGTGCAGGACGAGGTCGGGCACGGGCACGTGACCGCCCGGGTCGCCGAGGACCTCGGGGTTCCGCGGGAGCAGGTCCTGATCGACTTCGTCGAGGGCCGCACCAAGCTGCTGAACATCTTCCACTACGGCTTCGAGTCGTGGGAGGAGCTCGGTCCTGCCGCGCTGCTGATGAACAGCTCCGCGATCGTGCAGTTCCAGGCCCTGCACCACGGCACCTATCTGCCCTACACGCGTGCTCTCCGCAAGATCGAGAAGGAGGAGAGCTTCCACTACCACCACGCCATGGACCTGACCCACCAGACGATGGTGTACGGGACGGCCGAGCAGCGCGGTCGGGCCCAGGAAGCGTTCGAAACCTGGCTGCCCCGGTTGCTCGCCTACTTCGGCCCGCCGGACATCGAGACCTACCGGACGAACCCGATGTACAAGTTCGGGCTCAAGGTCCGGTCCAACGACGAATTGCGCCAGCAGTGGCTGACCAAGATCATTCCGGTCTTCGAGGAGCTCGGCATCCACGTCGACCCGCAGCTCGCGAGCTTCGACGAGGAGCGCCAGGAGTGGGACTACGCCGCTCCGGACTGGGTCGAGACCAAGCGGATCATCAAGGAGGGTGGGCCGCGTTACGAGTACTGGCGGAGCCACGTCGCCAGCAGCCTCGAGCGCAACGCCACCTACCGCGACGTGGCCCGCAAGGCGGCAGCATGAAGCGCGGGGGAGAGGACGACGTCTACGAGGTCTTCGCGCGCTTCGGCGACGACCCGCAGGAGCCGATTCGATGGGTGGGGAACGTCCGGTCCGGCGATCCGGAACTGGCCTGGCACGCGGCGAAGGAGATCTTCACCCGGCGTGAGGACTGCACGCTGCTCTGGGTCGCCCAGCGCTCGAGCATGGTGGTCAGCGAACCCGGAGATGCCGAAGCGCTGAGGTCGCCGTCCCGGCTCGGCTACCGCGTACCGGCCTTCCCTGGCCGG
Source organism: Blastococcus sp. OS1-29 (assembly GCF_057628075.1). NCBI lineage: Bacteria > Bacillati > Actinomycetota > Actinomycetes > Geodermatophilales > Geodermatophilaceae > Blastococcus > Blastococcus sp. OS1-29. The sequence goes on from NZ_JBXXJK010000006.1 coordinate 261,463, forward strand.
CACCGCCGGGCCCGCATGAAGGTCGCGGCCCTGGCCGCGGCGGAGGCACTGTCGTGAGCCGGCTCGACGGTCTGCTGCGCGTGGCCGAGGACCGGTTCCTGCACGGTCACCTGCTGGGCAGGTGGATCACCGACTACGTGGACCTCGAGGAGTCGCTGGCGGTGGGCTCGATCTCCCAGGAGGAGATGGCCCACGCCGCCACCCTGATGGAGTTCGCCGGTCTCGACGACGAGGGCCGGGATGCCTTCATCTTCGAACGCCCGGTCGAGGACTGGCAACCGTCCGCGCTGCTGGCCCACCGGTTGCACGACTGGCCTGCCGCCGTTCTCCGCGGTTACCTGCTCGCCTCCGTCGGCGAGGTCGGCTCGGTGCTGCTGTCGCACGCCCGGCGCCCGGAGCTGCAGAGCGCCGGTCAGGTCATCGCCGCCGAGCAGCGCCTGCACGTCACGCACTGGGAGCGGTGGGTCACGATGCTGGGGCAGGACGAGCGCACGAGTGACGAGTTCCGCGCCCGCGCCGCCGAGGTCCTCCCGCTCGCGAGGGACGTCTTCGGGACGCCGGCCTTCGACGAGGCCAGCGGCGAGGCTGCGCACGCGGCCTGGGTGGACGCGGTCTCCGGGCCGCTGTCGGCGGTCGGCATCCCTGTCGACGCCCTCGGCCGGACTCCGGCGCCCCGTGGGGGGCTCGACGGGTCGGAACTGGCCGACATCCTCGGTGACATCCGGTCGCAGCGTGTCGGCGCCGGCGACGGGGTGCGGGGGCTGTACCGATGAGAACTCTTGAGGACCGGGTCCGCGCGGCGGTCGCCACGGTCGAGGACCCCGAGGTGCCGATCACGTTGCAGGACCTCGGCGTCGTCCGGGACGTGCGGGTGGCCGGGGGCGAGGCTCGCGTCGTGCTCCGCCCCACCCGGCTGGCCTGCCCGGCCCGAAGTGAGATGGCGCGGCGGGTGCACGAGGCCGTCCTCTCCGCGGCACCCGATGTGCATCTCGAGGTGGAGTGGGAGATCGCCACCTGGCGAGGCAGTGACGTGTCCGACCGGGGCACTCAGGTCCTCCTGCAGATCGGATACGCCGATCCGGGGGTCGGGGGGTCGACCGCCTGCCCGTTCTGCGGGTCCGGCGACGTGCGCAGTGAGGGCGCCTTCGGTGGCTCGGTGTGCAAGGTCCCGTTCTCCTGCCGATCCTGCGGGTCGACGTATGACGCGCTGAAGGGGTCGAACGTGGCTGAGGCCGCAATGGGGGGTGCTCGTGGCTGACGAGGTGCTGTACGACGTCACGGACGGCGTCGCCCGGATCACCCTGAACCGCCCGGAGCGGCTCAACGCCTTCACTCTCGACGGGGCGCGCAGGATGCGGGAGTCGTTCGAGGCGGCCGCCAACGACCGGTCGGTCGGCGTGGTGGTCCTCACGGGAACCGGCGACCGGGCCTTCTGCACCGGCGGTGACGTCGGGGACTTCAGCGACTTCACCATCGACGTGGACCGGGCCATGAACGCCGAGCTGCTCCGGCTCTCGCACGAGATGCGTAACGCCGGCAAGCCGATCATCGCCCGGGTCAACGGCTACTGCATCGGGGCCGGCAACGAGCTGAACATGCAGTGCGACCTCACCATCGCCGCCGAACACGCGCAGTTCGGGCACACCGGGCCGAAGATGGGCAGCACCCCGAACTGGTGGGCCACCCAGCTGCTGCCGCGTTCGGTGGGGGAGAAGCGTGCCCGGGAGATCGTCTACCTGTGCAACCGCTACACCGCAGCCGAGGCCGAGGCCATGGGCTGGGTCAACAAGGTGGTTCCCGGCGACCAGCTCGACACAGCCGTCGATGAGTGGTGCCGCTCCCTGCTCGAGAAGAGCCCCACCGCCCTCCGGCTGGCGAAGATGGCCATCAACCAGGGCTCGGACCAGCTGTCCGGTGCGGTGAGCCAGGGCATGGAGCTCATCACGTTCTTCCACGACACACCCGAGTCACGCGAGGGGATGCAGGCCTTCGTCGAGAAGCGGAAGCCGGACTTCCGCTCCGGCTCGCGGGACTGAGGAGCTGACGTGCCGTTCGTCATCGGCAGTGCCTGCATCGACACGATGGACAAGTCGTGCATGGAGGAGTGCCCCGTCGACTGCATCTACGAGGGCGACCGCAAGCTCTACATCCAGCCCAACGAGTGCATCGACTGCGGGGCCTGTGAGGCGGTCTGCCCGGTCGAGGCCATCTCTCCGCACCGCAAGGTTCCGGGCGACGACCAGGATCACGTCGCCGACAACGCCCGGTTCTTCCTCGAGGTCCTGCCCGGTCGTCCGGCGCCGCTGGGCTCGCCCGGCGGCGCCGCGAAGCTCGGCCGCATCGGCGTCGACACGCCGATGGTCCAGGCCGCGGACGTCGACGCATGACCACGGCCGTCGGCTCTCCGCGGGTCCTCGGCGAGGGCTCCTGGTACGACTCGGGGGCCGCGGCACTGCGGGGGGCGGTCTGCGTCAGCTGTGCGACGCCGTCCTTCCCGCCACGTGCCTTCTGCTGGCGGTGCGGCTCGGAGACGCGCCCCTGTCTGCTGCCGCGCAGCGGGCGGGTGGTGGCGCGTTCCCACGTCCGGGTCGCGCCTCCGGGCTTCCCGGACACCTATGACGTCGGCGTGGTGGAGCTGGCAGGCGACCTGCGGGTGATGGTCCGGTTCCAGGACGAGGCACCCGATCACGGCGCTGTCGTCACCGTCCGGACCGGGCACCTCCGGGACGACGAGACCGGTCCCGTCGTCGGCCCCCTCTTCGCGGCCGATCCCGCCGGTGAAATCGTCCCGTCGGGGAACCGGGACACCGGAGCACCCGACGGATCGGTGCGGCCCGCGCGCGGCGGCCCGCTGGACGTCACGGTGGCGGGCGTGGCGACGACGGCGTTCGGTCGCCCCGACCTTCCGGCCGAGGAGCTCGCCGGCCGGGCCGCCCTGGCCGCGGTCGCCGATGCCGGGTTGTCCCCGCACGATGTGGACGCCGTGGTCGTCGGCAGCGCCTTCTCCACGGCCGCGCTCGGGCAGCGGATGCTGCGGCACGTGCCGTGGGGCGGGCGGCGACTGGTCAACGTGGAGAACGCCTGCGCCAGCGGGACGTCCGCGCTGGCCGAGGCGGTCGCCCTGGTGCGCGCCGGGATGGCCGACGTCGTCGTCGCCGTCGGCGCGGACGTGCCGGTTCGTTCCGGTGGCGGACTCATCGCCCTGGACCGCGACGACCCGGTCGCCGGCATCGGCGTGACCCTGCCGTCCCTCTATGCCCTGGTAGGTGACCGCTACCGGTCGATGTACGGCGTCGGCGTCGAGGCGTTCGCCGAGGTGGTCGTGCGCAGCCGGCGCAACGCGGTCGGCAACGAGAACGCGTTCCGCCGCGGCGCGGTCACCCGCGCGGAGGTGCTGGACTCCCGCGCCATCGCCGACCCGTTGACGCTCTTCCAGTGCGCCCCCAACGCCGACGGTGCCGCCGCCGTGGTCGTGGTCGCCGACCACCTGGCCGGCCGGCTGGCGCACCCGCAGGTGCAGCTCGCGGCACTGGGCCTGCACACGGGGCTGACCAAGGACCGCTTCACCGGCGGCAGCGTCGTGCAGCGCGTGGCGCGCTCGGTCTATGCGCAGGCCGGCATCGACCCGCGCGACGTCGGGGTCGTGGAGCTGCACGATGCCTTCGCCCCGGCTGCGCTCACGAATCTGGAGTACCTGGGACTGGCCGAGGCGGGGACCGCGGGGGAACGCCTGCTGGCGGGAGGCTTCGCCGGCGGCTCCACCGGCGCCGTGCTCAACCCGAGTGGCGGCCTCCTGTCGCGCGGGCACCCGCCGGGCGCCACCGGGCTGGCGCAGGTCACCGAACTGGTCCGGCAGCTGCGGGGGGAGGCCGGTGACCGGCAGGTCGCCGACCCCGGCGTCGCCCTGCTGCACACGATGGGCGGCACCGTGCTGGAGCTGGAGACCAACGCGTGCACCATCGGCGTCCTGCGGCGCGTCCCGTGAGCGGGCTGGGTATCGCCGACAAGTACGGGCTGTCCGAGGGTGAGGTCGCCGTCCGTGAGTGGGCTGTACGGCTGGCCGCCGAGCTGGCGCCGGACGACCACGAGTGGGAAGAGCGCGGCGAGTTCCCATGGAAGGAGTACCGCCGGCTGGCCGATGAGGGGGTGCTCCGGCTGACCTACCCCGAGGACCAGGGTGGGCGGGGCGGGTCCCGGATGGACGCGGTGATCCTGCAGGAACAGCTGGCGGCCCGGTCCTTCGTGCTCACCGAAGCGGTCCATGTGGCGCTCAACGGGCCCGGCTACGCGATCGCCCGCCTCGGAGATCCACAGCTGGCAGCGGAGTGGGTGCCACGGGTGCTGTCCGGGGACTCGATCATCTCGATCGCGATCACCGAGTACGAAGCCGGCACGGCCCTCAGTGACATCGCCACCACCGTCACGCGGCTCGACGACGGCTCGCTGCGCGTCGACGGCCACAAGTGCTTCGTCACCGCCGGCGGGCTGGCCGACGCGTTGCTCGTCGTCGGCCGGTTCGGTGGGGACGGGCTGCACGGTCTGGGCGCCGTCCTCGTCGACTCGACCACGCCGGGCCTCGAGGTGGAGTCCACCTGGACCAAGATGGGCGGCAACGCCATCCCGGAGGTGGCGGTCCGCTTCGACGGGTGCACCGTGCCCCCGCACCACGTCCTCGTGGGGGGGGAGGCGGGGTCGAACCAGGGCCTGCGCGACACCCTGCACATGTACGACGCGCTGCGCCTCGGCATCGCCGGGATCTGCCTGGGCGTGGCCCAGGGCTCGATCGATCGCGCGGTGGGCCACCTGCGCGACCGGAGTCAGGGTGGCCAGCGGCTGGCCGACCACCAGGGGCTGCGGTGGACGTGGGCCCGGCTGGCGCTGCAGCTCGAGCAGGCGCGCCTGCTCACCTATCGTGCCGCCCGGCTCTCCGACGCTAACGGCTTCCCGCCGGCGGTCGAGACGGCGATGGCCAAGCTCGCTGCCTCCGAGGTTGCGGTGGCCGCATCCGAGGCGGCGATCCAGGCCATGGGCTGGCGAGGAGTGGTCCGGTCCTCCGACCATGCGGCCGAGCGCGTCTACCGAGAGGCTCGCGGCTGGACCATCGCCGGGGGCACGACCGAGAGCGCGCTCAACACGCTCGCCCGCGACCTCTTCGGGCGGTAGGCCCGCCGGCCGCCGGCCGCCGGCCGCCGTCCGTCAGGTGGGGGGCCGGCGTTCGTTAGACCATCGCTCAGAGGGTCGCGTACCCGCCGTTGACGCTCAGGGTCTGCCCGGTGACCCACTCGGCGTCACGGCTCGCGAAGTAGGCGACCGCTGCGGCGGCATCCTCGGGACGGCCGAGGCGACGGACCGGGTAGAACTTCGGCATCCGCTCCAGCTGCTCCTCGGTGAACGTGTCGTGCGCGCCAGGGGTCACGGTGGTGGAGAGCGACACGCAGTTGACCGTGACGCCGTGCTTGCCGACCTCCTTGGCCAGCACCCGGGAGAAACCGGCGACCCCCGCCTTGGCCGCTGCGTACACGGACACCCCGGGCTCGCCCACGCGGGCCGAATCGGAGATGACGTTGACCACCCGGCCGTACCCACGCCCGGTCATCCCTGGGACGACGAGGTGGCACAAGTGCAGGACCCCGCCGAGGTTGATGTCGAGCTGGGTCTGCCAGTCCTCCGGGGACGACTCGATGAAGCGGCCGCTGATCCACATCCCGGCGTTGTTCACCAGCACGTCCAGCCCGCCGGTGATGGTCTCGGCGTCCTTCACCACCGACGCGAGGGCCTCGCGATCCCGCACGTCGGCGGCGTAGTGGCGCACCACCCGGCCGGTCTCGGCGGCGATCCGTTCGGCCACGGCCCGCACGGTGTCCGCCCGCAGGTCGACCAGGGCCAGGTCGGCACCCGCCCCGGCGAGCCGGGTGGCGATCGCTTCGCCGACGCCCTGCCCGGCCCCAGTCACCAGGGCGACCTGTCCACTCATCGAGGCTGTGCCGTGCGTGGTCATGTCTCCAGCCCGATCAGACGGCAGTAGATGTCGGAGATGTCCCTCGCCCGGAGCTTTCCGCCCGGGCGGTACCAGTGGTACATCCAGCTCGGCATGCTCAGGACCGCCTCCGCCAGTACCACGGGCGGACCTGCGGGCATGCGGCCGCGCTTCTGCAGAGCAGTGATCAGCCGGCCCACCTTCGCGACGAAGTCCCGCTCGTCGGCGGCGATCTTTTCGCGGACGTCCGGCTCCAGGGAGTGCAGTTCCTGGAAGAACACCGCAAACGCTCGGCGGTCGCGGACGACCGCGGCGGTGAACTCGTGGATGACGCCCCGCAGCTGTTCCTCGGGGTCGCCGGACGACGCGAGGCCGGCATCCAGGGCCGCACTCATCTCGCGGTCCACGTGCAGCGCGATCTCACGCAGGAGGTCGGCCTTCGAGCCGACGTAGTGGTAGATCGCCGGCTGGCTGAGGTCCACCTCTGCGGCGATCTCCTTGGTGGTGCCGGCCGCGAACCCTCGCCGGACGAAGACCTCCGAGGCCCCCTCCAGGATGTCCCGCCGCTTGGCCTCGAACTCCTCGGTCATCTGTGCCCCAGCTTCTCCACTGACGGTATGGAACGCCTCACTCTAGAATCCCTGGTCAGGACAGACCGCCGTCCACGTAGATCGTCTGCCCCGTGACGTAGCCCGCGTCGGGGCTGCAGAGGAACCGCACGACGGCGGCGACGTCCGCCGGCGACCCGGCCCGGCCCATCGGGACCCGGGACAGGAATGCCTCGAATGCCTCCGGCGCCCGGGCGCGGAAGTCGGCCTGGGCAGGGGTCTCGATCACGCCGGGACAGATGATGTTGGCCGTGACCCCCACGGGAGCGCCTTCGGCGGCCGCCGTGCGACCGAGGCCCACGAGCCCCGCCTTCGCGGCCGCGTAGTTCGCCTGTCCGACGTTGCCGTCCTTGGCGATCGAGGAGATGTACACCAGGCGCCCGAAGCCGGCGTCCTTCATCCCCGGCCACAGCGCCCGGGTCAGCAGGAAGGCGGATGTGAGATCCACCCGCACCACCTCGTCCCACGCCTCGTCGGTCATCCGGTGGAGCCGGGCGTCGCGCCACGTACCGGCGTTGGCCACCCCACAGACGGGCGGCCCGAGCACGCGGGTGGCCTCGTCGAGGGCGGCCCGGAGAGCGGCCGGGTCGGCGACGTCGGCCTGGTGGTAGCTGCACCGGCCCTCGTGCCCGGCGGCCAGGTCGGCGAGTGCGGGCGGAACGGGCGGCTGGAGGTCGAGGGCTGCCACCCGCCAGCCCTCGACCAGCAGGGCGCCGCACACCGCCGCACCGATCCCCTGAGCCGCCCCCGTGACCACTGCCACGGGGGCCGACGGCGGGGTCGGGTTGGTCATGCCGCCGGCTGCTCGACCGCGGCCGTCCCCCGGCCGACCCGCACGCCGTCCTGATTGGTCACCGTCACGTCGATCGTCAGGAGTCGCCCCCCGGGCGCGGGCTCGGCACCGGTGACGACCGCGCGGGTGCGCAGCACGTCCCCGGGGAACACCGGGGCGGTCACGTCGACCCGGATCTTCCGGATCGCATCGACTCCGACGGCGCGGCTGATCGCGGCACCCGCGTACGAGGTCACGAAGGTGCCGTGCGCGATGACGCTGGGCAGCCCGGACTTGGCGGCGTAGGAGTCCTCGACGTGCACGAGATTCGGGTCGCGCATGGACACGGCCATGTAGGCGATGCGCAGCCGGTCGATCGGCGGGGTGACGACCTCAGGTAGCTCGTCCCCGATCTGCAGTGCCCTGTTCTCCAGTGCCCTGTTCTCCAGTGCCATGTCTCAGCCCCTCTGCACGGTGTTCGAGCGCTCGACGACCACGACGGTGCCGTCCTCACGGGCGTACTCGGTGGTCAGTTCGACGAAGGTGAGGTGCCCCGACTTGCCGTCCTTCTCGGTCACCGAGGAGATCTCCGGCGTCACGAGGAGCCGGTCGCCGACGCGCACCGGGTGCAGGTACTCGACCTCGCTGCCGCCGTAGACCGTGCGGAGCATGTCGAAATCGAGCATGTCGTGCACGGGGCCGGCACCGTAGGCCGTGACATACATGAAGAAGCCGATCGGGACGACGGCCCCGGACTCGGCCCGGTAATCCGGCTCGGGGTCGACGCCCAGTGCCAGCACGTACTCCTCGACCCGGACCGGATCCACGGTGAACTCCCGTGGCGGGAACCGGTGTCCTACCTGCCTGGCCATTCGAAACCTCTTCCGTCGTCCCTGCGAACCGGCTGCGGAGACGCGTCCCGCGCACGCTGCCGGCTCAGCTTGCTCCAAATCGGTCGATCTATCAAGGATCGAGTCGCAGGCGCCCCTCCGGTGGGGGCGCGGCGGGGTCCAGCCCGTCTGCGCGGCGAGCCTCCGCGGAGACCGCGCCGCTCGACGTCGACGGGAGCAGGCCCGCGAGATCCGCACGGATCTGCAGGGCCAGCATGCGCGAGTACAGCCGCGACTCGTTCATGGCGCCGCCCATGATCCACAGGCCCTGCTGCGGCGTCCGCCGCCACATGTTGCGCATGAAGTGGTCGTCGTCGAACCCCCAGATCCGCCCGACCCGGTCTGCGACGTCGTCGCCGAGGAGGCGCCGGACGCCCTCCTGCTGGTTCTCGTAGCCTGTCGCCAGGACCACCAGGTCGCAGGGGATCTCGGTGCCGTCGGCCATCCGGAGCCCGTCGGAGGTGAACCGGTCGATGTCCCGCGCCTGCACGAGTTCGATCTCGCGCCGGGCGAGCAGGTCCGAGCAGCCGACGTTGATGTAGTAGCCGCCGCCCGTGCGCAGGTAGCGCATGTGGAATCCGGTCAGATCGGGCTCGAAGTCCGTCTCGAAGCCGACGGCGTGCAGCCCGTCCAACAGGCCGCGGTCCAGCTCGCACGTCCTGCGCGTGAGCCACTGGTAGCTGCTCTTCAGCAGCGGGTAGGGGATCGCCGCCGTGATGAGGTCGACGTCCTCGACGGGTGGGCCCTCGGAGTAGAGGGCGTAGACCATGGTCCCGCTCGGTTCGAGGCTGAGGACGCAGGTCGGGCTGCGTTGCACCATGGTCACGGACGCACCGTGACCGTGCAGGTCCTGGGCGACGTCGTGACCGCTGTTGCCCGTGCCAACCACCAGGGCTCGCCGGTCGGTGTACGCGGCACCGCTGGAGAAACGGCTGGAATGCAGGACCTCGCCGCCGAAGGAGTCGAGTCCGGGCAACTCCGGCATGCGGGGGACACCGCTGACGCTGCCGGTCGCCATCACGATGTGGGGGACTCGCAGGACCCGCTCGGTCCGGTCGCCCGTCCGGACGCGAGCGGTCCACCGGCCTGCCTCCTCGTCGAAGGCGGCATGGACGAACTCGGTGTCGGTCCAGACGTTGAGCTCCATGAACTCGGCGTACGCCTCGAGCCAGCCGGCCAGCTTGTCCTTGGGCAGGAACGTCGGCCAGGTCGGCGGGAACGGCAGGTAGGGGAGGCTGTTGGCCCAAACCTCGTTGTGCAGGGTCAGCGAGTGGTAACGGTGTCGCCAGTTGTCACCGAGGCGGGCATTCCGCTCCACCACCAGGGCGTCGACGCCCATCTGCTGGAGCCGCGCGGCGACGCTCAGGCCGGCGTGGCCGCCACCGGCGATCAGGACCTGCGGATCGCGGTCCTCGAACCGCTGCGCACGGAGGCGCTCGTCCAGCCAGTTCTCGCCGGCGACGTCCGTCCGGTGCCCGGCCCCCGTCGGCCGCCGGTCCCCGATCCGCTCCTCGAAGCCGCGGATCTCCTGCAGGGCCGTCAGCACGATCCACGCCCTCGAGGCCGTCGCATCCGCCTCGTCCAGCAGCAGGCGCACGAAACAGCTCGCGCGTCCGACGTCGGTGTCGAGATCCAGGAAGGCCTCGACGACCGGCCGTCCCGACCGCTTGAGCAACCGTGGTGCCGAGCGGTCGGGAGCCCTGCGGACGCCGCGGGGCCGGGTGCGGTCGAGCGTCTCCGCGAAGCCTGCCCGGATCTCCTCGCGGCCGGAGTACGCGCGGAAGTCCCAGCCGAACGCGAGGAGGTCCTTCCAGTGGCCGTCCGCCACGAAGCAATCGGCGATTCGCTCCGGGTCGGCGTCTACCAATGCTGCACCGAGCCGGGCCGCCCAGGCCGCGGCGACCTCGTCCGCGACGGTGCCGCGGGGGTTCGGAGCTGTCATGCCGAACACCTTGCTGTAAATCGGTCAATCTATCAAGATGGCCCGCATGGTGGATGTCGCGCTGGTCGGAACAGGGATCACCCGGTTCGGGAAGGCGCTGGCCACCCCGCTGCGCGCCCTGGTGCGGGAGGCGGTGGACGACGCGCTCGCCGACGCGGGGATCACCGCGACCGACGTCCAGGCGGCCTTCTGCGGGAACGCGATCGCCGGGCTGATCACGGGCCAGGAGATGGTGCGTGGGCAGGTGGCCCTCCGCAGCATGGGGATCCACGGGATCCCGGTGGTGAACGTGGAGAACGCCTGCGCCACGGGGTCCACTGCCCTGCACCTGGCGTGCACCGCGGTGGCCTCCGGCCAGTACGACCTCGTGCTCGTCGTCGGGGCCGAGAAGATGACCCACGAGGACCGGCGCCGGCCGGTGCTGGCCGTGGCCTCCGCGCTCGACGTGGAGGACGATGTGGACCTGGACTCCGCGTCCCCGTTCATGGACGTCTACGCGGCGAAGGTGCGCGAGTACCTGGCCGACAGCGAGGCGACCGTCGAGGACCTCGCGCGCGTGGTGGTGAAGGCCCAGCGGCTGGGGGCGCTCAACCCCAAGGCGCAGTACGGCGGCGAGGTGACCGTGGAACAGGTCCTCGCCGACCCCCTCATCAGCGACCCGCTGACCCGGTTGATGTGCTCGCCGATCGGCGACGGGGCGGCTGCCGTCGTGGTCGCGTCGGCCGAGCGGGCCCGGGCACTCGGCATCGGCACGCCGGTCCGGGTGCTGGCCTCGGTGCTGCAGTCGGGATCCGCGCCGGGTTCGGGAGAGCCGGCCGGGGTGCGCTCGGCCCGGCTGGCCTATGAGCGGGCCGGGCTGGGGCCGGAGGACCTCGACGTCGTCGAGCTCCACGACGCCGCGGCCTCCTCCGAGCTGACGCGCTATGAGTCCCTGCAGCTGTGCGGGCCCGGTGAGGGTGCGCGCCTCATTCGCGACGGCGTGACCGACCTCGGGGGAGCACGACCGGTGAACACCGGCGGTGGCCTGCTCGCCCGTGGCCACCCCATCGGGGCCACGGGGTGCGCCCAGGTGGTGGAGCTCTGCGACCAGCTGCGCGGCCGTTCGGGACCGCGCCAGGTCCCGGGCGCGCGGATCGCGCTGGCCGACAACGGCGGGGGATGGGTCGCCGGGGACGCCGCGGCCGAGTGCGTGCACGTCCTGGCGACCTGAGCCCACGGGGGCCCGTCCGGTGTCGAACCGGACGGGCTCAGGCGCCCGCTTGCTCGACCCTGCGTCGTCCCTCCGCGGTCAGGCTGCGGAAGTCACCCTCGGCTCGCAGGAGCGGCGGCTCGGACTTGTACAGCGCGGCCACCGCGACCGGCGGCAGCTGGACCTCGCGGGCCAGCTGGTGCGCCTCCAGCTTGTGCAGGCGGCCACCGTCGGCTGCGGCGAACCGGCTCAGCAGCTCGGTGGCCGCCGCTGCCGGGTCGCTGGTCGTCCCGCTCGGATCCGGGACGGGGACGGGGTCGGAGATCAGCGCGTCGATCTGGTTCATCACACCGCGCAGTTCCAGTCGGAGGCGGCTGAGCGGGTCCAGTCCCGCGGCGTCGTCCTCGGACCGGGCGACCGCCTGCCAGGTCCGCTTGGGGTGTCGCCGGATGTACTCCTGCTCGAGCTCGAGCATGCGTTCGGTGTGGTTGCGGAACTGGGTCGCGGTCCCGTGCAGCAGCACCCACGTCCGGGTCGCATGCGCGTAGGTGCCCTGCTGCTCGAGCTCGTGGTCCGACAGTTCCCGGGCGGGCACGCCCTGCGCGCCCTCCGGGGAGCCCGCCGCGTTCACCGTTCCACCGCCCCGGCGACCTCGTCGGCCACGCTCTCCTCGGCCAGGCGCGCGAACAGGCCCGTGGTGGAGAACTCCAGCAGCAGGGTGTCGTCCTGGTCCACCAGCTCGAAGCGCATCGTGGCCAGACCTTTGCCCTGGCTGGTGACGCGGACGTGCTCGATGTGGACGATGCTGCGCACCTCCGTCCCGGCGTAGAGCGGCCGGTGCCAGCGGACGTCGCCCAGTGCGATGCCGCCCCGCCCGTGGTCGTCCATGCCGGTCTCCACCCACAGCCGCCAGGCCAGCGCCATGGTCTGGAAGCCGGATGCGATGACGTCGCCGAACGGCCCCCGGGACGCGAAGTCGCGGTCCAGGTGCATCGGTTGCGGGTCGTAGGCGGCCGCGAACTCGTGCAGCTCACCGGGCGTCAGAACGTGGGAGCCGGTGCGGTAGACCGCACCTTCGGCCAGGTCCTCGAAGTACATGTGGTTCTCACCTGTCACTGGAGTCGTCGGGAACGGGGGCGCGCGGACGCGCCGGTCTGCTCGGGGCGGAACCGGTCTCAGTCCGCCCCGGCGGGATAGATGAAGGTGCGGTCCTCCAGATAGGACTCCAGCGCCTCGATGCCGTGCTCCCGGCCCAACCCGGAGGCCCGGACGCCGCCGAAGGGCAGCTCGTCGTAGACCCGGCCCAGGGCGTTGATCCAGGTGTAGCCGGCCGGGATCCGCCGGGCCACGGACCAGGCGCGCTCGCGGTCGGAGGACCACACGGACGCGCCGAGGCCGTACGGCGTCTCGTTGGCCACGGCGACCGCCTCGTCCTCGTCCCGGACGCGCACGACGGACAGGACGGGGCCGAAGGTCTCCTCGGTGCGGACCCGGGCGCCGGGCGGCGGATCCAGGAGGAGCGCGGGACGGACGAACCAGCCACGCTCGGTCCCGTTCCCGTCCGGGCGGCCGCCGCCGACCAGTTCGGCTCCGGCATCCACCGCGTCGGCGATCTGGTCCTCGAGGACTGCCCGCCCCCGCTCGGTGTGGAGCGGGCCCATGGTCGAACCCGGGGCCAGTCCCGGACCGGGCACGACGCGGCCGATGCGGGCGGTCAGGAGCTCGATGATCTCGTCGGCAACGGCGTCCTGGACGATCAGCCGCTTGGGTGCCACGCACACCTGGCCGGCGTTGTAGAAGCGCGTGCCCATGAGGGACCGTGCCGCAGCGCCGGTGTCGGCGTCGGCGAGGAGCACGAACGGATCGCATCCCCCGAGCTCGAGGCTCACGCGCTTGAGGCCCTGGCCGGCATGCGCGGCGATCCGCCGGCCGACCGCGGTGGATCCGGTGAACGCCACCCGGGCCACCTCGGGGTGGTCGACGAGCAGTTCCCCGACCGCGGGGCCGCCGATCACGACGTCGAGCAGGCCCTCGGGCAGGTGTGCTCGGGCGATGTCGGCGAGCCGGAGGGTGATCAGGGGAGTGGTCTCGGCGGGCTTGATGAGGAAGCCGCAACCGGCCGCGAGGGCGGGAGCCACCTTGCTGCCGAACAGGGATGCGGGGAAGTTCCACGGCACGATCGCCGCGACGACGCCGACCGGCCCGCGCTCGACGTGACCGGAGACACCGCCGCCGAGCTGGTGGTGCCGCCCACCGACGCCCGTGGCGAGCCCGGCGTACTGCAGGAAGGGCCCGATGTAGCGCTCGAGCTCGAGGAGTGCCTCCTTGCGGGTCTTCCCCTGCTCTCTGGAGAGCGCCTCGGCCAGTTCGGGGAGCGCCTCCCGGGTGTCCGCCGCGATCCGCAGCAGCACCTCTGCGCGATGCATGGGTCCGGCGGCCATCCAGCCGGTCATGGCTCGCTGGGCCGAGCGGACCTTGGCGTCGATGCTGGCTGCATCGTCGGCGGGTAGCTCGCCCAGCAGGGTGCCGTCGTCGGGGGCATGAACGGAGAGGGACACGATCGGCCTCACCCTTGGTCGATTGATAAGTCGATTGGTACGTTAACCGGCATGTCAACGCTCGTGGACTGTCACGTCCACGTCGGCAGCCGTGAGCGCTGGATTCCCGAGGGGCTCCACCTGGCCGATGAGCTGGCCGCACCCGAGACGCGCGCCCTGCTGGCCGATGGGGGAACCACCGGCGAGCGGCTGCTCGCCCATCTGGACAGCCAGGGCGTGGACGTCGCCGTGGCCATCCCCAGCGGCCGGGACGCGGTGCAGGAGTACGCGCTGGACGAGGCTGTCGGCACCGACCGGATCCTGCCCTTCGTCCAGTACGACCCCCGTTCGGCGCCCGACGCGGCCCGGCGCTTCGCCGCTGCGATCGACGCCGGTGCGCGGGGGCTGAAGGTCCATCCGATGAGCCACCAACTGCCGGCGAACGACCGCTCGCTGTATCCGCTGTTCGCACTCGCCGAGCAGCGCCGCATCCCGGTGATGGTGCACGTCGGGTCGTCGATCTTCCCGGGCGCGAAGCTGCGCTTCTGCGACCCGCTGCTGGTCGACGAGGTCGCCGCCGACTTCCCTGATCTGCAGGTGCTCTGCGCGCACTCCGGGCGTGGCTTCTGGACCCAGCAGGTCTTCGAGCTCACTCGGATGCGGCCGAACGTGTGGATGGAGCTCTCCGGCCTGCCGGCACGCCGGATCGCTCAACTGTTCCCCGAGCTGGAGCGGGTGGCCGACCGGGTGCTCTTCGGCAGTGACTGGCCCTCCTCACCGCCCATCCGGCAGTTGGCCGACCGGTTCCGCGAGCTGCCCTTCTCTGCCGAGCTCATCGAGAACGCGCTCTGGCGCAACGCGGCCCGGCTGTTCGACCTGAAGTTCCCGACCGATATCGAAGCGAACTGAGGAGAACGACCGTGGACAACGACATCCGGGAAATGGACACCGCGGACCAGGGCGTCGCCACCACCTGGGGGGCGACCGTCTTCGGCAACGTCCCGCGCCGCTTCCTGCCGGATCCGGCCCAGCTCCCACTGCTCACGTTCGGCGCCCCCGAGCTGTCCTACGCCTGGTCCAGCCAGCCGCTCAATGCGTGCGTCGCCCTGCTCGACGACACGATCGCCCGCCTGGGGCCGGACCGGACGGCCCTCATCGGTACGGGCGCGGCCGGCCGGGCCATCTGGACCTACGGCGACCTGCTCCGGCGCGTCGCGCGGACGGCGGCGGGTCTGGTCGCCACCGGGGTGCGGCCGGGGGACCGCGTGCTGGTGCGCATGCCGGACGTTCCCGAGACGGTCGTCGTCCAGCTCGCGGTGTGGCGCCTGGGTGGCATCGTGGTGCCGTCGTCAGTGCTCGAGGCCGCCGGCGAGGTGACGTTCATGGCGAACGACACCGAGGCGGTCGCAGTCGTCTGCTCCAGCGCGCACGCCGCCGAACTCGAGAAGGCGCTGCCCGCGACGCCGACCGTCCGACATGTCGTCGGCTGGCCCGGGTCGGTCGCCGGAGGCCCGACGCTCGACGAGATCGGCGCGGACCAGCCGGAGGTCTTCCAGCCGTATCCGACCAAGCCGCTGGACGCGTCCGGCATCTACTACACCGGCGGCACCACCGGGCTGCCCAAGGGCTGCCTGCACACCCACGCCGCCGAGGTAGCCCTGGCCGACCTCAACAACGCGGCCCGTGGAGCGGGGGAGGACTCGGTCTTCCTCACCCACGCACCGATCGGGCATGCGTTCGGCAACGGTGAGAAGGTCAACTTCCCGCTGCGCGCCGGCGGCGCCGTCGTCCTCATCGACCGCCCCGGACCGGCGGACATGTGGGCGGCGCTCACAGAGTTCGGCGTCACCGCGATGGCCGGGGCGGCGACCATGTACCGGATGATGCTGACCGATCCGCCGGCGCCCGAAGTGACGGAGAAGCTGGCCCTGACCAGCGCGCTCAGCTCCGGCGAGGTGCTCGACCCCACCGCCCAGGAGAAGTGGGACGCCCTCATGCCCGTCCCGCTGCGCAACGCGGTCGGCATGACCCCGATGCGGCACCTGTTCATCGACTCCAGCATGGCCGGTGTGAAGTCCGCGCCCGGCCTCTCCGTCGGCGCGCCGCTGCCCGGCTACGAGGCGCGGCTCATGGGGCCCGACGGCGGCATCGCCGCGGACGGCGAGCCCGGACGGCTCGCCGTCCGCGGGCCCTCGGGGATCACGTACTGGATCAACAAGCACCCTGCGGCGAGGGAGCGCAGCCGGCAGGACGTTGTCGACGGCTGGAGCCTGCTCGACGATGCCTACCTCCGCGACGACGACGGCTGGCTGTGGTTCCACGGGCGGCTCGACGACATGATCGTGACGGGCGGCCGGCAGGTCGCGCCGATCGAGGTGGAGCGCGCGCTCTCCTCGCACCCGGCGGTGGCCGAGGTCTGCGTAGTGGCCGCGCCCGACGAGGTCCGTGGGCAGATCGTGACGGCGGTTGTCGTGGTGAACGGGACGGCCACGGCCGGTCCCGGGCTGGCGGCGGAGCTGCAGGCGTACGCCAAGGACGCCATCGCGTCGTACAAGTACCCGCGCCGGATCGAGTTCGTCGACGTGCTGCCCAAGGACGGCGTCGGCAAGATCCAGCGCCGGCGGCTGCGGGAGCAGTTGCAGGCCCAGACGGGCACGACGGCGTGACCATGCCGGCCCGGGGGCTGACGCGGTCGCGAACCGGCAGGGTGGCCGAGCTGCTCCTGGACCGGCCCGACCGGCTCAACGCCATAGACGCGCACCTCGTCGAGAACCTGCACGCAGCCATGGACGAGGTGCGCGAGGACCCGGAGGTCGCGGTCGTCACCGTGCGCGGCAACGGCCGCGCTTTCTGTGCCGGGTCCGACGTCCGTGACATGGCCGAGCGGCCGCAGCGCCACCTTCTCGGCGGCGAGCAGCTGGGCCGCGCCCGCACCGCGGAGCGAAACCGGCTCACCCGCGCCTTCGACGTCGTGGTCCGGCTGGCCGAGCTGCCGCAGCCGACCCTGGCGGGACTGCACGGGGCCGTGGCCGGCGCGGGGATCGGCCTGGCGCTCGCCTGCGACGTGCGCATCGCCGCGGCGAGCACGGTGTTCGTCCCCGCCTGGCCGGCGCTGGCGCTGCCCGGCGACTGGGGGGTCACCCGTCTGCTCCCGGCGAAGGCCGGGGACCGGGCTGCGCGGCGCCTGCTGATCGCCGGAGAGCGGGTCGGTGCGCAGGACGCGCTGGGCCTCGGACTGGTGGACGTGGTCGTGCCGGACGGCGACCTGCGGGAGGCACTGGCCGAGCGGGCTCAGCAGCTGGCCGCTGGGTCGTTCGTCTCCGCGGTGGGCGCCACCAAGGACCTGCTCGCCGTGCCCGGTCTGCGCGACGCCGTCCGGGACGAGATCGAGGCGACCCTGCGCTGTCAGGAATCCGCCGAGCATGCCGCCGCCGTTCGCCGCTTCGCCGCCGGGGCAGCAGCCCCGGCCCGGGTCTAGGCCTCCGGACCGGGGCGCTCCTGGTCAGGCCCCCGGGCTACCCGCGGACGGCGTGTAGATCGTCGGGCCGTGGACGGTTCTCGCGTGGACCCGGCCGGTGGCTGCCAGCAGCTGGAGATGGGCGTGGGTCTCCACGACGGCCAGCATCTGGTTGAAGTCGTCGAGTGAGTCCAGGCGGCGCTGCCGGCGGGTCCAGCCCAGGAGCCTGGCGACCTCGTATGCCGTCGACGCTCCGGAGGTGACCGCGGCCAGGCACCGCGCGAGGCGGTCGTCATGGTGGTCCAGGAGTTCCTTGACCCGGCCGTGCGCGCTGTCGGTGACCGGTCCGTGCGCGGGGAGCAGCCGCAGGTCCGGCAGCTCGAGCACCACGCGCAGCGAGTCCAGATAGTCGCCCAGGGGTAGTTCCGCGGGGATGGGCTCGAAGCCGATGGACGGCGTGATGTGCGGCAGGACGTGATCGCCGGCGAAGAGCAGTCCCGCGTCCGGATCGGCGAAGACGACGTGGCCCTGCGTGTGGCCGGGCGTCGGGATCGCAAGCAGTGTCCGTCCCCGCAGCGGTATCTGGGCTCCCTTCTCCAGCCAGTCGTCGGGCGACTCCCAGTCCTCGGGCGGCCCCTCCATCACCTCCGCCCGCTGCAGCCGTGCGATGAGCGCGTCGGCGCCGCTCGCGCGAAGCGCCACCATCTGCGGCTCGAACCGGCGCAGCGGGTCGTCGGTGAGCAGCAGGTCGATTGCCGGCTTCTCGCCGATGCCGAGGCTGACCGTGGCGCCGACTTCCCGACGCAGGCTGACCGCTTGGGTGTAGTGGTCGCGGTGCAGGTGCGTGACCAAGAAGCGGCGGATGTCGCCGAGCCGGTAACCCAAGGAGCCCAGCGCCACCGAGAGCTGACTCCGGGACTGCTCGAGGGCCCAGCCGCCGTCGATCATGACGAGGCCGTCGTCGTCCTCGATGACATAGACGTTGACCGCCCGCAGGCCGTCCATGGGAAGGGGGAGCGGCACGCGGTGCACCCCGGGGGCCACCGGGAAGGCGCCGGCGTCGGTCCAGTCGGGCAGGTCAGCGGACACGCGAACCCGCCGGGAGCTCGCCGCTGTTCGCCCAGGCGGCGAGGGTCTTCATCACGATCTTCCCGAGGGGGTCGCGGGGCAGCTGGTCCATGAAGACGATCTGCCGCGGGTACTTGTAGGGAGCCAGGCGGTCCTTCACGAACTTCTGGAGCTCGGCGCGGAGCGCGTCGTCAGGCTCGGTGCCCGGAGTCAGGACGACCCACGCCATGACGGTCTGACCGAGCTTCGCGTCGGGCGCGCCGATGACGGCGACCTCGGCGACGGCCTCGTGCGCAGACAGGGCCTGCTCGACCTCCACCGGCGCCACCTTGTGACCGCCGGGGGTGATCATCATGTCCGACCGGCCCATGTACCAGTAGAGGCCGTCGACGTCGACGCGGACGAGGTCGTCGGTGACCGTCCACCCCTCGCGGACGTCGCGAGACTGCAGCTCCGGGCGGTTCCAGTACGTGAGCCCGGTGACCCCCCGCACCGCCAGCTGCCCGATCTCGCCGGGCGGCACGTCCACCAGTGGGGAGGTGTAGGGCATCACCACTCGGGTGACCCACCCGTCCGTCGGCGCCCAGATGCTCAGCGGGGGAGTGCGCCCGTCGTTCGGCGGAATGAAGAACCAGGCGGCGAAGGCGGTGCTCCCCACGGGGTTGAGCAGATCGAACCCGTGCTTGCGCCATGCCTCGTGCAGCCACTGGCCGTTGCTGGTGATGAACGGGGCGTAGGTCCGGCGCAGCGAGGAGAGGTCGTACGCGGCGGGATCCTTCTCGACGATCGGCAGCATCTGCGCCCAGGTCGTGCCCATGGCCAACAGCCAGGTCACCTGGTGGTCGTGCACCGCGCGCAGCACCTTCTCGGGATTGCTGAAGTCCTCGAGCTCCACGAACGTGATGCCGGCGACCAGCGAGAACGTGGCCCGGGACAGCCAACCGGCGGCGTGTCCGATCGGGGCGGGGAACATGTGGACGTCGTCGTCGGCCACGTCGTACCCGGCAGCGGTGCACTCGGCGGCGAGCAGCAGGCGTCGTGCCGTGTGGTAGCAGGCCTTCGGGATCCCGGTCGTCCCGCCGGTGTGCCAGATGACGGCGACGGCGTCCGCCGGATGCGGTGCCGGGTCGAAGGTCTCCGGCCGCCCGTCGGTGAGCGCCTCCCACGAGAGGTGCTCGGTGCCCGCGGCGTCCGGGTAGGCGATCACGTGCTCCACCGACGGGATGTCGGTCCGGTCCAGCGCATCCAGCTCGTCAACGCACGCGCTGGTGTTGGCCACCACGAGCACCTTGGCCAGTGTGTCGTTCAGGAAGAAGCGCAGCTCGTCGCGCCGGGCGGCGGCGGGGGTGAGAACCGAGATGGCACCCAGACGCCAGGCGGCGAGGAACGCGATCAGCGCCTGGGGCCGGTTGGGAGAGCGGACGGCGACCCGGTCACCGGAGCCGACGCCGAGCCCCTGCAGTGCGTGGGCCAGTTGGGCGCTCTCCCGGCTGAGGTCGGCATAGGTGTACCGGCTGCCGTGGTCGGCGAGGTGGATGGCGACACGGTCCCCCCGCCCCTCGCGCACGTGCCGGTCGACCAGCGCCTCGGTGAGGTTCAGGGTGTCCCCGACGGCCGACTCGGGCCGCTCGAGGTATTCGGGCTGCCCTTCCGGGGGCACCAGCCAACCCTCCGGCACGGAGGCGTACGAGGGGTACATGTCCTTCATGGCCGCAACCTACAATCGGTCGATCGATCAGTCCACAGCTGTCGACGGGAGTTCACAGTGGGCACGTTGGCCGGGCATGAGCAGGAGCTCGTCTCCGTCGTCGCGGAGTTCGTCGACGAGCAGGTCAGGCCACGGGTCCGAGAGTTCGAGGAACCCGATCGCTACCCCGAGGACCTCCTCGAGCAGATGAAGGAGCTTGGGTTCTTCGGCCTCCTGGTTCCCGAGGAGCACGGCGGGAGCGGGGTCAGCACGGCCTGCTTCGCCCGGGTCACCGAGGAGCTCGCGCGCGGGTGGATGAGTCTCGCCGGCGCGATCGGCGGCCACTCGGTCATCTCCTATCTGCTCGCGACGTACGGGACCGACGACCAGCGGCAGACCTACCTGCCGCGCATGGCCGAGGGCGTCCTCCGGGCCACCATGGCCCTGACCGAGCCCGGTGGCGGCAGCGACCTGCAGGCGATGCGCACGTACGCGCCACGGGTCGGTGACGACTTCGAGATCACGGGCAGGAAGACGTGGATCTCCAACGCGCAGCACTCCGGTCTGATCGGCCTGCTGTGCCGGACCGACCGCGATGCCGAGCCGGCGCACAGCGGCATGAGCGTCCTACTGGTCGAACCGGGTGACGGGCTCACGATCTCGGCGAAGATCCCCAAGCTCGGTTACCGCGGGATCGAGGCTTGCGAACTGGCCTTCGACGCGATGCGGGTGCCGGCCGGGGCGGTGCTCGGAGGCGAGCCCGGCCGGGGCTGGCAGCAGATGATGCGCGGGCTGGAGGTCGGCCGGATCCAAGTGGCCTCGCGGGCGGTCGGGGTCGCCCAGGCGGCCCTGGCGGATGCGACCCGCTACGCCCAGGAGCGGGAGTCGTTCGGCAAGCCGATCTGGCAGCACCAGTCCGTCGGCAACCTCATCGCCGACATGGCCACCAAGGTGCAGGCGGCGAGGCTGCTCACGGCCGACGCGGCCGAACGGCTCGACCGCGGCGTCCGCGCCGACCTGGAGGCCGGTATGGCCAAGCTCTTCGCTTCCGAGACGGCCATGCAGGTGGCCCTGGATGCCATGCGGGTGCACGGCGGCTACGGGTACTCCAAGGAGTACGACGTCGAGCGCTACTTCCGCGACGCGCCGCTGATGATCCTCGGCGAGGGCACCAACGAGATCCAGCGCACCGTGATCGCCGGCCAGTGGATCTCCCGGCACTCCATCTGGCACTGACCAACCACCGAAACGGACCGACATGACCCTCTTGCAGGACCGCGTTGCCGTCATCACCGGAGGCGCCCAGGGCCTGGGACTGGCCATGGCCCGGACGTTCACCGAGCAGGGCGCGCGCGTCGTGCTCGGTGACCTGGATGAGAAGCGGCTCGATGCGGCCGTCGCGTCGTTGGGCGGTTCCGCCGCCGCCGTTGCCGCCGTCTGCGACGTACGGCGGGCCGACCAGGTGCAGGTGCTGCTCGACCTGGCAGTCGCGTCGTTCGGCCGGCTCGACGTGATGGTCAACAACGCCGGCGTGACCCGTGACGCGACGATGCGGACCATGACGGAGGAGCAGTTCGACGAGGTGATCGACATCCACCTCAAAGGCTGTTGGAACGGCACCCGGCTCGCCGGCGCGATGATGAGGGAACGGAAGTCCGGGTCGATCGTGAACATGTCTTCCATCTCCGGCAAGGTCGGCATGGTCGGGCAGACGAACTACTCGGCCGCGAAGGCAGGAATCGTGGGCCTGTCGAAGGCCGCGGCCAAGGAGCTGGCGCACCACGGCGTGCGGGTCAATGCCGTCCAGCCGGGGCTGATCCGCACGGCCATGACCGAAGCGATGCCGCAGAAGGCCTGGGACCACAAGATGACCGAGATCCCGATGGGCCGGGCGGGCGAGCCGGAGGAGGTGGCCGGTGTCGCGCTGTTCTTGGCGTCGGACCTGTCCAGCTACATGACGGGCACCGTCCTGGAGGTCACGGGCGGTCGCCTCATGTGAGTGGGCCGTTGTCGGACCGCTCAACGGGGCGTGCGGAACACTGGGCGTCATGTCCGCCGCTCTGCCGCTCGATCCCGGGGTCGCCGCGCTCTTGCGCCGTGACGCCGCCGGACTCGTCGCCGCCGTCGTCCAGCAGCACGACACCGGCGAGGTGCTGATGCTCGCCTGGATGGACGACGAGGCCCTGCACCGCACCCTCACGACCGGGCGGGCCACCTACTGGTCGCGCAGCCGGGGCGAGTACTGGGTGAAGGGCGAGACCTCCGGCAACCGGCAGTGGGTGCGTGGCGTGCGGGTGGACTGCGACGGCGACGCGCTGCTCGTGCTCGTCGACCAGGAGGGCGCCGCCTGCCACACCGGTGAGCGCAGCTGCTTCTACCGCGAGCTGCCGGTCGACCCGCATGGCTGAGGCGGCGCGCCGCGAGCTGGGCGCCGCCGTTCTCGGCGCCGTCGGTGCCGGGGCGCTGGCCCTGATCGCCGGCGGGCAGGGCTGGGCACGGGTCACCGCCGAGCGCGAGGCGCCCCTGCCCCCGGTGAGCGGCGTGCTCAGCGGCGCCGACGCGGCCCCGCTGGTGCCGGCCGCGGGGCTCGTCCTCCTGGCGGCGGCGGTCGCCCTGCTCGCCGTCCGCGGGCCCGGGCGGGCGGTCGTCGGGTTGCTCATGGCGGCCGCGGGCGGGGTGCTGGCCTGGTCGGGGGGCCGCGTGCTGGCCGGCGGGCTCTCCGACGCCTCGGCCCAGCTGCCCGGTATCGGCCGCACGGCGGGGCAGGTGACCGTGCACGTCGCCGCCGCCTGGCCGGTCCTCGCCCTGGTGGCCGGCCTGCTCG
This sequence comes from Blastococcus sp. OS1-29, assembly GCF_057628075.1. Classification (NCBI taxonomy): domain Bacteria; kingdom Bacillati; phylum Actinomycetota; class Actinomycetes; order Geodermatophilales; family Geodermatophilaceae; genus Blastococcus; species Blastococcus sp. OS1-29. The sequence goes on from NZ_JBXXJK010000006.1 coordinate 284,414, forward strand.
GCATCGGCGCCGGGCTGGTGGCCGTCCTGCGGGGGAGCACATGGCCGGCCATGGGACGTCGCTACGAGCGCGCCGGGGCCGCCGCACCCGCCACAGCCCGACGTCCGGAGACCGACGAGGACCGGGCGCAGGCGGCCTGGAAGGCGCTCGACCGCGGCGATGATCCGACCCAGGACCCGAGCCCGTAGCGGAACCCCCGCGGCCCGTTGATCCTGCCCCCCGGACGGGCCCCGGAAGGCCGCATCTAGAGTGGGTCAACCCATCCGACCGGCGAGGGGACGGACGTGCGACAGGCAACGGAGCTCGTGGGCGATCACTCATGACGGTGCTCGACGAGATCGTGGCCGGCGTCCGCGAGGACCTCGCCGTCCGTGAGGCCCAGCATCCGCTGGCCGAGGTGAAGGCCGCGGCGCTCGACGCCCGCCCCGCCCTGAACGCCCTCGCCGCGCTGCGCGCGCCGGGCGTCGGCGTGATCGCCGAGGTGAAGCGCCGCAGCCCCTCGAAGGGCGACCTGGCCGCGATCCCCGACCCGGCAGAGCTGGCCGCGCAGTACGCAGCCGGCGGCGCCCGGGTCATCAGCGTGCTGACCGAGCGGCGCCGGTTCGGCGGCTCGCAGGCCGATCTGGACGCCGTCCGGGCGGTCGTCGACGTGCCGATCCTGTGCAAGGACTTCGTCGTCAGCAGCTACCAGGTGCACGAGGCCCGGGCGCACGGGGCGGACGTCGTCCTGCTCATCGTGGCCGCCCTCGAGCAGAACGCCCTGGTCGGCCTGCTGGAGCGGGTCGAGTCCCTCGGCATGACGGCGCTGGTCGAGGTGCACACCGAGCGCGAGGCCGACCGGGCGATGGACGCCGGGGCCTCGGTCATCGGGGTGAACGCCCGCGACCTCACCACGCTCGACGTCGACCGCTCGACTTTCGAGAAGATCGCGCCCGGCCTGCCCTCCGGCGTGGTCAAGGTGGCCGAGTCCGGGGTCCGTGGGCCGCACGACCTGATCAGCTACGCGGCGGCCGGCGCCGACGCGGTGTTGGTCGGCGAGGGCCTGGTCACCGCGGGCGACGCCCGGCAGGCGGTCGCCGACCTGGTCACCGCCGGCTCGCACCCCGCCACCCCGCGCACGACCCGCTGAGAAAGGACCCTCCTGCCCCCCCACCGCTCGCAGGCTCGCGGCGGGCCCCTGCAGGAGGGCCACCGCCGCGCGAGACAATAGGGACATGACGACGACCACCCCACCGCAGCCCGGAGAACACCTCCTGCCGGCGCGGCCGGGCTGGCCCGACGCCACTGGCCACTTCGGCGTCTTCGGCGGCCGATTCGTGCCGGAGGCCTTGGTCGCCGCGCTCGACGAGCTGACCGAGGCCTACGAGGCCATGCGGGTCGACCCCGCGTTCATCGCCGAGTTCGACCGGCTGCAGCGCGACTACACCGGCCGGCCCAGCCCGATCACCGAGGTCCAGCGTTTCGCCGAGCACGCCGGCGGGGCGCGAGTCCTGCTCAAGCGCGAGGACCTCAACCACACCGGCTCGCACAAGATCAACAATGTGCTCGGGCAGGCGTTGCTCACCAAGCGGATCGGCAAGACCCGCGTCATCGCCGAGACCGGCGCCGGCCAGCACGGGGTCGCGACGGCGACCGCCGCGGCGCTCATGGGGCTGTCCTGCACGGTGTACATGGGCGAGGAGGACACCCGGCGCCAGGCGCTCAACGTCGCCCGGATGCGGCTGCTCGGCGCCGAGGTCATCCCGGTGACCACCGGTTCGCGCACCCTGAAGGACGCCATCAACGAGGCCTTCCGCGACTGGGTCACCAACGTGGAGACGACGAACTACGTGTTCGGGACGGTCGCCGGGCCCCACCCGTTCCCCGCGATGGTGCGCGACTTCCAGCGCGTCATCGGCGACGAGGCCCGCGCCCAGCTGCTCGAGCGGGAGGGCCGGCTGCCCGACGCGGTCCTCGCGTGCGTCGGCGGCGGGTCGAACGCGATCGGCATCTTCACCGCGTTCGTGCCGGACGAGGGCGTGCGGCTGATCGGCCTCGAGGCCGGTGGCGACGGCGTCGACACCGGCCGCCACGCCGCGACGATCACCGGCGGCTCGCCCGGCGTGCTGCACGGCGCCCGCTCCTACCTGCTGCAGGACGAGAACGGCCAGACCATCGAGTCGCACTCGATCAGCGCCGGGCTCGACTACCCGGGTGTCGGGCCGGAGCACTCCTACCTGCACGACGTCGGGCGCGCCGAGTACCGCGCGGTCACCGATGCCGAGGCGATGGAGGCGTTCGCTCTGCTCTGCCGCACCGAGGGGATCATCCCGGCGATCGAGTCGGCGCACGCGCTGGCCGGCGCGCTCGTGCTGGGCAAGGAGCTGGGTCCCGACGCGCTCCTGCTGGTGAACCTGTCCGGCCGCGGCGACAAGGACGTCGAGACCGCCTCGCGCTGGTTCGGCCTCGGCGACCGCGAGGAGGTCGACCCCGGTCCCGGGCTCGACACCGACCAGCAGCCCACCGAGGGAGCCGTCACCCGTGGCGACGCCGTCGCCGGGCCCGACGCCGGGGACGAGGCATGAGCAGTCAGCTCGCCGACCGCATCGCGGCGGCCAAGGCCGAGGGGCGGGCGGCGCTGATCGCCTACCTGCCGGTCGGCTACCCGGACGTCGACGGCTCGATCGCCGCGATGACCGCGGCGGTCGACGGCGGGGCCGACATCGTCGAGATCGGCGTCCCCTACAGCGACCCGGGCATGGACGGGCCGGTGATCCAACAGGCCGTCGACGTCGCCGTCCGGGCCGGGGTCGGCATGCGGGACGTCCTGCGGGCCGTCACGGCGGTGGCCGCCGCCGGCGCCGTGCCGGTGGTGATGAGCTACTGGAACCCGATCGAGCGCTACGGAGTCGAGCGGTTCGCCACCGACCTGGCCGCCGCCGGGGGAGCGGGGGCCATCACCCCCGACCTCATCCCCGACGAGGCCGCGGCCTGGATCGCCGCCGCCGAGGCGGCCGACCTGGACCGTGTCTTCCTCGTGGCGCCGTCCTCGGCCGACGCGCGGCTGGCCTCGACCACCGCCGCCTGTCGCGGTTTCGTGTACGCCGCCTCCACGATGGGGGTCACGGGCACCCGTGCCACGGTCGGCCACGCTGCGGAGGCACTGGTCGCGCGCACGCGAGCGGCCGCACCCGGGCTGGCGGTGTGCGTCGGCCTCGGCGTGTCGGACGGCGAACAGGCGGCCGAGGTCGCATCGTTCGCCGACGGCGTGATCGTCGGGTCCGCCTACGTGCGGGAGTTGCTGGAGCAGCGGGGGACGAAGGGAGTCCGAGCCTTGTCCGAGGACCTGGCCGCGGGAGTACGGGCATGATCCTCGCCACCATCCCCAGCCCGACACAGGGCGTCTGGGACCTGGGGCCGCTGCCGATCCGTGCGTACGCGCTCTGCATCGTCGCCGGCATCATCGCCGCCATCCTGCTGACCGAGAAGCGCTGGGTCGCCCGCGGCGGCGCGGCCGGGGACGTCCTCGACATCGCCGTCTGGGCGGTGCCGTTCGGCATCGTCGGCGGCCGGCTCTACCACGTGGTCTCGAGCCCCCGCGCCTACTTCGGCGCGGGCGGTGACCCGCTCCGGGCCTTCGCCATCTGGGAGGGCGGCCTGGGCATCTGGGGTGCCATCGCCCTCGGCGGCGTCGGCGCCTGGATCGCCTGCCGCCGCCGGGGCATCCCGCTGCCGGCCTTCGCCGACGCCCTGGCGCCGGGGCTATTGGTCGCGCAGGCCATCGGCCGGTTGGGCAACTGGTTCAACAACGAGCTCTACGGCGGTCCGACCGACCTGCCCTGGCGGCTGAAGATCTACGAATGGGACGGCGGCCGGGCCGCGGTCGGCGCCGACGGCCACCCCATCGTGCTGGGTTACTTCCACCCCACGTTCCTCTACGAGCTGCTGTGGAATCTCGCCGCCGCCGCCTTCGTCATCTGGGCCGACCGCCGGTTCCGGCTCGGTCACGGGCGGGCCTTCGCGCTGTACGTGGCCAGCTACTGCCTCGGGCGGCTGTGGGTGGAGCTGCTGCGCACCGACCCGGCCGAGCACTTCTTCGGCGTCCGGCTCAACGTGTTCACCGCGATCATCGTCGGCCTCGGCGCGCTGGCCTATTTCGTGCTCATGCGGGGCCGGTCGCGCGAGGTGATCCACCGGGGCGCGGCACCGGACACCGATCCGGTTGCGGTGGGTGAGGACGATCACCGGCCCGCGGATCCCGCCTGACCCGTTCCCCCGGGCACGGGCCTGCCAGGCACCGCCGTGATCCTGCCGACTCGCCGGACGTGAGTTTTCTCCCGCTGAGAGCGGGGTGACGGCTGTGTACGCTTCGCAGCAGACCCGCCGGCGATCCTGGCCGGGTCCCCACCGTCGGAACCGGGCCAGCGTCGCCCCGCGGACGACAGCCCAGCGGTCATCCCCCGGTGGGCTCGAACCTGCGCCAGGCCAGGACGTACGTTCCCCTGGCAGCCAGGCTCTCCGCAGTGCCGCCCTGTATCGCCGCCTTTCCACCGGCCCGGGCCCTCAGCCCCCGTCCGGCACCTCGCACGGGGTGCGGACGGCTGCCGACGACGGGAGTGACATGTCCGACCTCACCGCCCCCGCCGCTGCGTCTTCCCCTGCTCCCGCGACGGCCGTGCCTTCTTCGGGAGTGCCCTTCTCCGCCGTCCCGGCGAAGACCGGCCTCTACGACCCGGCGAACGACAAGGACGCCTGTGGCGTCGCCTTCGTGGCCGACGCCCGAGGAAGGCGGTCCCGCGCGATCGTGGCCCAGGGCCTCACCGCCCTGCACAACCTCGACCACCGCGGAGCGGCCGGCTCGGAGCCGAACTCCGGCGACGGCGCGGGCATCCTGACCCAGATCCCCGACGCCCTGCTGCGCGCCAGCGTCGACTTCGACCTGCCGCCGATGGGCGAGTACTCCGTGGGCATCGCCTTCCTGCCGACGGACGACGCCGAGCGGGCCGCCCGCATCGAGGACGTCGCCCACCTCGCCGCGGAGGAGGGGCTCACCGTCCTCGGCTGGCGCGACGTCCCGGTCGACCCGGACGGCGCCGACCTCGGACCCACCGCCCGCGCGGTGATGCCGTACTTCGGCCAGCTCTTCGTCGCCGAGACCATGGGGGCGCGGGCGGACGAGACGGCGTTCGGCGGGAACGTCGAGTGCAACGGCGTCACCCGCCTCGAGCGGCGCTCGTTCGTGCTGCGCAAGCGCGCCGAGCGGGCCGCGGTCGAGGCCGGCAGTTCCCTCTACATCGCCTCGCTGTCGTCGCGGACGATCACCTACAAGGGCATGCTGACCACCGACCAGCTGCCGCTGTTCTTCCCCGACCTGCGCGACGAGCGCTACGAGTCGGCGATCGCCCTGGTGCACAGCCGGTTCTCCACCAACACGTTCCCCAGCTGGCCGCTGGCCCACCCGTTCCGCTTCATCGCGCACAACGGCGAGATCAACACGATCAAGGGCAACCGCAACCGCATGCGGGCGCGGGAGGCCAAGCTGGCCACCGAGCTGTTCGACGGCCCGGCGGGCCCGGCGTCCGAGCTCGGCCTGGACCGCATCTTCCCGGTGACGGCCAGCGACTTCAGCGACTCGGCCACCTTCGACGAGGTGCTCGAGCTGTTGCACCTGTCCGGCCGCTCGCTGCCGCACGCCGTCCTGATGATGATCCCGGAGGCGTGGGAGAACCACGACGAGATGGACCCGGCCCGCCGGGCCTTCTACCGGTTCCACGCCTCGATCATGGAGCCGTGGGACGGTCCCGCCGCCGTCTGCTTCACCGACGGCACGCTGATCGGCGCCGTCCTCGACCGCAACGGCCTGCGTCCCGGCCGCTGGTGGCAGACCAAGGACGACCTGGTGATCCTCGCCAGCGAGGTCGGCGTCCTCGACGTCCCGGCCGCCGACATCGTGGCGAAGGGCCGGCTGCAGCCCGGCCGGATGTTCCTGGTCGACACCGCCTCCGGGAGGATCGTCTCCGACGAGGAGGTCAAGGGCGCGCTGGCCGCCGAGCAGCCGTACGACGACTGGCTGCACGCCGGTCTCGTGCATCTGCCGCAGCTGCCCGAGCGCCGGCGGTCGCGGCCCAGCCACGAATCGGTCGTCCGCCGGCAGCAGCTGTTCGGCTACACCGAGGAGGAGCTGCGCGTCCTGGTGACGCCGATGGCGTCGTTCGGGGCCGAGCCGATCGGCTCGATGGGCACCGACACCCCGGTGGCGGCGCTGTCGGACCGCTCCCGGCTGCTCTACGACTACTTCGGGCAGCTCTTCGCGCAGGTGACCAACCCGCCGCTGGACGCCATCCGCGAGGAACTGGTGACGAGCCTGGGACGCACCTTCGGACCGGAGCAGAACCTGCTGCAGGCCACCCCGGCGTCCTGTCGACAGGTGTACCTGCCGTTCCCGGTCATCGACAACGACGAGCTCGCCAAGATCCTGCACATCGACGACGACGGCGACCTGCCCGGCTACGCCGCCGTGCGGATCACCGGCCACTTCGACGTCAACGGCGGTGGGAAGGCGCTCGCCGAGGCGATCGAGCAGCTGCGCACGAAGGTCTCCAAGGCCATCGCCGCCGGCGCCCGCCTCATCGTGCTGTCCGACCGCGACTGCGACGAGCAGCGCGCGCCGATCCCGTCGCTGCTCATGACCGCCGCCGTGCACCACCACCTGGTGCGCGAGAAGACGCGCATGGAGGTCGGCCTGGTCGTCGAGTCCGGCGACTGCCGCGAGGTGCACCACGTCGCCCTGCTGCTCGGCTACGGCGCCGCCGCGGTCAACCCGTACCTGGCCTTCGAGTCGATCGAGGACCTCATCCGCGACGGCGAGCTGACCGGCGTGGAGCCCGGCCAGGCCGTGCGCAACATGGTCAAGGCGCTCGGCAAGGGCGTGCTCAAGGTGATGAGCAAGATGGGCATCAGCACCGTCGGCTCCTACACGATGGCGCAGATCTTCGAGGCCGTCGGGCTCTCGCAGGAGCTGGTCGACGAGTACTTCACCGGCACGTCCGCGCCCCTGGGCGGCGTGGGCATCGACGTCCTCGCCGAGGAGGTGGCCATGCGCCACCGCCGCGCCTACCCGGAGAACCCGACCGAGCGGGCGCACCGCCGGCTGGAGACCGGTGGCGAGTACCAGTGGCGCCGCGAGGGCGAGGTGCACCTGTTCAACCCCGAGACGGTGTTCCTGCTGCAGCACGCCACGCGGTCGCGCCAGTACGACGTGTTCGAGAAGTACACGCAGACGGTCGACACGCTCTCGGAGGAGGCCGCGACCCTGCGCGGGCTCTTCACGATCAAGACCGGTGAGCGGCCTCCGGTGCCCCTCGAGGAGGTCGAGCCGGTCAGCGAGATCGTCAAGCGGTTCTCCACCGGCGCGATGAGCTACGGCTCCATCTCGGCCGAGGCGCACCAGACGCTCGCGATCGCCATGAACCGGCTCGGCGGCAAGTCGAACACCGGCGAGGGGGGCGAGGACCCCGACCGCTTCCTGCCCGACCCGAACGGCGACCTGCGCCGCTCGGCGATCAAGCAGGTCGCCTCGGGCCGGTTCGGCGTCACCAGCGAGTACCTGGTCAACGCCGACGACATCCAGATCAAGATGGCGCAGGGCGCCAAGCCCGGCGAGGGCGGCCAGCTGCCGGGCACCAAGGTGTACCCCTGGGTGGCGCGCACGCGGCACTCGACGCCGGGTGTCGGGCTGATCAGCCCGCCGCCGCACCACGACATCTACTCGATCGAGGACCTCAAGCAGCTCATCCACGACCTCAAGAACGCGAACAACGAGGCGCGGGTGCACGTCAAGCTCGTCTCCGAGGTCGGCGTCGGCACGGTCGCGGCGGGTGTCAGCAAGGCGCATGCGGACGTCGTCCTCATCTCCGGCCACGACGGTGGCACGGGCGCCGCGCCCCTTACCTCGCTGAAGCACGCCGGTTCGCCGTGGGAGCTGGGTCTCGCCGAGACCCAGCAGACCCTGCTGGCCAACGGGCTGCGCGACCGCATCACCGTGCAGGTCGACGGGCAGATGAAGACCGGCCGCGACGTGATCGTCGCCGCGCTGCTGGGGGCCGAGGAATTCGGGTTCGCCACGGCGCCGCTGGTGGTGTCGGGCTGCGTGATGATGCGCGTCTGCCACCTCGACACCTGCCCGGTCGGCGTCGCGACCCAGAACCCGGAGCTGCGCAAGCGGTTCACCGGGCAGCCGGAGTTCGTCGTCACCTTCTTCGAGTTCCTGGCCGAGCAGGTGCGGCAGTACCTGGCCGAGCTGGGCTTCCGGTCGATCGACGAGGCCATCGGCCACGCCGAGCTGCTCGACACCCGCAGGGCGGTCGGGCACTGGAAGGCGCAGGGGCTGGACCTCTCCCCGATGCTGGTCGTGCCGGAGCTGCCCGAGGGGGCGCCGCTGCACCGGATCAAGGGCCAGGACCACGGCCTGGACATCGCGCTGGACCAGACGCTGATCCAGCTCTGCGAGGGCGCGCTCCTCGACGCGCGGCCGGTCAGCCTCGAGCTGCCGGTGCGCAACGTCAACCGCACCGTGGGCACGATGCTGGGCTCCATGGTCACCCGCCGCTTCGGCGGTGAGGGCCTGCCCGACGGCACGATCGACCTCACCTTCGGCGGGTCGGCCGGCCAGTCGTTCGGCGCCTTCCTCCCGCGCGGCATCACGATGCGGCTGTTCGGCGATGCCAACGACTACGTCGGCAAGGGCCTGTCCGGCGGCCGGATCGTCGTCCGCCCGTCGCGGGAGGCGCCGTTCGCCGCCGAGGACAACGTGATCGCGGGCAACGTGATCGGCTACGGCGCCACCGGCGGGGAGATCTTCCTCCGGGGCCGGGTGGGGGAGCGGTTCTGCGTCCGCAACTCCGGTGCGCTCGCGATCGTCGAGGGCGTGGGCGACCACGCGCTGGAGTACATGACCGGCGGGCGCGCGGTGATCCTCGGGCCGACCGGCCGGAACATCGCCGCGGGCATGTCCGGCGGCATCGCCTACGTGCTCGACCTCGCGCGGCACCGGGTGAATCCCGAGATGGTCGACGTGGACCCGCTCGACGGCGAGTCCGCCCAGTGGCTGCGCGACGTGCTGGTCCGGTACGCCGAGGACACCGAGTCGCCGGTGGCGCACGCGCTGCTGGCCGACTGGGGCCGTTGGTCGGAGCAGTTCAGCGTGATCATGCCGCGCGACTACCGCCGGGCGATGGACGCGCAGCGGATGGCCGAGGCGAACGGCACCGATGTCGATGTGGCAGTGATGGAGGCGGCTCGTGGCTGAGACGCGCTACGCAACCGGATGTCTCACGCAACTCGCGCGAAAGGAGGCGGCTCGTGGCTGACTCGACGGGATTCCTGAAGTTCGACCGGGCGCTGCCGCCGCGGCGGCCGGTCGAGGTGCGGATCCGGGACTGGAAGGACGTCTACGTCGCGCGGCAGAACGGTGAGGACCCGCTCTTCCCGACCGCCGAGGTGCGCAAGCAGGCGGCCCGGTGCATGGACTGCGGCATCCCCTTCTGCCACCACGCCTGCCCGGTGGCGAACCTGATCCCGGAGTGGAACGACCTCGCCCGGCGCGACGACTGGCACGACGCCATCGAGCGGCTGCACTCGACCAACAACTTCCCCGAGTTCACCGGGAAGCTGTGCCCCGCTCCGTGCGAGGGCTCCTGCGTGCTGAACCTGCGGGAGTCGCCGGTCACGATCAAGCAGATCGAGTGGGAGATCATCGACCGGGCCTTCGAGGAGGGCTGGGTGCAGCCCCAGACCCCGGCGCAGCGGTCCGGCCGGAAGGTCGCCGTCATCGGCTCCGGGCCGGCGGGACTCGCCGCCGCCCAGCAGCTCACCCGAGCCGGGCACGACGTCACCGTGTACGAGCGCGCCGACCGCGTCGGCGGCCTGCTCCGCTACGGCATCCCGGAGTTCAAGATGGAGAAGGCCGTGCTCGACCGGCGGCTGGACCAGATGCGCGCCGAGGGCACCCGGTTCGTCACCGGCGTCGAGGTCGGTGGGCCGGGGGAGCACGACCTGTCGGCCGAGCAGTTGCGGGCGGACTTCGACGCCGTCGTCCTCGCCGGCGGGGCCACGGTCGGCCGTGACCTGCCCGCCCCGGGGCGCGAGCTGGCCGGCATCCATCTGGCCATGGAGTACCTGCCCTACGGCAACCGGCAGGCGCTCGGCGAGCTCGACGACCCGCCGATCGACGCCGCCGGCAAGCACGTGGTGATCATCGGCGGGGGTGACACCGGCGCCGACTGCCTGGGCACGGCGCACCGCCAGGGCGCTGTGTCGGTGACCCAGCTGGAGATCATGCCGGCCCCGCCGGACCGCCGGGCCCACGACATCAACCCGTGGCCGACCTACCCGATGATCATGCGGGTCTCCAGCGCGCACGAGGAGGGTGGCGAGCGGCTGTACTCGGTCAACACCGAGCGCTTCCTGGGTCATGAGGAGGGCCCCGCCCGCGGCAACGTCCGCGCGCTGCTCCTCCACGAGGTCGAGCGGGTCGACGGCCGGTTCCAGAAGGTGGAGGGCACCGAGCGCGAGCTGCCGGCCGATCTGGTGTTCCTCGCCATGGGCTTCACCGGCGCGCAGCGCGAGGGCTTGATCGACGCCCTGGGCGTCGAGGTCGACGAGCGCGGCAACGTGGCGCGCGACGCCTCGTTCATGTCCACGGTGCCGGGCGTGTTCGTCGCCGGCGACATGGGCCGCGGTCAGTCGCTGATCGTGTGGGCGATCGCGGAGGGGCGGGCCGCAGCCGCGGCGGCGGACTCCTATCTGACCGGCGGCTCCGACCTGCCCCGGCCGGTCACGCCGACGGCGGTCGCACTGCGCTAACGAATTCGGTGCCGGCCACGACGAATTGCGTGGCCGGCGCCGGGTCGCTGCGGTGAGATCGGTGCCACCCCACTAGCGTTGGGTCCATGTCCCGCCGCGCCAAGATCGTCTGCACCCTCGGGCCCGCGACCAGTTCCCTGGAGCAGATCACCGCCCTCGTCGAGTCCGGGATGGACGTGGCCCGGCTGAACTTCAGCCACGGGGCGCACGAGCACCACGCGACCGCCTACCAGCGGGTGCGGCAGGCATCGGACAACACCGGCCACGCCGTCGCCGTCCTGGCCGACCTCCAGGGGCCCAAGATCCGGCTCGGCACCTTCGCCGACGGCCCGGTGGAGTGGCCCACCGGCACGCAGGTCTGCATCACCGTCGCCGACGTCGAGGGCACCGCCGACCGCGTCTCCACCACCTACAAGGACCTCGCCGACGACGTCGTCGTCGGTGACCGGCTGCTCGTGGACGACGGCAAGCTCGCGCTCACCGTGGTGCGGGTCGACGGCCCCGACGTCTTCTGCCTGGTGGTCGAGGGCGGCCCGGTCTCGAACAACAAGGGGCTGTCGCTGCCCGGTGTCGCCGTCAGCGTCCCGCCGCTCTCGGACAAGGACGAGGAGGACCTGCGCTTCGCGCTGCGGCTGGGCGTCGACTTCATCGCGCTGTCGTTCGTCCGGTCCGCCCACGACGTGGAGCTCGTCCGCGACATCATGCGGCAGGAGGACATCTCCGTCCCCGTCATCGCCAAGCTGGAGAAGCCCGAGGCGGTCGAGAACCTCGAGGCGATCGTCGAGGCGTTCGACGCGATCATGGTGGCCCGCGGTGACCTCGGGGTGGAGCTGCCCCTCGAGGAGGTCCCGCTCGTGCAGAAGCGCGCGATCCAGGCCGCCCGCGAGCGCAACAAGCCGGTCATCGTGGCCACCCAGATGCTCGAGTCGATGATCACCAACTCGCGGCCGACGCGCGCCGAGGCCTCCGACGTCGCGAACGCCGTCCTCGACGGCGCCGACGCGGTCATGCTCTCCGGCGAGACCTCGGTGGGCGCCCACCCGATCGGCGCCGTCCGCACCATGGAGCGGATCATCGACACGGTCGAGAGCGACACGACGATCTCCGTGCCGGACGTCGTCCGCCGGTCCCGCTCGCGCTCCGGCGCGATCGTGCGGGCCGCCAAGGACGTCGGCGAGGCGCTGGACGTCAAGGCGCTGGCCACGTTCACCCAGACCGGCGAGACCACCCGGCGGCTGGCCGCCCTGCACCCCCGGCAGCCGCTGCTGGCCTTCACCATCGATGCGCGCGTGCGCAGTCAGTTGGCGCTGTCCTGGGGTGTGGAGACCTTCCTGGTCCCCACGGTCGAGCACACCGACGACATGGTCGCCCAGGTCGACTTCTCGCTGCTGTCGATCGGCCGGCTCAAGGTCGGCGACCGGGTCGTGGTCGTGGCCGGCAGCCCGCCGAACACGGTGGGGTCGACCAACCTGATCCGCGTGCACGAAGTGGGCACCGACTCGTGAGCCGACCGCCGGGCAGCCAGGCCGCGGCGCTGCTGGCGGTGCTGGCGCTCGAGGAGCGCAAGCCCGACGTGTTCGTCGGGCAGACGCCGAGCACCGAGCGGCAGCGCATCTTCGGCGGCCAGGTGGCCGGCCAGGCGCTGATGGCGGCCGGGCTGACGGTCGACGCCGCGCGGCCCGTGCACTCGCTGCACTCCTACTTCCTGCGGCCCGGCGATCCCACCGAGGAGATCCGCTACGCCGTCGACCGGATCCGCGACGGGCGGTCGTTCACGACCCGCCGCGTGGTCGCGTGGCAGGACCGCAAGGGCGAGGAGGTCGCCATCTTCTCGCTGACCGCGGACTTCCACGCGGGGGAGACGCCGGTGGCCGAGCACTCCTTGCCGATGCCCGACGTGCCGGGCCCCGAGAACCTGCTGGGCACGGCGGATCTGGTCGCGGCGCACGGTGACCGGGCGGCGTGGATGAGCGCCATGGGGCAGGTCGTGGAGCAGCGTTTCCTGGCCGACCCGTTCGTCGCACCTCCGAAGACCTATCCCGACACCAAGTCGTGGGGCTGGTTCCGGGTGGCCGGCCGGCTGGGCGAGGACGCGGCCGTGCAGGCGGCGGCGCTCACGTTCGTCAGCGACCTCACGCTCCTGTCGGCCGGGTTCGCCCGGCTCGGCGGCGGCTGGCAGGACTTCATCGGGGCGAGCCTCGACCACTCGGTGTGGTTCCACCGGCCGGTGCGCGCGGACGAGTGGTTCCTCTACGAGACCGACAGCCCGGCCGCCGCCTCGGGCCGTGCGCTGTGCTTCGGCCAGATCTGGAGCGCCGACGGAACGCACGTCGCGACCGTCGCCCAGGAGGGGCTCATCCGGTCCCTGGAGGACTGACGCGCCTGATCAGCACTCGATGACGTTGACCGCCAGACCACCGCGGGACGTCTCCTTGTACTTGACCTTCATGTCCCGGCCGGTCTCGCGCATGGTCTTGATCGCCTTGTCCAGGCTCACCTTGTGGCTGCCGTTGCCCGACAGGGCCAGCCGGGCGGCGTTGATGGCCTTGACGCTCGCGATGGCGTTGCGCTCGATGCACGGGATCTGCACGAGGCCGCCGATGGGGTCGCAGGTCAGGCCCAGGTTGTGCTCGATGCCGACCTCGGCGGCGTTCTCCACCTGCGCCGGGGTGCCGCCCAGCACCTCGCACAGCGCGCCGGCGGCCATCGAGCAGGCCGACCCCACCTCGCCCTGGCAGCCGACCTCCGCGCCGGAGATGGATGCGTTCTCCTTGAACAGGATGCCGATCGCGGCCGCGGTGAGCAGGAACCGGACGACGCCGTCGTCGTCGGCGCCGGGCACGAACCGCGCGTAGTAGTGCAGGACCGCGGGCACGATGCCGGCCGCGCCGTTGGTGGGCGCGGTGACGATGCGCCCGCCGGAGGCGTTCTCCTCGTTGACCGCGAGGGCGAAGAGGTTGACCCAGTCGAGCACCCGCAGGGGGTCGACGGAGTCGGCGTCACCGGTCAGCTCGCGGAACAGCCCGGGGGCGCGGCGCGGCACCTTCAGGCCGCCGGGCAGAACGGGCTCCTGCCGGTGGCAGCCACGCTCGACGCAGTCCTGCATGACCGACCACAGGTGCAGCATCCCGGCGCGGACCTCGGCCTCGGTCCGCCATGCCTGCTCGTTGGCGAGCATGACGTCACTGATCGACATGCCCTCCCGGGCGCAGTGCGCCAGCAGTTCTGCCCCGGTGGTGAAGGGGAACGGGAGGGGGGTGTCGTCCAGCACCACCCGGTCGGCGCCGCTGGCCGCCTCGTCGACGACGAAACCACCGCCCACGGAGTAGTAGGTGCGCTCGGTCAGCGTCGTGCCTTCGGCGTCCAGTGCCCGGAACACCATCCCGTTGGGATGGGCGGGCAGCGACCTGCGACGGTGGAGCACCACGTCGCCGTCGGCGTCGAAGGCGACCGGGTGGCTGCCGCCCAGCCGCAGCCGGCCCTCCGCGCGGATCGCGGCGACGCGGTCGTCGGCGGACTCGGTGTCGACCGTGGCCGGCTCCTCGCCCTCCAGACCCAGCACGACCGCCTTCGCCGAGCCGTGGCCGTGCCCCGTCGCACCCAGGGAGCCGAACAGTTCCGCCTGGACCCGGGCGGTTCCGGGCAGCCGGCCCTCGCGTGCCAGGCCGTCGACGAACATCTTGGCCGCGCGCATCGGCCCCACCGTGTGCGAGGAGGAGGGGCCGATGCCGACGGAGTACAGATCGAACGCCGACAGCGCCATCAGGGCACCTCGGGTCCGGCGAACTCGAGGGTGGCGTCGAGCAGCCAGCGGGCGGTGTAGTCGGCGAACGAGGACCGGGGGAGGACCCGGTAGCTCGTCTCCCCGGTCTGCCAGAGCAGGACGGGCACCGGCCCGAGAGTCGTGGTGACGGCGGTGCCGGGCCCGAACGCCCGCGGGTGCAGGTCGGCGGGACAGCTCTTGTCGAGCGTCTCGCGGGCGGCCGGCCCGGACAGTTCCAGGGTGGTCCGGTTGGCCGACACGTCGATCACCGACCCCGGGTCGCCGTCCAGGGCGTCCCGCAGTGCGGTCACCAGCGCGTCGCCGTCGTCCCCGGCGCCGGGCTCGCAGACCACCAGCCACTCGTCCGGCCCCAGCCACAGCGCGCTGCACCATCCGGACGACGACACCCCGCCGCACGCCTGTGGGAGGGCTGCCCCCAACCGCTCGCCGACCTGGTCGAAGGCCCGCGACCCCGGTGCGACCCGGATCGCGACCATGGTGAGGAACGGCAGTTCCCGGAGGGCGACGCTACGGTCACCGCCGACGCTCTCGGCGTCGAACCGGTCGTGCAGGTGCTGCAGCGGGCTCCGCCGCAGGCTGGTCAGGTCAGCCATCACGCTTGGTCCCTTCGGGGTCGTAGACGACGGGGTCGGCAACGGTGACGGGGACGAGTTCGTCGCCCACCGGCGCGAGCAGGCTCTGGCCGATCCGGTTGCGCCCGTCGGCGATCAACGCCAGCGCGAACGGCTGCTGGAGCGCCTCGCTGGAGTAGCTGGACGTCACGTGACCGAGCATCGGGACCGGTCCTTCGGACGGGGTGACCGGCACGTCGCGGTCGACGACCTGGGTGCCCTCGGGGAGCCGGGTCGTCCCGTCCTCCGAGAAGAGGGCCACCATGTGCTTGCGGCCGGGCCGGGCGGTGTCGGCCCGGTCGAAGGAACGCCGGCCGACGAAGTCCTTCTTCGTGGACACCACCCACGCCATGCCGAGGTCCTGCGGGGTGACCGTGCCGTCGGTGTCCTGCCCCACGATCGGGTAGGCCTTCTCGGCGCGCAGCACGTGCATCGTCTCGGTGCCGTAGGGGGTGATGTCCAGGTCGGCCCCGGCGGCGTGCACCTGCTCCCACAGCGCCAGCCCGTACCAGCCGGACACGTTGATCTCGTAGGCGAGCTCCCCCGAGAAGGAGATCCGGCAGACGCGGGCCGGGATCCCCGAGGCGAGTGTGGTCTCCCGGAAGGTGATGAAGGGGAACGCCTCGTTGGAGACGTCCAGCTCCGGGGCGAGCCGGGCGACGACCTCGCGGGACCGCGGGCCCACCACGGCCACCGTCGTCCACTGCTCGGTGACCGAGGTGCAGACGACGTCGAGCTCGGGCCACTCGGTCTGCAGCCACTCCTCCAGCCAGTCCAGGACGCCGGCCGCCCCACCGGTGGTCGTGGTCATGAAGTAGCGGTCCTCCGCCAGGCGGAGGGTGACGCCGTCGTCGAACACCATGCCGTCCGGCCGGCACATCACCCCGTACCGCACCGAGCCCACGGGGAGCTTCTTGAAGGCGTTGGTGTACATCCGGTTGAGGAACTCACCGGCATCGGCGCCCTGCACCTCGATCTTGCCGAGGGTCGAGGCGTCCATCATCGCCACGCCGTTGCGGGCCGCCCGGCACTCCCGGGCCACGGCCGCCTCCATGTCCTCGCCCGGCTGCGCGTAGTACCAGGGCCGCAGCCACTGGCCGACGAACTCGAACGCTGCCCCGTGGGCCACGTGCCACGGATGGGCGGGGGTCGTCCGTTCCGGGTCGAAGAGGTCGCCGCGCTGGCGGCCGGCGAGCGCGGCGAAGGGCACCGGGGTGTACGGCGCCCGGGCGGTCGTCGTCCCGATCTCGCCGACCGAGGCGTCCCCGAGGGCGGCGGCGATGACGCCGATGGCGTTGACCGCCGACGTCTTGCCCTGGTCGTGGGCCGTGCTGATCGACGTGTAGCGCTTCACGTGCTCGACGCTGCGCATGCCGGCGTCGGTGGCCCGCCAGACGTCGGCGACGGTCTGGTCCCGCTGCAGGTCGACGAAGTGCTCGGTCCACTCCGCGGGCCCGCCGGTCCGGCCCGGGACGACCCACAGCTGCCGGGTCGGCGCCGCCGTCGACGAGCCGACGCCCACGGGGGCGACCGCCTCGACCGGGAAACCGGCGGCCGTGGCCGCGGCGGCGCCGGCCTCGGTGCCCTCGCTCAGGCAGTCGGCGAGCGTGACGCTGCCTCGTGCCGAGCCGACCACCTGCTGGTCGCGCACCCGGCCCTCCGGGACGAAGGCAGCCAGGGCGTCGTCCCAGCGGAGCCGGCCCTGCCGCTGGCTGTGCAGGTGCACGACCGGACTCCACCCGCCGGAAACGGCCAGCAGGTCGGCGTCGATGCGCTCGGCGTCGCCGGTGAGGAGTCCGTCCTCGTCCAGGGCGCTGACCAGGACGTCGGTCAGCCGCTGCTCGCCGAGCGTCTCGACCACGGCGCTGCCGGGCAGCACGCGGACGCCGGACAGCAGTTCCGCCCGCGCCGAGAGCTGAGGCCGTGCGTCGACGACGGCCGCCACGTCGATCCCGGCGGCGAGCAGATCGGCGGCGGTGTCGTACGCGCTGTCGTTGGTCGTGGCGACCACGACGCGGCTGCCGGTCGCCACCCCGTACCGGTTGAGGTAGCTGCGCACCGCCGAGGCCAGCACGACGCCGGGACGGTCGTTGCCGGCGAACACCAGCGGGCGCTCGTGGGCGCCCGTGGCGAGCACGACCTGGCGCGCCCGGATGTGCCACACGCGCTGGCGGGACACCCCCTTCGGGGCGGGTCCGGGCAGGTGGTCGGTGCGGTTCTGCACGGCGACGACGTAGTTGTCGTCGTAGCTGCCGAAGGCGGTGGTCCGCGACAGGACGACGACCTCCGGCGCGGCCGCCAGGTCGGCAGCGACGCCCGCGACCCAGTCCGGCGCGGCCACGCCGTCGACGGTCTCGCCACGCCCCGACAGCAGGGAGCCGCCGAGTTCCGTCTGCTCGTCGACGAGCACCACGCGGGCGCCCGAGCGGGCGGCGACCGAGGCCGCGGCGAGACCGGCCGGCCCGCCGCCGATCACCAGCACGTCGGTGTGCACGTACTTCTTGTCGTACATGGCGTCGTCCGGCGTGGGGTCGAGCCGGCCGAGTCCCGACAGCGTCTCGGCGCGAAGCCCGTCGACCAGGGACACCGTGGTGGCGGTCAGCATCGACTCGGACACGTCGCCGCCCACCTGCAGCAGGGCGTTGGGCTCCTCCACGCCGGCGGCGACGATGCCGCGGGGACGGCCGCGGTAGATCGACGGCGCGACCTCGATCCGGCCGTTGGCCAGCAGCGCGGAGGCGACGGTGTCACCCGGGTGGCCGGTCAGTTCGACGCCGTCGACGGTGAAGCGCAACACGGTGTCGCGGTCGATCGGGCCGCCGGTCGGCAGCCGTGAGCTCTGGGTCATCGCGAGGTCTCCGGGGGGGAGCCCGCCGGAGCGGCGGGTCGGGGCTCGGTGGGCTTGTAGGTGGCCAGCACCTCGTAGGTGACGGTGTCGCGGACGGCGTTGAACCACCGGCGGCAGCCGGTGCTGTGCACCCAGCGCTCCGCGAAGGAACCCTTTGGGTTGTCGCGGAAGAAGAGGTACTCCGCCCACTCCGGGTCGCTCAGGTCGGCGGGCGTGGCGGGGTAGGCGACGTGGGCCTGGCCGCCGTAGTGGTACTCCGTCTCGTCCCTGGGTCCGCACCAGGGACAGGTCAGCAGCAGCACGCTGGGCTCCTCTCGGGCTTCCGGGTCAGTGGGCCACGGCGGCGGCGCCGTGCTCGTCGATCAGCGCGCCGCTGGTGAACCGGTCCAGCCCGAAGGGCGCGTTCAGCGCATGCGGCTGCCCGGTCGCCATGGTGTGGGCCATGGTCCAGCCGGCCGACGGGGTCGCCTTGAAGCCGCCGGTGCCCCAGCCGCAGTTGACGTAGAGGTTCTCCACGGGGGTCGGGCCGATGATCGGCGACGCGTCGGGGGAGACGTCGACGATGCCGCCCCAGGTCCGCAGCACGTGCGCGCGGGCGAAGATCGGGAACAGCTCGACCGCGGCGGCCATCTGGTGCTCGATGACGTGGAAGGAGCCGCGCTGGCCGTAGCCGTTGTAGGAGTCGACCCCCGCGCCCATGACGAGCTCGCCCTTGTGCGCCTGCGAGACGTAGACGTGCACGTGGTTGGACATCACGACGGTCGGGTGCACCGGCTCGTAGAGCTCGGAGACCAGGGCCTGGAGCGGGTGCGACTGCACGGGCAGCCGGAAGCCGGCCCGCTCGGCCAGCACGCTGCTGTGCCCGGCCGCGTTCAGGCCGACGACGCCGGCCGAGATCGGCCCGCGGGTGGTCTCCACCCCGACCACGCGGTCGCCGTCCTTCAGGAAGCCGGTGACCTCGCAGTTCTGGATGAAGTCGACGCCCAGGGCGTCGGCGGCCCGCGCGAACGCCCAGGCGACGTGGTCGTGCTTGGCGATCCCGGCTCGGGGCTGGAACGTCGCGCCGAGCACCGGGTAACGGATGTCTGCGGAGACGTTGAGGATCGGGCAGATCTTTGCGACCTCGTCGGTGGTCAGCCATTCGGCGTCCACCCCGTTGAGCCGGTTGGCGTTGACCCGCCGGGTCGCCTCGCGGACGTCCTGGAGCGTGTGCGCCAGGTTGAGCACCCCCCGCTGGCTGAACAGGAAGTCGTAGTCGAGCTCGGCCGGCAGCTGCTCCCACAGCTGCAGGGCGAACTCGTAGATCGCCGCGCTCTCGTCCCACAGGTAGTTGGAGCGGATGATCGTGGTGTTGCGGGCCATGTTGCCGCCGGCCAGCCACCCCTTCTCGAGGACGGCGACGTTGGTGAGACCGTGGTTCTTCGCCAGGTAGTACGCGGTGGCGATGCCGTGCCCCCCGCCGCCGACCACGATCGCGTCGTAGGACGGCTTGGGGTCGGGATTGCGCCAGAGCCAGTTCGGGTGCTCGGGCAGGTGCCGCGGGTCGGTGTGCACGGTCATCGGGCGGCTCCGTCCAGGTGCGCGTACAGGGGGAACTTGGCGGCGAGGGTCTCGACCCGCCCGCGCAGCTCGTCGGCGAGCTCGCCGGTGAGCTCCCGGGTCAGCGCGGCGGCGATGATGTCGGCGACCTCGCGGAACTCGCCCGCGCCGAAGCCTCGGGTGGCCAGGGCCGGGGTGCCGATGCGCAGCCCGGAGGACACCATCGGTGGCCGGGGGTCGAAGGGCACCGCGTTGCGGTTCACGGTGATGCCGACCTGGTGCAGCCGGTCCTCGGCCTGCTGGCCGTCGAGCTCGGAGTCGCGCAGGTCGACGAGGACGAGGTGCACGTCGGTGCCGCCGGTGAGCACCGAGATCCCCGCGTCGCGGACGTCGTCGGCCAGAAGGCGTTCGGCGAGGGCTTGTGCGCCGGCCAGGGTCCGGTGCTGACGGTCGCGGAACTCGTCGCTCGCGGCGACCTTGAAGGCGACGGCCTTCGCGGCGATGACGTGCTCGAGGGGTCCGCCCTGCTGGCCGGGGAAGACCGCGCTGTTGATCTTCTTCGCGAGTTCGGCGGTGCTGAGGATGACCCCGCCCCGCGGGCCGCCGAGGGTCTTGTGGGTGGTCGTCGTGACGACGTGGGCGTGGGGGACCGGGCTCGGGTGAAGGCCCGCGGCGACCAGACCGGCGAAGTGCGCCATGTCGACCATGAGGTAGGCGCCGACGAGATCGGCGATGCGGCGGAACTCGGCGAAGTCGAGCTGCCGCGGATATGCCGACCAGCCGGCCACGATCATCCGGGGACGGTGTTCCCGGGCCAGTCGTTCGACCTCCTCCATGTCGACCCGGAGGTCGGACTTGCGCACGTGGTAGGGGACGACGTCGTAGAGCTTGCCGGAGAAGTTGATCCGCATGCCGTGCGTCAGGTGCCCACCGTGGGCGAGGTCGAGACCGAGGATCGTGTCGCCGGGGTCCAGCAGGGCGAACATGGCGGCCGCGTTGGCCTGGGCCCCCGAGTGCGGCTGCACGTTGGCCGCCTCTGCGCCGAACAGGGCCTTCACCCGGTCGATCGCGAGCTGCTCGATGACGTCGACGTGCTCGCAGCCGCCGTAGTAGCGCCGTCCCGGGTAGCCCTCCGCGTACTTGTTCGTGAGCACGGAGCCCTGGGCCTCCATGACGGCGGCCGGCGCGAAGTTCTCCGACGCGATCATCTCCAGGGTGGACTGCTGGCGACGCAGTTCAGCGGTCACCGCGGCATGCACGTCGGGGTCGAGCACGCTGAGCTCGAGGTCGAGGATGTCGGCCACGGCCGTCCCTTCTCTGGCGGTCGAGAGTCGCAACGCTGTTGCGTGTCCAGCAACGTAGGGGTGGGCGTGCGCCCCGTCAAGCGCCTCGCTCAGATGTCTGCTCATCGCAGAATCGAAGCCTGGGACAGGCTTGACAGTGGCGTACGCCACTCCTAGCTTCGCAACTACGTTGCTCAGAATGCAACGCAGATGGGCTCACGTCAGCCCCTCGGGACGCCGCTCCGTCGACTCCCGGCCCGGGGCGCGCGTCGCGTCGCATCCCGGCACCCGTGCACCGACCGTCAGGGAACAGGAGAACCACGATGTCCGTCACCGAGCTCGAGCGTCTCAAGGTCATCCACAACGGGAAGAAGGAGAAGCAGACCTTCTCCGCGGAAGAGATGGAGCGCCGCCTCTCCTCGCTCCGGAAGGTCATGGCCGAGGAGGGCGTGGACGTCGCCCTGCTCACCTCGTACCACAACGTGAAGTACTACTCGGACTTCCTGTACACGTCCTTCGGCCGCCCCTACGCCTATGTCGTGACCGCCGACGACCAGTACACCGTCTCGGCGAACATCGATGCGGGCATGCCGTGGCGGCGGACGTACGGTGACAACGTCGTCTACACCGACTGGCACCGCGACAACTACATCTGGGTGATCCGGGAAAGCCTGGCGCAGCGCGGCGTGAAGCCCAGCCGCATCGGTGTCGAGGACGACACGCTCCCCACCGAGATGCGGCAGAAGTTCGCCGCCGCCTTCCCGGACGCCGTCCTCTCCGACATCTCGAAGGCGGCGATGCGCCAGCGCATGGTCAAGTCCGCGGAGGAGATCGAGGTGATCACCCACGGCGCCCGGATCGGCGACCTGGGCGGTGAGGCCATCCGGGCCGCGATCACCGAGGGCGTGCCCGAGTTCGAGGTGGCGCTCGCCGGCACCGACGCGATGGTCCGGGAGATCGCACGGACCTTTCCGCACACCGACATCCGCGACACCTGGGTGTGGTTCCAGTCCGGCATCAACACCGACGGCGCGCACAACTGGCCGACCACGCGGAAGGTTCAGCGGGGCGACATCCTCAGCCTCAACTGCTTCCCGATGACGTCCGGGTACTACACCGCCCTGGAGCGGACGCTGTTCTACGGCGAGCCGGACAAGCGCTCCCTCGAACTGTGGGAGATCAACGTGGCGGTGCACCGGGCCGGCCTCGAGCTCATCAAGCCGGGGATCAAGTGCTCGGAGATCGCGCACACGCTCAACGAGATCTACATCTCCCACGGCCTGCTGCCCAACCGCACGTTCGGCTACGGCCACTCGTTCGGCGTGCTGTGCCACTACTACGGCCGGGAGGCCGGCCTCGAGCTGCGGGAGGACATCGACACGGTGCTCGAGCCGGGCATGGTCGTGTCCATGGAGCCGATGATCATGGTGCCGGAGGGGCAGCCGGGTGCCGGCGGCTACCGGGAGCACGACATCCTCGTCGTGCACGAGAACGGGGCGGAGAACATCACCAAGTTCCCGTTCGGGCCCGAGCACAACATCCTCGGCGTCTGAGCGATCGGCGATGCCACGCCGCGGCCGCCCGCGGCGTGGCATCGTCGGCACTTCCACCACGATCCACGGAGTCCGATGACCACCTCCGAGAGCCTGATCCAGCCCGACGACGTCCCGGACGGGGGCGAGACGCGCGGGATCTCCGTGCTGCAGAACGGCCTGGCCGTCCTGCGTGCCTTCACCGTCGACGAGCCGGTGCAGGGGGTCTCGGAGATCGCGGCCGCGATCGGCCTGCACAAGAGCACGGTCTCGCGCATCCTGGCCACCCTCGAGCTCGAGAACCTGGTCGAGCGCGACCCCACGACCCGGCGGTTCCGGCTCGGCCTCGGCGTGATCGCGCTCGCCGGCCCGCTGCTGGCCGACCTCGACGTGCGGCGCGTCGCCTATCCCGTGCTGCAGGGTCTCAGCCGCCTGACCGGGGAGACTGCCGCGCTGATGGTGTGGGACGGCGGCGAGGCGGTGTGCGTCGAGCAGGTGCCGAGCTCCCACCAGGTGAAGCACACGACCCCGCTGGGCACGCGGTACAACACGGCGGCCAGCTCCTCGGTGCAGGTCTTCCTGGCCCAGCTCGATCCCTTCACCGTGCGCTCGCTGCTGGTCAAGGGGGTGATCGACCACCCCGGGCTGACCGAGGCGGCGCTCGACGCCTATCTGGTGCGCCTGCGGGAGATCGCCGAGCGGGGCTACGCGGTCAACTACGGCGAGACCTCGCTGGAGGAGGTGGGCGTGGCGGCTCCGGTGTTCGATCACCGGGGCGAGCCGGTCGCGGCGGTGCTGGTGTCCGCGCCGCGGTTCCGGATCTCGACCGAACAGCTCGGCCTGATCCGGGAGGCGGTCACCGCGGCTGCCCGCGACGTCGGTTCGCGGCTCGGCGGCGGCTAGGGGCGCCTTGACGCCGTCGGTCAGATCCCGTGGCGTAGCCGCAGCGCCAGGTGCAGGGGCAGCCCCCGGTCGGTGCCGGTCGGGTCGCCGCCCACCATGCTGAAGGCGCGCTCCAGCCGTGCGTACAGGGACTGCCGCTGCACGTGCAGCACCTCCGCGGTGCGCGTCTTGTTGCAGCCCGAGTCGAGATACACCTCGAGGGTGTGCATCAGGGTCTCGCCCTCGTTCGGGCGCAGCGAGAGAAGCATCGCCAACTGGCCCCGGACGAACTGCTCGCGCGGACGGCGCAGCTCGTCGGTGTCGAGCAGGGTCTCCACTGCGGTCGTCGTCGTGTCCAGGACGCAGCCCGGCCCGAACGCCGAACGCTGCCGCAGCGAGGACACGGCGAGCTCCATCGACGTCGAGATCGACTCCAGGTCCGGCATCACCGGACCCACCGCGACGACCACCGCGTCGAGGTCGCGCGCCCACTCCCTGAGCTCGTCGAGCAGCGCGTTCCGGTTCACCGGGGCCGCTCGCCGGTCGGGAAGGGACAGGACGACGCGCACGTCGGTGTCCGAGGCGTCCATCGCGATCCGGCCGTACCGCCGGAGCAGTCCGTCGATGCCGGGCAGGCCCGCGCTGCTCGCCGACGTGGTGAGGGCCAGGCCGACGACCGGGTCGCGGGGGTCGAAGCCGATGAGCTGCCCCAGCTGGATCAGCCGCGCCTGCTCCAGCGGCAGCCGGCAGGCCAGCCGCGCCAGCTCGCTGGCCGCGAAGTCGCGCGTCGACAGCGGCTGGCTGCGCAGCAGCGCCAGGCCCACCGCCTCGCTCGCCCACTCGCTGACGACGGCGAGCAGATCCGGGTCGGTGTCCGGCCGGGGGTAGAACACGAGGCTCGCCGCATGTGCCCCGCGGACGTTGATCCGGGCCGTCGTGCCACCGGCGGGAGTCGAGGTGTCGTCCGGTGCGGCTGCCGAGCCGTCCTGGAACCCGGCGATCAGTCGGCCGGCGCTGGTGAAGAGAGCCACCGGGACGCCGGTGCGCTCCACCAGCAGCTGCAGCAGCGACTGGACGTCACCGCCACGCGCGAGGATGCCGGACAGGGCGTGGGCGAGCTCACCGCCGAACCGCAATCGGGTCACCGACTCGTCCACCAGTTCGGCGTTCACCGCCTCGGCGACGTCGACGAAGGGGATGCGGCGGCGCAGCTCGATCACGGGGAAGCCGAGCGCGTCGGCCTCCTCCCGCAGCGCGGCGGGGACGGCGGGCAGCCCCGGGCCGGTCTCGATGGCCACCGCGGCCACGTTCCGCTCGGCCAGTTCGCGGACGTAGCGGCGCTGATCCGGGGCGGCGGCGCCGGCCAGCATCTCCCCACCCGTCAGCAGCAGCTCCCCGCCGCGCAGCAGCGAGGCGATCTCCATGACCTCGCTCGAGTGCACCCACCGCACCCTGCGCTGCAATCCGGAGTGCCCGGCGCATACCGACGGCTCACCCCGGCTGAGGCTGGGGTGACGGAGGATGCCCTCAAGCGTGAACTGCATGACGAAATGTCCGGAAACTGTCCGACATGCGCGACAGAATGCCTCTTGTCCACTGTGATGCACAACACCCACGATGTGGCGACCCCGAGCACGTCCGTCCTACGGAGGCCCCCATGTCAGCCACGACCGATTCCGAGCCGGCGTCCATCCACGACGTCGAGGACCAGCTCCAACCCATTCCCGAGAGTTCCCGCACGACCAAGGTGTCCGGACAGTTCTGGATCTGGTGCGGTGCCAACATCGCGCCGATCAACTGGGTGCTGGGCGCGCTGGGCGTGAACCTGGGCCTGGGCCTGCGGGACACGCTGATCGTCCTCATCCTCGGCAACCTGGTCGGGATGGCCGTCTTCGGCCTGTTCGTCCTGATGGGTCAGCAGACCGGCGTCACCGGCATGGTGCTGGCCCGGGCGGCTTTCGGACGGCGAGGCAACTACCTGCCCTCGCTCATCCAGGCGGCTCTCTCGATCGGCTGGTGCGCGGTCAACACCTGGATCGTGCTCGACCTGGTGATGGCCCTGTTCGGCAAGCTGGGGTTCGTCGATCCGGCGGGACACAACTACGGCGCCAAGGTCGCGGTCGCGGCCTTCCTCATGGTGATCCAGATCGTGATCTCGTGGCTGGGTTACCGGGCCATCGCGGCCTTCGAGCGCTGGACGGTCCCGCCGACCATCGCCGTCCTCGCGCTCATGTCGATCACTGCCTGGTTCTTCCTGGACATCAACTGGTCCTACGCCGGTCCCGAGGGCGCCGTCCTCACCGGTGCGCCCCGGTGGGCCGCGATGACCGGGATCATGACCGCCATCGGCATCGGCTGGGGGATCACCTGGTTCACCTACGCCGCCGACTACTCGCGCTTCGTCAGCACCTCGATGCCCCGGCGCAAGCTCTACCTCGCCAGCACCCTCGGCCAGTTCCTGCCGGTCGTCTGGCTCGGTGTGCTGGGCGCGACGCTGGCGACGAAGAACGGCTCCGTGGACCCCGGCCAGCTGATCGTGGAGAACTACGGCGCACTCGCCATCCCGGTACTCCTGCTCGTCCTGCACGGCCCCATCGCGACCAACATCCTCAACCTCTACACCTTCTCGGTCGCCACCCAGGCGCTGGACGTGAAGTTGTCGCGACGCAAGCTGAGTGTCGTGGTCGGTGCGCTGGCGATGCTGGTCGTCATCTTCTTCATCTTCGAGGGGAACTTCGCCTCGACGCTGGACACCTGGCTCGTCGGCCTGGTCGCCTGGATCGCGACGTGGGGCGGCATCATGCTGGTGCACTACTACCGGATCGAGAAGGGCCGCCCGCGGGTGGACCGGCTGTTCGACCCGGTGGGCACGCGGCGGCTGCCCGACGTCAACTGGGCCGGCTACGTGGCCTTCTTCGTCGGCATCTTCGCGACCTGGCTGTTCATGTACGGCCTGATCCCGTTCTTCCAGGGTCCGATCGCGATCGGCATGGGTGGGGTCGACCTCAGCTGGCTGGCCGGCGGCCTGACGGCCGCGGCGGTGTACGCGGTCCTCGGTCCGATCGTCGCGGCGAAGTACGACACGGCGACGCTCTCCGGTTCCGTGCGGGGCGGCGCCTCGGCGCCGGACCGGCGGGACGCCGAGGCACCCGAGGTCATCGCATGAGTGCCGCCTGGCCCGGGGGGCACCGCGCGGCGGCCGCCTTCACCTTCGACGTCGACGCCGAGTCGTGCGTCCTCGCCCACGACCCGGGGGCGTCGGCACGGATGTCGCTGATGACCCATCAGGCCTACGGGGCCCGGGCGGGGGTGCCGCGGCTGCTGCGGCTGCTCGAGCGGCAGGGGGTGACGGCGACGTTCTTCGTGCCCGGCTTCACCGCCGACACCTATCCGGACATGGTGCGGCAGATCCGCGACGCGGGGCACGAGATCGCCCACCACGGCTACCTGCACGAGCCGATGCAGGGCATCTCCGCGGCGGCAGAGGCCGAGTACATCGACCGCGGCCTGGAGGCCCTCGACCGGCTGGGCGTGCGGCCGGTGGGCTACCGCGCTCCCTGGTGGGAGCTGAACTGGCACTCGGCCGACCTGCTCATCGAGCGCGGCTTCTCCTACGACTCCAGCCTCCTCGACGGCGACGTGCCCTACCGGTTCCACGGCGAGAGCGGCCGGGGCAGCATCGTCGAGATCCCGGTGGACTGGGGCCTCGACGACTGGGAGCAGTACGCCTTCTACCCCGGCTGGACGGGCAGCGGTGTCATCGAGAGTCCCGCCAAGGTGCACGAGATGTGGCTGCTCGAGGCCCAGGCCCACCATGCCGAAGGCGGTTGTTTCGTCCTCACCAATCACCCGTTCATCTCCGGCCGCCCGTCGCGGGCGGCCGCCCTGGAGCGGCTGATCGAGGACGTGCGGCGGCTGGACGGCATGTGGGTGACCACGCTCGGCGAGATCGCCGCGCATGCCGCGGCGACGATCGACGAGGTCCGTGCGATCAACCGGGTGGAGTGCCCGCCGGGTTACTTCGACAAGCCGGCGCTGTCGCCGGTGTCATCGATCGCGCACTGACGCCACACCCTGGACGCGAAGGCGCCCGGCCCACCGAGAGGCGGACCGGGCGCCTTCGCCGTGCGGACGTCGGGGCGCCGGCGGTCAGGCCTCCTCGCCGATGTCCTCGGCCCAGAGCTCCGGACGCTCGGTGAGCATTCTCTGCATGAGCTCGATGCAGTCGGGGTCGTCGAGGACGTCGAGCCGGACCCCGTGCGAACGAAGCAGCTCCTCGGACGCCTGGAAGCTGCGGTTCTCGCCGATGACGATGCGCGGGATCTCGTAGAGCAATGCCGTCCCCGCGCACATGTAGCAGGGCGACAGCGTCGTGTAGAGGACGCTCCGCCGGTAGACCGAGGCGGGCAGGCGGCCGGCCCGTTCGATGCAGTCGGTCTCGCCGTGCCGGATGGCGCTGCCCATCTGCACGCGGCGGTTGCGCCCGACGGCGAGCACCTCCCCGTCGTGCACGAGGGCCGCGCCGATCGGGACGCCGCCCTCGGTCCACCCCAGCCGGGCCTGCTCGATCGCGAGCCCGAGGAAGCGACGGTCGTCGCCGGCTGCGGTTCCGGTCATCGCTGTGTCCTCCACGTCGTCAGGTCGGCGGCCGGGCACATCATGCGTCCGCGGCCGCGGGTTCCGGGAACTCCTCCGGCTCGGAGGCCGCCGCCGGCTCGTCCGCGGGGCGCTCGGCCGGGCGCTCGGCTGCCTCTCGCTCGGCCTGGCGGGCGGCCGCCCGCTCGGCCGCCGCCGCCGCGAAGTCGGTGGCGAGCCAGTCGTGGCCCTCGCGCAGTAGCGTCCAGACCCGCTCGACGTGCGCGCGGGTGGTGGCCGGCGCGCCCACGGCCACGCGCAGCACCACCTGCCCCCGGACGGTGGTGTGGGTCAGGAAGACCTCGCCGCCGTCGTTGAGCCGCTCCAGCAGCGTCATGGTGGCGACGTCGGCGTCCACGTCGTCGGCCCAGCGCGGGCGCAGGCAGACCAGCGAGAACGGGTGCGGCGTGACGACGTCGAACCGTTCGTCGGCGTCGGCCCACCCGGCGAGCTCCTGTGCCAGCGCCACGTGCGAACGGATGTGCGCGCGCAGGCCCTCGGCCCCGTACCAGCGGAGCACGAACCACAGCTTGAGGGCGCGGAAGCGCCGGCCGAGCGGCACCTGCCAGTCGCGGAAGTCGACGACGGCACCGGCATCGGTTGCGGCGTTGCGCAGGTACTCCGGGAGGATCGACAGCGCGCCGGTCAGCGCGGCGCGGTCGGCGACCCAGAACAGGGTCGCGTCGAAGCCGGTGAGCAGCCACTTGTGCGCGTCGGTGGTGTAGCTGTCGGCCCATTCCACGCCGGCCTGGAGCTCCCGGAGCTCCGGGACGACGCCGCTGACCCCGGCGTACGCGGCGTCGACGTGCAGCCAGACGCCGTACTTCTGGCAGATCGGACCGAGCTCCGCCAGCGGGTCGATCGCCGTCGTGGACGTGGTCCCGACCGTCGCGCAGACGAGGACCGGCGTGTAGCCGCGGGCGACGTCCCGCTCGAGCCGGGCGGCCAGGGCACCCGGCCGCATGGCGAGATCGCCGTCGACCTCCACGATGCGGACGGCGTCCGTGCCGAGGCCGGCGATGCGGACGGCCTTCTCCATCGACGAGTGCGTCTCCGACGAGACGTAGACCGTGGCGCGCTCCGGGTCGACCCCGTGCCGGACCGTCGCTCCGGTGGACGATCGGTGCAGCGCGGCGAGCAGGGCGACGAGGTTGGCGCCGGAGCTCGAGTCCTGGACGACGCCGCCGCCGGAGCCGGTGGAGCGGAAGGACGCGGGCAGATCCAGCAGATCGGCGAGCCAGTCCATGACCTGCTGCTCGAGCTCGGTGGCCGCGGGGCTGGTGACCCAGGACATGCCCTGCACGCCGAGCCCGGCGGAGACGAGGTCGCCGAGCACCGAGGGACCAGACGTGTTGGCCGGGAAGTACCCGAAGAAGCCGGGGTGCTGCCAGTGCGTGATGCCGGGCAGCACGACGCGGTCGAGGTCGGCGAGCACGGCCGAGAACGGCTGGCCCTGCTCGGGCGCCGCCGCAGGGAGCGACTCCCGAACCTCGCCCGGCGCGACCTGCGAGCGCACCGGCAGCGACCCGATCCGGCTCCAGTAGTCGGCGATCCAGTCCACGACCTCGTGGCCGTGCTGCCGGAACTGCTCGGGGGTCATGTGCGGAACGGGCTCGGTCACGGCGTCACCGTATCCGCGCGACGGCCGTGCCCCGGAGGGGAGCACACCCCGATGATGGGCCCGTGGCGTTCGAGGGGCTCGTGCACGCGTCGGACATCGCCGACGGCAGCTGGATCGCGCCGCGGCTGCACGGTTTCGGTGGCCGGGTGCACTGCGTCGTCCCGGACGGCTACTCCGCCTACGCGCGGATCCTCCACCCGGCGTCCGACGACGAGGGGCAGGCCGTGCCGTGGGCGGAGGTCTGCCACCGGACGGGGCGGATCGCGCACGCGCTGATGCAGTGGAACAGCATCGCCACGGACTGGCCGGGCAACGAACCGAGCATCGGGAACCTGCCCGCGGAGTCGTTCGCCCCGGTGCTCGACGTCCTGGCCGGTTTCACGACGGCCGACGCGGAGTGCTGCCACGCGCTGTGGGAGGGCTGGGGATGGCTGCACCCGGGTGGCTGGTGGCTCCTGTCGGCCACCGGTGACGGCGCCCCGGGACCGGAGCCCCACGCCCCGACCGGGCTGCCACCGGAGATCGTCCGCGGACCCATGCTGGAGCTGCCCGGACGGAACCACCTGGTGTTCCGCGGTCCGCTGCGCGCCGCAACCACTCCTCGGCCACCAGGTGACCGAGGAGTGGTTCCTCCCGCAGTCCCCGAGCCTGCTCTGGCCGGCGGACCGGTCCTGGTGCCTGGGCACCGAGATCGACGTCGACTCGACGCTCGTCGGCGGCCCGCAGGAACTGGTCGACGCGCTGCGACAGGCGCCGGGCCTCGAGGTCTGGCCCGTGGAGCCCGGCGACGACCTGACGGTCGGCGGTGACACGGTCAACGCCTGAGCGCGCCGTCGTCGTGAGGAGTGGGGCCCGGAGGGTCCCCACGACGAGCGAGTGGAGGGCTCAGCGGAGGTCGGGAACGGTCGCTGGTCGCGGTGTCGTCCGGAGGACGACGATGTGCACGGTGCCCCCGGTGCGACTCGAACGCACACTGCGCGGGTTTTGAATCCGCTCCCTCTGCCGATTGGGGTACGGGGGCGTGCCGGTCACCCGGCGGCTGCCCGGGAAGCCTAGCGGGGAGGTGGGGGACCTCTGACGTCGATAGGCTCGCGCCCGTGAGCTCCGAGACGATCCGTGTCCTCATCGCCGAGGACGAGGCGCTCATCCGCCTCGACCTCAAGGAAATGCTCGAGGAGGAGGGGTACTCGGTCGTCGCCGAGGTCGGTGACGGTCAGCAGGCCGTGGACCGGGCC
Source organism: Blastococcus sp. OS1-29 (assembly GCF_057628075.1). Classification (NCBI taxonomy): domain Bacteria; kingdom Bacillati; phylum Actinomycetota; class Actinomycetes; order Geodermatophilales; family Geodermatophilaceae; genus Blastococcus; species Blastococcus sp. OS1-29. The sequence continues at coordinate 315,226 of NZ_JBXXJK010000006.1, forward strand.
AAGGAACTGTCTCCCGATCTGGTGATCCTCGACATCCAGATGCCGGTGTTGGACGGGTTGTCGGCGGCCGAGCAGATCGCGGGGGAGCGGATCGCCCCCGTCATCGTGCTGACGGCGTTCAGCCAGCGGGAGCTCGTCGAGCGGGCGCGGGACGCCGGCGCGATGGCGTACCTGGTGAAGCCGTTCAGCAAGAACGATCTGGTGCCCGCCATCGAGGTGGCGCGAGCTCGCTTCTCGGAGATGGCCGCGCTCGACGGTGAGGTCCGCACCCTGGAGGAGCGTCTCGAGACCCGCAAGGTCATCGAGAAGGCGAAGGGCCGGCTGATGGAGGAGCAGGGCATCACCGAGGCCGAGGCGTTCCGGTGGATCCAGCGGACGGCGATGAATCAGCGCACCTCGATGAAGGCGCTCGCCGAGTCCATCCTGGCGCCGGAAGCCAGCGAGAGCGCGCCGGCGGTCGAGAACTGATCGGTCCCGGATAGCCCTGCTCGGGTGACGGTTCGCGAGCCGTTCACCCCTGCGTGTCACCGGTCGAACGTGTGCGTGGTCACGTTTTCATCACGGACCGTCTTGTTGGTGTTCACGCGTAGACACCGCCGCGTCGGCCTGCCTACGTTTCCCCACGGCCTAATCAGAACGCACTTCGCGGCCGGCCCCCCACAGGCCGCGATGGAAGCAGGAGGACGCAGTTGATGCGCATTAACCGACCCGCCACCCGGTGGGTCCTTCCGCTGGCGCTGGCGAGTGCGCTGGCCCTGACGGCGTGTTCCAACGACAGCAACAAGGGCTCCGGCAGCAGCGGCCTCGGTGGCAGCGGCGGCGGTCAGACCTACAAGATCGCCTTCCAGGGTCCGCTGTCCGGCGACAACGCCCAGCTCGGCATCAACGAGGTCAACGGCGTCGACCTGGCGATCGAGCAGGCCAACGCCAAGGGCGACCTCGGCTTCAAGCTCGAGCTCGTGAAGGCCGACGACCAGGGCTCGCCCGAGCAGGCGCCCACGGCCGCCGCTCAGGTCCTGCAGGACGACGCCGTCCTCGGTGTGGTCGGACCGTCGTTCTCCGGCGCCACGAAGGCCATCGGCGCCACCTACGGCGACGCCGGTCTGTCCTTCATCTCCCCGTCGGCCACCAACCCCACGCTGTCCCAGCAGGGCTTCCCGACGTTCCACCGGATCGTTCCTTCGGACAACGTCGAGGGCTCGCAGGCCGCCGACCTGTTCGTCAAGAAGGGCTACAAGAAGGTCGTCGTGATCGACGACCTGTCCGACTACGGCAAGGGTGTCGCCGACGAGCTGCAGCGCGGGCTCGAGAAGGGCGGCGTCACCGTGCAGCGGATCGGTGTCGACGCCAAGACCACCGACTACGGGTCGACGGCGACGCAGGTCGCCGCCTCGGGTGCGCAGGCCGTGTTCTACGGCGGTTACGACGCCCAGGCCGGTCTGGTCGCCCAGGCGCTGCAGGCGGCGGGCTTCACCGGTGACAAGTACACCGGCAACGGTGGCAAGTCCTCGGTGTTCACCGACGGTGCCGGCCCGGCCGGTGACGGCTGGTACTTCACCTGCGGCTGTTCGGACGCCACCGTCGCTCCCGCGGCGAAGGACTTCACCGCGGCCTACAAGAAGAAGTTCAACACCGACCCGTCGACGTACTCGCCGGAGGCCTACGACGCGGCCAACGCCATGATCCAGGCGATCAAGACCGCGGCCAAGGACGGCACCCCGACCCGCGAGTCGGTCGAGAAGGCCGTGGACGGTCTGGACTACAAGGGCATCACCACCCAGGTGAAGTTCGACAAGACCGGTGAGGTCGACGCGAGCGCCCAGACGGTCAACCTGTTCCAGCAGAAGGGCGGCAAGATCGTCCTGCTCGGCAACATCAAGGACCAGGGCTGATCACCATCCGGTAGCACGCACGTCGTGTACTGACACCGGAGGGGCGGGGCGGGTCCGCAGAGACCCGGACCGCCCCTCCGGCCTGTCATCATCACGAACTGCCTCTCGCGGACACCGCGGGAGGACGCTGGCCCGCCCGCTGGACGCGAGAGGCGCACGTTCCTTGACCGACTTCCTGAACTATCTGATGCTCGGGCTCACCCGGGGGTCGATGTACGCCCTCATCGCGCTCGGCTACACGCTGGTCTACGGCGTCCTGCAGCTGATCAACTTCGCCCACAGCGAGGTGTTCATGTCGGGCGCGTTCGGCAGCTTCCTCGTGGTGCACGCCGTCGTCGGTGACGGCAAGAACATCTCCGGGGTGGAGCAGGTGCTGGTCGTCCTGCTCGGGCTCTCGGTCGGCGCGCTGAGCGGCGCAGTGGTCGCCTACGCCCTCGAGCGCGTGGCCTATCGCCCGCTGCGACGACGAGGGGCGCCCAAACTCGCGTTCCTCATCAGCGCCATCGGCGCCTCGTTCTTCCTCTCGCAGCTGTTCGGCAAGCTGTTCAACCGGCTCGGCAACAACCAGTTCCCCGACTACCTGAACAAGAACTCCACCTTGTTCACCGTGTTCGGGGCGCAGGTCAAGCTGCTGCAGGTCGTCATCATCGTCGCCGCCGTGCTGCTGATGATCTTCCTCGACCGGCTGGTGTCGGGCACCAAGCTGGGGCGCGGGATCCGTGCCACGGCCGAGGACGCACCGACGGCCGCGCTCATGGGCGTCGACATCGACCGGACCATCTCGCGCACCTTCATCATCGGTGGGGCACTCGCCGGTGCGGCCGGCTTCCTCTTCGGCTCGGCGTTCGTGTTCACCAACACGATGGGCTTCATCCCGGGCATCAAGGCATTCGCCGCCGCGGTGCTCGGCGGTATCGGCAACATCCGCGGCGCCATGATCGGCGGCCTGCTGCTCGGCGTCGCCGAGAACCTCATCCCCACCGCACCGTGGTCCGGCGGCCACGCCTGGATCGGCCAGCAATGGACGGACGTCGTGGCCTTCGTGATCCTCATCCTGATTCTCGTGTTCCGGCCGACGGGCATCCTCGGCGAGCGCCTGGGGCGTGCGGCATGAACCAGCGGCGCACTGTTCCCGAGTGGGTCGGCCGGGCGGTCGCCTGCTTCGTCGGCGCCGTCGTCCTCGCGTTGATGGTCGGGCCGCAGCAGGGCTCCAAGGACGACTACGGCCTGACCTTCCGCCACCAGGTCCTCAACGTGCGGATCGTCTGGTTCCTGTTGCTGGGTGCCGCCGTCTTCCTGGGGATCACCTACCGGGAGACCGTCGCGCGCTACGCCCGGCGCCCGGGCATCCGGCCGCTGGTCGTCGGCGTGCTCATCCTCCTGGCGTCCTTCTTCCTCATGCGGTGGTACGACCCGCTGGGCAACAACGGCAAGTTCGGCGGTCTGGCCAGCGCGGTCGGCGACACCCCCGGGCTCGCCCCCGTAGCCACGATCTTCTTCGGCTGGCTGTGGTGGGTCTCGATCTTCGTGCTCATCGCCGGCATCTTCGTGGCGATCGCCCGCACGCTGCGGTGGCTCGGCTGGGTCTCCGCCGGCGTCGCGGTCGTCGTCGGCGTGATCGCGCTGGTCGCCCATTCGGCGGCGGTCAGCGCCGGTGGCGGGATCGACCACTCCTTCGGCGCCTCGACGGCGTTCATCGGCTACCTGGTGCTCGCCGGGGCCGGAGTCCTGGCCGCCCGGTCGCGGGCCGAGACAGCGGCCACCCGCGAGTTCGTCGAGCGGGTCATGGCCTACCGTCCCGGCCTCCCGCTCGTGGCGATGGGACTCGTGCTCGGAATCCTGGCCCTGGTGAGCGCCACCTGGTTCGCTCCGCAGCGGAACAACGCGACGCTGGTCGACACCAGCTCGCTGTTCAGCGGTACCTCGGCCTCGGCTCTCACCATGGCCTATCTCGGGTGGCTGGGGTACGTGCTCTTCGTCGTCGTCCTGGCCTTCGGCGCGGCCGCGGTCTGGACCGGACGCCGCGCGCTGGGCTACGCGGCCGCCGTGGTGGCCCTCGTCGCGATCCTGCTGACCGTCATCACGCTGCACGACATCAGCAAGACGGCGTTCGAGGCCGGTGCCGGCGCCGGCCCCTGGCGCGACCTGGGCACCGGCGGCTGGCTGCTGTCCATCGCGCTGTTCAGCATCGGCTCGGGTGGCTTCATCGCCGCCCGGCGGGCGCCGGTCCGCGGCCGGAGCGAGATGGTGGGCGGGGCGACCGGCTCCAAGGTGGCCGGCCGCCTGCACGGCATGGGCGCGTCGACCACCACCCTCAGCATCGCGCTGTTCGGCGTCGGGCTGGCGCTGTTCTACCCGCCGACGGCCACGACGTTCTGGCAGCAGGCGCTGGTCACCGACATCGGCGTCTACGTCCTGCTGGCCATCGGGCTCAACGTCGTCATCGGCTGGGCCGGCCTGCTGGACCTCGGCTACATCGCCTTCTACGCGATCGGCTCGTACACGACCGCGTACTTCACCGGATCGCTGCCGGTGAAGCCGCCGTCGTGGCTGACCTTCTCGCCGTTGTGGGCCATCCCGTTCGCCGTCGTCATCTGCCTGATCGCCGGTGTGCTGCTGGGAGCGCCGACCCTGCGACTGCGGGGTGACTACCTGGCAATCGTGACCCTCGGCTTCGGCGAGATCATCCGCATCATCGCGGTGAACAACCCGGGCAACTTCACCAACGGCCCCCGTGGTGTCGCCTCGGCGGTGCCGCACCCGGTGATCAACCTGGGCTTCTTCCGGATCGAGTGGGGCGGCAACCAGTTGCAGTACTGGTACCTGCTGCTCGTGCTGGTCGCCCTGCTCGTGTTCCTGTTCTACCGGCTGGAGGACTCCCGGCTCGGGCGCGCGTGGGCTGCGGTCCGCGAGGACGAGGTGGCGGCACAGGCCACCGGCGTGAACACCACGCGGGTCAAGCTGCTCGCGTTCGCCATCGGGGCGTCGACGTCGGGGCTCGCGGGTGTGTTCTTCGCCAGCGACATCGGCTACTTCAACCCGCAGAACTTCATCCTCAACAACTCGATCCTGATCGTGGCCTACGTGGTGTTCGGCGGGATGGGCTCGCTGACCGGCGCGATCGCGGGCGCCGCGGCGCTGACCTGGCTGCCCGACTTCCTCCGCGACCAGGTGCCGAGCGAGGACCGCGTCATGTGGATCGGCGCCGTGCTGGTCATCATGATGATCTTCCGTCCGCAGGGGCTGATCCCGGCGCGCCGGCGCAAGGCCGAGCTGTCCGGGATCGCCGGGCACGATACGAGCGTCGAGCCGGGCCTCCAGGCAATTCCGGCCGGCGAAGGGGTGTGAGCGGGATGAGCGAGTCCGCGACCGCGGTCCGTCCGGCGGCGGACGCCGGCGACCTGGTGTTCGACGTCCGCGACATCACGCTGCGCTTCGGCGGCGTGACGAGCCTCAACTGCGTCTCCCTGCAGATGCGGCGCGGCGAGATCCTCGCCGTCATCGGCCCCAACGGGGCGGGGAAGACGTCGCTGTTCAACTCGCTGACCGGCGTCTACACGCCGCAGGAGGGCGAGATCCTGGTGTCCGCCCGCAGCGGCGACGAGCAGGTCAGCGTGCTCGGCAAGAAGACCCACGTGGTGAACCACCTCGGCGTGGCCCGGACGTTCCAGAACATCCGGCTCTTCCCCGCCCTCACCGCGCTGGAGAACGTCAAGGTGGGCATCGAGACCCGGCAGAGGTCGGGCCCCGTCTCGGCGATGCTCGGTCTGCCGTGGCAGCGCAGGGAGGAGCGCGAGTCCACCGAGACCGCCTACGCGCTCCTGCACCGCGTGGGCCTGGCGCACCGGGCGAACGAGCTGGCCGGGTCGCTGCCCTACGGCGAGCAGCGCCGGCTGGAGATCGCCCGTGCCCTGGGTACCGGCCCGGGCGTGATCCTGCTCGACGAGCCGGCTGCGGGCACCAACCCGGTGGAGAAGCGTGAGCTGGCCGCGCTGATCCGCCAGGTCAACGCCGACGGCGTCAGCGTCCTGCTCATCGAGCACGACATGAAGCTGGTGATGTCGGTGGCCGACCGGATCGTCGTCCTGAACTTCGGTCAGCGGATCGCCGAGGGGACGCCGGAGCAGATCCAGCGCGACCCGGCCGTCGTCGCGGCCTACCTCGGCACCTCCGAGGAAGAGGCCGAGCAGGAGCTGGAGACGCACGACCAGCCCGAGCTGCACCGCATCGACCTCAGCGGCAATCCGCTGGGCATCGCGGAGGGGGAGCAGGAATGAGCGAGCACACCGCTGGTCGCGCGCTGGGCGGCACGCTGCTGGACGTCGTCGACCTCCAGGTGCGCTACGGAGCCATCACCGCGATCAAGGGCATCTCCTTCACCGTGCGCGAGCGGGAGATCGTCGCCCTGCTGGGCGCCAACGGCGCAGGGAAGACGACCACCCAGAAGACCGTCTCCGGCATGCTCCGCCCTGCGGCGGGCTCCATCACCTACGACGGTCAGCGGATCGACGGCATCCCGCCGCATCACCTCATCGAGCTCGGCATCTGCCACGTCCCGGAGGGACGGCACGTCTTCCCGCGGATGACGGTCGAGGAGAACCTGGTGATGGGCGCGTTCCGCTTCCGGACGCCGGACCAGGATCTGCTGGCGCACGTCCTCGATCTGTTCCCGCGGCTCAAGGAGCGGTACGGGCAGCAGGGCGGGACTCTGTCGGGCGGCGAGCAGCAGATGCTGGCGATCGCGCGGGCCCTGATGGGCAAGCCGCGCATGCTGCTGCTCGACGAGCCCTCGATGGGGCTGGCGCCGCTGATCGTCGAGCAGATCTTCGAGATCGTCCGCGGCATCAACGCCGACGGCGTGTCGATCCTGCTGGTGGAGCAGAACGCGCGTCAGGCGCTCCAGCTGGCCGACCGCGGATACGTCCTGGAGACCGGCGAGGTCGTGCTCTCCGGCACTGGCCGCGAACTGCTCGCCGACGACCGCATCCGCGCCGCCTACCTCGGTGAGGAGCTCGCGAGCTGACGCTGCGGTAACTGTGCGTGCGGCTCCGGCGCGCCACCGTGATCGGGGCTGCTCACGGGTGCACTCTCGACCCCACCGCCAGGGGGAGGGTCCCGTGTCAGGAACCGGTTCTCGTTCTCGCGTCGTCACGCGCACGGCACGGCCGGGCGACCTGGCCGCGGTGCTGTCCCTCGTGCGCCAGCACCGGGCCGACGCGCACGCTGAAGACGTCCTCAGCGGCTCCACCCGGCTGCGTGCCGCCTCCGGCTTCCGGCGTCTCCTCGAGGACGACGTGCACCGCGTGGTGCTCGCGGTCCTCCCCGGATCGACCGCGCCGGGCCCCGGCGACTCGCCCGAGGTGGCCGTCGGTCTCGCCGTCCTGGGGTTGGACCCGCTTTCTGTCGTGCTGGGCAACCCGCAGGTCACCGTGCACACGTTCGTCGTCCACCGCGAGCACCGGCGCTGCGGCACGGGTGTGCTGCTCCTCGAGGCCGCGGCGGGGTTCGCGCGGGAGACGGGCGCCGACCACGTCGTCGTCGCCGTCGGCGGGCACGAGGCCGAGCGGCAGCGGTTCTTCGCGCGCATGGGATTCGCGCCCCTGACGACGCGGCGCATCGTCCCGGTGCATTCGCTCACGCGGACGCTGGCCGCGTGGCACCGGGGTGGCGTTCCGGTGCCGGCCCCCCGCCGGGACGGGACGATGCGCCGTCCCCGCGTCCTGCCGACGCTCAGGTCCGCCGCCGACGCCTGATCGGCACACGTACATGACCTGGCCCACGGGCACCGCAGGTGGACGCGTCGGCGCGCCGTCCGGCCCCGGGGCAACCGCGCACGCCCCGAGCCGGCTCCGCGGTTCCGGGCGGTCGCCCACACCGGGAGCGACAGGGCGGCCATGCGACGATCTGCTACTGGTATGCCCGCGGGATCGCGAGGTCCAGTAGCATGTCCCATGTGATGCGACAAGGCACGGTGTTGGTCTTCGGTGGCAGCAGCGGCATCGGGCGCGCCGTCGTCCGCCGGCTCGCCGCGCGTGGGACGTCGGTGGTCTTCACGCACCACACCGGCGCCGAGCGCGCCGACTGGTTGTGCGCCGACATCGGCGGCAGGGCGCGCACCGTCCGTTGCGACGTGCGGCGACCCGAGGACGTCGTCGCGGCCTTCGACGCGGCGGGGGACGAGCTCATCGGCGTGGTGAACTGCGTCGGCGCGTGGACCTACACCCGCCTGGACGATCTGACGGTGGCGGAGCTCGACGACTCCTGGGCCCTCAACGCCCGATCGGTGGCGCTCACGCTGCAGGAGGCCGGCCGACGGCTGCCCGAGGGGAGTGCCGTCGTGGTCGTCTCGTCCGCGGCCGCGGAGCTGGCCCCTGCTCGTCAGCTGTCCTACGTCATGGCCAAGGCGGCCGCCGAGGCGGCGGTCCGGGTCGCGGCCAAGGAACTCGGCCGCAAGGGGATCCGGGTGAACGCCGTCCGCCCGGGCGCCACCGATACCCCGCAGTTGCGGGAGACGACGTCCGAGGCTGCCATCGAGGCGATGTCCAAAGCTCCTGCCCTGGGCGGACTGGGTGACCCCGACGACGTGGCCTCGGTGATCACCTTCCTGCTCTCCCGGGGGTCGCGCTGGATGACCGGCACGGTGGTGGAGGCCACCGGCGGCCTGCGCTGAGCCGGAAGAGTCAGCCGACGCGGACGAGTCCCGTGCGGTAGCGGGCCGCGTTCTCGACGTACACCCGCACCGCGTAGTCCATGTGCTCGGCGATGCCCGCCCCTGGCCGCAGCCGCGCAGGGACGCCGAGCGCGCGGTGGTCCGGCGGGACGATGGTGTCCTCCGCGACGAGCGCGCCGGCGCCGATCAGGGACCCGTCACCGACGACGGCCCGGTTGAGCACGACGGAGTTCGAACCGATGAGGCAGCGGTTACCGATCGTGCAGCCCTCCAGATGCGCGAGGTGCCCGACCACGCAGTCGTCGCCGATGACCGTCGGCCACTCCTCCGTGGTGTGGAGCACGGTGCCGTCCTGGATCGACGTGCGGGACCCGATGCGGATCTCCCCGTAGTCGCCACGCAGCACGGCCTGCGGCCAGATGCTGGCCTCCGGGCCGATCCGGACACGGCCGATCACCGTGGCCTCAGGGTGCACCCAGGCTGCGGGGTGGATCTCCGGGGCGATCCCGTCGAGCGCCCACACCGCCATCAGGCGTCGGCCACCAGTTCGGTGTCCACGCCGATGCGCCCGACCTTGGAGGCGCCGCCCGGACTGCCCAGGGCCGAGTCCCGGCCGGGCAGCGGTTCGATGAAGAACCGCCGGTTGTCGGCGATGTGCGGCTCGTTGGCCTCGCTGACCCGCCGGTCCTGGGCGATGGCCTCCACGGGGCAGACGGGCTCGCAGGCACCGCAGTCGATGCATTCCTTGGGGTTGATGTACAGCTTGCGGTCGCCCTCGTAGATGCAGTCGACGGGACACTCCTCGACGCAGGACATGTCGGTCGTGTCGATGCACTCGGCACCGATGACGTAGGGCACGGGTCGTCTCCTCGAGTCGGGCTCAGTGGACGGCGGCCGCGCCGATGCCGGCGGGGTCGTCGCTGCTGTGGCCTGGGAACAGCGGCTGGTCGGGATCGAGGTAGGTCGCTGCATTGTTCACCGCGGTCGCCGACTCCCCGAAACCTACGGCGATCAACCGCACCTTGCCCGGGTACTCGGTGATGTCGCCGGCCGAGTAGACGCCCGGGACCGACGTCCGCATGGCGGTGTCGACCATGATCTTGCGGTCGACGATCTCGATTCCCCAGGTCTCGAGCGGCCCGATGTCGGCCGTGAACCCCAGCGCGGCGATGACCGACTGCGCCTTGTACGGCGTCACCGTGCCGTCCTTGTGCTTGACGTGCACCGTGTGCAGCCGGTCGTCTCCCTCGAGGGAGTCGACCTGCGCGTCGGTGACCACGACGGTGGCGCTCTTCTCCATGTCCGCGACGCTGGCCGCGTGTGCGCGGAAGTGCTTGCGCCGGTGCACCAGCGTGACCGAGGATGCCAGGCCGTCGAGCGCGAGCGCCCAGTCGACGGCGCTGTCGCCGCCGCCCACGATGACCACGTCCTGGCCGGCATGGGCCGCGAGCTCCTTGACCACGTACGTGAGACCGCGTCCCTCCCACTCCGCGCCGCCGGGCAGCGGTCGCGGGGTGAAGGTGCCGATCCCGCCGGTGATGACGACGGCACCGGTGGTGACCCGCGTGCCCTGGTCGGTCGTGACGACGAGCCGCTCGCCGGCCCGTGGTCGATGACCCGCCTCGTTGGTGAGGTGCTCGGCCCGCTCCCCGAGCAGGTAGGTCGGCTCGAAGCGGGCGGCCTGCTCGACCAGCCCCGCGACCAGGTCCCGGCCCTTGATCCCGGGGAAGCCGGCCACGTCGTAGACCATCTTCTCCGGGTAGAGCGCCGTCACCTGGCCGCCGGGTTCGGGGAGGCTGTCCACGATCGCCGTCCGCAGCCCGCGGAACCCGGCGTAGTAGGCGGCATAGAGGCCCGCCGGACCGCCGCCGACCACCAGCAGGTCGACCTCGACCGTCCGGTGGCCGGCCGGCGCCTCGGGCAGCACGGTTTCGGTGACGGTCATGCCTGTCCTCCAGCGGGGTTCGCGCCGACCTTGTCCGCGCGGGTGTGGCCGTGCAACCGTTCGATGGCGAGCTCCCGGACCCGGAAGCGCTGTAGCTTGCCGGTGGCAGTCTGCGGTAGCTCGTCGAACACCAGGACGTGTCGAGGGCGCTTGAACGCGGCGAGCCCCTCCCGGCAGAACAGGACGAGATCCTCGGGCGAGGCCGCGCCGCCCCCGGCCAGCACGACGCAGGCGACCGGCTTGTCCAGACCGTCGGCGTCGGGCAGCGAGACGACCACCACCTGGTTGACCGCCGGGTGCTGGCGCAGGCGCTCCTCGACCTCCGTGGGGGAGACCCAGATGCCGCCGGCCTTGATGATGTCGTCGGTGCGGCCCATCGAGGCGAAGAAGCCGTCCGTGCCCCGGACATAGGTGTCGCCCGTGCGTACCCACTCGCCCTGGAAGACGGCACGGGTCGTGGCCATCCGCGACCAGTAGCCCGTGGCCGCCGAGCTCCCCTTGACGAAGAGGTTCCCGGGTGTGCCATCGGGCACCGGGTTGCCGTCGTCGTCGAGCACCTTCGCGTCGTATCCGGCGACGAGTTCCCCGGTCGCGCCGGCGCGGGTCCGGCCCGGGCGACCGCTGATGAAGATGTGCAGCATCTCGGTGGAGCCGATGCCGTCGAGCATCTCGACGTCGAACGTCGTCGTGAAGCGCTCGAACAGTGCCGCGGGAAAGGCCTCGCCGGCCGAGACGCACTCGCGGACGGACGCGAAGGCGTCGTGCGGCAGCCCCGCCGTGAGCAGCGCCGAGTAGTAGGTGGGCCCGCCGAAGAACAGTGTGGGCCGGTGCTCCCGGAGCACGCGCAGGGTCGACGCCGGACTCGGCCGGGAGCGGTCCAGGATCGTGCTGGCGCCGACCGAGAAGGGGAAGGTCAGCGTGTTGCCGAGCCCGTAGGCGAAGAAGAACTTCGCCACCGAGAACGTGATGTCGTCCGGCCCGATGGCCAGCACGTCCTGGGCGTAGGTCTCGGCGGTGTCCCGCAGGGAGCCGTGCCGGTGCATCGCACCCTTGGGCGTCCCGGTCGTGCCCGAGGTGTAGAGCCAGAACGCGGGGGAGTCGGCCACCGTGGGGTAGGAGTCGGCCACCTCGTCGAGTCGGTCCGAGCCGGCGGTGACGAACGCATCCCAGTCCCGGACCCGTACGCCCGGCACGTCGGGCAGCGCAGCGAGGGGGGCTGCCCCGCTGAAGACGACGACGTCGGTCAGGCCGAGCCGCCCGCTGAGCGCCGGGGCCAACTCGGCGAACTCCGAACTGAGCGCGACGAGGCGCGCACGGCTGTCCCGCGCCAGGTCGGCGATGTCCTTGGGCTTGAGCATGGTGCTCACCGGCACGGGCACGGCCCCGATCCACAGCCCGGCGAGGAATGCCGTCAACAGCTCCGGGGTGTCACCCATGCAGAGGAGCAGGCGTTCCTCGGGTCGGACGCCCGAGGCCACCAGTGCGGCGGCGAAGCGACGTACCTCCTGCTCCAGCTCCCCGTAGCTGAAGGTGCGCACGCTGCCGTCGAGATCGATCGCCGTGATCGCCCGGCGGTCCGGAGTCGCGTGCGCGTGCCGGGTGACCAGCCACTCGGCGGCGTTGAAGATGTCCGGCCCGGGGTGCGCCGGTAGGGCTGTGGACCCCGCGGAAGCGGTGTCGATGATGGCCACGCTGCTGGCCCCTTCGCTCGGACATGGAGTCGTCGGGTGACGAGAAGCGCCACCCGACGACTCCAGGTAGGTCAGAAGCGGACGTAGTCGTACTCGACCGGCAGTGAGTTGATGCCGACCGACGGCGGGGAGATCCAGCCGGCGAAGTCACCCGCCTCGTAGTGGGGCACCATCAGTTCGGCGACCTGCGCCCGGTCGTCGCGGGTCGGCAGGTAGTCGCCGACGGTGCGCTCCCAGGTGGCGTCTTCGACGATCTCGCCGGTGGGCGTGACGTGGTGACCGGCGAAGGAGCCCACCTTGCGGTTGAAGCCCTGGTGCGGGAGGAACAGCCGCTCCTCCAGCCCCGCGTCCTCCAGTTCCTGGTTCCAGCGATTGACACCGTTGGCGCAGTCGGCGACGTACTCGTTGCGCAGGTCCAGGTTCAGGGCGGTGAGCATCGGGACGGTCTTGGTGCTCATGGCACCGTTCTCGATGATCGGCACGTCCATCGTCAGGTCGTGCAGCTGGTGGTCGTCCTTGCGGCGGGTCTCCATCCAGCGGCCCTTCAGGCCGGCGGTGTAGTAGCTCGCCACGTTCGACGACGTCTCGGACCCGAACAGGTCCATCGACACGGAGAACTGGAAGTTCAGGTACTTCTGGATCACCGACAGCGGGATGCCGCCGTACTTCCAGATGTCGTCGGTGCCGTGCTCCTTCATCAGTTCCGCGGTCCGCTGGACGGTGCGCTGCACGCCCGTCGTCCCGACGAACATGTGGTGCGCCTCTTCCTTGAGCATGAACTCGCAGGTGCGCGCCAGCGGGTCGAAGCCGCTCTCCTTCAGCGTGCCGAGCTGGTACTTGCCGTCCCGGTCGGTGAAGTAGGTGAACATGAAGAACGACAGCCAGTCGGTGGTCTCCTCGTTGAACGCGCCGAGGATGCGCGGGGAGTCGAAGTCACCGGAGTTGCGCTTGAGCAGCTGCTCCGCCTCCTCGCGGCCGTCCTTCCCGAAGTAGGCCTGCAGCAGGTAGACCATCGCCCAGAGGTGGCGGCCCTCCTCGACGTTGACCTGGAACAGGTTGCGCATGTCGTAGAGCGACGGCGCGGTCATGCCGAGGTGGCGCTGCTGCTCGACCGAGGCGGGCTCGGTGTCGCCCTGCACGACGATCAGCCGGCGCAGGTCCGACCGGTGCTCACCCGGGACCTCCTGCCACGCCGGCTCGCCCAACTTGTCGCCGAAGTTGACCTTGCGGTCGGGGTCGCGCTCGGCGAGGAAGATGCCCCAGCGGTACTCCTCCATGGGCACCCGGTCGAAGTGCGCCCAGCCGTCGCGGCCGACCGCGATGGCGGTGCGCAGGTAGACGTCGTGCGTCGGGATCGACGGGCCGAGGTTCTTCCACCAGTCGAGGAACTTCGGCTGCCAGCCCTCCAGGGCCCGCTGCAGCTTCCGGTCGCTGGCCAGATTGACGTTGTTCGGGATCTTCTCGCTGTAGTCGATCTTCGACAGCGGGCCGGTGGGCTTCGGGGCCTCGCCGGTGACGGTGCCGGTCTCCGGGGTGCTTTCGGTGGTGGTCATGGTCAGACCCGCTTCCTGTCGTAGTCGGCCCGCTGCCCGGTGCCGTAGCGGCGCAGTGCTCCTTCGGGGCCAGCGGCGTTGGGCCGCTGGAAGATCCAGTTCTGCCATGCGGTGAGCCGGCCGAAGACCTTCGTCTCGGGCGTCTCCTGCCCGGCGAAGCGGAGGTTGGCCTCCATGCCGGTCAGCGCGTCGGGGGAGAAGCTCTTGCGCTCCTCGACGACGAGGCGGACCTCGTCCTCCCAGTCGATGTCGTCGGGGGTGCTGGTGACCAGCCCGAGCTGCAGCGCGTCGGCTGCGCTCAGGTCCCGGCCGACCGCGGCCTGCGCCGCGGCCAGTTCCTCGTCGCTGCCGAGGAAGCGAACCTGGAGCCGGCTGAGGTCGTTGCCCATCGGCAGCAGCCCCAGGTTGAACTCGTCGAGCCGGATGACAGCCGCCGGCTTGGGGTCGTCATCCTCCTCGAACTGCCCCTCGAGCATGAACGAGCGGTCGGCCGCGAAGGCGATCTCGGCCAGTGCACCGACGAAGCAGCTGCCCGGCTCGATCAGCGCGAACAGGCTGCGACTGGTGGTGTCCAGGCGCTTCACGGTGCGCTTGTAGAAGCCGATCGTCTCGTTCACCAGCCACTCGTCCCGGTGGGCCAGCAGGAACTCGTCGTAGGCGGCCGCCGTCTCCACGTCGCCCTCGGTGCGCAGCAGCCAGGTGCCGATCATCAGCTCGTTGGTGCGCAGCCGGAGGATGACGTCGTCGAGCTGGCGCGTCATCGCCAGGAACCAGGCCCGGTCGCCCTGCTGGTGCAGCTCCTCGACGCTCGCCGGCACCGCCGTGGGGCCGAGCACGGTGATGGTCGCGGTGCTGGACTGCCGGTCGAGCACCACGCGCACGTGCTCGTAGCTGGTGGTGTCGCCGTCGACGGCGCGGTTCAGCGGGTTCAGGGCGACCCCTTCCGCGCCGGGGCCCGGTCGGCTCGACGTCGCGGCGGCCTCGCCTGCGCGGCGGGCGATCTCGTCGGCGAAGTCGCTGGCCTTCGCGACGGCGTCCACGAGCCGCCACTGCACCGCGCGATCGCCGCGGATGCCCTCTGCGGTGGTGGAGAAGATGTCGGCGAGGTCGCGGCGCACGCCCCGCTTGTCGACGACGCGGGTCAGGCCACCGGTGCCGGGCAGCACGCCCAGCAGGGGCACCTCGGGGAGCGATACCGCGGAGGAGTTGTCGTCGATCAGCACGATCTGGTCACAGGCGAGCGCGAGCTCGTAGCCGCCGCCGGCCGCGGTGCCGTTGACCGCCGCGATGAACGGCAGGCCGGAGTTGTCGGTCGCGTCCTCGATGCCGTTGCGGGTCTCGTTGGTGAACTTGCAGAAGTTCACCTTCCAGCTGTGCGCGGAGCCCGCGAGCATCTTGATGTTGGCCCCGGCGCAGAACATGCGGTCCTTGCCGCTGGTCACCACGACGGCCTTGGCCTCGGGGTGCTCGAAGCGGATCCGCTGGACCGCGTCGTGGAGCTCGATGTCGACGCCCAGGTCGTAGCTGTTCATCTTCAGCTCGTAGCCGGGGACGATGCCGCCGTCCTCCGCCACGTCCAGGGTCAGGGTCGCCACCTCGCCGTCGACCGACAGTGTCCAGTGCTTGTACTGCTCGGGCGAGGTGTCGAACGAGACCTCGACGGGGGCGGTCTGCGGCGTGGCCGCCTGCTCCTCCGCCGCTCCGGTCGCACGCTGTTCGAGGGTGGTCATCAGTTCTCCTCGGGGATTGCCGGCGCGGGGGGTCCGAGGCCGGCCGTAGCTATTCTGACGTGCTACACCGTAATGCGCAAGTTGTATCGCAAGTGTAGATCTCGGTCGAGCGGTGGCCGACGTGCGGAGCCGTTAGGGTGCGGGGCAGTGGCGGGCTGAGCGCGACGCGACGACAGGAGCCGGCATGCAGCACGTGCAGACGAAACTCCGCTGGGTGAAGGACGACGATCCCCGATGGGACGACGACCGTGCGCGGGTGTTCGCCACGGTCGGCGCGGACGTCTTCCCTGGTCTCCCGCGGCAGACGGGCGCGGGGCTGCCCAGTGACTGGTGGCGGGTCCAGGACGGCGATCGGGTGGTCGGCTACGGCTGGCTCGACGACGTCTGGGGCGACGCGGAGATCCTGCTGGCCGTGGAGGAGCCGGCCCGTGGCACCGGCGCGGGCAGTTTCGCGCTGGCCCATCTCGAGGACGAGGCGGCGGCCCGGGGGTTGAACTACGTCGTCAATGTGGTCCGTGACACGCATCCCGACCGGGACGCCGTCACCCGCTGGTTCCTGTCCCATGGTTTCGCCGGGACCGACGACGGGCGGTTGCGCAAGCAGGTCGGCGACCGGTCACGGGACATCGGCCAGCATCAGGACGGCCGGCCTGGAGCAGCCCGGCCCGACGCGCCGGACGACGGCCGGCGAGCCCGGTACGACGCCGAGCGCGACCGCGCGGCGGCCAGGCCGAGGACCGAGACGCCGCCCGGTGCAGATCTGGGCCCCGGCCACGAGGAGAGCGGCGGCTACGTCGACGCGGAGCAGCACCGGTTCTGAGCGTCAGGCGACGCCGAGCAGGGCGTGCGCCACGGAGCTGTCGCGGCGGAACTCCTGGGTCGGGGAACGGTGGACCACCCGTCCCTTGTCCATGACCGCGATGTCGTCGGACACGGCGAACGCGAGGTGCAGGTCCTGCTCGACCACCACGAGGGTCACGCCTTCGGCCTTCATCCGGACGATCACCTCGCCGATCATGTCGACGATGGCCGGCGCGAGGCCGTCCGAGGGCTCGTCCATGAGCACCAGGCGAGGATTGGTCAGCAGTGCCCGGGCGATGGCGAGCATCTGCTGCTCGCCGCCCGAGAGCTGGCCCGCCTCGTGCCGGCGTCGCTCGCCCAGCCGGGGGAGCAGGTCGAGGACCCGCGGGATGTCCCACGGGCCGCGGCCGCGGCCTCGGCGGGCGGCCAGGTCGAGGTGCTCGGTGACGGTGAGCGGCGCCCACACCCGGCGACCCTGTGGCACCAGCGCCACGCCTGCGCGCGCGACGACGTCGGGACGGCGGCCGGCCAGGTCCCCGCCATCCACCCGGATGGATCCCGCGGAGGGCGCGACGAGACCCATGAGTGTGTTGATCAACGTCGACTTGCCGACGCCGTTGCGGCCGAGCAGCCCGAGCACGCGGCCCGCCTCCAGGTCGAGGTCGACGCCCTGCAGAACGGTGCTGCGCTTGTAGCCGGACTCCAGTCCTCGGACCTCGAGCACTCAGCTCACCTCCATGTCGGCCGGGTCGGGTGCGTCGAGGAACAGATCGCCGCGGCCGGTGCCCAGGTAGGCCTCCTGAACCGCGGCGCTCGCCCGGACCTCGTCGGGGGTGCCGGTCAGCAGCACGCGACCGAGATGCAGCACCGTCACCGACGATGCCAGCGCGAACACGACGTCGAGGTCGTGCTCCACGATGACCACGGTGACGGTCTCGGGCAGCGAGCGGAGCAGGCCGACCAAGCGGGCACTCTCGGCGGGGGACATGCCCGCCGCCGGCTCGTCGAGTAGCAGCAGATCGGGCTCGCATGCGAGAGCGACGGCCACCTCGAGCTGTCGGCGCTCTCCGTGCGACAGCGCGGCGACCGCGGTGTCCGCCCGGGAGTCGAGACCGACGTCGGCGAGCAGGGCGCGGGCGCGCTCGTGGGCGGCCCGCTGTCGTCGCGGCACGAGTGAGTGCCCCGCCGGAAACCGGCGCTGCGCGGCCAGGAGCACGTTCTGCTGCACGGTCTGGCTCAGGAACAGACTGGAGTGCTGGAGTGTCTGACTGATCCCGCGGCGGGCACGTTGGTGTTCCCGCAGGCGCGTGACGTCCGAGCCGCCGAGGGCGACGGTCCCGCTGGAGACGGGCATGGAGCCGGTGATCAGCTTGAACAGCGTGCTCTTGCCTGCGCCGTTCGGACCGATCAGGGCGTGCCGTGCGCCGGCCGGGACGTCGAGGGTGACGTCGTCGACCGCCTTCAGCGCCCCGAACTGCCGGCTGACACCGCGCAGGGACAGCAGGGCGCTCATCGGGTTCCTTCCGGGGACGGGCGGCGGCGGACCAGCTCAGGGAGACCGGCGAAGCCGCGCGGCAGCAGGTACACGGCCAGGACGAAGACGATGCCGAGCAGCAGCGGGCCGTGGCCGTCCAGGTCGGGCCCGAGCGCGTCACGCACCAGCACGACGACGGCCGCGCCCAGCACCGGGCCCCACAGCGAGCCGGCCCCGCCGAGGATCACGGCGAGCAGGACCAGCGCGCTGGTGGTGAAGCCCGCCTCGCTCGGCGTCACCAGGCGCACCTGCGCGGCGAACAGCCCGCCCGCCAGACCGGCGAAGCCGCCGGCCAGCACGAACGCGCCGAACTTGTAGCGGAAGGGGGAGTAGCCCAGCGACCGCATGCGCGGCTCGTTGTCCCGGATGCCGCGCAGCACCCCGCCGAACGGGGAGGAGGCGATGAGGTGCACACCGAGATAGCCCAGCGCGGCGACGGCCAGGACGAACCAGTAGACGTAGCCCGGAAGCGTCAGTGCCGCACCGGCGACCCGCACGGTGGGAATCCCGTAGAGGCCGTTGGATCCGCCGGTCACCGAGGACAGCGACTGCGCCAGCTGGTGCACCAACTCGCCGATGGCGAGGGTGAGCATCAGGAAGTACACCCCGCCGCTGCGCACCGCCAGCCAACCGGTGGCGCCCGCGGCGATCGCGCCCACGGCGGCCGCGACGAGCACCGGTACCACGCCCTCCGCGGTCCAGTGGCTGGCGACCAGACCGGCCGCGTAGGCGCCGACCCCGAAGTAGGCGGCGTGCCCGAGGGAGGGCAGCCCGGTGATGCCGACCAGCAGGTCGAGGCTCACGGCGAACAGCGCGAAGATCAGGATCCGCGACAGCGTGCTGGTGCCGACCGGCGCGACGAACAGGGGCACCGCGGCCAAGGCCGCCAGCACCACCACGACGGGCACTACCCGCAGCGGCCTGGTGGACCCGCGGCCGGCCGGCCGCGGACCGTCGACCTGCGCGCCGGCGGCCGAGCGGGAATCGGGGGCGTGGACGGGAACGGTCACGGGTGCGCCGCCTTCCGGGAGCCGAAGAGCCCGCGCGGGCGGACGACGAGGACGACGGCCAGCGTGCCGAACAGGATGAAGGAGGCGATCTCGGGAACCAGCGCCCGGCCGAGCGATTCGACCTGGCCGATCAGCAGCGCACCGATCAGGGCCCCGCGTACGGAGCCGAGGCCGCCGATGACGACGACGACCAGCGCGAGGATGAGGATGGTCTTGTCCAGGCCGGGCCGGGCCCCGTAGACCGGTGCGCCGAGCACCCCGGCGACGGTGGCCAGCATCGAGCCGATGCCCAGGACGGCGAACTTGACCTTGCGGTTGTCGATGCCGAGGGCCGAGACCATGTCGCGGTCGGCGACGCTGGCCCGCACGAGCGCGCCCACCGACGTCTTCTCGACCACCAGCCAGACGGCCAGGGCGAGCAGCAGCCCGACGGCGATGAGCAGGAGCCGGTAGACCGGATAGGCGTTGCCGACGACGGAGACGCTGCCGGTCAGCCCGGGCGGCGGCGACACCGACCGCACGTCGTTGCCGTACAGGATCGACAGCCCCTCGGCCACGATGAGCGAGATGCCGAGGGTGAGCAACGCCTGGTCGAGGATCGGCCGTCGGGCCAGCGGCTCGGTCATGCCCGACAGCGCGCCGCCGGCCAGCAGGCCGACGAGGGCGGCGACGCCCAGCGCCGTCAGAAAGCTGGCCCAGGACGCACCGGCGACGAAGGTGACCGCCAGGTAGGAGCCCGCCAGGAAGAATGCGCCGTGGGCCAGGTTCAGCACGTCCATCATCCCGAAGACAATGGACAGCCCGACGGCGAGGATGAACAGCAACGAGCCGATGGCGAACCCGTTGAGGATGCTGACCAGGTTCGTGTCGAACCAGGGGGCCATCGAGGATCTCCTCTCCGGAGAAGCCGGGAACCGCGGCCGGGGCGGAACGCCCCGGCCGCGGTCGCGACTGCTACAGGACTAGGGCTGGGCGTGGACGCCGAGGTCGGTGACGACGCTGTTGACCAGGGTTCCGCTCTTGTCGGTCACCTTGCGCAGGTAGATCGTCTGCTCGGGCGTCTGGCCGTTGAACTTCCACGGCCCGCGCGGGCTGTCGTCGACCTCGCCGAGGCCGCCGAGAGCGTCGGTGAGCGCCTTGCCGCTCACGTCCCCGGCCTTCTGCAGCGCGCGGTTGAGCACGTTCGCGGCGTCGTACGCCTGCACGGCGTACACGGTAGGCAGTGCCTTGTAGGCCTTCTGGTAGGCCGCCACGAAGTCCTTGTTCGCCTTGTTGTCGATCTCGGTCGAGTAGTGCAGCGACGTCTGGACACCCACCGCGGCAGCCCCCTGCGCGGCGAGTACTCCGCCTTCGGTCAGGAAGCCCGACCCGTAGAGCGGAAGCGTGTCCTTGAGGCCGAAGTCGGAGTACTGCTTGACGAAGCTGACGGCCTCGCCGCCGGCGTAGAACGCGAAGACGGCCTTCGCGCCCGATGCCTGCGCGCCCGAGAGGAAGGGCTGGAAGTCCTGCGTCGTGCCGAACGGCGTCAGGGTCTGCCCGGCGAGCTGTCCACCGCCGGCCTGGAACGCCTTGGTGAAGCCGGCCACGACCTCTTGTCCGGCCGCGTAGTCCGGTGCCATGACGTAGACCGGGCCGACACCCTCCTTCGCGAGGTGCTCACCCATAGCCGCGGCGATCTGGGCGTTCGTGAACGACGTCCGCCACACGTACGGGCTGCCGGCGTCCTTCGTGATGGGTCCGGCGCCGGCGTTGGCGATCAGCAGCGGCGTCTCCGCCTCGGTGACCTGCTTCGCCACGCCGAGGGCGGTCGCGGAGTTGACGATCCCCACGAGTGCGTCGACCGTGCCCTCGGTGAGCAGGCGCTGGACGGCCGGCACGCCGGTGTCCGGCCCTTCGCCCTCGTCGGCGGTGACGGTGTCGACGGTGTAGTGGCCCATCTTGCCTTCGTGCTCGTCGAGCCAGAGGTTCCAGCCGTTCTGCATGTCCTTGCCGAGCGGCGTGTAGACCCCCGCCTGGGGAACGACCAGTCCGACGTGGAACGTGCCGCCGCTCTTGCCCCCACCGTCGGCGGAGCTCGTCTCCCCGAGGCTGCCTCCTCCGCAGGCGGCCAGCGATACCGCCAGCGCCCCGGCGGTGAGCGTGAGCGGCAGACGGCGGCGGAACGGTTCCAGCAGCGACAAGACAGTCTCCATCGACTCAGGACGTGCTACATCAGCCCGTCTCTTGCCGGAGGAGCTTGTAGAACTCCACGACATGTGTCAAGCGCCACAGGATCTGTTGCACGACTGTGACCTGGCTCCGCCGGGGGTGGACCCGGCTTCACGCTGCGCATGTGGGCTTGTGGCGGGATGTCACGATGTGCGGCGTGGAAGCCGTCGAGGGGCCGTTCGTCACGCGCCGGCAGGAGTTGGGTGCGGCCAGCGCCCGCAGCCTGCTGTTGACAGTCCTGGGCGAGTTCGTGCTGCCCAGCGGTCGTCCTGTCTGGACCGCCACGCTCCTCGAGCTGCTCGCCGACCTGGACGTGGCCGAGAAGGCCGCCCGTCAGGCGATCATGCGGACGGCGGACTCCGGCTGGATCGAGCCGAGCCGGGTCGGCAGGGAGACGCGGTGGTCGCTGACAGCGGCCGGCACGGAGCTGCTGCGCGAAGGCACCGCGCGGATCTACTCCTTCGCCGCCGAGGAGAAGCCCTGGGACGGTCGCTGGCTGCTGCTCACCGTCTCCGTCCCGGAGAACAACCGGGCGCTGCGCCAGCGGCTGCGCACCCGCCTCGGCTGGGCCGGTCTGGGCTCGCCCGCGCCCGGATTCTGGGTGACACCGCGGGCGGACCGCGAGCTCCAGGCCAGGAAGGTCGTCGAGGACCTGGACCTGCTCGGGGGCAGCTGGTCCTTCGTGGCCGACGGAGGGCAGATCGGTGACGAGCGCTCACTCGCGCGGGCGGCCTGGGAGCTCGACGAGGTCGAGGCTCGTTACGAGGCCTTCCTCGATCTGGTCAGTCGTCGACGACCTCGCACCGATCGGCAGGCGCTGATCGCGCAGGTGCGATTGGTCCAGGAGTGGCGGCGATTCCCGCTGCTGGACCCGGGCCTGCCCCGCGAGCTGCTACCACCCCGCTGGACGGGCAACCGGGCGGCCGAGGTCTTCCGCGAGCGGCACGCGAGCTGGGCGCCGCGTGCCCAGCAGGCCTGGGCCGACCTCACCCGAGAGGACTGAGCGCGGGCGGTCACGCCGAGACGTTCCGTGGCTGGGGCGCGCACCAGAAACACGTGCTCTGCCACCGTCCCCGTGGTGCGTCCCTTCTACCGTGCGCCCGTCGATGCCCGCTGCTGCGCCCGTGGTCGCACACCGGGCGGGAGGGCGCCCCGGGCGGCCGGGGGTCACCGCGGCAGGGCGGTGACCCCCGGGGCGGTCAGCGAGGGTCGATGGGGGTGATGGTGCCCGCGCGGGCCTCGATCACCTCGGCAGCGTCGAGGATGCCGTCCTCGCCGAAGCGGCGACCGAGCAGCTGCACCCCGGCCGGTAGGCCGTCGGTCACCCCGGTCGGCACGGACAGGGCCGGGAACCCGAGGACGGGGATGGCCATCATCGACGCCTGGGCCGCCATCACCCGCCGCATGCTGTCGACGCTGGCGATGTCCGCATCCTGCTCGAACGCCTGCTCTGCGGACACGGGTAGAAGCACCGTGGAGTACCGCTCCATGAACTCGCCGAGCATGCGGATCAACGAGCCGCGACGGGCGTATCCGTTCATGTAGTCGGTGAGGCTGGGCTGCTCACCCCACCATTCCGCGGAAACCGCGTAGTAGTTGGCTGCCGCCTGCTTCATGCCGCTGTCACCGATCTCGTCGACCAGCGGCATGATCTGGCGGAACTCCTCCATGCACAGCAGGTACCAGAGCCGATACGCCTCGGCCAGCAGGGGCAGCTCGACCTCCTCGACGACGTAGCCGGCGTCAGTCAGCCAGCCAGCCGACTGGTCCAGCGCCTCGTTGACGGCCGCCGTCGGAGTGGCGACACCGTGGTCACGGACCAGCGCGACCCGGCGCGGACGGTCGGCAGCCGACACCCCGGGCGACCCGGGCACGTGGAACGGGTCGCGAGGATCGGCGCCGGTCATGCCGCGGAGGGCCAGTCGGGTGTCGGCGACCGAGCGGGCGAGCGGCCCCTGGACGAGCATGGACTGCACCGACAGCGCCGGATCGAGGTCCTGGGGGCCGTAGGTCCCGGCCACCCGGCCGACGGTCGGGCGAAGTCCGACGAGGCCGCAGGCGT
Source organism: Blastococcus sp. OS1-29 (assembly GCF_057628075.1). Lineage (NCBI taxonomy): Bacteria > Bacillati > Actinomycetota > Actinomycetes > Geodermatophilales > Geodermatophilaceae > Blastococcus > Blastococcus sp. OS1-29. The sequence continues at coordinate 338,322 of NZ_JBXXJK010000006.1, forward strand.
AGGCGGGGTACCGCACGGATCCACCGATGTCGTTCCCGTGGGCGATCGGCACCATGCCGGCCGCGACCGCCGAGCTCGCCCCGCCGCTGGACCCGCCGGGTGTGCGCGCCGTGTTCCAGGGGCTCAGCGTTCGTCCGTGCAGATCGTTGTCGGCGAACCAGCGGTAGGAGAACGCCGGCGTATTGCTGCGCCCCAGCAGGATGGCGCCGGACCGGCGCAGGTTCGCCACGTGGGGGCTGTCGGTGGTCGCGATGTTGTCCTTGAAGGCGACGACGCCGTTGGTCGTCGCGTAGCCCACCTGATCGGAGTTGACCTTGATGGCCACCGGGACGCCGTGCAGCGGGCCCGGCTCGGCACCGGAGGCGGTCTGCCGGTCGGCTTCCGCGGCCGCCTCGAGGGCTTCCTCCGGGCGCACCTCGATGAGGGCGTTGAGCGCGGGATTGACCCCGTCGATGCGGTCCAGGCAGCTCTGCACCACCTCGCGCGCCGATACCTGGCCGGTGCTGATTCCATGAGCCAGCTGTGTGGCGGACCAGCGCCACAACTCGTCGGACCCGGTGCGGTCGTCCGTGATCGAGGTCATAGGGAGACTCCCAGGAGATGTCGAGGCGAGCTTGTGCCGTGGGACTCTCTACACGGATGTGCTGAATGTCAATGAGGGTGTGGCATGTTTTCGAATGCCGGAATTCAGCCGGCCGGCGTCGCGTCCTCCAACCGGCCCCTGGCCTGCACGGATGCTGCTGACACCTAGTTCGCGTTCGTCCGCAACACCTTCGGCGAGTTCGGCTTCGACGACTACCAGCGTGGCTACGGACGACGCAGCACGCTGGTGCGACGGTTGCAGCAGTTCTTGTGGAGCACGCCGGTGCTGCTGACGCGCGTGTGCGCGGAGGGCGCGTTCGAGATCGACGCGGACGTGCACTCCGGCGAGCGGACGGCCGAGGTGATCACCCCATAGGGGCCGATGATGTCTGTGGCCAGCCTCGGGGCGCTGGGTCTGACCGTGCCCGTGCAGGTCGACGAGGGCCTGCCGATCGGCGTGCGGCTGATCGGCGCGCGGTTCCGGGAGGACACCCTGCTGGACGCCGGCGCTGCCATCGAGCGTCGCGAACTGGTCTCGACCCCGATCGATCCGCGCTGAGACCGCTCAGGCCGAGACGGGGGCGTGCTGCGCCAGCCAGGCGCGGCCCGCCTCGGTGATCACGCGGGTGTCCCGATCGGCCTCCAGCAGGGGCGGGTCCTGCCGGTAGAGCTGAGCGACCAGGTGACTGTCGGGGGCGAGCTGCCGGGCGATCTGGTGGGCCTCGAGCTTGTCCAACCGTCCGTCCGGCGCCTCGGAGAACCGCCTCAGCAGCGCGACCTGAGCCTGCACAGGGTCGCGCCGCGGGGCGCTCGGGGAAGCTGTGGCCGGCTGGTCGTCGAGGAGAGCGGTGATCGCGCGCGAGAAGGTCTGCACCAGGTCGCGGATGCGGTCGTCCCGCGAAGGGGCGTCGGCGTCCCCGCCGGTGCCCTGCCAGGTCCGCTGCGGGTGCCGGCGCAGGTACTCCTGCTCGAGTTCGAGCATCCGCTCGGTGTGCGTCCTGAACTGCTCGGCGGTGCCGTGCAGGAAGACCCAGTGCCGCATGGCGTGGGCGTGCACTCCCTGGCGCTCCAGCTCCTCGTCGGTCAGGTCTCGCGCCGGCACACCCGGTCGTTCGGTCATGGCTGCTCCGTCAGTCGGTTCCGCTGGACAGCGTGCCGGGCGGACGACCGCCCGGGGGTTCATCGTGCTGGCTCAGGCCGCCCCTGTCACCCGGCGCTCACGGGCCGGCCGGCCAGGGGGCTGCCCGCACCGTGTTCCTAAGCTGCCGAACATGCCGCTCTTCTCGTTCGAAGGCAAGTCGCCGCGGGTGCATCCGGAGGCGTGGGTCGCGCCCACCGCGACGGTGGTGGGTGACGTCCTCGTCGAGGCCGGCGCCTCGGTTTGGTACGGGGTCGTGCTGCGGGCCGACTTCGGCCCGATCGTGATCCGGGAAGGGGCCAACGTGCAGGACAACTCGGTGCTCCACGGCGGCACCGACCCGGTCACCGAGATCGGGCCCGGCGCCACGGTGGGGCACATGTGCGTCGTCCACGGGGCAGTGGTGGGGGCCGAGGCGCTGATCGGGAACGGGTCCACCGTGCAGGACGGCGCGCGGATCGGCCGCCGGACTCTGGTCGGGGCGGGCAGCCTGGTGCCGCCCGGCGCGGTGATCCCCGACGAGGTGCTGGCGTTCGGGGCCCCGGCCCGCGTGCGCGGACCGCTGTCGGAAGGGGCCGCCGGGTGGGTCGACGGCAACCCGTCGATCTACCGGGAGCTGGCACGCCGGCATGCGGTCGGCAGCGTCGAGGTCAGCCCGCCGGGCGGGTGAGCACCAGGTTCAGCGCGGTCATCGTCAGGACCGGGGCACCCGTCGGGCCGAGGAGCTCGATCCGGGTCTGCACCAGGCCGCGGTCGGGCTTGCTGCGCGAGAGCCGGGCCTCCTGCACCGTGGTGCGCAGGCGCAGCTCGTCGCCGGGGCGAACCGGCGCCAGCCACCGCACCTCGTCGACCCCCGGAGAACCGAGGCTTGACACCGGCGAGAGGTACTGCTGGGCGAACAGCCGCATCATCAGCGCGCAGGTGTGCCAGCCGCTGGCGATGAGGCCGCCGAACGGCCCGGCGGCGGCGGCCTCGGGGTCGACGTGGAACGGCTGCGGATCGAACCGGCGACCGAAGTCGACGACGTCGTCCTCCTCCACCCGGATCGCACCGTGCTCGGCCGTCGTCCCGACGACGTAGTCCTCGAACCACCGTTCATCCATGGGCCCAACCTAGGGAGCGGGTCCTGGCCCGACGACCCACCCGCCATCCGAGCCGGTACCGGGGTCGCCGAGCGCCGGCCACTCGACGAGCCGACGCCCGGTGCCGGTCTCGTCCTCACCGACGCGCACCCGGCCCGGGAGGCCGACGTCTCCGATCTCGAGGACTGGGTCGCTCCGGTCCGCGGCTGACCCGGCAGCTCACCCGGGGGTGAACTGCTGGACCCGCGGCACGGTGGTGATCAGGTGGACCGTCGCCGAGCCCGAGGAGGCGCCGAGCACATGGGGGACGTCGGCCGGGAAGCGGATGAAGTCGCCGGAGGTGAGTCGGTGCTGGTCGTCCAGCGTCCCCGCCAGCACCCGCCCCGCGAGGACGTAGGCGTGCAGGAGTGCCCCGGTGGCGAGCGGCGCCGCGGCCGCGGCCGGGGCGCTCAGCCGGACCAGGGAGGTGAGCACCTGGCCGGTGCCGAAGATGTCGTCGAGCCGGCGGCGACGGTCCCGGGGCCCGCCCTCCCACTCGGCGTCGCCATTGCGGTGGACGATGACCGGGCTGCCCCACTCGGTGAGCAGCCAGGTCGCGCCCACACCGAGGGCCCGGGCGGTCGCGAGCAGGGTCTCGATCGTCGGGTTGCCGCGTCCGCTCTCGAGGTTGGCCAGGGTCTGCTTCGCCAGCCCGGCGCGGTCGGCGAGCGCGCCCAGGCTCAACTGCCGTTCCGTCCGCAGCCGGCGGACGTTCCGGCCGACGACCATCGAGTCGCTCACTCGTCCATTCTGATGGACAGCCGTCCATCTTGACCAGCGCACGCTGTCGTGGGTGGATGGTGCACGTCACATGTGCTCCAGGGAGGTCCCGATGCAGTACTCGGATGTAGCAATTCCGCTGGGCGCGGCGTGGTCGTCGCCGTTCGCCAAGTGGCAGGGCACGCTCGCCGAGGTACCGAGCCTGGACCTCGCCGTCGCGGTGACCTCGCGGGCGCTCGCCGACCGGGGCGTCGATCCGGCCGGCATCGATGGGCTGGTCCTCGGCTGGACCATCCCGCACAGGACATCTTCTACGGCGCGCCGACGCTGGCCGCCCGTCTCGGGGCCACCGGGATCAGCGGGCCGATGGTGAGCCAGGCCTGCGCGACCAGCGTTGCCGCGCTGCACGCCGCGGCCGGTGCCGTGCAGGCCGGTGCCGGTACGCAGCTGGTCGTCACCACCGACCGGGTGTCCAACGGGCCGACGCTCTCGTGGCCGGCGCCCAGCGCGATGGGCGGCGCGCCGGTGACCTCGCACTGGGTGCTGGACAGCTTCGCCCGCGACCCGTGGGCCGGCGCCGGCATGCTCGCGGCCGCCGAGGCCGTGGCGGCGGAGATGGGGGCCACCCGCGAGGAGCTCGACGACCTGACCGCCCTCCGGTGGGAGCAGTACGCCGCCTCGCTCGCCGACGATCGGGCGTTCCAGCGGCGCTACCAGGTGCCGGTGGAGATCCCGAAGCGCAAGGGAGCGCTCACGCTCGACGCCGACGAGGGCATCCGGCCCAAGACGCATGAGGGCATCGCCGGCCTCCCGCCCGCCGCACCGGACGCGCTGCACACCTTCGCCTCGCAGACCCATCCGGCCGACGGCGCCGCGGGGGCGGTGGTGACCACCGAGGCCCGGGCCCGCGAGCTCTCGGGCGAGGGAGTGGTCCGCATCCTCGGCGCCGGCTTCGCCCGCGTGGCCAAGAGCCGGATGCCGCAGGCGCCGGTGCCGGCCGCGCTGTCGGCCCTCGCCGCCGCGGGGCGTTCGATCGCCGACGTGCAGGCCGTGACGACGCACAACCCCTTCGCCGTCAACGACCTGTGGTTCGCGCGGGAGACCGGCATCAAGGCGGAGGACATGAACGCCTACGGCTGCAGCCTGGTGTTCGGTCACCCGCAGGGCCCGACCGGCCTGCGATCGATCGCCGAGCTGATCGAGACCCTGCGGCTGCGCGGCGGCGGCATCGGGCTGTTCACCGGGTGCGCCGCCGGCGACACCGGGGCCGCCGTCGTCCTGGAGGTCACCGACTGATGACGCCGACGTTCGCCCCACCCAGGATCGAATGCGAGCAGCGGCCCGACGGCGGCCTGCTGATCCGGTCGGCGGAGCCGCTGGCCGAGCACCCGGTCAGCATCGTGCACTCCTTCCGCGCGGGCAGCGAGGCGCATCCCGAGCGGCTGCTCGTCGCCGAGCGCGCGGGGGAGGAGTGGGCGCGCCTGACCTGGGGAGAGGCCCGGGCGCGGGTGGACGCCCTCGCGCAGGGCTTGCTCGACCGCGGGCTGGCCGACCGGCCGGTGATGGTGCTGTCCGGCAACAGTCGCCTGCACCTGGTGGTCGCGCTCGCCGCCATGACCGTCGGCGCGCCGCTGGTCCCGACCAGCGTCGCGTACTCGCTGCAGAGCACCGACCACGCCAAGCTGCGCGCGATGGTCGACCTGGTCGACCCCGGGCTGCTGGTCGCCGAGGACGCCTCGTTCGCCCGCGCCGTGGCGGCCGTCGCGGCGGGGCGGACGGTGCTCAGCCCGGACGCCGGGCTGGCCGGCGCGCTGCATCCGGACGACCTGGCGTCGGCGCCGAGCGACGAGGTGGACCGGAGGTGCGCGGCACTGAGGCGGGACGACGTCGCCAAGATCCTCTTCACGTCGGGGTCGACCGGCACGCCCAAGGGGGTGCTCAACACCCACGGCATGCTGTCGGCCAACCAGCAGCAGATGCGGCAGGTCTGGCCGTTCCTCGTCGACGAACCGCCGGTGCTCCTCGACTGGCTTCCCTGGAGCCACACGTTCGGCGGCAACCACGACACGAACATGGTGCTCACCAACGGCGGCACCCTCTGGATCGACGACGGCCGCCCGGCGCCGGGGCTGGTCGAGCGGACCGTGCGCAACCTCGCCGACGCCCGTCCGACGGTCTACCTCAACGTGCCGGCCGGATACGCGGCCCTGCTTCCGCACCTCGAACGGGACGACGCCGCGGCACGGGCCTTCCTGTCCCGGCTCCGGCTGGGCTTCTTCGCTGCGGCCGCGCTGCCGCAGCAGTTGTGGGACCGGCTGCAGAAGCTCTCCGCCGAGCACGGCGGGACGATGCAGATGACCACGTCCTGGGGGCTCACCGAGACCTCGCCGGCCGCGACGTCGGCGCACTTCCCGATCACCCGCAGCGACTCCCTCGGCGTCCCCCTGCCCGGGGTGGAGCTCGCCCTGGTGCCGGTCGGTGAGAAGACCGAGGTACGGGTGCGCGGCGCCAACGTGACACCCGGTTACCACGGCCGGCCCGACCAGACCGCGGCCGCCTTCGACGAGGACGGCTTCTTCCGCACCGGGGATGCCGTCACCCTCGCCGATCCGGACGACCTCGCCGCGGGCCTGCTGTTCCACGGCCGGATCGCCGAGGACTTCAAGCTGTCGACCGGCACGTTCGTCAGCGTGGGGACCCTGCGGCCGCAGCTGCTGTCGGCCTCGGAGGGACTGCTGACCGACGCCGTCATCTGCGGGGAGAACGCTGACACCGTGCTGGCCATGGTGTGGCTGCACCCCGACCACCTGCGTCGCTGCGACGACGACGGCGTCCCCGACGACGGGCTGCGCGCCGAACTGCGCCAGACCCTGGAGCGGCTCGCGGCCTCCGGGGGCGGCTCGTCGCAGCGTGTCGAGCGGCTGCTCGTGCTGCGGGAGCCGCCTGCTCTCGACGCCGGCGAGATCACCGACAAGGGCTACGTGAACCAGCGTGCGGTCCGGGAGCGCCGGGCCGCCGAGGTGGCGCTGCTGACCGCGGACCCGCTGCCCCATCGAGTGGTCGTGCGCTGAGCATGGGGCAGCCCGTCGTCTCCTGGATCGAGCACCATGCCGCGCGCACGCCCGACCGGGTGGCGCTGGTCGACCTGCACCGGCACGTCGAGCTGAGCTACGCCGACCTCGCCGCCCGGGTCCGCTCGCTGGCGTGGTCGCTGGCCGACCGGTACGGCATCGAGCCCGGCGATCGCGTCGCGGTGCTGTCCCGCAACGACGCCCGCGTCTTCGAGGTGGTCTACGCCTGCGCGCTGCTGGGGGCGATCGCCGTGCCGCTGAACTGGCGGCTGACGACGGCCGAGCTGACCGCCGTCAGCCGCGACGCCGAGCCGGCGGTGCTGTTCCACGAGAGCGCCGCCGAGGGAGTGGCGGCCGACGTCGCGGCCGGCGCGGGGACCCAGGTGCGACTGGGCTGGGCGAGCGAGGGCGGTGCGGCCGACGGCTACGAGGCGCTCGCCACCGCGACCGTGCCTCCGGACTGGGCACCGGCCGAGGTGGACGACGACGCGGTCTGGACGATCATCTACACCTCCGGCACGACCGGGCTGCCCAAGGGCGTGCAGGCGACGCACCGCGGCTGGCTGGCAAGTCTGCTCGGCATCCTCGTCGCCCACCGCGTGTCCGCGGAATCCCGCTGCCTGACCGTGCTGCCGCTGTTCCACGTCGCCGGCCTCAACCTGTTCGCCCATCCGGTTCTCTACGTCGGCGGCACGGTCGTCGTCGCGCGCGAGTTCGACGCCGCCCGCGCCCTCGCGCTGCTCACCGACGACACGTCGCCGGTGACCCACTTCTGCGGGGTCCCGGCGAACTACCAGTTCATGGAGCAGCTCCCCGGGTTCGCCGACGCGCCGCTGCGGCCGTTCGCCGCGATCGTCGGCGGCTCACCGGTCCCGCAGGCGCTGGTCGAGACCTGGGGACGGCGCGGGGTCGCGCTCACCACGGTCTACGGGATCACCGAGGCCGGCGCCTGCGTCACCGCCATGCCGCCGGGCCGGGAACTGGACCACAACGGCACCGTCGGGCTGCCGCTGCTCTATGCCCGCTGCCGGGTACGGACCCCCGACGACCGGCCGGCGGCTGCGGGGGAGACCGGGGAACTCCAGCTGTCCGGGCCGCTGGTGACCCCGGGGTACTGGCGCAACCCGGCCGCGACCACCGAGGCGTTCACCGCGGACGGGTGGCTGCACACCGGGGACGCCGCCACGATGACCGATGACGGCCACGTCGTGCTGGTCGACCGGTGGAAGGACATGTTCATCTCGGGCGGGGAGAACGTGTACCCGGCGGAGGTGGAGAACGCCCTGCACGCGCACCCGGCGGTCAACCAGGCGGCGGTCGTCGGGACGCCGCACCCGCGCTGGGGCGAGGCGGGCACCGCCTTCGTCGTCCCCGTCCGGGGGGAACTCCCCACGGAGGACGAGCTGCGCGCCTGGTGCCGGGAGCGCCTGGCCGCCTACAAGGTTCCCGTCCGGGTGCTGCTCGTCGAGGAGTTGCCGCGCAACGCGACCGGCAAGGTCCTCAAGGCACCGCTGCGGGAATCCGCCCAGGAGAAGCACTGACCCGACGAGAGGGAGATTCCCATGGCCGTCCCCAAGCCCAGTCCTGACGAGCTGTCCCGCATCGCCGAGCGGATCGGGTTCCGCAGCGCGCTCGACTCGATCGACGACTACGCCGCGCTGGTGTCGGCCATGCTGGACGCCTACGACGCGGTCGACACCGTCGAGGAACGCCCGGTCCTCGCGACGCGCGGCGCGGTCGAGACGCGGGTGCCGACGCCGGAGGAGGACCCGCACCACGCCTGGTACGTGCGCACCTCCGTCCGCGGCGCCGCCGAGGGGCCGCTGGCCGGTGTCCGGCTCGCGGTCAAGGACAGCGTCATGGTCGCCGGCGTGCCGATGATGAACGGCGCGGACCTGCTCGAGGGCTACACGCCGGACGTCGACGCGACCGTCGTGACCCGTGCCCTCGAGGCCGGCGCGGAGATCGTCGGCAAGACCGCGTGCGAGTTCTTCTGCCTCTCCGGCGGCAGCCACACCAACGCGCACGGGCCGACGCACAACCCGCACCGGCACGGTTGGTCGGCCGGCGGCTCGTCCAGCGGCAGCGCGGTGGCCGTGGCCACGGGGGAGGCCGACATGGCTCTCGGGGCCGACCAGGCCGGCTCGATCCGGATGCCGGCGTCGTTCACCGGCGTCGTCGGGCTCAAGCCGACGTACGGCCTGGTGCCCTACACCGGCATCGCCCCGATCGAGGCGTACTTCGACCACGTCGGGCCGATGACCCGGACGGTCGCCGACAACGCCCGGCTGCTGCAGGTCATCGCCGGATCCGACGGCATCGATCCGCGCCAGCGCGACATCCGGGTCGGCGACTACGCCTCAGGCCTCGATGCCGGGGTGCGTGGCCTGCGCATCGGACTGCTGCGGGAGGGGTTCGGTCAGCCGGGCGGGGAGCCGGACGTCGACGCGAGCGTCCGCCAGGCGGCCACGGTCCTGGAGAAGCTGGGCGCGGTCGTCGAGGAGGTGTCCGTCCCCCTGCACCTGCTCGGGCCGGCGCTCTGGACGCCCATCGCCATCGAGGGGCTGACCGAGACGGTCCTGCGCAACCAGGGCTTCGGGATCAGCCGGGACGACTACTACCCGGTGGACATGATGGAGCACCTGCTCCGCCGGCGGGGCGACGTGGACGCCCTGCCCCCCAACGTCACCCTCTTCACGCTCCTCGGGACGTACGTGCAGGAGGTCCTCGGGCACACCTACTACGGCAAGGCCGTGAACCGGGTCCGCACCCTGCGCGCCGCCTACGACGCGGCGCTCCAGGACGTCGACGTCCTGCTGATGCCGACCACGCCGCAGAAGGCTCAGCCGCTGCCGGATCCCGGCGACGGCGTGGTCGAGTGGTGCCGGCGCGCCACCGAGATGTTCGCCAACACCTGCCCCTTCGACGTCTCGCACCACCCGGCTCTCAGCCTGCCGTGCGGGGAGTCCGACGGGCTACCCGTCGGGCTCATGCTCGTCGGGCGGCACTACGACGAAGCGACCCTCTACCGCGTGGGTTCTGCCTACGAGCGGGCCTGACGCCGGCGGGGGACGACCGGGACGCCGGGTCACGAGTAGTCGTGGAAACCCCTCCCGGTCTTCCGGCCGAGCTCGCCGGCCGCCACCATGTCGCGGAGCAACTGGGGCGGGGCGAAGCGCTCGCCGAGGGTCCGGTGCAGGTACTCGGCGATCGCGAGGCGGACGTCGAGGCCCACGAGGTCGGTCGACCGGAGCGGTCCCATCGGATGCCGGTAGCCGAGCTCCATCGCGGTGTCGATCGCCTCGGCGTCGGCGACGCCCTCCTCGAGCATCCGGATCGCCTCCAGCCCCAGCAGCACGCCGAGCCGGGAGGAGGCGAAACCGGGGGAGTCGTTGACGACGATGCCCGTCTTGCCCAGCTGGTCGACCCAGCCGCGGGCGGTCCCGACGACGTCCGGGTCGGTGCCGGGCGCCACCACCAGCTCGACCAGGCGGGACGCGGGCACGGGGTTGAAGAAGTGCATCCCGAGAAATCGCTGCGGCCGTTGCAGGACGGCGGCCAGCTCGGTGACCGACAGGGACGACGTGTTGGTGGCGAGCACCGACTGCGGGCCGATCACGCTCTCGACGTCCCTGAGGACGGACGCCTTGAGCCCGGGGTCCTCCGGCACCGCCTCGACGGCCAGGGTGGTGTCGGGGGCCAGGCCGGAGATCCCCGCGAGCACGGTCAGCCGGGCGAGCACGTCCGGCACGCTCCCGCTGAGCTTGCCCCGGGCCGCGGCCCCGTCGAGCCCCTGCGCGATCCGGTCGCGCGCGGCGTCCGGGTCGGCGGTCTCCACGACGGTGACCGCAGAGCCGGCGGTCAGGAAGCTCTGCGCGATGCCGGCCCCCATCTGGCCCCCGCCGATGACGGCGACGTGCGGCGGCTTCATGGCGTTCCCTCGGGGACGGCGCGGACGGCCGGCAGCACCGCCGACGTGAACAGGTCGACGATCTCGCGCCGCCGTGCCCCTGTCCCGACGGGGGAGAAGACCAGCGTCTGCGCGCCGGCGTCGGCGTACTCGCGGGCCCGGGCCGCCACGCGATCGGGATCCCCGTGCAGGAGGTACCGGTCGGCGAGCCGGGTGAAGTCCTGCTGGTAGACGGCACCCACGCCGTCGACGACCTCCTGGCGGGATCGGCCCGGGTCCTCGTCCACGCCGCCCCAGCAGAAGACCGCCCCGCGGACCGTCGCCGGGTCCCTGCCCGCTGCCGCGGCGGCGTCCCGCACCTCGGCCAGGCTGGAGGCCAGCTGTTCGGGTGTGTACATGTAGGGCATCCACACGTCGCCGTAGCGTCCGGCGCGCCGGACGGCGGCCCGGCTGCGGCCGCCCAGCCAGATCGGCGGCCCGCCGCCCTGCACCGGGCCGGGCTGCAGCGCGAGGCCGGGCACGCGGGTGAATCGGCCGTCGAACTCCACCGCCCCTCCCTGCCAGAGCGCCCGCATCAGTTGCAGGGCCTCGTCGGTGCGGGCTCCACGGTCACTCACCTCGACCCCGGCCGCGACGAACTCCGGCGGGTACTCACCGCCCACCCCGACGCCCAGGTCGAAGCGCCCGTTCGACACCTGGTCGAGCGTGGTGGCGAGCTTCGCGGCCAGCGCCGCGGGGTAGAGCGGCAGCACGGTCAGAGAGCTGAGCAGCCGGATCCGGCTGGTCGCCCCCGCGGCCGCGGCGAGCGCTACGAAACCGTTCGGGTGGGGGCCGTGGAAGAACAGGTGCTCGCCGACGGCGAGCCCGTCGTAGCCGGCCTCCTCGGCGGCGCGAGCCTCGGCGGCCACCGCACCCTGGTCGAAGCTCAGGGTCAGAACTGTCCGCACGTCGCCCGCCTCCCGGTCAGCCCACGCCCTCGCCCGCAGACGCCGTAGTCGATGGGGCACTGCTCGAGACCGGACGTGTCGATGCGCTCGACATCCAGGACGTGGGGCACAGGCATCTCCTGGGTCGGACGTCGAGCGAACGGCGGCTGCACCGAAATCTACGGCGACCGGCGGCAGGGTGCCCCGCTGGGCGGCGCGGACAGCTGGACACCGGACCGGCCGCCGGCCGGAGCCGGTCTCAGTCCTTGATCAGGCAGGTCAGCCGGCCCGTAGCCGTCGGCCGGCCTTCGTCGTCGGTGATCTCGATGAGGAAGGTCGTGAGGGTGCGACCGCGACGCACCGGTGTGCAGACGGCGGTGACGGTGCCCGACGTCGCCGCCCGCAGGTAGCTCGCGTTCAGCTCGATGCCGACAACCTGCCTGTCCGGGCCCGCGTGCAGCGCGGCCGCCCACGAGCCGGCGGTCTCCATGAGGGCGCACGTCGCACCGCCGTGCAGGAGGCCGTAGGGCTGCTCGTTCCCGGCGACGGGCATCGTCGCGACCATCCGGTCGGGGTCGTAGTCGGTGATCCGGATGCCGAGCTTGTCGTCGAGCGGGCTGATGGTGTCGGTCGGCGCCCAGGCCGGGGGAGCGGTCGTCACGGAAGGCACGGTAACCAGTCGGTGCCCGCACATAGGATCGGACCCGATGTCTGCCCCGGTCTCCACCTCCGCGCCCACCGCCACCCTCTCGTCAGGGGAGCGTCCGCGGCTGCTCCTGCTCGACGGCCACTCGCTCGCCTACCGCGCGTTCTTCGCCCTGCCGGTCGAGAACTTCTCGACGACCACGGGACAACCGACCAACGCCGTCTACGGCTTCACCTCGATGCTGATCAACATCCTGCGCGACGAGAAGCCGACGCACCTCGCGGTCGCCTTCGACGTGGGCCGCAAGACGTTCCGCAGCGAGATCTTCGCCGACTACAAGGCGAACCGTTCGGAGAGCCCGACCGACTTCCGCGGGCAGGTCAGCCTCGTCCAGGAGGTACTGGCGGCGCTGCACGTGCCGGTCATCACGGCGGACAACTACGAGGCCGACGACGTCATCGCGACGTTGACGGTGCAGGCGGTCGAGCAGGGCATGGACGTGCTGATCGCGACCGGTGACCGCGACGCGCTGCAGCTGGTCAACGACCACGTCACGGTGCTCTACCCGCGCAAGGGCGTCTCGGACATGACCCGGTTCACGCCGGAGGAGGTCGAGACCAAGTACGGCCTCTCGCCGGCCCAGTACCCCGACTTCGCCGCGCTCCGGGGGGACCCGAGCGACAACCTGCCGAGCATCCCGAGCGTGGGGGAGAAGACGGCGGCCAAGTGGGTCCGGGAGTACGGCTCGCTCGACGCGCTGGTCGACCAGGTCGACACCGTCAAGGGCAAGGTGGGCGAGAAGCTGCGCGAGCACCTGTCCTCGGTGCTGCAGAACCGGCGGCTCACCGAACTCGACCGCGCCGTCCCGCTGGAGCTCGGCCCGGCCGACCTCGCCGTCCAGCCGTGGGACCGCAACGAGGTGCACACCCTCTTCGACAACCTGCAGTTCCGCGTGCTCCGCGACCGGCTGTTCGCGACGCTCACCAGCGCCGAGCCCGAGGTGGAGGGCGGCTTCGACGTCGCCGAGGACGACGTCCCGGCCGGTCAGCTGGGTGCGTGGCTGCAGGCCAACGCCCGCACCGGCCGCACCGGGCTCATCTTCCGCGGCACCTGGGGTCGCGGCGGTGGCGAGCTGACCGGTATCGCGCTCGCCGCGGCCAACGACCACGCCACCTTCGTCGACGTCGGGCCCGACCTCGACGCGTCCGACGAGCAGGCGCTCGCCGCCTGGCTGGCCGACCCGGCGACGCAGAAGGTCGTCCACGAGGTCAAGGGGCCCTATCTCGCGATCTGGGCCCGCGGCTGGGAGCTGAACGGGGTCGTCAGCGACACCGCACTCGCCGCCTACCTGGCGCTGCCCGGCCAGCGGTCGTTCGACCTCGGCGACCTCGCCGTCCGGTACCTCAAGCGCGAACTGAAGGACGCGGCCGAGCCCGAGGGCCAGCTCACCCTCGACGGTTTGGGGCCCAGCGAGGCCGATCTCGCCGCCGAGGCCGACCACGCCGACGTCCTCAAGGCCGTCGCCGTCAACGACCTGTCCGACGCCCTGGAGACGGTCCTCGGCTCGCGGGGCGGCGACGCCCTGCTGGGCGGGATCGAGCTGCCGCTGACCCGGGTGCTGGCCGCGATGGAGTACCGGGGCATCGCCGCCGACGTCGACTACCTGCAGCAACTGCAGCGCGAGTTCTCCGACGCGGTCTCCGCCGCGGCCGCCGAGTGCTACGCCGTGATCGGCCGCGAGGTGAACCTCGGCTCGCCCAAGCAGCTGCAGGCGGTGATCTTCGACGAGCTCGGCCTGCCCAAGACGAAGAAGAACAAGACCGGGTACACCACGGACGCCGATGCCCTGACCTGGCTGCTCGAGCAGACCGGGCACCCGTTCATGGAGCACCTGCTCCGCCACCGCGACGTCACCAGGCTGCGCACCGTCATCGACGGGCTGCTGCCGATGGTCGACGACGCGGGGCGCATCCACACCACCTTCCAGCAGACGATCGCGGCCACCGGCCGGCTGTCCTCGACCGACCCGAACCTGCAGAACATCCCGATCCGCACCGCCGAGGGGCGGCGCATCCGGCAGGCGTTCGTCGTCGGCAAGGGCTACGAGTCGCTGATGACGGCGGACTACAGCCAGATCGAGATGCGGATCATGGCTCACCTCTCCGGCGACGAGGGGCTGATCGAGGCGTTCACGTCGGGGGAGGACCTGCACTCCTTCGTCGCGTCGCGGGCGTTCGACATCCCCATCGAGCAGGTCGACCCCGAGATGCGACGCCGGATCAAGGCGATGAGCTACGGCCTGGCCTACGGGCTGAGCGCGTACGGCCTGTCGCAGCAGCTGAAGATCACGCCGGAGGAGGCGCGCGGGCAGATGCACGCGTACTTCGAGCGCTTCGGCGGCATCCGCGACTACCTGGACAGCGTGGTCGAGGAGGCGCGGCTGACCGGCTACACCGAGACCACGCTCGGGCGGCGCCGGTACCTGCCCGACCTGACCAGCGACAACCGGCAGCGGCGGGAGATGGCCGAGCGGATGGCGCTCAACGCCCCGATCCAGGGCTCGGCGGCCGACGTCATCAAGGTCGCGATGCTCGACGTCGAGAAGGCGATCGCGGCCGAGGGGCTGTCCTCGCGGATGCTGCTGCAGGTCCACGACGAGCTCGTGCTCGAGGTCGCGCCGGGGGAGAAGGAGAAGCTCGAGGCGCTCGTCCGCCGCGAGATGGCGGGCGCGGCCGATCTCTCGGTGGCGCTGGAGGTGTCGGTCGGCTTCGGCGAGAGCTGGGACGCCGCCGCCCACTAGGACATTGCGGTCCTCCGGACCGCACCGCGCCCAGGAGCCTCCCCCTTGGCGCGGAGCCAGCCCTTCGCCCCTGCGCGGGACCCTCCGGGCCCCACTCGGCGCGACCGGGGGTCCGGCGTCAGGCGCCCTCGCGCATCGGCACGATCTCGACGCCGCTGCTGGAGACCCGTAGTGGCTTCGTCGTCGAGCCCGCGGGCGGGCGTGGAGTCCGCGTGCAGCAGGGCGCGGAATTCCGGCTCATCGCAGTTGTGGGGCCGCTGCGGATCCGCGAGCCCGTGCGCATCGTCGCCGTCGTCAATCGGCCGGATCGGTGTGGCTTCGCCTACGGGACCCTCGAGGGGCACCCGGTTTGCGGGGAGGAGGCGTTCGTCGGCCATCGGACGCCCGACGGCCAGGTGTACCTGACGCTGCGATCCCTCACCGGGCCCACGCCACGGGGGGCGTGGCGGATGGTGTTCCCGGCGCTGCTCGTCGCCCAACGGATCTCCCGCAGGCGGTACCTCCGCGCCCTCGTCGAACCATGATCAGACACCGGTCCGGCGGGGTCTCGCGGACCGGCAGACCCCGCTCGACCGGTGTCTGATCTCGGGACAGAGCTACGCGCCTTCGCGCACCGGGACGATCTCGTCGGCAACCAGGCCGTGGGCCTCGCGGTGGACGGCCGCCGCGGCGTCGGCGTCGGGCGCCTCGACCAGGCAGAAGACCCTTCCCGAGTTCTCGTCGAACCAGTAGTGCTTGTGGTCCACGCCGTACTTCTGCTGGACCTCCAGGTCCCTCTGGTGCGTGCCGTGGACGGCGTCGGCGGTCAGGCCGTCGACCTTGTTGTGGACGTCCATGAACAGGGCCATCTCGATGGTCTCCTCTGCCGCGCTGGGCGCCGGCCCCCGTCGGCCCCGCGGGGCGCCGACGGCGCGAAGTCCGGCAGCGCTCGCCCACCAGGGGAAGGGACGGCTGTTCAGCCGGCGACGCCGAGCGGGAAGTCTGCGACCGGTCGCCAGGAGTCCGGTTCCGGCCGGCCGGCCAGGAGTACCGCCCGAGCCACTCGCCCGTGGATCGGCAGCAGCGCTCGCACGGCACGCTCAGCGGCCGCCAGTTCGTCCGCGCTGCCGAGGCGGAGCTCGCCGACCGTGAGGTGCGGAGTCGGCTCGTCGTAGAGCCCGCCGTACGGCCGGTGCGCCGGGAACGCCGCGACGACCGCCCTCGTCAGCTCGCGGAACGGCGCGTCCGGCTCGGGTGCGAGCCAGAGGACGTCGTCGCCGAACCAGTCCGTGCGCCGGAACGCGCAGTCGAACGCGGGCACGGTGCCGGCCGCCGCGGCCAGCCGGGACAGCACGGCGTCCTCGACGTCGGCCGGCGGCACGAACGGGTAGACGACCGAGAGATGGGCCGGAACGCCCCACGACGCCATGAGACCGCGACCCTCCGGGTCGCACCGCGGCCAACGGCCGTCCCCCTGCTGCACTGAGCGCGCCCATCCCGCCTGCGCGGGACCCTCCGGGCCCCACTCGGCATGATCAAGCCTTGCGGGTGACCAGGATGAGAGTGCCCGGGATGAGAGCGCCGCGTCCCGGCGACCACTGGCCCCATTCCTGGGTCCGGCCTGGCGTCCACTCCGGCTCGACCAGGTCCTCGAGCACGAGGCCTGCGCCGACGACGGCCCGCACCCAGTCGCCGACCGTGCGGTGGTGCTCGACGTAGACGGTGTTCCCGTCGCCATCGGTCTCCACGTAGGGCCGCCGGTCGAAGTAGGACGACGTGACCTGCAGGTCCTCGGGATCCGGGGAATCGGGAAAGGGCCAGCGCATGGGGTGGTTCACCGACGCGACGAACCTCCCACCGGGCCGCAGCACCCGCGCGACCTCCCCGAGGGCGCCCCCGACGTCGGCGACGAACGGCAATCCGCCGAAGGCCGAGCAGGCGAGGTCGACGCTGGCTTCGGTCAGCGGCAGCGCCCCGGCGTCGGCCTGCAGCAGCGGCACGGCGATGCCGGTCGACCGGTTCAGCTCGGCCGCCCGGGCCAGCATCCCGGCCGAGAGGTCCAGGCCGACGACGTCGGCACCCTCGCGGCGGAGCCAGCGGGCGCAGGGTGCCGAGCCGCAGCCGATCTCCAGGACCCGCCGACCTGCGACGTCCCCGAGCAGGTGGGCGTCGGCCTCCCGCAGCCCCTCCGGGCACCAGAGGAAATCGGTGTCACCCAGGTCGGACCCGTGCTCGGCCAGGTAGGCCGGGGCGGCGGCGTCCCACCACCGCCGGTTCGCCCGGACGGACTCCTCGGTGCCCGCCGGCCGCCGGTCGACGCCGCCGGCGGCCGGATAGCCGTCGCTGCCGAGGGGGAGAGGAGAGGGTGGGTTCATGGCGCGCCGATCGTGACACGCCGGGGGCGGGGTCCCGGGAGCAGACCCTGGTGGACCGGGTGCTCTCGACGTCCGTACCATGGGAATGCGCCAGAGGTCTGTCGTGCTGTCCCCTCCACGGGGTGTCGGCGCGCGCCGGCTCTCCTCGCTGTTCCATCCCCGCGGTCGACGACCGCGGGTGCCCTGTCCCTACGCATCCACCGTCCGGAGCTACCAACCACATGACCTCCACCCAGGTCCGTCCTTCCAGCACCCCCCAGGTCGCCATCAACGACATCGGTTCCGCCGAGGACTTCCTCGCGGCGATCGACCAGACGATCAAGTACTTCAACGATGGCGACATCGTCGAGGGCGTCATCGTCAAGGTCGACCGGGACGAGGTGCTGCTGGACATCGGCTACAAGACCGAGGGCGTCATCCCCTCGCGCGAACTCTCCATCAAGCACGACGTCGACCCCAACGAGGTCGTCAAGGTCGGCGACGAGGTGGAAGCCCTGGTTCTCCAGAAGGAGGACAAGGAAGGGCGGCTGATCCTCTCCAAGAAGCGCGCACAGTACGAGCGCGCCTGGGGCACGATCGAGGCCAAGAAGGAAGCCGACGAGGTCGTCACCGGCACCGTCATCGAGGTCGTCAAGGGCGGCCTCATCCTCGACATCGGCCTGCGCGGGTTCCTCCCCGCCTCGCTGGTCGAGATGCGCCGCGTCCGCGACCTGCAGCCGTACGTGGGCCGCGAGCTCGAGGCGAAGATCATCGAGCTCGACAAGAACCGCAACAACGTCGTCCTGTCGCGCCGCCAGTGGCTGGAGCAGACCCAGTCCGAGGTGCGCAGCGAGTTCCTCAACAAGCTCGCCAAGGGCCAGGTCCGCACGGGTGTCGTCTCCTCGATCGTCAACTTCGGTGCCTTCGTGGACCTCGGCGGCGTCGACGGCCTGGTGCACGTCTCCGAGCTGTCGTGGAAGCACATCGACCACCCGTCCGAGGTCGTCGAGGTGGGCCAGGAGGTCACCGTCGAGGTCCTCGACGTCGACCTGGACCGCGAGCGGGTCTCCCTGTCGCTGAAGGCGACTCAGGAGGACCCGTGGCGTCAGTTCGCCCGCACCCACCAGATCGGCCAGGTCGTGCCGGGCAAGGTCACCAAGCTCGTCCCGTTCGGTGCGTTCGTGCGCGTCGACGAGGGCATCGAGGGCCTGGTCCACATCTCCGAGCTGGCCGAGCGCCACGTGGAGATCCCCGAGCAGGTCGTGCAGGTCGGCGACGAGATCCTGGTCAAGGTCATCGACATCGACCTGGACCGCCGCCGCATCTCGCTGTCGCTCAAGCAGGCCAACGAGGGCGTCGTCGGCGACGAGGAGCAGTTCGACCCGGCCGCCTACGGCATGGCGGCGTCCTACGACGCCGAGGGCAACTACCTCTACCCCGAGGGCTTCGACTCCGACACCGGTGAATGGCGCGAGGGCTACGAGGCCCAGCGCGAGGAGTGGGAGAAGGCCTACGCCGACGCGCAGGCCCGCTTCGAGGCGCACCGCAAGCAGATCGCGGCCGCCAAGGAGGCCGACGCCGAGGCCGCCGCGGGTGGCAGCTACTCGAGCGAGGACGCGGCCGGCGGCAGCGCCGACGCCCCGAGCACCGGTGGCACGCTGGCCAGCGACGAGGCCCTTGCCGCGCTGCGGGCCAAGCTCGCCGGCGGGGAGTGATCCTCAGCTAGACCGCTGAACGCCAGAGGCCCAGAACCGATGCGGTTCTGGGCCTCTGGCGTTCAGTCGTCCGAGCAGGCACACGAAGAGGCCCACGGACGACGTCCGCGGGCCTCTTCGGCGGTTGCTACAGGCTGAGGATGATCGCGAAAGCGGTACGCGGACGGCCGCCGGAGCCCGCGAGGAAGCTCCACGTGTGGCGGCCCGCGACCGGCGCCTGGAACAGCCAGCGGGTGAACGAGCTGCGGGCGGGCGCGGGGCGCTGGAACTGCATCCGCTCGCGCACGGCGGGGATGTCGCTGCAGCGGACGCCGGTGGCAGTGCCGAGGCGGTGTCGGCCGGCGCCGCGCCGGGCGGCCCGGGTCGTCGGAGGTCCGGCGTGCGTGGATCGGGACATGATCGGGTTCTGCCTCTCTCGGCGGGGGAAGATCGCCACGGCAGACGTTATGGACTGTTACTGGTGTGACTGGAGCGACGCGCCGGACGGGATGGACGGGTGTTATCGGCCCGTGACCTTCCCCGGGCCCTCCGGCCCGCAGGTGCCGCTCGCTACTGTCCGGTCGTGCTGCGCATCGGGCTGACCGGCGGAATCGGGTCGGGGAAGAGCACCGTCTCCCGGCTCCTGGCCGAACACGGGGCGGTCATCGTCGACGCCGACCTCATCGCCCGCGAGGTGGTCGAGCCGGGGACGCCCGGCCTGGCCGCGATCGTCGACGCCTTCGGACCGGAGGTGTTGGCCGCTGACGGCTCGCTGGACCGCCCCGCGCTGGCCGCGGAGGTCTTCGCCGACCCGGAGTCGCGGCGACGGCTCGACTCGATCGTCCATCCGCTGGTCCGGGCCCGGGCCACCGAGATCGCGGCCGCCGCGCCGGCGGACTCGGTCGTCGTCCACGACGTCCCGCTGCTCGTGGAGACCGGCCAGGCGGGCTCCTACGACCTCGTGCTCGTCGTCCAGGCCGATCCCGAGATCCGGGTGGCCCGGCTCGTGCAGCGCGGGCTCACCGCCGAGGACGCCCGTGCGCGGATGGCGGCGCAGGCGACCGACGAGCAGCGCCGAGCCGTCGCCGACGTCGTCCTGGACAACGGCGGCACGCCGGAGCAGCTCGCCGGGCAGGTCGACCGCTTCTGGGCCGAGCGGGTCGTGCCGGCGCTGCCGTGATGCCGGAGGTCGAGCTCGTCCCGGTCGACGAGGACGTGCTGGCGGGGCTGGTCGAGGCGGCGACGGCCGACGCCGCACCGGACGAGGTGACCCCGCCGATCGCCGGTGACGGCTGGAGCCGCCCGCGGATCGAGTGGCTGCGCCGGTTCCACCGCGACCGCCGCATGGGGCTCGACGGACCGCTCGGTGAGGCCACGTGGGGCATCTGCGTGGACGGCGCGGTGGTGGGTGCCGTCCGGCTGAAGCGCACCGCCGAGCCCGGGAGCCTCGAGACGGGCATCTGGCTCACCCGCACGGCCCGCGGACGCGGCACCGGGCACGGGGCGATGGTCGCGGTTCTCGCACGGGCGCGGGAGCTGGGGGCGCGAGAGGTGCACGCCGACACCGGCCCCGGCAACATCGCGGCACTCGCTCTGCTCGAGCGGCTCGGGTTCCACGCCTCGTCGGCAGAAGCCCGCGTCGCCGCCGTCCGGACGCTCGAGCAGCCGACCCCGGAGATGAGCAGAGCCCCAGGTCGGTGACCTGGGGCTCTGCTGCTGGTGGGCGATACTGGGATCGAACCAGTGACCTCTTCCGTGTCAGGGAAGCGCGCTACCGCTGCGCCAATCGCCCGTTCCGGCCTCGCGACCGGACCCTCCTCCGCGCTCGTGCTCCGGGAGGAGACGAGGTGGAGACGGGATTTGAACCCGTGTAGACGGCTTTGCAGGCCGTTGCCTCGCCTCTCGGCCACTCCACCGCACGCGGGCGCCGATCTCTCGACCAGCGCCCGAGGTTCCGAGCGGACGACGGGATTCGAACCCGCGACCCTCACCTTGGCAAGGTGATGCTCTACCAGCTGAGCCACGTCCGCGTTGCGTGGAGAACTCTAACCGACGCCCTGGAGCCCTCCAACCAGGGGGGTCCGCCGCCCGCCCCCGAGAGGCGGGCGGTGGACCATCTCTGCTGGTCAGCGGCCCGTCGGGTCCGCCCCACCGTTGGACAGCAGCACGTGGAGCTCGTCGTCGAGGTCGAGCAGGGCGCCCTCGGTGCCGGACGGGACCAGGGTCTCGGTCTGCCGGAGGAACGCGGCGACCGTCGCGCGGGACAGTTCGAACAGCGCCTCGCCCGAGGGTGCGCGCAGGTGCAGGAAGAGGACGTCGGTTGCGGCGTGCGCCGGCCACAGCCGGACGTCGCCCTCGCCGGCGGGCCCGTCCAGGCCGGCCTGGAGGAGCTCGCGGCTCAGCAGCCAGGCGATGCCGCCGTCCTCGAGGTCGACGACGCCGTTCTCGTCACCGACGTCGCCGAAGGCGATCCGGACGGCGAACGGGTCTGCGGCGTCGTAGCACAGCAGGGCCGGCACCTCGGTCCACGACTGTGGCCCGACGAGCTGGAGGGTGATGGGGGAGGAGTACCCGGGGGTCCATCGGCTCGGCATGTCAGGTCAACGACCGTCCGGTCTCGGAGTGACGTCGCATTGCACTTCCTTCACATCTGTTTCACCCGTCACACGAACGGGTCCCCGTCGGAGCAGTCATGCCCGATTCCGGCCCGGATGAACCGCGAAAGGGGTCCGTCGCGAACTCTCCGTGTGACGATGGGAGCCGTGAGCACCTCGCCCCGGCGTCCCGAGGACGCCGAGGGGGACGCTGACCTGCTGCGTCGCATCCGGGCCGGCGACCAGACGGCGATCGACGGGCTCTACGAGCGCTTCCGCCGGCCGGCCTTCGCGCTGGCGCGCCGCATCCTGGCCGACGACGTCCTCGCGGAGGACGTGTTGCAGGAGGTCTTCCTCAGCGTCTGGCGCGATCCGTCCGCCTACGAGCGCGGACGGGGCAGCGTCGCCTCGTGGCTGCTCGCGATGGTGCATCACAAGGCCGTCGACGCGGTTCGCCGGGAGGAGAGCCAGCGGCGCAGGCGCGCGCTGGCGGAGGAGGAACGGATCCTGGACGAGCCGGTCGCCCTGCGCGACGTGGACGAGGACGTGTGGAGCCGGGTCGTCGCCGAACAGGTGCGGACGGCGCTCGGCGGTCTCTCCGCACCCCAGCGCGAGGCCCTGACCCTCGCCTACTACGGCGGCTACACCCAGCGGGAGGTGGCGGCCCTGACCGGCACCCCGCTGGGGACGGTGAAGACCCGGATGCTCTCGGGCATGCGCCGACTGAAGCAGGAGCTCGGCGGCGCGGTCGTCGACATCACCGGGGGCGCACTCGGCGCCCCCATCGCCCCGGAGCGCGGACGATGACCGCCGACCAGACCCCGACCGAGCACGCGCCCTACGACGAGCTCGCGGTCGGCTGGGCCCTGCGGGCGCTCGAACCCGAGGACGAGTCGCTGTTCGCCACGCACCTGGCCGGCTGCGCGCGCTGCGCGGCGACCGTGGCCGAGGCCGAGGAGGTGATGGCCGCGATGGCCACCGATCTCCCTGCGCCCGAACCCTCGGCGGGACTGCTCCAGCGGATCCGCGACGCGGTGGAGGAGACCGAGCAGCTGCCGGACCCGAGCGCCGCCGCCCCGGGTCCGCCGCTGCGGGTCGTCCCCGGCCCACGGACGGCGACCGCTCCGCGCACGGGCTGGCGCCGGGTCGTCCCCGTCGGTCTGGTGGCGGCGGCCCTCGCGGCGATCATCGGGCTGGGCCTCTGGAACGTCGTCCTCAACTCCGACCGCGACAAGCTGCAGGCGACGGTCGCCGAGCAGAACGCCGTCATGAAGGGCCTGCTCAGCCCCGGCCGGGCGACGATCGCCCCGCTGAATGCCCCGGACGGGAAGCCCGTCGCCACGGTCGTCGCCCGCGGCGGAGAGGTGAACCTGATCATGCAGGGGCTCGCGGAGAACGACCCCCGGTCGAACACCTACGTGCTCTGGAGCATGGACGGCGGCAACGCCGAGTCGCTCGGCACGTTCGACGTGACAACCTCACGGATCGCGATGAAGACCGTAGGCTCCGGGTCGACCGGCTTCGCCCAGCACGAGATCTACGGCATCAGCCTCGAACCCGGTCGGAAGGCTCCGCCACTCCCGACGGAGGTCGTCGCGACCGGGCAGGTGACCAGCTGAGCGAACACGACACAGTCGCCTCGCCGGAGACGCCCCGGCACCGGGAGACCCGTGAGGAGCGGCTCGCGCGGTTCGACGCCGACGAGACGCGCAGCCTGCGCGAGCGGATCGCCGACACACGCTGGCGCCGGCGGATCGCCGCCCGCCGGTCGGTGAACCATCCCTACCGGATCGCCGTCGGGGTCGTGGGGGGGCTCGTCGTCGCGCTGGGCATCGTGGCCATCCCGCTGCCGGGTCCCGGCTGGCTGATCGTGATCGCCGGGCTGTTCGTCCTGGCGACGGAGTTCCTCTGGGCGGAGCGGCTCCTGGAATTCACCAAGGAGCACGTGAAGCGGTGGACCGACTGGGTGACCGACCAGCCGGTCTGGGTGCGGCTGCTGATCGCCGCGGCCACGGCGGCCTTCGTCTACGGCGTCCTCGTGGTCACGCTGCACCTGACGGGCGTGCCGACATGGGTGCCGGGGTGGGTTCCGCTATGGCGGTGAGGCTCTGGCACAATCACAGCTGCAGCAACGCCGGGCGATTGGCTCAGTGGTAGAGCGCTTCGTTCACACCGAAGAGGTCACTGGTTCGAACCCAGTATCGCCCACCGCGACAGAACCCCAGGTCGGACCTCGTAGGAGGCCCGGCCTGGGGTTCTTCGTCTCGCCGGCAGGGGCTACTGGACGTAGCCGGCCGCGGCGCAGTCGTCGTCGATCTGGGTGCCGTCAGCGGTGAGGGCGGACTCGAGGGACGACGGGTCCTCACCGGCGCTCACGGCGTCGATCGCCTGCTGGAAGTCGTCGGAGAGCGTCTGCACGTGGGCGATGAAGGTGCGGTCGGTCGTCTGACCGGCAGCTGCCTCCATCGTCGTCCGCAGGGTGCCCATGACCTCTGCGTAGTCCTCGGGGGTCTCCACGGTCGCGAGGTCCGACTCGAGGTTCACGACCGCCGGGACGATGACCTCGCAGGCCGCCACGACGCCGGTGGTGTCGTCGGCCGGCGCGGCGACGTCGGCCGACGCCGAGGCGGCGGACTCCGACTGCGCAGCCTTCTCGACCGCCGGTGCCAGGACGGTCACGAAGGCGATGATCGCGATGATGGCGAGCACGATCGAGATGATCGAGATGATCAGGCCGGCCAGCGCCAAACCCCGGCCGCTCTCGCGCCGCTCCTTGATCTGCTTCAGGCCGATGGCGCTGAAGATCACGCCCAGCGGGCTGAAGACGAAAGCGAAGACGAGGCCGAGGATGGCCATCGTGTTCGTCTTCTGCGGCTGGTAGCCGGGCTGTCCGTAGACGGGCTGCTGCTCGGTGGGGTAACCGGGCGGCGGGGCGGACTGGTACTGGGACACGGGTTCTCATTTCATCGCGCCGGCGGTCGGCGTGGGTGACGGTCGCCGGGGACTGTAGGGGACGGCGAGTTCCGGAAACGGTCTTCGCCGCGACGGGTCGATCCCGCCGGAAACACGCGTTCCGCGTGTCGCGCGCGCCCCAGCCGTCCCCGGCCGACGATGGGTGCGATGACCCTCGACCGCGCCGGACGACTGCGGGCCGCCCTCGACCGGGACGGCGCGACCTGCATCTGGTGCGGCCGCGCGTTCACCGGCCAGGTCGCGCCGACGACCGAGCACGTCGTGCCGCGGGTGAAGGGCGGCCCCTCGTGGCCGGAGAACGAGGTGGCGGCCTGCCGGCGCTGCAATTCCGATCGCGGCCACCGCGGCCCGGTCGACTGGCTGGAGGAATGCCTGCGCCGCGGGTGGGAACCGGACGAGCCCCGGCTGGCGCGGAGCCTGGCCCTGCTGGCCGCCGCCATCGGGCGGAGGGGTGGCCAGCGCCGCGCCCGGCCGTACCTGGACGCCCAGCTCCGGCGCCTGCGCCGGCGTGAGCCGGCAACCCCGGTGGCATAGCGTCGGGCCTGTGGCGGAGGACTGCGTGGGCCGGGTGGAGCAGATCTGGGTGTATCCCGTCCGCTCGCTCGCTGGCTGTGACGTGCCGGCGGCGGAGATCACCGCGGACGGCCTGGACGGCGACCGGGCCTGGACGGTCGTCGGCGACGACGGCCGCGTGCTGCGCGCCAAGGACGTGCCCGGGCTGGCCGACGTCCCGGGCACCGGTCGGCCGGACGCCGACGCGCGGGCCGTCGAGGCGCTCCTGGGCCGCGCCGTCCGCGTCGTGCCGGCACCCGACGACGACGGCGGCGTCGCCCCGGTCCACCTCGTCTCGCGCGCCGCGATCGAGCGGGCCGCGGAGGGCGAGGTGCCCGAGGGGTGCTCGGCCGACGACCCCCGCGCCAACCTGGTCCTGACCCTCGACGGCGACGAGCGTGCCTGGGTCGGCCGCGAACTGCGCGTGGGGGAGGCGGTCCTGCGGGTCACCCGGACGCCGAAGCACTGTCTCGGCGTCTACGCCGACGTGCGGGTCCCGGGCCGGATCAGCGTCGGGGACGCCGTCCTGCTCTAGCGTCTGGCTCGTGCTGCGCTGGCGGGCCGGGCTCCTCACGGTGCTCCTGCTCGCCGCCTGCGGGGACACTGCCCCGGCGGCCACCCCTCCTTCGTCGTCGGCGGAGTCGTCCCCGGCGCAGTCGCCGGCAGCCGCAGCGCAGAGCTTCACGCTCCTGGCCACCGGCGACGTGCTGATCCACCAGGACCTGGAGCTCACCGCCGGGGCGCGCACGGCGGACGGCGGCTACGACTTCTCCGCCGTCCTGGCGCCGGTCGCGCCGATGATCCGGGCCGCCGACCTGGCGATCTGCCACCTCGAGACCCCGGTGGCGCCGAAGGGTGGCCCGTATCGCGGCTACCCGAGCTTCGCCGTCCAGCCCGAGATCGTCGATGCCCTCGCGGGCGCAGGGTTCGACGAGTGCTCGACCGCGTCCAACCACTCGCTGGACGACGGCGCTGCCGGTCTGGCCCGCACCCTCGACGCCCTCGACGCGGCCGGGATCGGGCACGCGGGGACCTACCGCAGCGAGTCCGAGAGCCGGACGCCGCGGATCTTCGACGTCCACGGCATCAGGGTGGCCCACGTCGCTGCGACCTACGGCCTCAACGGCGCAGGACCGCCGGCCGACCGGCCATGGGAGGTGAACATCGCACCGGTTCCGGACGTCAGCGCCCTGCTGGCCGCGGCCGCGCGGGCGAAGGCCGCCGGCGCCCAGGTGGTGATCGCGAGCCTGCACTGCTGCGTGGAGTACCAGCACGACCCGACCGAGGCCCAGGTCGCGGCGGTGCACGCCTTGCTGGCGTCGCCGGACATCGACCTCGTCATCGGCCACCACGCCCACGTGGTGCAGCCCTTCGAGGAGATCGGCGGCAAGTGGGTGGCCTACGGGCTCGGGAACTTCGTCGCCGAGATGGCGAAGGAGGGTGATCCGTACGACGAGGTGGCCGCCCGCTTCACCTTCACCGCGGGCGCCGGCGGCAGGTTCACGGTGACGAAGGCCGAGGCGGTCCCGCTGCACCTGGACGTCGGCGCCGGCTCCGTTCGGGTCGACCCGGCCGACGCGGCTGCCTTCGCCCGCATCTCCGAGGTGCTCGGCCGGCGGGGTGCCGTCGCGGCGGGGCTGGCCGTCGTCCCGGGCTGACCGCGGTCGCGCACTAGGCTCGGGAGACCGTTCCACCGACCATCAGGAGTTCTCGTGTCCGCCCCGCCCTCGCCGACCGCCGTCCCCCCGATCCGGGTCGCGGCCGGCACCACGGCGATGCAGGCGCTCAAGGACGCCGGGGTGCCGCTCAAGGGCCCCGACGGCGCCGTGGTCGTCCGCGACGTCACCAGCGGCGACCTGAAGGACCTGAACTGGACCCCCGACGCCGACGCCGAGGTCGAGCCCGTGCCGGCCGCCAGCGCCGACGGCCGCGCCGTCATCCGGCACTCGACGGCGCACGTCCTGGCCCAGGCGGTGCAGGAGCTGTTCCCCGGCACCAAGCTCGGCATCGGGCCGCCGGTCGAGAACGGCTTCTACTACGACTTCGACCCCGAGCGGCCTTTCACGCCCGAGGACCTCACCGCCCTCGAGAAGAAGATGCAGGAGATCGTCCGGGCCGGGCAGAACTTCGCCCGCCGCGAGATCAGCGACGCCGAGGCCGAGAAGGAGCTCGCGCACGAGCCCTACAAGCTCGAGCTGATCGGCCTCAAGGGCGGCGCCGGTGAGGCCGCCGAGGGTGCGGACGTGGAGGTCGGCGGCGCCCAGCTGACCATGTACGACAACCTCGACGCCCGCACCGGCGACCGGGTCTGGACCGACCTGTGCCGCGGACCGCATCTGCCGCGCACGTCGACCATCCCCGCGTTCAGCCTCACCCGCTCGGCGGCCGCCTACTGGCGCGGGAGCGAGAAGAACCCGCAGCTCCAGCGCGTCTACGGCACCGCGTGGGAGAGCAAGGACGCCCACAAGGCCTACCTCGAGCACCTCGCCGAGGCCGAGCGCCGCGACCACCGCCGCCTCGGCGCGGAGCTGGACCTGTTCAGCTTCCCCGACGAGATCGGCTCCGGCCTGGTCGTGTTCCACCCCAAGGGCGGGGTGATCAAGCGGGAGATGGAGGACTACGTCCGGCGGCGCCACATCGAGGAGGGCTTCGACTACGTCGGCACCCCGCACATCACGAAGGAGCACGTCTTCGAGATGTCGGGGCACCTGCCGTACTACGCGGACACCATGTTCCCGCCGATGGAGCTGGACAACTCGCTGTACTACCTCAAGGCCATGAACTGCCCGATGCACAACCTGATCTTCCGGTCGCGCGGGCGGTCCTACCGCGAGCTGCCGCTGCGGTTCTTCGAGTTCGGCACGGTGTACCGCTACGAGAAGTCCGGGGTGATCCACGGGCTCACCCGGGTGCGCGGCCTCACCCAGGACGACTCGCACAGCTACGTCACCCCGGAGCAGGCGCCGGGCGAGATCCGTCACCTGCTCGCCTTCGTGCTCGGACTGCTGCGCGACTTCGGTCTCGACGACTACTACCTGGAGCTGTCGACCCGCGGCGACGACCCCGACAAGCAGGACAAGTTCATCGGGTCCGACGAGCAGTGGGCGGTCGCCACCGCCGTTCTCGAGGACGCCGCGCGCGAGACCGGCCTCGAGCTCGTGCCGGACCCCGGTGGTGCGGCCTTCTACGGCCCGAAGATCTCGGTGCAGACCCGCGACGCCATCGGCCGCACATGGCAGATGTCGACCATCCAGTACGACTTCAACCAGCCGGCCGGGTTCGGCCTCGAGTACACGGCCGCCGACGGGTCGCACCAGCAGCCGGTGATGATCCACTCGGCGAAGTTCGGCTCGATCGAGCGGTTCTTCGGCGTCCTGACCGAGCACTACGCGGGCGCCTTCCCGGCGTGGATCGCGCCGGTCCAGGTCGTGGGCATCCCGATCACCGACGAGCAGGTGCCCTACCTGACCGACGTCGCGCTCCTGCTGAAGGAGAAGGGTGTCCGGGTCGAGGTCGACGACTCCGACGACCGGATGCAGAAGAAGATCCGGACGGCCAGCAAGCAGAAGATCCCGTTCGTCCTGCTCGCCGGCGCCACCGACGCGGAGGCCGGCGCGGTCTCCTTCCGCTACCGCGACGGGTCGCAGCGCAACGGCGTCCCGGTCGCCGAGGCGGTCGAGCTGATCGCCGACTGGATCGCCGCGCGGCACAACGTCGACCCCTCGGCGGAGGGCGAGCAGGCGGCCGCCGGATGACCGACGAGATCCCGGAGGCCTACCGGATCGCCGTGTCGTCGGACGACGGCGGTCCCGCGACGGTCTTCGAGCACCTCTGGACGCCCTACCGGATGGCCTACATCCGCGGCGAGAACAAGCCGACCGGCGACCACGACTGCCCGTTCTGCCTGATCCCGAAGATGAGCGACGAGGACGGGCTGATCGTGGCCCGTGGGACGACGGTCTTCGCCGTCCTGAACCTGTACCCGTACAACGCCGGGCACCTGATGCTGGTCCCGTACCGGCACGTGCCCGACTACACCGACCTCACGGTCGACGAGGTCGCCGAGCTGGGCGCGTTCACCCAGACGGCGATGCGCGTGGTCCGCTCGGTGAGTGGCGCGCACGGGTTCAACATCGGGATGAACCAGGGCGCGGTCGCGGGCGCGGGCATCGCCGACCACCTCCACCAGCACGTCGTCCCCCGGTGGGGCGGTGACACCAACTTCATGCCGGTCGTCGGCCTGACCCGGGTGCTGCCGCAGGTGCTGCGGGAGAGCCGCGACCTGCTGGCCGCCGCCTGGTCCGGCGAGCAGCTGCCGGCCGGGGAGGCCTGAGTGCTCGGCCTCTCCGCCCGACCGGTCGTCGAGAAGGTCGTCGCCCCGCTGATCGCGCGGTTGGCGCGCGCCGGCGTGACACCCGACGGGATCACCGTCGTCGGCACCCTGGGCGCCGTCGGCGGCGCCGTCCTGCTCTTCGGCACCGGGCACCTGTTCTGGGGCACCGTCGTCGTCACGTTCTCCGTCCTGCTCGACCTGCTCGACGGCGCGCTGGCGCGGGCGCGCGGGGGCGGCACCGTCTTCGGGGCGGTCCTCGACTCCGTGGGCGACCGGGCGGCCGACGCGGCCATCTTCGGCGCCCTGATCTGGTGGTTCGCAGGCAGAGGGGACAACCGGCTGCTGGTCCTGCTCGCGCTGCTCTGCCTGGTGCTCGGCGTCCTCACCTCCTACGTCAAGGCGCGGGCCGAGGGAGTCGGGATCGCCTGCAACGTCGGCATCGTGGAGCGGCTCGAGCGCCTGCTGCTGGTCCTGTTCGGCACGGGGCTGACAGGGATCGGCGTGCCGTACGCCCTGCACGTCGGCCTGTGGGTGCTCCTCGCGGGCAGCGCGGTCACGGTCGTCCAGCGGATCGTCGCCGTCCGCCGGGGCGCCGCCGGTGCGTCGCTGCCGGCGCGGCCCGCGGCGCCGTGACCGGCTCGCTGCGCAGCCGGCTCACCGCCGGGGTCACCGACGCCGGCTTCGCGGCGGGGTGGCACGCCGTCCGGCTGCTGCCCGAACCCGCGGCCCGGGGCGCGTTCGACCAGGCCGGCCGCTGGGCGGCCCGCCGGGACGGCAAGGGCACGCGCCAGCTGCGCGCCAACCTGCGGGTGGTCACCGGCGGCGCGCTGACCGAACCCGAGCTGGCCGAGTTGACCACCCGCGGCCTGCGGTCCTATGCCCGGTACTGGCAGGAGGCGTTCCGGCTGCCGACTCTCAGCAGCGAACGAATCGTCGCCGACACCGAGGTCGTCGGCATCGAGCACCTGCAGAAGGCGCGCGACCGGGGCCGCGGGCTGGTCATGGTGCTGCCGCACAGCGGCAACTGGGACGCCGCCGGCGTCTGGTTCGTCGACCACCTCCGGTCGCCGTTCATGACGGTGGCCGAGCGGCTGAAGCCGGAATCGCTGTACGCCCGGTTCCTCGCCTACCGGGAGTCCCTGGGCTTCCGGGTGGTGCCGCTGACCGGCGGCCCGCGCCCGAGCACCGAGGTGCTGCGCGAGTGGCTGGACGACGGCGGCGCGACGTGCCTGCTCGTCGACCGCAACCTCGGCCACGGCGGGGTCCCGGTCGACTTCTTCGGCCGGACGGCGACCATGCCCGGCGGCGGCGCGCTGCTGGCGGCGCAGACCGGCGCGGCACTGGTGCCGACCGTCTGCCAGTTCACCGAGCGCGGCTGGCGGCTGGTGTTCTCCCCGGAGATCCCGGTCGACGGCCCTGGCCGGCTCAAGGACCGGGTCGGCGGGGCGATGCAGTCGGTCGCCGACGCGTTCGCCGAGTCGATCGCCCGGCAGCCGGAGGACTGGCACATGCTCGGCCGCATCTGGGGTGACGTGCCGCCCGATCCCGTGCAGGGTCCGGCCTGATGCGTATCGGACTGGTCTGCCCCTACCAGTGGGACGTTCCCGGTGGGGTCCAGTACCACGTCCGCGACCTGGCTCAGACGCTGCGCGGCATGGGCCACCACGTGGAGGTGCTCACCCCGGCCGAGCGCGAGGACTCCGTCGACGAGGAGTGGATCACCTTCGCCGGGCGCACCGTGCCGATCCCGTACAACGGCTCGATGGCCAGCGTGCAGTTCGGCCCGGTGTCGGCCGCGCGGGTCCGCCGGTGGCTGCGGGAGGGGCGTTTCGACGTCGTCCACGTGCACGAGCCGGCGCCGCCCTCGGTCTCGCTGCTGGTCTGCATGATCGCCAAGGGGCCGATCGTGGCCACCTTCCACGCGGCCACGACCCGATCGAAGTGGCTGGCCGCCTGGGGCCCGGTCGTGCGGCCCTGGCTGGAGCGGATCAGCGGCCGCATCGCGGTGTCGGACTTCGCCCGGCGCGTGCAGGTCGAGCACCTCGGCGGGGACGCCGTGATCATCCCGAACGGGGTGCACGTGTCGGCGTTCGCGTCCGGCCCGTCGCTGCCCGGCGTCACCCGCGGCACGGGTGCGCCGACGATCGGCTTCCTCGGCCGCTTCGACGAGCCGCGCAAGGGTCTGCCGGTGCTGCTCGAGGCCATGCGCACCGTCGTCCGCAGACATCCCGGGACGCGCCTGCTGGTCGCCGGCCGGGGCGACGCGGGGCAGGTGCAGGAGCTCATCGGTGACGACCTGCGGCCCTCGGTGAGCCTGCTCGGCGAGCTCACCGAGGCCGACAAGGCCGCCTTCCTGCGCTCGATCGACATCTACTGCGCGCCGAACCTGCTGGGGGAGTCGTTCGGGGTCGTCCTCATCGAGGCGCTGGCCGCCGGCGCGCCGATCGTCGCCAGCGACCTGGACGCGTTCGCCCGCGTGCTGGAGGACGGCGCGGCCGGTGTGCTGGTGCGCCGCGGTGACCCGGGCGCGCTCGCCGACGCCCTCGACGCGCTGCTGGCCGACCCCGCCCGGCGGGCCGACCTCGCAGCCGGCGGCGAGCGCGTCGCGGCGGGCTACGACTGGGACGTGCTGGCGCGACGGATCCTCGCGGTCTACGAGACCGTCCTGCCGCCGGACGGCGCGAAGGTGACCGCCGGCGAGGACGACGAGACCTTTCCCGCAGTACCCCCGGCCAGAATGCAGGCGCGTTCGCCCCGCCGTGGACGGGTGCAGCACTAGCCTTCCACCCCGTGACGTCCGGGACCTGGTTGCTGCTCGTCGGCGGGCTGGTCCTCCTGCTCCTCGCCTGGACGGGATGGACCCTCGTCCGGCTGAGCCGGCTCGAGGCCCGCGTGGCCCGCGCCTGGACGTCGCTGGAGACCCAGCTGCAGCGCCGGGCGGGCCTCGCCGAGGAGCTGGCCCGCGACTATCCGGCCGCTGTGGGGGAGGAGCGGGCGCGGTACCTGGCTGCGTTCGCCGCTGATGCCCGGGCTCCGGGTGACGGCGACCGGGAGCTGGCCGAGAACGTGCTGGGCCGCGAGCTGCAGGAACTCCTGGGGGAGCTGGACGGCGTGCCGCCGGCGCTGCGCAACGACCTCGAGGGCACCGCCACCCGGGTGGGGCTGGCCCGGCGCTTCTACAACGACGCGGTGCGCGACACCGCGGCGCTGCGACGCCGGCGACTACCCCGGCTGATGCGACTGCACGCCTCGCGGCCGCTGCCGCGCTACTTCGACATCGACGACCGCCTCGACCGCCGCGTCGGGCACCGCACGGCCGGCACCGACCAGGCGGGTCGGACCGGCGGCTGAGCGGCCGTACCATAGGGCCCCGAGGATTTCCCGACGAAGAGGCAGCATTCCGTGGTCACGCCCGACAGCACCCCGTCCACCGGCACCGAGCGCGTCAAGCGCGGCATGGCCGAACAGCTCAAGGGCGGCGTCATCATGGACGTCGTCACCCCCGAGCAGGCCAAGATCGCCGAGGACGCCGGCGCCGTCGCCGTCATGGCGCTCGAGCGCGTGCCCGCCGACATCCGAGCCCAGGGCGGCATCGCGCGGATGAGCGACCCCGACATGATCGAGGGCATCATCGGCGCGGTCTCCATCCCGGTGATGGCGAAGGCCCGCATCGGGCACTTCGTCGAGGCCCAGGTGCTGCAGAGCCTCGGCGTCGACTACATCGACGAGTCCGAGGTGCTCACCCCCGCCGACGAGGCGCACCACATCGCCAAGCACGAGTTCACCGTGCCGTTCGTCTGCGGCGCCACCGACCTCGGCGAGGCGCTGCGCCGCATCTCCGAGGGCGCGGCGATGATCCGCTCCAAGGGCGAGGCCGGCACCGGCAACGTCGTCGAGGCCACCCGGCACATGCGCTCCATCCGCGCCGGCATCAAGGCGCTGGGCACCCTCGACGAGACCGAGCTGTACGTGGCCGCCAAGGAGCTGCGCGCCCCCTACGACCTCGTCGCGGAGGTCGCGCGGCTCGGCAAGCTCCCGGTCGTGCTGTTCACCGCCGGCGGCATCGCGACGCCGGCCGACGCCGCGATGATGATGCAGCTCGGCGCCGAGGGCGTCTTCGTCGGCTCGGGCATCTTCAAGTCCGGTGACCCTGCGCTGCGCGCCGCGGCCATCGTGCAGGCGACGACGTTCCACGACGACCCCGACGTGATCGCCAAGGTCTCCCGCGGCCTGGGTGAGCCGATGGTCGGCATCAACGTCTCCACGCTCCCCGAGAGCGAGCGCTACTCGACGCGGGGCTGGTGACGCCCCCGCGCATCGGCGTGCTCGCCCTCCAGGGCGACGTCCGCGAGCACCTGGCCGCACTGCGCGAGCAGGGCGCCGAGGCGATGCCCGTGCGGCGCCCGGAGGAACTGGATGCCGTCGACGGGCTGGTGATCCCCGGTGGCGAGTCCACCACGATGGTGAAGCTCGCCGTCCGCTTCGGTCTGCTCGAGCCGTTGCGGGCCGCCATCGGCAAGGGGCTGCCTGCCTACGGCTCCTGCGCGGGCATGATCCTGCTCGCCGACCGGATCCTGGACGCCCCGCCGGACCAGGAGACCGTCGGCGGCCTGGACGTCACGGTGCGCCGGAACGCCTTCGGGCGGCAGGTGGACTCCTTCGAGTCCGACATCGCCTTCGAGGGGCTCGCCGGGGGCGACGTGCACGCGGTCTTCATCCGCGCCCCGTGGGTGGAGGAGGCAGGAGAGGGCGTCGACGTCCTCGGCCGGGTCGTCGGGGGAGCGGCCGACGGTAGGATCGTCGCCGTCCGCCAGGGGAATCTGGTGGCGACCAGCTTCCACCCCGAACTGACCGGGGACCGCCGGGTGCACGCGCTGTTCGTCGAGATCGTGCGGGCCCACCTGGCCGAGCAGGCCGGCCCAGCTGCCGGGGACGAGAGGGACGAACGATGAGCGGCCATTCCAAGTGGGCGACGACCAAGCACAAGAAGGCCGGGATCGACGCCAAGCGCGGCAAGCTCTTCGCCAAGCTGATCAAGAACATCGAGGTCGCGGCACGCACCGGGGGCGGTGACCTCTCCGGCAACCCGACGCTGTTCGACGCCGTCCAGAAGGCCAAGAAGTCCTCGGTCCCCAACGACAACATCGACCGCGCGGTCAAGCGCGGTTCCGGCGCCGAGGCCGGTGGCGTCGACTACCAGGGCATCACGTACGAGGGGTACGGCCCGGCCGGCGTCGCCGTCCTCATCGAGTGCCTGACCGACAACAAGAACCGCTCGGCCATGGAGGTCCGCACGGCGATGAGCCGCAACGGCGGCTCGATGGCCGACCCGGGCTCGGTGTCCTACCTGTTCTCCCGCAAGGGCGTCGTCGTCGTGCCGAAGGCCGACGGCGCCGACGAGGACACCGTGCTCATGGCCGTCCTGGACGCGGGCGCCGAGGAGGTCCGCGACCTCGGCGACACGTTCGAGGTGGTCAGCGAGCCCGGCGACCTGGTCGCCGTGCGGACGGCACTGCAGGAGGCCGGCATCGAGTACGACTCGGCCGAGGCCGGCTTCGTCCCCAGCGTGCAGGTGGAGCTCGACGAGGACAGCGCCGGCAAGGTCTTCCGGCTGATCGACGCGCTCGAGGACCTCGACGACGTGCAGAACGTCTACGCGAACTACGACGTGTCCGACGAGGTCATGGAGAAGATCGACGCCTGAGGCGGCCCGCGGGGCGCCTCATTCGTCACGCTGTTCCCTCGCTCACCGAGCGTTCCTGGCGATGGACGGTCGGTGACGATTCGGCGTTAATTTCGTCGGGTGGCCGGGACACGGGGAGCGCGATCCACGCGCACCCTGCGGACGACGGTGCTCCTGGCGGTGACCGCCGCCGCCCTGGGCGTCTGGGCGCCGGCGCCCGCCACCGCGTCGCCGTCCGCGGCGGCAGCCGTGGCCCTGCACGTGAGCGCCCCGCAGCTCGCCCCCTCGGCGGCCCTGGACCTGACGGCGCTCCGGCCGGAGCTCCCGCGCGGGTACGGCACGGTGGAGCAGCGGGCGGCCCAGGCTGCCGCCGAGCAGGCGGCCGCCGATGCGGCACGGGCCGCGGCCGAGGCGGCTGCCCGGGAGGCGGCGAAGACGCGTCCCTCGCGCCCCGCGCCGACGAAGCCGTCCACGCAGGCGGCCCCTTCGGTCCCCGCGCCGCCGCAACTGCCCCTGGGCGTCGATCCCGGCGCCTCGACGCAGGTGGTCACCGTCGTGGCGCCCTCGTCGCGCTCCACCA
This sequence comes from Blastococcus sp. OS1-29, assembly GCF_057628075.1. Lineage (NCBI taxonomy): Bacteria > Bacillati > Actinomycetota > Actinomycetes > Geodermatophilales > Geodermatophilaceae > Blastococcus > Blastococcus sp. OS1-29. The sequence goes on from NZ_JBXXJK010000006.1 coordinate 373,978, forward strand.
CCGCCACCCTGACCGCGTGGGAGCTGCGGCCGGGCGGCTGGAGCGCCGTCCTCGGGCCGATCCGCGCCCGGGTCGGGGCCGCGGGCGTGGGGCAGGCCAGCGAGAGCACCACCCGCACCCCGGCCGGCACGTTCACGCTGACGGAGGCGTTCGGCCGCGCCGGCGACCCGGGCACCGCGCTGCCCTACCGGCTCGTCGACGGCGACGACTGGTGGGTCTCCGACGTGGTCAGCCCCCTCTACAACCGCCATGCCCAGTGCGCCCCGTCGACCTGTCCCTTCGACGAGGCCGTCAGCGAGAACCTCGCCGCCGCCGGCCGGGTGTACGACCAGGCGGTGGTCATCGACTACAACCGCCGCGGCACACCGGGTGCCGGGTCGGGGTTCTTCCTGCACATCGCCAACGGCGCCCCGACGGCCGGGTGCGTGGCGATCGACGCCGGTAGCCTGGTCACCCTGATGCGCTGGCTGGACCCCGGTGCCCGGCCGCTCATCTCCATCGGCGTCGGCTGAACGGCGTCCGCGTGTTGACGCCCGGTCCCGGGCGCCGAGCGGTTAGCGTGGGTCGAACAGGCGTTCGGTCGGCGGGAGGCTCTTCCATGCGGGTGCTCGGTATCGACCCCGGACTCACCCGGTGCGGGTGGGGTGTGGTCGACGGCCGACCCGGCGCGCGCCCCACGGCGGTGGGGGTCGGCGTGATCCGCACGATGGCCGAGCTCGACCTCGAGCTGCGCCTGCTGGAGCTGCACACCGCGGTCACGGCCCTGGTGCGCGAGCACCGCCCCGATGTCGTCGCCATCGAGCGGGTCTTCACCCAGAACAACAAGGGGACGGCCACGGGCACCGCCCAGGCCGCGGGCGTCGCCGCGCTCGCCGCCGCGCAGGCCGACCGGCCGGTCGCCTGGCACACCCCGAGCGAGGTCAAGGCCGCCATCTCCGGCAACGGCCGCGCGGACAAGGAGCAGGTCACCCTGATGGTCACCCGCGTACTCGGCCTCGCCGCGGCGCCCAAGCCGGCCGACGCCGCCGACGCGCTCGCCCTCGCCGTCTGCCACGCCTGGCGCGGCCCGGCGCAGCAGCGGTTGCGCGCCGCCGCCCTCAGCGGAGGCATCGGCGCACCGGTCGTGCAACGCACGCTGCCCCGCTGGACCGGGGTGGCGGCCCGATGATCGCCAGCGTGAACGGCCGGGTCGCCGCGGTGTCCCCGGACGGCGCCGTCGTCGAGGTCGGGGGCATCGGCCTCGCCGTCCAGTGCACTCCGGGCACGATCGCGCGGCTGCAGGTGGGGGAGAACGCCCGCCTGTCCACGAGCCTCATCGTCCGCGAGGACTCCCTCACCCTGTACGGCTTCGCCGACGACGACGAGCGCAGCCTGTTCGAGCTGCTGCAGACCGCCAACGGTGTCGGGCCCCGGCTCGCGCAGGCAGTGCTGGCCATCCACCCCCCGCGCGAGGTGCGCCGGGCGGTGTCCATGGCCGACGTCAAGGCGCTCATGCAGGTGCCCGGCATCGGGAAGAAGGGTGCCGAGCGGCTGATCCTGGAACTGCGCGACCGGCTGGGCGTGACCACGTCGGACACGACCTTCGACGGCCCGGCACCCGCCGGTCTGCCGTCGGTGACGCCGGTCGCGCCGTGGAAGGACCAGCTCACGTCCGCCCTCGTCGGGTTCGGGTGGAGCGTCAAGGAGGCCGACGGCGCCATTGCCCAGCTGGTGCCGGTGGCTGACGAGCAGATCGCCCAGAACGGCGCGGTCGAGATCGCCATCCTCCTGCGCCAGGCACTTCAGCTGCTGGGTCGCGCATGAGCTCCTTCGACCGGCCGCTGACGGGGGAGGTGCCGGCCGCCCTCGGGCAGGACGCCGCGGTCTCGCCGCTGGCCGGGGACGAGGAGCGCGTCGTCGAGTCGGCGCTGCGCCCGCACTCGCTCCACGACTTCATCGGCCAGCCGAAGGTCGCCCGCCAGCTCGCCCTCGTGCTGGAGGGCGCCAAGCGGCGCGGGCGCCCGCCGGACCACGTGCTGCTGTCCGGGCCGCCCGGCCTGGGCAAGACCAGCCTCGCGCTGATCATCGGCTCGGAGCTCGGCACGTCCGTGAAGATCACCAGCGGCCCGGCCATCGAGCGATCGGGCGACCTCGCCGCGATGCTCTCCAACCTGGCCCCCGGCGACGTGCTGTTCATCGACGAGATCCACCGCATCGCCCGGCCCGCCGAGGAACTGCTCTACATGGCGATGGAGGACTTCCGGGTCGACGTCGTCGTCGGCAAGGGACCGGGTGCAACGGCGATCCCCCTGGAGATCAGCCCGTTCACGCTCGTCGGGGCGACCACCCGGGCGGGCCTCCTGACCGGGCCGCTGCGCGACCGGTTCGGCTTCGTCGGCCAGATGGAGTTCTACGAGCCGGCCGAGCTGCAACTGGTGCTGGCCCGCAGCGCCGCGCTGCTCGGCGTCGAGCTCACCGACGACGGCTCCGCGGAGATCGCCGGCCGCTCCCGCGGCACGCCGCGCATCGCCAACCGCCTGCTGCGCCGGGTCCGTGACTTCGCCGAGGTCGAGGCCGACGGCCGGGTGACCCGCCAGGTGGCCCGGGCCGCCCTCGCGCTCTACGACGTCGACGACCTCGGCCTCGACCGCCTCGACCGCGCCGTCCTCGAGGCGCTGGTGGTGCGCTTCGGCGGCGGCCCGGTCGGCGTGTCGACGCTGGCCGTGGCCGTGGGGGAGGAGTCGAACACCGTCGAGGAGGTCTGCGAGCCGTTCCTGGTGCGCGCCGGGCTGTTGGCCCGCACCCCGCGAGGGCGAGTCGCCACGGAGGCCGCGTGGCGGCATCTGGGACATCCGATACCGCGTGGTGGTGCCCTGCTCGGTGGGGCCGGTGGGGCGGTCAGTGGCCTGACCGGTGCACCCGCCACCCCGGGGGCGTCGTCAGAGCCCCTCTTCGGCGCATAGACTGCCAACCGCTGGCGCGCAACCCGTCCGGCCGAGGCCGTGCGCGTCCCGTCCGGTCGACCGTGCGCCGTGCACCAGACCGACGCATTCGACGTACCCGAGCGGGTCCGATTCCCGGGCCCGCACCCCACCGCGGAGCAGCAGGCGCGGTAGAGAGGCACATCTGTCGTGGAGCAGTACTTCCCGATCATCCTGATCGCCCTGTTCGCCGTGGTGCTGTTCGTGCTGCCGGCCCGGCAGCGCAAGCGGCAGCAGGCGCAGGCACAGGCCCTCCAGGAGTCCCTGGCCATCGGCACGCCGGTGATGACCACCGCGGGGCTGCACGGTTCGGTCGCCAGGCTCGGTGAGAAGACGATCGACCTCGAGATCGCTCCCGGGGTCGTCGTCACCTTCGCCCGGCAGGCCGTCCTCGAGGTCCGCAAGCCCCTGGGCACGACGGACGGCGGCACGGATTCGGGCACGCCCGGCGCGACCGGACACCCGGCCGACGGCACCCTCTGACCCGGGGGACCACCATGGCCAACCGCTCGCTGCCCACCGGCCGCTACTTCGGCGCGTTCGTCCTGATCCTGGCCGTGCTCTACGGCCTGGTCTTCTTCTCGGGGTCCAGCCACACGCCTCAGCTGGGGCTCGACCTGCGTGGTGGCACGACCGTGACGCTCACCGCGAAGACCCCGAACGGGAAGGCGCCGGCGAAGGAGGACCTCGAGCTCGCCCGGCAGATCATCGAGCAGCGGGTGAACGGCCTGGGCGTCTCCGAGGCGGAGGTGGTCACCGAGGGTAGTTCGAACATCGTCATCTCCGTCCCCGGCGACAACGGCGACCAGGCCCGCCAGCTCGGCCAGACGGCGCAGCTGCGGTTCCGGCCGGTCCTCCAGGTCGACGCGCCCACGCCCGCGGCCAGCAGCAGCGCCACCCCGACGACGGCGGACGGCGCCACGCCGTCGGCCGCGGCCTCGGACTCCGCGGCGAGCCCGTCGGGGTCGGCCGCGGCGCCCTCCGGCAGCGCGAGCCCCACGACCGAGGCCCCGGATGCCCCGCCCGTCACCCAGGAGCAGGCGGCGGCGACCTACGCCACGCTGACGTGCACGGAGGACGAGGCCGGCACGGTCGACCGTCCCAAGGACTACGTGGCGACCTGCAGCGACGACGGCAAGGCGAAGTACCTGCTGGGCCCGGCGGTCCTGGAGGGCACCCAGGTCAAGAACGCCACCGCCGGCACCCGCACCGGCACCGGCGAGTGGGTCGTGAACCTCGACCTGAACTCGAAGGGATCCAGCGCCTGGGCGACCTTCACCGCCGCCAACGTCGGCAAGCAGGTCGCGGTCACGCTCGACGGCAAGGTCATCACCTCGCCGAGGATCAACGGGGCGATCCCCGGGGGGAAGACCGAGATCTCGGGCTCGTTCACCCAGACGACGGCGACGGAGCTGGCCAACCAGCTCAAGTACGGCGCCCTGCCGCTGAGCTTCACCCAGGCGACCGCGCAGTCGATCTCGACCGAGCTCGGCGCCCAGCAACTCGAGGCCGGCCTGATCGCGGGGGCCATCGGCATCGCGCTGGTCTTCGTCTACGCGCTGCTGTACTACCGCCTGCTGGGCCTGGTGATGATCGCCAGCCTCGGGCTCTCCGCGGTCGTCGTCTATGCCTGCCTGGTGCTCCTGGGCCGTCAGCTCGGCCTCGCCCTGAGCCTCGCCGGCATCGCCGGGTTCATCGTCTCGATCGGTATCACCGCCGACTCGTTCGTCGTCTACTTCGAACGGCTCAAGGACGAGATCCGCGAGGGCCGGACACTCCGCTCCGCCGTGCCCCGCGCGTGGGTGCGCGCTCGCCGGACCATCCTCTCCGCCGACGCGGTGAGCTTCCTGGCCGCGGCGATCCTGTACGTGCTCGCGATCGGGGACGTGAAGGGCTTCGCGTTCACCCTGGGCATGTCGACGGTCCTCGACCTCGTCGTCGTCTTCCTCTTCACCCATCCGCTGATGGCCGTCCTCGCCCGCTTCAAGTCCTTCGGCAGCAGCCGGATCTCCGGCCTCGGCCGCGTGGAGCACACCCGCCGGCCGGCGGCCGTCGGTGGCGGACGCGAACTCGTCGGCGCCGGTGCCGGCACGGACAGGAGCACCTCATGACCCGCCCGCACACGCCGGACGACGCCGGGGCGATCCCCGTCGGCTCCGACGCAGACGAGCAGCAGGACGCCGCGGCGGTCCTCGCCGAGTCCTCCGAGGCGGCGGACGAGGACGCCCTCGCCGACGCCGGTCTCGCGGCCGACGGCGCCGGGGACGGCGTCCGCCGTCCGGCCCGTCGGGTCTCGCTCGCGCACCGGCTCTACAACGGCGAGGCGGGCCTCGACGTGGTGGGCCGCAGCCGGCTGATCTACAAGATCACCGCCGTCATCGTGCTGCTGGCGGTGCTGTCGATGGTGTTCCGGGGCTTCAACTTCGGCATCGAGTTCGAGGGCGGCAGCAGCTTCAAGGCGCCCGGCAACAGCCAGGAGCTCACCCACATCCGCTCGGCCGCCGAGGACGCCGGAGCCGTCGTCTCCAGCGCGCAGGTCGTCGGCGGCGACACGGTTCTCCTGCGCACCGGGGCGCTGGACGCCGCCGCCCAGACCGACGTCCGGGACGCCATCGCCAAGGCGGCAGGGGTCGCTCCGGAGGCGGTGAGCGCCGACGAGGTCAGTGCCGACTGGGGCGGCGACATCACCGACCAGGCGCTGATCGCCCTGGTGGTGTTCCTCATCGCGGTCGTCGCCTTCCTCGCGCTGCGCTTCCAGCCCAAGATGGCGATCGGGGCGATGTTGTCGCTGCTCCACGACATCGTGGTCACCGCCGGGGTGTACTCGCTGATCGGCTTCGAGGTGACCCCCTCGACGGTGATCGGCTTCCTGACCATCCTCGGCTTCTCGCTCTACGACACGGTGGTCGTCTTCGACAAGGTCGACGAGAACGTGAAGGACCTCGACCGTGGCGCCCGCATGACGTGGAGCGAGGCGGCCAACCTCGCGGTCAACCAGACGCTCATGCGCTCGATCAACACCTCGGTCATCGCGCTGCTGCCGGTCGCCGGGCTGCTGTTCGTCGGCGCCGGGCTGCTCGGCGCCGGCACGCTCAAGGACCTGGCGCTGGTGCTGTTCGTCGGCCTTGCCGCGGGCACGTACTCGTCGATCTTCCTGGCCACGCCGATCGTCGCCGACCTCAAGGAGCGGGAGCCCGAGCAGGTGGCGCTGCGCCGCCGGGTCCTCGCCCGCCGATCGGCGGCCGGACGCAAGGCCGCCGTCGCGACCGGGCCGGTCGCCAGCGCCCGGCGGGCGCGGAGCGGGTCCTCGGTCGCGGTGGCCGAACGGGAGCTGCCCGGCCAGGTCTCCGGCGATGTCGTCGTGGAGTCGCCGGAGTCGGTGCGCCGCGAGCCCGGCAGGGGCGGCACCTCGACGCCGCGCCCCGGCGTCCGCCCGCAGCGTCCCGGACGGCCGTCCGGGAAGCGCCGCCGGTGACCGGAGACGCCGAGCTGCCGCTCGACGAACTCATCGCGAGCATCGCGGTCGACGTGCCGGACTTCCCGGAGCCGGGGGTCCTGTTCCGGGACCTGACCCCGGTGTTCGCCGACGGACCCGCCTTCCGGCGGGTGGTGGACGGCCTCGCCTCGCCGTCGCTGTCCGACCCCCGGGCGGCCGCGCTGGCGGAGGAGGACACGCACCCGGCGAACGATCCGGGGTTCGACGTCGTGGTCGGCGTCGAGGCCCGCGGCTTCCTGCTGGCCGCGGCGGTCGCCTACGACGCCGGCGTCGGCGTGGTGCTGGTGCGCAAGGCCGGCAAGCTGCCGCGCGAGCGCATGGCCGCCGACTACACGCTCGAGTACGGGACCGCGACGCTGGAGCTGCACACCGACTCGCTGCGTCCCGGTCAGCGCGTGCTGATCGTCGACGACGTGCTCGCCACCGGCGGCACGCTCGGCGCGACCATCGCGCTCGTCGAGCAGGCCGGGGCGGTCGTCACCGCGGTCTCGGTCGTGATCGAGCTGGTCGCGCTGGGCGGGCGGCAACGGATCTCGCCGCACACCGTGCACTCGCTCTGGACCACCTGACGGGGGGAGCCACCACCCCGGTCGGGCTCCGGGGACCGGCGGCCCGGCTAGCATGGGGAGGGTCCTCCTCTCCTCGGACGCGAAGGAGTCGCCGTGGCCTCGGACGTCGCCGCCGACGCGGCTCCCGCGCGGCCCGGTGAGCCCGCCGTCCCGGCGGCCCCGCCCGTGACCGCGGAGGCGCCCGCCGTCCGTGCGCCGCTGCCGGACCGGCCCGTCGTCCGCCGTCCCGACGACGTGGGGTCCGAGCCCGGCGACCCGGACGGCGCCCCCCGTCGACGCGTCCGCGACCGGCTCGCCAGGCGCATCGTCGCAGGTCAGCGCAGCACCGTCGTTCGTCCGGTGCTGGAGCCGCTCGCCGCCCTGCACCGGCAGAGCCACCCGAAGGCCGACCTCGCTCTGCTGCAGCGGGCCTACGACGTCGCGGAGGCCGCCCACTCGGGGCAGAAGCGCAAGAGCGGCGACCCGTACATCACCCACCCCCTCGCCGTCGCCACCGTCCTCGCGGGCCTCGGCATGGACACCACGACCCTGGTCGCCGCGCTGCTGCACGACACGGTCGAGGACACCGGCGTCACGCTGGAGACCATCACCGCTGAGTTCGGCTCCGAGGTCACCCACCTCGTCGACGGCGTCACCAAGATCGACAAGGTCAAGCTGGGCGACGCCGCCCAGGCCGAGACGATCCGCAAGATGATCGTGGCGATGGCCCGAGACCCCAGGGTGCTGGTCATCAAGCTCGCCGACCGGCTGCACAACATGCGCACGCTGCGCTTCCTCCCGCCGGAGAAGCAGGAGAAGAAGGCGCGCGAGACGCTGGAGATCCTCGCCCCGCTGGCCCATCGGCTGGGCATGAACACGATCAAGTGGGAGCTCGAGGACCTCGCGTTCGCGACCCTCTACCCGAAGCGCTACGACGAGATCGTCCGGCTGGTGGCCGAGCGGGCGCCGTCGCGGGACACCTACCTCGCCGAGGTGACCTCGACGGTCAAGGAGCAGCTGAACACGGCCAAGATCGAGGCCGTCGTCACCGGCCGGCCCAAGCACTACTACTCTATCTACCAGAAGATGATCGTGCGCGGCCGCGACTTCACCGACATCTGGGACCTCGTCGGCATCCGGATCCTGGTCGACTCCGTGCGCGACTGCTACGCGGCGCTCGGCATCATGCACGCCCACTGGCAGCCGGTGCCCGGCCGCTTCAAGGACTTCGTGGCGATGCCGAAGTTCAACATGTACCAGTCGCTGCACACCACGGTGATCGGGCCGCAGGGCAAGCCGGTCGAGCTGCAGATCCGCACGCACGACATGCACCGCACCGCCGAGTACGGCATCGCCGCGCACTGGAAGTACAAGGAGAAGGCGCGGGCCGGCGGCAAGCCCAGCGCCGGGGAGTTCGGCGCCCCCAAGGTCGGCTCGCCCGACGACATGCTCTGGCTGCGCCAGCTGCTGGACTGGCAGCGCGAGGCCCAGGAGCCCGGCGAGTTCCTCGAGACCCTGCGCTACGACCTCGGTCCGCAGGAGGTCTTCGTCTTCACGCCCAAGGGCGACGTCATCAGCCTGCCGGGGGAGTCCACCCCGGTCGACTTCGCCTTCGCGGTGCACACCGAGGTCGGCTACCGCACCATCGGCGCCCGCGTCAACGGCTCACTGGTCTCGCTGGACAGCAAGCTCTCCAACGGCGACGTCGTCGAGATCTTCACGTCGCGCTCGCCGACGGCGGGACCGTCGCAGGACTGGCTGCAGTTCGTCGGCTCGTCGCGGGCCCGCACCAAGATCCGGCAGTGGTTCACCAAGGAGCGCCGCGAGGACGCCGTCGAGGCCGGCAAGGAGGCGCTGACCCGCGCGATGCGCAAGGCCGGCCTGCCGCTGCAGCGGCTGCTGGGTGGCGAGGCGCTCAGCACGCTGGCGAAGGACCTGCGCTACGCCGACGTCACCGCGCTGTACGCGGCGGTGGGGGAGAGCCACGTCTCCGCGGCGTCGGTGGTCGAGAAGCTGATCACCGCGATGGGCGGCGCCGAGGGCGCGGTCGAGGACATCGCCGAGACGGCGATCCCGACCCGGCGCTCGGTACCGCGCCGCGCCGCCGGCGGTGACCCGGGCGTTGTCGTCCACGGCATGAGCGACGTGTGGGCGAAGCTGGCCAAGTGCTGCACGCCGGTGCCCGGCGACGAGATCCTCGGCTTCGTCACCCGCGGAGGCGGCGTGAGCGTGCACCGCACCGACTGCACCAACGCCGGCGATCTCCAGCGCAAGCCCGAGCGGCTGGTCGAGGTCGAGTGGGGCAGTGCCCCGGGCTCGATGTTCCTGGTGGCCATCCAGGTGGAGGCGCTCGATCGGCACCGGCTGCTGTCCGACGTCACGAAGGCGCTGGCCGACGAGCGGGTGAACATCCTCTCGGCGTCGGTGCAGACCAGCCGCGACCGGGTGGCCATCAGCCGGTTCACGTTCGAGCTGGCCGACCCGGCGCACCTCGGCGCCGTCCTGCAGACCGTGCGCAACGTGGAAGGCGTCTTCGACGTCGAGCGCGTCACCGCCTGAAAGAGGACCCCCTCGCCCCCCACCACTCGCGAGCTCGCGGCGGGGCCCTGCGAGGGGGCCTTCGCTGGTGGCGGGGCCTAGCCTTCCACGGTCATCGTGGTGATGGTGACCGGGATGTTCGGGGCGCCGCCGCCGGCCTGGGCCGCGAAGGAGCCGTTGTTCCCGGCCGCGGCGATCTTGTCCAGCACGGCCAGCCCGGCCGCGTCGACGGTGCCGACGGGTGAGTAGTCCGGGCTGAGCTGGGTGTCGGTGAAGCACAGGAAGAACTGGCTGCCGGTGGAGTTCGGCTGACCGGTGTTGGCCATCGCGATGGTGCCGCGCGGGTAGGTCGTCCCGGACGGGACCTCCTGCCCGAACTTGTACGCGGGGCCACCTGCGCCGGAACCGGACGGGTCGCCGCACTGCAGCACGCCGAAGGTGGGCTCGTTGACCTCGCGGTGGCACGGGCTGCCGTCGAAGAACTTCTTCTCGGTCAGGTAGACGAAGCTGGCCGCCGCGCAAGGCGCCTTCGAGCGGTCCAGGGTGAGCGTCAGGTCGCCCTGGTTCGTGCTCATGAGAAGCGTGGCGGTGCCCTGGGTCGGCGTCTTGTCGGGCGTGGGCGGTGTGCCGACGTCCTTGAGGTTGGTGTTGCCGGACGTGTCCGGGCTGTAGGTGCAGGCGATGGTGCCGTCGGGGTTCGTCGTGGCGGCCGCGCTGCTCGTCGCTGCCGACGAGCTGGTGCCGGCCGCGTCGCTGCTCGGCTTGTCGCTGCTGAACACGCCGGTGATGACGAGGGCCGCGACGACCACGACGGCGACGGCCACCACCGTCGCCGCGATGCCCAGGTTGCGCCGACGCTTCCTGGTCAGCTCGGCGCGCCGCTCCAGCTGCTTCTGCAGGTGACGCTGGGCAGCCTGACGACGCTGCTTGCTCGTGGGCACGGTCGAACTCCTCGATCGGGCGGGGTGCTACGGCGGGGCGGGTGGGGGATCACCAGGCGGGGCGGCGAACGCCACAGCCCGCGGTCGAGGACCGAGTCTAGGCGGGCGAGCTGAGCGTTCCTTGGCAGGACCCGGCGGCGTCGGACCCCCCGCGTAACCTGCACGGGTGCTCATCCGCTCCTTTCCCGCCGGCGCCTTCGGCACCAACTGCTACGCCGTGGCCGCAGGGCCCGGGCAGGAGTGCGTCGTCGTCGACCCCGGTATGGACGCCGTCGAGCCGCTGGCCCGCATGCTGGCCGACGACGGCCTCAAGCCGGTGGCCGTCGTCCTCACCCACGGGCACCTCGACCACACGTTCTCCGTCCTGCCGGTCTGCGACGGCTACGACATCCCCGCCTACCTGCACCCCGACGACTTCGGGATGCTCAGCGACCCCGCCCGCTGGCACGGTCCGGCGCTCGCCCCGCTGATCAGCGGTGTCCGGCTGCCCGACCCGTCCGACGTCCGGCGGCTGGACGACGGCGCCGTGCTCTCGATGGCCGGGGTCGACCTGACCGTCCGGCACGCGCCGGGGCACACCCAGGGCTCGGTCATGTTCTCCCTCGACCTCGGAGAGGCGCCCGGGCTGCTGTCCGGTGACGTGCTGTTCGCCGGGTCGGTGGGCCGCGTCGACCTGCCCGGCGGGTCGTGGGAGTCGATGCTGCGGTCGCTGCGCGACGTCGTCCTGCCGCTGGAGGACGACACCGTCGTGCTGCCCGGCCACGGCCCGGCCACGACGATCGCCCGGGAGCGGGCGACCAACCCGTACCTGGCCGAGGCGGCAGCGGGGTCCGGGGACGCGCCCGCGGGGCGGGGACTGTGACGGACCTGCGCGCCCCCAAGGGCACCTTCGACGTCCTCCCGCCGGACTCGGCGCGGTTCCTCGCCGTCCGCGACACCCTCACCGCGCCGCTGCGGCGGGCGGGGTACGGCTACGTCGAGACGCCGATCTTCGAGGACACGGCCGTCTTCTCCCGCGGGGTGGGGGAGTCCACGGACGTCGTCTCGAAGGAGATGTACACGTTCTCCGACCGCGGCGGCCGCTCGCTCACGCTGCGCCCCGAGCTCACCGCCGGGCTGATGCGTGCCTTCATCGAGCACCGGCTGCACGACGGCGCCCTGCCGGTGAAGCTGTGGACCGTCGGCACGGCCCTGCGCTACGAGCGGCCGCAGGCCGGGCGCTACCGGCACTTCACCCAGGTCGACATGGAGGCGCTCGGCGTCGACGATCCGGCGCTGGACGCCGAAGTGGTGGCCTTGGGGGTTCAGGGCTTCCGCGACCTGGGGCTGACCGACTTCGAGCTGCTGCTGACCTCGCTGGGCGACAGCACCTGCCGGCCGCAGTACCGCGAGCTGCTGGTGCAGTACCTGGACAAGCTGGACCTCGACGAGGACACCCGCCGCCGCGCGGAGATCAACCCGCTGCGGGTGCTCGACGACAAGCGCCCCGAGGTGCAGGCCCAGCTCGGCGACGCGCCGCTGATGGTCGATCACCTGTCGGACTCCACCAAGGCGCACTACGACGCCGTCCGCCAGCACCTGACCGATCTCGGCGTGAGCTGGACCGAGGCGCCGAAGCTGGTGCGCGGCCTGGACTACTACACGAAGACGACGTTCGAGTTCGTGCACCACGGGCTGGGAGCGCAGTCGGCGATCGGCGGCGGTGGGCGGTACGACGGCCTGTCCGCGGCGCTCGGCGGCCCGGACCTCTCGGGCATCGGGTACGCGGTCGGCGTCGACCGGACGCTGCTCGCGGTGCAGGCCGAGGGGCTCGACATCGGTGCGTCGGCCGGCGTGCAGGCCTTCGTCGTCCCGCTGGGGGCCGAGGCGAAGCGGCTGGCCGTCCGGCTGGTCGGCCGGCTGCGCGAGGCCGGCGTCTCCGCCGACACGGTGTACGGCGACCGCGGCCTGAAGGGTGCGATGAAGGCCGCGGACCGCTCGGGGGCGTCGCACGTCGTGGTGATCGGTGAGCGTGATCTGGCCGAGGGCGTGGGCCAGCTCAAGGACATGCGCACCGGTGAGCAGGTCGCCGTACCCGTCGGTGAGCTGTTCGAGCGCCTTCGTGAAAGCGTGGGGGAGTGACTTCGATGGAGCAGCGACCGCTCGGGCGGACCGGGGCCGACGTCAGCGTGATCGGGCTGGGCACGTGGCAGCTCGGCGGCGACTGGGGGGACGTCGACGACGACGCCGCCGGCGAGGTGCTCGACGCGGCCCTCGACGCCGGGGTGACCCTGCTGGACACCGCCGACGTCTACGGCGACGGGCGCTCCGAGGAGCGCATCCGCAAGGCGCTGGCCCCCCGGTCGGACCGGCCGTTCGTCGCGACCAAGGCCGGCCGCCGCGCCGACCCGTTCGAGGCCGCCCAGTACACGCCGGAGAACCTCCGCGCCTGGATCGACCGGTCCCGCCGCAACCTCGGCGTCGACACCCTCGACCTCGTGCAGCTGCACTGCCCGCCGACGGCGGTCTACTCCGACCAGCGGGTCTACGACGCGCTCGACTCGTTCGTGGCGGACGGCGCCATCGCGGCCTACGGCGTCTCGGTCGAGACGGTCGCCGAGGGGCTGACCGCGCTGCAGCACCCCGGCGTGGCGACCATCCAGGTCATCCTCAACATCTTCCGGCGCAAGCCGCTGGAGGAGCTGCTGCCCGCGGCGCAGGCCGCGGGCGTCGGCATCCTGGCCCGCGTGCCGCTCGCCAGCGGGCTGCTCACCGGCAAGTACGACGAGTCGACGGAGTTCCCGCCCGACGACCACCGGAACTTCAACCGCAACGGCGAGGCCTTCGACGTCGGCGAGACCTTCTCGGGCGTTCCGTTCGACGTCGGCGTCGCGGCCGCCCGCGAGGTCGCCGAGATCGCCGGCGACGCGGTTCCGACGGCCGCGTTCGCCCTGCGCTGGGTGATCGACCAGCCCGGCGTCACCACGGTGATCCCCGGAGCCCGCAACGTCACCCAGGTGCGCGGCAACGTGGCGGCCGCCTCGATGGCACCCCTCTCCGACTCCCAGCTCGCCGACCTCGAGCGGGTGTACGACGAGCGCATCCGCGCGCACGTGCGCGACCGCTGGTAACCCACCGAAAGGCTCTCCTGTGCTCCGCACCCACGACGCCGGCACGCTGCGGGCGTCCGACGCCGGTTCCACCGTCACCCTCGCCGGCTGGGTGGCCCGCCGCCGCGACCACGGCGGCGTCGTCTTCCTCGACCTGCGCGACGCCTCCGGCTACGTCCAGGTCGTCGTCCGGGAGGAGGAGGCGCACCACCTCCGCAACGAGTACTGCGTGCTCGTGACCGGTGAGGTGCGCCGCCGTCCCGAGGGCAACGAGAACCCGGAGCTGCCCACCGGCGAGATCGAGGTCGTCACCACGTCGCTGGAGGTGCTGTCGGCGTCGGCCCCGCTGCCGTTCCCGATCGAGACCGACCAGGCCGCCTCGGACGACGTCCGCTACGCCCACCGGTACCTCGACCTCCGCAGGCAGGGCCCGGCGCGCGCCATGCGGCTGCGCTCGGAGGTCAGCCGGGTCGCCCGCGACGTGATGCACCGGCACGGCTTCGTCGAGGTCGAGACGCCGAACCTCACCCGGTCCACGCCCGAGGGCGCGCGTGACTTCGTCGTCCCGGTCCGGCTGCAGCCCGGCAAGTGGTACGCGCTGCCCCAGTCGCCGCAGCTGTTCAAGCAGCTGCTGATGATCGGCGGGCTGGAGCGGTACTACCAGATCGCGCGCTGCTTCCGGGACGAGGACTTCCGGGCCGACCGGCAGCCGGAGTTCACCCAGCTGGACTTCGAGATGAGCTTCGTCGACCGCGACGACGTGCTCGCGATCGCCGAGGACGTCGTCCGCGCGCTGTGGGGCGAGCTGGCGGGGTACGAGGTGCCCGAGATCCCGCGGATGACCTACCGCGAGGCGATGGACCGGTTCGGTTCCGACAAGCCCGACCTGCGGTTCGGCATCGAGCTGACCGAGCTCACCGACTACTTCGCCGGCACGCCGTTCCGCGTGTTCCAGGCGCCCTACGTCGGGGCGGTCGTCATGCCGGGCGGTGGCTCGCAGCCGCGGCGGGCGTTCGACGCCTGGCAGGACTGGGCGAAGTCCCGCGGCGCCAGGGGTCTGGCCTACGTCACCATCGCCGAGGACGGCGAGCTGGGCGGGCCGGTCGCCAAGAACATCTCCGACGCGGAGCGCGAGGGCCTGGTCGCGGCCGTCGGCGCGAAGCCCGGCGACTGCGTGTTCTTCGCGGCGGGCGCCCGGCGGACGTCGCAGGAGCTGCTCGGCGCGGCCCGCAACGAGATCGCCAAGCGGCTGGAGCTCATCGAGCCGGGCTCGTGGTCGTTCCTCTTCGTCGTCGACTTCCCGATGTTCGAGGAGACCGAGAGCGGCGACTGGACGTTCATGCACCACCCCTTCACCTCGCCGACCCCCGAGTGGCGGGAGACGTTCGCCGACGACAAGGGCGCGGCGCTGTCCGACGCCTACGACATGGTGATCAACGGCAACGAGGTCATGAGCGGGTCGGTCCGTATCCACGACGCCGCCCTCCAGGAGCGTGTGTTCGAGACCCTCGGCATGTCCCGGGAGGAGGCGCGTGAGCGCTTCGGCTTCTTCCTCGAGGCGTTCGCCTACGGCCCCCCGCCGCACGCCGGCGCCGCGCTCGGCTGGGACCGGCTCTCGGCCCTGCTGACCGGGGTGGAGTCGATCCGTGAGGTCATCGCGTTCCCCAAGACCGGGGCCGGTTACGACCCGCTGACCGGCGCGCCCACCCCGATCACCGAGGCCCAGCGCGCCGAGGCCGGCATCGACGCCAAGCCGGAGGAGCCGCCGCTGCCGGGTGAGCCCGGAGCCCCTGGCCCCACCAACCCGGCGACCTGACCGGACCGCATCAGCGGGGCAGGTCGAGGACCGCCCGGGTTCCGCCCAACGGGCTGTCGGTGAGCGCGGCGGTGCCGCCGTGCAGCGCGGCCTGCTGGGCGACCAGCGCCAGGCCGAGCCCGGACCCGGGGCCGTGCGCGGCCCGGCCGCGACGGAAGCGGTCGAAGACGACCGCCCGCTCGTCCGGCGGGACACCTGCGCCGTCGTCGTCCACGGTGATCAGCACCCGGTCGCCGGCGGGGCGGACGGCGGCCTCGATACGGCGCGCTCCGGCGTGGCGGACGGCGTTCGCGAGCAGGTTGTCCACCGCGAGCCGCAACCCGGCGGCCGATCCGGCGACGGTGACCTCGGCGTCCGGCAGCACCGCCTCGACGGTCGTCCCGGGCGGCGCGGACCGGGCGGCCGTCGCGACGGCCTGGGCGACGAGGTCGGTGAGCTCGACGGGACGGCGGTCGGGATCGGCGAGGTCCCCCGCGGCCAGCCGGGCCAGTGCGGCCAGGGTGTCCTCGACGCGCTGCTGGCGGGCGACGAGCTGGCCGAGGATCTCGGCCCGCTCGGCCGTCGGGAGGTCCGGGTGGGCGGTGAGCACCTCGAGGTCGGTCCGCATGGCGGTGAGCGGCGTCCGGAGCTCGTGCTCGGCGGCCGCGGCGAAGTCGCGGGCGGAGACGAGTGCGCGCTCGCTCTCGCCGCGGGCCAGCTCGACCCGGTGCAGCAGGCCGGCGAGGGCGTCGGCGACCTCGGCGGTCTCCGCCGTGCGCGCGACCGAGCCGGTGGTGAGGGCGACGCGGTCGGCCGTGCCGGGGCGTCCACCGAGCCGGGCGGTGCGGTTCCGTAGCTCCCGCAGCGGACTCGTGGCCGGGCCGGCCAGCAGCCACCCCAGACCGGCCGCGCCCACTGCCGCCAGCACCGTGACCAGCACCGTGGCCCTCCGTACGCGTGCCACGGTCCGGTCGGTGGCGCGGGCGGGCAGGCCGACCGTCACCGTCGCGTCGCCGGCGAGCGCCGCGGTGCGCACCCGGTAGTCCGTTCCGCGCACGGTGACCGGGCCGTCGGTCGCCGGCAGCAGCGGCGGGCGCGGGACGAGCCCCGCCGTCCTCGTGCCGGCGTCGGACCGCACGGTGACGACCAGGCCGCCGACCGTCGCCGGCAGCAGCCCGCGCCGGCCCGCGCCGAGCAGCTCGGCCGGGTCCGCCCCGGACGTGAGCCGGATCTGCGCGACCGCGACGACGGCGTCCAGCCGCCGGTCGAGAGCGTCGACCTCCCGGTGGGTGAGCAGCGCGCCGACCACCACGCCGGCGACGACCGCGACGACCACCGCGCCGAGCGCGGCGGCCAGCGCCACCCGGCTGCGCAGCGACCACGGACGGGTGACGTCAGCCACCGCGACGCGCCTCGAGCGAGAACCCGATGCCCCGGACCGTGTGCACCAGGCGCGGCGTCCCACCGGCCTCCAGCTTGCGACGCAGCTGGCTCACGAAGACGTCCACCACGTTCGTGTCGACGGCGAAGTCGTAGCCCCACACGAGCTCCAGCAGGCGCTCACGGCTGAGCACGATGCCCGCGTTCCGGGCCAGGGTCTCCAGCAGGTCGAACTCCCGGCGGGTCAGCTCCACCGGTGCGCCGTCCACGGAGACGCGGCGGCGAGCCGGGTCGATGGTGAGCGGGCCGACGTCGAGCGTGCTGGGCCCGGCCGTCGGCACCCGCCGCAGCAGCGCGCGCAGCCGCGCGACCAGCTCGGCCAGCGCGAACGGCTTGACCAGGTAGTCGTCCGCGCCGGCCGCGAGACCGGTCACGCGGTCCTCGACGCTGGTCCGCGCACTCAGCATGAGCACCGGGACGGTCACGCCGTCGCGGCGCAGGGCCTCCACCACGGCGACGCCGTCGCGGCCCGGAAGTCCCACGTCGAGCACGACGCAGTCGGGCACACGACCGGCGACCGCCCGCAGCGCCGCCTCGCCGTCGGCCGCCGTCCGCACGCCGAACCCGGACAGCCGCAGGCCCCGGTCGAGCGAGACGCGAATGTCCTCGTCGTCGTCGACGACGAGGACATCCGGCGAGGTCGGGGCGGCCACGGGCCGATGATTACTTGCCGGCCCGGCAGCTCTGGAGCCGGGTGCGGTTGTCCGCACGCATCTCCTTCAGCTGAGCCTGCGCGTCGGCGTGGTCGGCGAGGTACTGCTTCGCCGCCGCGGCGCGCTGCCCGGCCGGGGTCTTCCCCAGCTGCTCCACCAGGGCCTTGACCGCCGGGTACTTGTCGAGCTCCGCGGCCCTCGCCCCGGCGACCTCGGCCCAGGTGCCCCGCCGGTCCTGCCGGAACGTCTTCAGCTGCGCGGCGACGTCTGCGTGCGCGGCCAGGTACTCCTTGCGCGCGGCGGCGCGCTGGTCCTGCGGCAGCTGCTTGAGGTGGGTGAACTCGGCCGCCACGTCGGGGTGCGCGGCGAGGTACTCCTGCACCTCCTGGTGGACGGCGATCCGCGGGCAGCTCGACGCGGCGGGGGAACTCGGTGCCGCAGAGGCGGTGGAGACGACGACGAGCGGGACGGTGACCGCCACGGCGGCGATGCCGACGCCGGCGAGCAGGGAACGGACGTGCACGGGGACCTCCACGGTTCCAGACGATGACGCAGACGGATGACGCGGACGACGATGCGGGGACGCTGTGAGGACGTTCTCAGCCGACTCTGAGGAGTTTCTGAGGCCGCGCCCCCGCCGGCCGGCCCGAAGCCTCTGGACGCCTTCCGGTGCCGGGCGGACCATCCGCTCGTGGAGCTGCGTGTCGTCCTCGCACCCGATCCGGACACGGTCCCGGACGATGCCGAGCGCCTCGGCCGGCAGCTGCGCGACGAGCTGCGTGACCTCGACGTGGACGACGTCGAGCCGGTCGAGGGCGCTGCGCCGCCGGACGGTGCGAAGTCGGGCGTCCTGACCTCGCTGACCGAGTGGCTGGTCACCCTCGGCGGTGGCGGGGTCCTGGCCCCGGTGATCGGCACCATCACGGCGTTCCTCACCCGCGGCGCGGGTGACCACAAGGTCACGGTGACCATCGACGGCGACACCATCGAGCTCGGCCGGGCGACCGATGCCGAGCGCGCCCAGCTGGTCGACGCGTTCGTCCGACGGCACCAGCCGGTGTGAGCCATGGCCTCGCGCCGGGCCCTCGTGGTCGCGACCTACGAGTACACCGACGACGGCCTGCGCCGCCTGGCGGCACCGCAGCACGACGCGGAGTCCTTCGCGGCGGTGCTCAAGGACGAGGCGATCGCCGGCTTCGACGTCACGATGCTGGTCAACCAGCCGCACTACGTGGTCGGTGAGGCGATCGCCGACTTCTACGGCGGCGCCGGCCGCGAGGACCTGACGCTGCTGTACTTCACCGGCCATGGCGTCAAGGACGACGAGGGCCGGCTCTACCTGGCGATGACCAACACCCGCCGGGACGCGCTGATGTTCACCGCGATCTCGGGCGCCCAGCTCAACGACGCGATGGACGCCTCCCGCTCGCGGCGCAAGGTGCTGATCCTCGACTGCTGCTACAGCGGTGCGTTTCCCGCCGGGCGCACGGCGAAGGCCGACGAGGGCGTGCAGACCATCGAGCGGTTCCAGGGCAAGGGCCGCGCCGTCCTGACCGCGTCCGACGCCACGCAGTACGCGTTCGAGGGCGACGACCTGCGCGGTTCCGGCACGTCGTCGGTCTTCACCCGGTACCTGGTCGACGCGATCAGCAGCGGCGCCGCCGACCTGGACGAGGACGGTGACATCGCCCTGGACGAGCTCTACAGCTACGTGTACGACCGCGTCGTCGCCGAGGTGCCGCAGCAGCGTCCGAAGAAGCAGGAGGACGTCGACGGCCGCATCCTGATCGCCCGCAACGTGCACTGGAAGCTGCCCGATCATCTCCAGCACGCCATCGAGAGCCCGATCGCGGCGCAGCGGCTGAGCGCGGTGCAGGAGCTCGGCTACCTGTACCGCGCGGGCAACGACGTCGTCCGGACGGCGGTGGCCGGCTGCCTGGCGACGCTGGCGTCCGACGACAGCCGCTCGGTCTCCTCGGCTGCGACGGCCCTGCAGGAGAGCATCGCCACCGGCGCGCCTCCGCCCGCGCCCGTGGTCATGGCACCCACCCCGCCGGATACGCCGGATCCGCCGGTGCTGCCGTCCGTGCCGGTCGTCCCGCCTCCCGAACCGGCCCCAGCGGCAGCGCCCGCGGCGCCGCGCGGCACGGTGGGTTCGTCGGTCGCCGTGGTCGGATCTCCGCCGGTCGTGCCGGTGCCCGCCGAGGTGTCGGAGCCGCCGGAGGCAGCCGAGGCGGCGGACACGCCGGTGGCGCGCGATCCCGTGCGGCTCGCGCTCGGCCTGATCGTGCTGAGTGCGCTGCCGCTGACCCTGGCGCGGCTGCTCAACGTCGAGACCTCCAATCCGTACACGTTCGACGGGTACTTCGAGACCACGGTGCCGTGGACGCTCGGGGTCGTCCTCCCCCTGAGCCTGGCCGCACTGCTGCTGCTGCTGCGGGGCCGGCTGCCGTGGGCCCTGCCGCCAGCGGTCGGCCTGGTCGTGGGTGCCGGCCTCGTGCTGACCGAGAATTCCCTGTTCTGGGCGGCCCTCTTCGTGCAGGAGCGATCCAGCTACGACCCCGGGCCGGCGCTGTGGAGCCTGTTCGCCGGGTGGGCCCTCGTCGTGGCCGCCGCGGTCGTGATGCTGACCCGGACGCCGTTCGGTACGCGCGGGACCATCGCCACCGACTGGCAGATCGCCTGCGCGCTCGTCGTGCTGGTCTCCGCCGTGGTGGCGATGGCCAGCGTCTCCGAGGCCGACACGCCCTGGGTGTGGATCGAGAACAACGCCGCCCCTGTCGTGCTCGGCGTGGCTGCGCTCGGGCTGTCCCTGTTCCGGCTGCGCGCCGACCAGGCGGTGGCGGGGCTCGTGGCCGTCGCGGTGGTGAGCTTCTGGGTCCTGTACTTCCTGGTCCAGGACTACGTGCAGGAGTTCAGCGGCATCGATCCCCCCACGCGGAGGACCGAGATCGTCTGCGTGGTCCTCTCCCTGCTCGCCTGCTGTGTGGCGCAGGCGCGCTCGGTGCTGAGGCCGACGGCGACCGCCGCGCCGTCCCGGTAGCGTCGCGGGCATGCCGCTGCGTGCCCGCACCCTGCTCGGACCCGGACCGTCCAACCCCTACCCCGAGGCCACCGTGGCGCTGGGGGAGCCGCTGCTGGGTCATCTCGACCCGGTGTTCCTGGCCGTCCTCGACGAGGCGTCCGACCGGTTGCGGCAGGTCTTCGGGACGGCGAACCGGCGCACCCTGCCACTGTCGGCCACCGGGTCGGCGGGCATGGAGGCGGCGTTCGTCAACACGGTCGGACCGGGTGACGTCGTCGTCGTGGCCGTCAACGGCCTGTTCGGCCAACGGATGGTCGACGTCGCCTCCCGCTGCGGCGCGGAGGTCATCGCCGTCGACCACGAGTGGGGCCGGCCGGTCGACGCGGAGCGCGTGCTCGCTGCGCACCCGGCGCCGAAGCTCATCGCCGCCGTCCACGCCGAGACCTCGACCGGCGTGCTGTCCGACCTCGAGCCGCTCGCCGCCGGCAAGGGCGACGCCCTGCTGCTGGCCGACTGCGTGACGTCGCTCGGCGGCGTGCCGGTGCGCCTGGACGACTGGGGGGTCGACCTCGCCTACTCGGGGTCGCAGAAGTGCCTGGGTGTGGCTCCCGGCCTCGCCCCGTTCACGATCAACGACCGCGCGTGGGACCGGCGCATCGAGAGGCCGCAGAGCTGGTACCTCGACCTCGGCATGCTCGGCGGCTACGCGGGGGAGGCGGCGGGCTCCGGCGGCCGCACCTACCACCACACGGCCCCGACGGGCATGGTCGTCTCGCTGCACGCCGCGCTCGGCCGGATCCTCGAGGAGGGGCTGGACGCCGTGCACGCCCGGCACACCGAGGCCGGCCGGATGCTGCACGAGGGCCTGCAGGCGATGGGGCTGGAGCTGTTCGCCGCCCAGGGGCACCGGCTGCCGGAGCTGACCACGGTGAAGGTGCCGGAGGACGTGGACTCCGCGGCCGTGCGCAAGGAACTGCTGGAGCGCTACGACATCGAGATCGGTGGCGGTGTGGGGGCCTACGCGGCCACCGTCTGGCGGATCGGTCTGATGGGCGCCAACGCGACGCCCGACAAGGCCCTGCTCGTGCTGGCGGCGTTGAAGGAGGTCCTCGGCCGCTGAGCACCACCGGCCGTCAGCCGACCGGTGGGTGCAGAGCCAGCCACAGCTCGGCCCGCACACCCGGCGAGGCGAGATCCCGGCCGAGCAGCTCCTCCGCCCGGCGGATCCGCTTGCGCAGGGTGTGCCGGTGCACGCCCAGGCGGGCCGCTGCCGGCTCCCACTGACCGTGCGAGCCCAGCCACACTCGCAGCGAGTCGACGAGATCGGTGCCGGTGGAGGTGTCCGCGGCGACCAGCGGAGCGAGGAGGGCCTCGGCGAACAGGGCCGTGGCCGCGGGGTCCAGCAGGGTCTGCAGTCCGCGCCCGGCGAGGTCGGCGAAGGACGTCACGGCGGACCCACCGGCGTGGCCGTGCTCGGCGGCCTGCCGGGCCTGCCGGGCGCCGTCGGCCAGGCGGGCCCACGGCACCGGCGGCGCCGTCCCCAGGGTCGCCCCCGCCACCCGCTCGGGCAGCACGGCGAGCCGGTCGGCGAGCCGGCCGCCGTCCGCCACGAGGACGACGAGCGCATCGTCGAGCTCGGCCGAGAACATCGGCTCACCCGCGTGGGCGGCGGCGTCGGCGGCCACCTCGACCGCAGCCGAGCGCTGCTCCGGACTGCCCAGCACCACCAGCGTCCGCAGCGGTCCAGCCGGCAGCCGCTCGCCGAGTTCGGCGACCACCGCCGCGACCGCTCCGTCCTCCCCGGCCAGCAGCAGGCGCAGAAGTGCCGAGCGCAGCGCCGACGTCGCGCCGTCCAGGGCGCGGGACTGCTCGAGGCGCAGGGTCAGCAGGAGGGCGGCGACGTTGACGGCGTGGCGGTCGGCGGACGGGATGGGACCGGGCCGGCCGATCACCAGGAAGCCGCGGGTCCGGGTGTCGGTGCCCAGCGACTGCAGCAGGACCGTCTCCTCCGGCCGGGCCAGGCAGGCACCCGCCGGGGGACGGGTGGCCCGCAGCCGGTCGATCTCCGGTGACAGCTCGCCGGCCCGCCCCAGCGCGGAGCGGGGTGCGGCCACCAGCGGTGTCCCGGCCGCGTCCAGCAGCAACGCCCACGCCCCGAGGTGCCGCGCGAGCCGGTCGACCACCCCGGCGGGGGTACCCGGGGTCACGGCCGCACGGGTCAGCTCCTGCTGGATCGTCGACGTCCGGGCCACTGCCGCGTACTCGTCGGAGGCCAGCGCCGCCGACACCGCGCGCGACAGCGCGATGAACGGCGTCTCCCGGGGCACCTCCAGAACGGCGACGCCGCAGGCGTCGGCCGCGCGGACGAGCGCGGACGGCACCGTCGCGAGGCCCAGCCCGGTGCCCACGCCCAGACCCACCACGCCGGCGTCGGCCAGCCGGCAGACGTAGTCCTCGGCGCGGACCCCCTCCTGCTGCAGCGCCAGACCGGTGGTGAGCAGGAGCTCCCCGCCTTCGAGGAAGGGCGTGGGGTCGGGCAGCTCGCTGACGTGCACCCAGGACAGCGGTCGGTCCACCGCCGCGGCCCTGGTGTGCAGCGTCAGGTCCAGCGACGGGGTGCCGAGGAGGGCGGCGACGGTCACCGGCACGGTCAGACCTCCCGCGTGGAGATGTCCGAGGGGATCAGAGCTTGCCCCACGCCTCGGTGAGCACCGACCGCAGGATCTGCTCGATCTCGTCGAAGTGCGACTGGTCGCAGATCAGGGGGGGAGCCAGCTGCACCACCGGGTCGCCGCGGTCGTCGGCTCGGCAGTACAGGCCGTTGTCGAACAGCGCCTTGGACAGGAAGCCGCGGAGCAGCCGCTCGGACTCGTCGTCGTCGAAGGTCGCCTTGGTCTCCTTGTCCTTCACCAGCTCGATGCCGTAGAAGTACCCCTCCCCGCGGACGTCGCCGACGATCGGCAGGTCACGCAGGCCGTCGAGCGTCGTGCGGAACGCGGCCTCGTTCCGGCGCACGTTGCCGCTGAGGTCCTCCCGCTCGAACAGGTCGAGGTTGGCCATCGCCACGGCGGCCGAGACCGGGTGCCCGCCGAAGGTGTAGCCGTGCGCGAAGGACTCGCTGCCGGCGCGGAAGGGCTCGAAGATGCGGTCGCTGGCGATGCAGGCGCCGATGGGTGAGTAGCCCGAGGTGAGACCCTTGGCGCAGGTGATCATGTCGGGGACGTAGCCGAAGCGGTCGCAGGCGAAGGTCTCGCCCAGCCGGCCGAAGGCGCAGATGACCTCGTCGGAGACCAGCAGCACGTCGTGACGGTCGCAGATCTCGCGCACCCGGGCGAAGTAGCCGGGCGGGGGCGGGAAGCAGCCGCCGGAGTTCTGCACGGGCTCCAGGAAGACCGCAGCCACGGAGTCGGCGCCCTCGGTCTCGATGGCGATCTCGATCTGGTCGGCGGCCCAGCGTCCGAACGCCTCGAGATCGTCGCCGTGCTCGGGGGCGCGGTAGAAGT
Source organism: Blastococcus sp. OS1-29 (assembly GCF_057628075.1). Taxonomy (NCBI): domain Bacteria; kingdom Bacillati; phylum Actinomycetota; class Actinomycetes; order Geodermatophilales; family Geodermatophilaceae; genus Blastococcus; species Blastococcus sp. OS1-29. Next base: position 397,966 of record NZ_JBXXJK010000006.1, read on the forward strand.
TCGTGTTGGGCACCTTGTGCGCGCCGGGCACCAGGGGCTCGAACGGCATCTTGGCCGCCGGGATGCCGGTGAGGGAGAGCGCGCCGTGCGGGGTGCCGTGGTAGGCGACGGCCCGGCTGATGACCTTGTGCTTCATCGGCTTGCCCATGAGCTTCCAGTACTGCTTGGCGAGCTTCCAGGCGGTCTCCACCGCCTCGCCGCCCCCGGTCGTGAAGAAGACGCGGTTGAGATCGCCGGGGGCCGCCGCGGCGAGTCGCTCCGACAGCTGGATGGCGGTCGGGTGCGCGTAGCTCCACAGCGGGAAGAACGCCAGTTCGGTGGCCTGCCTGGCGGCGGCCTCGGCCAGCTCGACGCGGCCGTGGCCGGCCTGCACCACGAACAGCCCCGAGAGCCCGTCGAGATAGCGCCGCCCCTGGGAGTCCCAGATGTAGGCGCCCTCGCCACGGACGATGACCGGCACCTGACCGCCGTCCTCGTAGGTGGAGTGACGCGTGAAGTGCATCCACAGGTGGTCCCGCGCGGCGGCCGACAGCTGATCGGCGTCGGCGGTGGTGACGAACTGTGAGGTGGCGGTCATCGGGTTCCCCAGGTGTAGGTCTGCTTGGCGAGCTTGAGGTAGACGAAGGTCTCGGTGGTGCGGACACCCGGGATCGCGCGCAGGCCGTTGGTGATCACGTCGAGCAGGTGGGCCTCGTCCTCGCAGACGATCTCGGCGAGGATGTCGAACGAGCCGGCCGTGATGATCACGTAGTCGACCTCGGGCAGGTGGCCGATCTTGTCGGCGATCTCGGTCAGGTCACCGTCGGCCCGGATGCCGATCATGGCCTGCAGGGCGAACCCCAGCTGGACGGGGTCGGTGACGGCGACGATCTGCATCACCCCGGCTTCGATCAGCTTCTGCACCCGTTGCCGGACGGCCGCCTCCGACAGGCCGACGGCCTTGCCGATGCTGGCGTACGGACGACGACCGTTCTCCTGGAGCTGCTCGATGATGGCCTTGGAGATGTCGTCGAGTGGATACGCGTCGCGGCCGGGGCGCAGGGTCACGCGTCCATGGTGGCGGTCGGGGTGACCGAAGACAAGTGAATCCGTCGTCAGGTCGCGATTTGCCTGTCGAAACCGACACCAAATGAGGGTCGACTCCACGGATCGGCGACGCGCGCCGCATCAGGCCCCACCGGTCAGGGCCGTCAGGACGCGGCCCGTCCGCCGCGCGGGCCGGCCGGTGCGGGCGGCGATGGCGTCGGTGGCTCCTGCCAGGCGTAGCCCCGCGTTGACCCCCACCCAGCGCAGTGGTTCGGGTTCCCAGCGCCGTGAGCGGTGACCCACCCACGGCAGCCGGACGAGGTCGGTGTCCCTCTCCAGCACCAGGTCGGCGAGGGTCCGGCCGGCCAGGTTCGAGGCGGCCACGCCGTCCCCGACGTAGCCGCCGGCCCACGCCAGGCCCGTCGGGCGGTCGAGGCCGACGGAGGTGAACCAGTCGCGCGGGACGCCGAGCGGACCGCCCCAGTGGTGGGTGATCCGCGCGTCGGCGGCCGTCGGGAACAGGTCGACCAGCGTGCGGGAGAGGGCGCCGAAGACACCCGCGTCCCGGTCGAACCGGTCGGAGACCACGGAGCCGAAGTGGTACGGGGCCCCGCGTCCCCCCAGCGCGATCCGGTCGTCGTCCGTGCGCTGGGCGTAGATGATCAGGTTGCGGCCGTCGGTGACCGTCTCCCGGCCGGCCCAGCCGACCTCGTCCCAGAAGGCGCTCGGCAGCGGTTCGGTCGCGATCATCAGGGAGTAGACGGGCGCCAGCGTGCGCCGGTGGCCCGGCAGCCGGGCGGTGTACCCCTCCGTGGCGCGGACGACGACGTCGGCGCGCACGCGCCCCCGCGAGGTGTGCACGACGTGTGGCTCGATCCGCCGGACGCGGGTCCGCTCGTGCACGTCGACGCCGGCCTGCTCGACCGCGCCGGCGAGCCCGTGCACCAGCCGGGCGGGGTGCAGCCGGGCGCAGTGCGGGGTGAACGCGCCGCCGAGGCAGGGCGAGCTGCGCACCCGGGCGGCGGCCTCGTCCGCATCCAGCCACCGCACGTCGTCGGGGGAGGCGCCACCGGCCTGCTCGTCGGCGACCATCGCCCGCAAGGCGGCCACGTGCTCGGGCCGGGTGGCCAGGGTGAGGGTGCCGCCCTTGGTGAAGGCGGCGTCGATGCCCTCCTGCTCCGTGACGCGGCCGACCTCGTCCACCGTCTGCTCCAGCGCGCGGTGCATCGCCCTCGCCGCCTCGGGTCCGGCGATCCGGGCGAGCCGGTGCCGGCCGACCGGGAACAGTGCTGAGCACCAGCCGCCGTTGCGGCCGCTGGCGCCGAAGCCGACGGTCTCGGCCTCGAGCACCGTCACGCGCAGGCCGGGGTCGGCGCGGGAGAGGTAGTACGCCGTCCAGAGGCCGGTGAAGCCGCCGCCGACGATGGCGACGTCCACCTCCCGATCCCCGGGCAGTGGCGCGCGAGGCACCGGGGGCGTCGCCAGCGTGTCGGCCCAGAGACTCGTCGTGGACGACGGAAAGGGCTCAGATGGCACGTCGGACTCCCGGTCGGCAAGCGATTTCGTAGCGCAACGGATCTGTGACAACCGAAGCCCTTGTCGCGGACGCATCGTGTCTGTCAGGGTGCCCAGAGCGCAAGCGGCCGGTGTGTTCGTTCCACACTCCGTCCTCAGCGGTCACGGCCCATCAGGAACGGCCCCGCCGGGTCGTCCTCGCGGAAGGACACGCGTTGAGCGATGCACGACACGGGCTGCGCACAGGGTCAGCAGCGGCCCTGAACCGGCGCAGCTTCCTCGCAGCGCTGGGCTGGGGCGGTGCAGCGCTCGCCGCCGGGCCGCTGCTGGCGGCCTGCGGCACCTCGGGCACCAACTCGTCGTCCTCGGGCGGGGGTGGCGACGCGAAGACGGTGAAGTGGTCCAACTGGCCGCTCTACCTCGACGCCTCGGACGCCAATCCCGACGAGCACCCGACGATCAAGGCCTTCGAGCAGAAGAGCGGCCTGAAGGTCGCCTACTCCGAGGACATCAACGACAACGACGAGTTCTTCGGCAAGATCGCGCCCCAGCTCAAGGCCGGCCAGAGCACGGGCCGCGACCTGATCGTGCTGACCGACTGGATGGCCAGCCGGATGATCCGGCTCGGCTACGTCCAGGAGCTCGACAAGGCGAACATCCCCAACGCGAAGAACCTGAAGTCCGGCTACCAGGACGTGCCGTTCGACCAGGGCCGGAAGTACAGCCTGCCGTGGCAGAGCGGCATGACCGCGATCGGCTACAACCCCGAGACGCTCGGCCGCGAGATCAGCACCGTCGACGACCTCTTCAAGCCCGACCTCATGGGCCGCATCACGATGCTGACCGAGATGCGCGACACCATGGGCCTGATGCTGCTGTCGATGCACGTCGACCCGGTGGACCACACCCTCGACGACTACAAGGCAGCCATCGCCAAGCTGAAGAAGGTCGTCGACCAGGGCTATGTCCGCCAGTTCACCGGCAACGAGTACGCGGCGGATCTGGCCGCCGGCAACATCGGTGCCGCCTTCGCGTGGTCCGGCGACGTCGTGCAGCTGCAGGCCGACGACCCGAAGATGCAGCTGGTGCTGCCTGACGAGGGCGCGATGCTCTGGTCGGACAACCTGATGATCCCGGTCAAAGCCGCCAACAAGGCCGGGGCGGAGAAGCTCATCGACTACTACTACGACCCGAAGGTAGCGGCCGAGGTCGAGGCCTACGTCAACTACGTCTGCCCGGTCGACGGCGCGGCGGACGCGGCGAAGGACATCGATCCCGATCTGGCGTCCAACCAGTTGATCTTCCCCGGCCCCGACACCCTGGCCAAGCTGCACGCTTTCAAGAACCTCGACGAGAACGAGGAGAAGACGTACCAGGACCTGTTCCAGGCGGTCATCGGTGCGTGACCCGGGCCGCGACGCCGCGGCGCCGAGCGACCTGCGGATCGACCGCGTCACGAAGCGCTTCGGTGCGTTCACGGCTGTCGACGACCTCACGCTGACCGTCCCGGCGGGTTCGTTCTTCGCCCTGCTGGGGCCGTCGGGGTGCGGCAAGACCACCACCCTGCGGATGGTGGCCGGACTGGAGAAGCCGACCGGCGGCCGGATCCTGCTCGGGGACGACGACGTCACCGGGCTGCGGCCCTACCAGCGGCCGGTCAACACCGTGTTCCAGAGCTACGCGCTGTTCCCGCACCTCACCATCACCGAGAACGTCGCCTTCGGCCTGCGCCGTCGAGGCGTGAAGCGGGTGCTCCCGCAGGTGGAGGAGATGCTCGAACTGGTGCAGCTCAGCGGCTTCGGCAAGCGGAAGCCGGGGCAGCTCTCCGGCGGGCAGCAGCAACGGGTGGCGCTGGCCCGCGCCCTGATCAACCGCCCCCAATTGCTGCTGCTCGACGAGCCCCTGGGGGCGCTGGACCTCAAGCTGCGGCGCCAGATGCAGATCGAGCTCAAGCGGATCCAGACCGAGGTCGGCATCACCTTCGTGCACGTCACGCACGACCAGGAAGAGGCCATGACCATGGCCGACACCATCGCCGTCATGAACGCCGGAAGGGTGGAGCAGCTGGGCTCGCCGGTCGAGCTCTACGAGCGCCCGGTCTCGCGGTACGTGGCGAACTTCCTGGGGCAGTCGAACTGCCTCGGCGGCACGATCCAGGAGGTGCACGCCGACCGGACCGTCGTGCTCGTCGGGAACTGCGTGCTGACCGTGCCCGGTCGCCACGGCCGGCCCGGTGGTGAGCTGTCCGTCGGCGTCCGCCCGGAGAAGACCGTCGCGGTTCCGGAGGGGGAGGAGCCCGACTCGGTGCTCGGCAACGCCATCCCCGGCATCGTCACCGACGTGTCGTTCACCGGGCTGTCCACGCAGTACCTGGTGCAGACGGCATGGGGGCAGGAGATCGGCGTCTTCGCGCAGAACGCCGGTGGCGAGCGCCGGGTCGCGGTGGGGGAGTCGGTCACCGTCGCGTGGCGGCCCGAGCACACGTTCCCGCTCGACGTCGAGGCGGTGACGGCGGAGGTGCCCGGTCCCGCGACGACGACGATGGCCGGGGCGCCGGCGTGACAGCAGCGGCGGCGGGGACCGCGCTGGCGGCGCCGGTCACCGACGAACCGGACGACGAACCGACCCGCGCGCGCCGCTGGTACACGCCCTACCTGCTGCTGTTCCCGGGTCTGGGCTGGCTGGCGTTCTTCTTCGTCGTGCCGATGGTGGCGCTCGCCTCGATGTCGCTGCAGACCGGCTCGCTCGGCGACGGGTACGCGCTGACCTGGCACTGGGCGACGTACTCCGACAGCCTGGGTACCTACGCCTCGCAGTTCCTCCGGTCGTTCGGCTACGCGGGGGTCGCCACGGTGCTGACCCTGGTGATCGGCTATCCGCTGGCCTACACGATCGCGTTCAAGGCCGGCCGGTGGCGCAACCTCATGCTCATCCTGGTGGTCGCCCCGTTCTTCACCAGCTTCCTGATCCGGACGCTGGCCTGGAAGATCATCCTCAGCGACGAAGGCTGGGTCGTCGGGGCGCTGAAGACCCTGCACCTGCTCGGCGAGAACGGCCGCCTCCTGGCCACCCCGGCGGCGGTGATCCTGGGGCTGACCTACAACTTCCTGCCGTTCATGGTGCTGCCGCTCTACGCCAGCCTCGAGAAGATCAACCCGGCACTGCTGGAGGCCGCCGCGGACCTCTACGCGGATGCCTTCACCGCCTTCCGCACCATCACCTGGCGGCTCTCGCTGCCGGGCGTCGTGGCCGGCACCCTGCTCACGTTCATCCCGGCGGCGGGCGACTACGTCAACGTCCAGTTCCTGGGCACCCCGAACTCGGCCATGATCGGCACGGTCATCCAGAGCCGGTTCCTCACGGTGCTCGACTACCCGACCGCCGCCGCCCTCTCGTTCTGCCTGATGCTGTCGGTGCTGGTCATCGTGGTCGTGTACGTCCGCCGCGTCGGCGCCAAGGAGCTGCTGTGACGACCCTCCAGGACCGGCCGGCCCCGCCGCGCGCCGCGCCGTTGCTCATCCGAGCGGGCCGCGCGGTGCGGCAGCGGGCGATCGCCGCGGTCGCCGTCCTGGTGCTGGCCTATCTGTTCCTGCCCGTCGTCGTGGTGGTGATCTTCTCCTTCAACGACCCGGCCGGCCGGTTCAACTTCGCCTGGCAGGGGTTCACCCTCGACGCGTGGCTGCACCCCTGCGGGCCGGCCGGCATGTGCGACTCGGTCGTGCTCAGCCTGCAGATCGGGCTGCTCGCCACGCTCGTGGCCACGGTGCTGGGCACCCTGCTGGCGTTCGGGCTGGTGCGCCACCAGTTCCGCGGGCGCGCGGCCACCAGCCTGCTCGTCTTCCTGCCGATGGCCACGCCCGAGGTGGTGATGGGCGCCTCGCTGCTCACGCTCTTCGTCAACCTGGGTGTGCAGACCGGGTTCGCGACGATCGTGATCGCGCACATCCTGTTCAACGTGAGCTTCGTCGTCGTCACCGTGAAGGCCCGGCTGGCGGGTCTGGACAGCCGCCTCGAGGAGGCGGCGATGGACCTCTACGCGAACGAGTGGCAGACCTTCCGCCGGATCACCCTGCCGCTGGCCGCGCCCGGCATCTTCGCCGGCGCGCTGCTCGCCTTCGCCCTGTCCTTCGACGACTTCATCATCACGAACTTCAACTCGGGCAACACGATCACCTTCCCGATGTTCGTGTGGGGGGCGGCGCAGCGCGGCGTCCCGCCGCAGGTCAACGTCATCGGGACGGCGATGTTCGTCCTGGCCCTGCTGGCGGTGGGCGGGGGCGAGTTGATCAAGCGCGCGCGACGTGCCTGATCCGTTACCCCGCTCGCTGGCCGATGCGGAGCCGGCCGTCTTCTGGCTCGACGACCCGGCCACGCCGGACCCCGCGCCGGCCCTCACGGGGGACGTGGACTGCGACCTCGCGGTCGTGGGCGGGGGATACACCGGACTCTGGACGGCGCTGCGCGTTCGCGAGCGCGGCGACGCGGACGACGTCGTCGTGCTCGATGCGGGGCGCAGCGGCGGGGCGGCGAGCGGCCGGAACGGCGGTTTCTGCGCGGCGAGCCTGACCCACGGGGCGGGGAACGGGCACGCCCGGTGGCCGGGGGAGATGCGCGTGCTGGACCGGCTGGGCGCGGAGAACCTCGACGGCATCGAGGCGGCCGTGCAGCGCTACCGGATCGACTGCGACTTCCGGCGCACCGGCGCGCTCGACGTGGCCACCGAACCCTGGCACGTCGACGAACTGCGCGCCCGGGCCGCACTTCCCACGGACGCGCCGGCGGTCTTCCTCGACGCCGGCGAGGTGCGGGCGGAGCTGGACTCGCCGACCTACCTCGGTGGTCTCTGGGAGAAGCAGACCACGGCGCTGGTGGAGCCGGCCCGGCTGGCGTGGGGACTGCGCGCCGCCGCGGAGTCGCACGGGGTCCGGCTGCTCGAGCACACGCCGGTCGAGGCGCTGGACGCCGGCCGCGACCGGGTCGTCCTGCGCACCCCGTCGGGTTCCGTGCGGGCGCGCCGGGTGGTGCTCGCGACCAACGCGTTCCCGTCGCTGCTGCGCCGGCTGCGGCACTACGTCGTCCCGGTGTACGACTACGCGCTGGTCACCGAACCGCTGTCGCCGGACCGGCTGGCGAGCATCGGCTGGCGCAACCGGCAGGGCGTCGGCGACTCGGGCAACCAGTTCCACTACTACCGGCTGACCCGTGACGACCGGATCCTGTGGGGCGGCTACGACGCGATCTACCACTACGGCAGCCGCATCGATCCGCGGTACGAGCAACGCCCGGAGACCTTCGCGCTGCTCGCCCGGCATTTCGCGGAAACCTTCCCCCAGTTGGCCGACGTCCGGTTCACCCACCGCTGGGGAGGTGTGATCGACACGAGCACTCGGTTCTGCGCGTTCTACGGCACCGCCGCACGTGGGCGGGTGGCGTACGCGCTGGGCTTCACCGGTCTCGGGGTCGGCGCGTCCCGCTTCGCCGCCGACGTGCTGCTCGACCTGCTCACCGGTGCCGACACCGAGCGCACGCGGCTGGAGATGGTGCGACGGAGACCGCTGCCCTTCCCGCCCGAGCCGGCCCGCGCCGTCGGGATCGCGCTCACGAGGCACGCCATGGCCCGGTCGGACCGCGACGGCGGGCACCGGAACCTGTGGCTGCGCATCCTCGACCGGGCCGGCCTGGGCTTCGATTCCTGACACGCCGGTGCCATGTCGGCCTCGGGGACACGGGTGCCGGGACAGTGCGTACCTTGTCCGGGCAGTCTCCGGCTTGCGACGCTGTCGCTGTTCCGGACGGTTCGTCGAGGAGGATTCCCGTGGAGAACAGCGCTGCCGAACTGCTGGCCCGGCACCGGGCCGTGCTGCCGTCGTGGATGGCCCTGAACTACGAGCAGCCCATGGAGATCGCCTCGGGCAAGGGCTGCCGGGTCACCGACGGCGAGGGTCGGGAGTATTTGGACTTCTTCGCCGGCATCCTCACGAACATGCTCGGCTACGGCGTGCCGGAGGTGACGGAGGCGATCCGCGCACAGACGGACACCGGCGTCCTGCACACCTCGACGCTCTACCTCATCCGGGCGCAGGTGGAGCTGGCGGAGCGGATCGCCGAGCTCTCGGGCATCCCGGACGCCAAGGTCTTCTTCACCACCAGCGGCACCGAGGCCAACGAGGCAGCGCTGCTGCTCACCACCACCGCTCGCCGGTCCAACCAGGTGCTGGCGCTGCGCAACAGCTACCACGGCCGGTCGTTCGCGGCGATGGGTGTGACGGGCAACCGCGGCTGGTCGGCGTCGGCGCTGTCGCCGGTGAACGTCAGCTACGTGATGAACGGCTACCGCTACCGCAGCCCGTTCGGGCACCTGTCGGACGCGGACTTCTGCCGCGCCGCCGCCGACGACCTGCGTGACGTCCTGCTCACCACCACCTCCGGCGACGTCGCCTGCATGATCGCCGAGCCGATCCAGGGCGTCGGCGGGTTCGCCACGCCGCCGGACGGGTTCTTCCGCGCGCTGAAGGACGTGCTCGACGAGCACGGCATCCCGTTCGTCTCCGACGAGGTGCAGACCGGCTGGGGGCGCACCGGCGACACCTTCTGGGGAATCAGCGCTCACGACGTCGTGCCCGACGTCATGACCTTCGCCAAGGGGCTCGGCAACGGCCTGTCGATCGGTGGCGTCGTCGCCCGCGGTGACCTGATGGACGGCGTCAGCGCCAACTCCATCTCGACCTTCGGCGGCAACCCGCTCTCGACCCGGGGGGCGCTCGCGACGCTCGACTACCTGGAGCGGCACGACCTGCAGTCGAACGCCCGCACGATCGGCGGCCGCTTGATGACCGGGCTGCAGGAGATCGCCGCCGGGTCGCCGATCGTCGGCGACGTGCGGGGCAAGGGCCTGATGATCGGCGTCGAGCTGGTCGAGCCGGGATCGAAGGCGCCTGCGCCCGCCGCGGCCGCGCGGGCGATGGAGGAGACCCGGGACCGCGGGCTGCTGGTGGGCAAGGGCGGCCTGCACGGCAACGTGCTGCGGATCGCGCCCCCGCTCACGCTCAGCGCCGCGGAGGCCGACGAGGGTCTGGCGATCCTGCGCGAGGCGCTGGCGGCGACCGGGCGTTAGGCGCCCCGGCTGTCAACGTTCACCCGGAACGGCCACTCTGGGACACACCGGGCCGCAAGTAGCCTCCGGGCCATGCAGCGGCGAGAAGACCGCCCGGTCGAGCGTGACGTGACGCTGTGTCCGCGGTGCGGTCATCCCCCCGCCTCCATCCACGTTCCCAGCAAACCGACCTGACCGCTTGCGCCAAGTGCGTGTGGGAAGAGGACCACGACAAGCGAACTGAGGCTGAGATGTGCCGCCTCCGCTACGAGCGTCTCTGAGCGGCCACTCTGGGACACCGCGTGAAGGATGCTGACAGGCTCCCCCCATGCTGGTTCGAGAGCTGATGGCGATCCTGGCCCCCAGGAACACCCTGAGTCGCCGGTCACGGTCGAGGGCCTGTGCCCGCATGGTGACTACCTGATCCAGGCGGATCTAGAGGTCCTGCATGACGGGGGACCCGCACCGGACATCGAAGAAGTGTCCCTCTGTTGGACTGCCGCCGAGGATGTCGAACAGGCGTACCGAGAGCGCGTGGGGGTGAGGGTCAGGAACTCCGTCAAGGCGACTGCCCTAATGCGTCCTGAGGCGAGTTCGTCGGTGTTTCTCAAGCCGACTTCAGGGCGAAGATTGCCGGTCGCGGTATTAGTCGCTGTTCTGCAAGGACCGGCTCGCACGGCAACGTGCTGGGGGGTGGCCAGTGCCTCTCAGCGCCGAGGGCCGTCGAGGCCGACACAGGGCCTTGCGACCCGCGTGAGGTACGAGCCGCGCCGGAAGCCGGCGCACTCCCGTTCTCCGCTGGTCACGTCGTCGTGAGTGCGGTACTATCGAACACATGTTCGATGACGAGGGCGTGGTGATCCTCACCGCCGAGGAGTCGCGCGCCTTCGACATCGCCTGGCTGGAGACCGAGTACGGCGATGAGCTGCCGGACCCGGCGGACTTCGTCCGCGACGAGCAGCAGCGCTTCCTCGATGCCCGGATCCGGTTGCTGAACACCGGGGCGGCCCTGCTGGAGGACGCGGTGGCCGCCGGCAAGCGGATGGCCCGGGAGGAGGCGCGCCGGGTGCGGGCGCTGGCCGGGTTCGCCCGCCACCGGCCGGCGGGCGTGTTCGACCGGGCCCCCGGCGAGCGGGGCGCGGCGTCGGCGGCGTCGATCGCCGCGCGGGCGGAGGCGCTGACCGCGGTCAGCGAGTGGGCCGTCGACGAGGCCGCGGCCACCCTGCGCGTGTCGGGGCGGGCGGCGTCGATGCTGCTGGTCGACGCGATCACCCTGGCCGAGGGCCTGCCCGCCACCCTGGCCGCGCTGGAGGCCGGCGAGCTGTCCCCGCAGCACGCCCGGGTGATGGTCGAGCAGGCCGGCCCGGTCACCG
>NZ_JBXXJK010000007.1:0-327221 GCF_057628075.1 Blastococcus sp. OS1-29
TCGCCGCCAAACTCAACGGGCGCCCCCGCAAGACCCTGGGCTTCAAGACCCCAGCCGAAGTCCTCGCCCGACTACTCTCCGAAGATCAACAAGCTGGTGTTGCGACGACCAGTTGAATCCGCCCCTCTGATGACCACGACTTCGTATGACTGGACGAAGCGGACCCGGGTCCGGGCGGGGGTCAGACCCGGGCGAGCGGTGCGGCCACGGCCGCGAGCATGGTCACCAGCAGCTCGTCGAACAGCTCCACGTCCCAGGTGGGCACGTCCAGCTGGTTGGACATGAACAGCCCGTCGAACAGGGCGATCGTCAGCAGCGACATCGCGGCGGGCAGCCCGGGGTCGGCGTCGGCGCCGAGGACGTCGGCGTACCACTGCTCGGTGACCAGCCGGGCCTGGCGGCGGACGGCGACGAACCGGGTGCGCGCGGCGGGCGGGTCGGCACGCTTCAGCAGCAGGAGCAGGTGGCCCATCCGCAGGAACAGTGGCCGCTCCGCGAGGCTGCGCAGGGTCACCGAGTAGTGCTCCAGCAACGCCTCCTGCCACGTCGTGCCCGGAGCCGGGGGCCGCCACGAGGGCTGGGCCACGTACCACTGCTGGTAGGAGTGCTCGATGACGGCGGCGAGCAGGTCGTCCTTGTCCTTGAAGTGCCAGTAGAGGGAGCTGGCCGGCAGCCCCGCCCGCTCGCAGATCCGCGAGATCGAGGCGCCGTCGTACCCGCTCTCGGCCGCGATCTCGGCCGCGGCCCGGAGCAGCCGGGAGCGGCCGGAGTCGGGATCGGCGTCGACCAGGTGCGGCGCCGGTGCCGGCACGCGGCCGGACCGCGGCAGCGACTGGCCGCTGATCAGGTGACGGGCGACGGCGTCCAGGCCCACGGCGAGCAGCCGGACCGGTGGCTGGAGGTCCTCGCCGGAGTCGGACTGGTGGGCCAGGAAGAGCCCGTCCATGGCGACGAGCGTCAGCAGCGCCAGCGTCCGCGCCCGGTCGGCGCGGGTGGCCTCGTCGCCGTCGTCCTCCGTCGCGAGCGACTGCGCCCACCACCCGGACAACCGGGCCAGCGCGGCGGCCCGGACCGCCAGGAAGCGCTCGCGCGGCCCCTCGCCGACGGCGGGGCCGGTCTCCAGCGCGATCATCAGCCCCATCCGCCAGAACCCGGGTTCCTCGTCCAGCCGGCGGGAGAGGGTGCCGATCTCGTCGACCAGGGCGTCGACCCGCGGGCGGGTGGCGTCGAACTGCGACCAGGGCGGTGTGGTGTCGTCCCAGATGCGGAACCCGTGCTCGAGGGCGTCGGCGAGCAACTCGTCCTTGTTGCGGAAATGCCAGTAGACCGAGCTGGCCGGAAGACCGCTGGCCTTGGTCACCTGCGCCAGGGTGGTGCCGACGTAGCCGCGCTCCCCGGCGATGCGCAGCGTCGCGTCCAGGATGGTGCGGCGCGAGGCCTCGCCCTGCGCATGTCGTCGGTCGGTCTGCCTGGCCATGTCCTGCTTCCCGGGTGGGGTCTTGCGGTACGACGGTGGCTTCGATCTTAGTGAGCGCAGCGGCGGATCACCGGTCCCGACGGCGGAGCGCCAGGCGCAGCGCTCCCAGCAGTCCGATCCCCGCGACCGCCATGGTCAGGCCCATCGTGGGGCCGGAGGCGCCGGCGAGCGAGACCAGCGGCGGAACCGCGGCACCGAGCAGGAACGGGCTGGCGCCGAGCAGAGCGGCCGCGGCCCCGGCATCCGCGGGGTGCGGGGTGAGCGCGAGGGCCGTGCTGGTGCCCAGTGACATGCCCAGCCCCGCGAGCACGAGCCAGAGCGGGAGGACCAGCACGGCCAGCGGTGCCGAGAGCACCAGGGCTCCGCCGGAGACCACGGTCGCCGCGGTGGTGACGAGCACGCCGCAGGTCAGGGTCGCGCCGGCGCCGATGCGGCCGACCAGCCGGACGCTGACCTGGCTGCCCAGGACCAGCCCGACCCCGTTGGCGCCGAAGAGCCAGGCGTAGGCGATCGGCCCGAGCCCGTACCCCTCCTGCAGCACGAAGGCGCTCATCGAGATGTAGGTGAACAGCACGACCCCGAACAGCGCGCTCATCGCGAGGAAGCCGCGCAGGTGGGGGTCGGCCAGCAGCGAGCGCAGCGCACGGCTCCGGTGGGGGACCGCTGCGCGGGCCGCGGCCGGCCGGGTCTCGGGGACCAGCCGCCAGCACGCGAGGAGCAGCACCGCGGCGATGACGCCCAGCGTGAGGAAGATCCCGCGCCAGTCGGTGAAGGCCAGCAACTGTCCGCCCACCATCGGCCCGACGATCGGTGCCAGCCCGGTGACCAGCATCAGCTGGGAGAACACCACCGCCGCGCGCGACCCGGCGTAGACGTCACGCACCACCGCCCGGGCGATCACCATCGCGGCGGCGCCGGACAGCCCCTGCACCAGCCGGAGGACCAGCAGCAGCCGGATGTCGGACACGACCGCGCACAGCAGTGACGCGACGAGTAGCACCAGCACGCCGCAGCGCAGCGGAACCGTCCGCCCGACCCGGTCGCTGAGCGGACCCGCGACCAGCTGGCCGAGCGCGAGACCCACGAGGCAGACCGACAACGTCAGCTGCGCCAACGCCGGGGACGTGCCGAGCGACCGGGCGAGCTGGGGCAGCGCAGGCAGGTAGAGGTCGGTGACCAGCGGGGCCACCGCGGTCAGTGCCCCGAGGACGACGAGCACGTGGCGCCGCAGGGCTGCCGGCACCGGCTCCTGGGCGACAGGCGCGGCGCGCATCGTCTCGCTCACCGGCGCAGTGTTTCCGGCTCGCGACCAGGTGGTGTCCGGCCGCGGTCCACTCTGCGGCACGCATAGCTGTGTGACCGAGGCAACTGATCAGCAAGGTCTGCCTGCCGACGTCTGGCGACCGGAGCCCGGTCACCCGGCGGCGGTTCCCGCTCGTGGACCACACCTAGCGGTCGGCCAGGCCGACGGCACCGACGGAGGAACATCGATGTCACGTCAACGCACGACCGTCCGGAGGAGCGCAGCGGCCGTCGCCGCGCTCGCGACCGTGGCCCTGCTCGGGGCCTGCGCCCAGGGCAATGCCGGTAAGGCGAACACGGGTTCCTCCGGGGACAGCGCCGCCGGCATCGCCCAGGCCAAGGAGGCGGTGGCCGGCTGGAGCAAGCCGCTCACCGAGTACCCGGAGGAGCCGGCGCTGTCCAAGACGCCGGACATGAAGGGCAAGAAGGTCACCATCATCCCGCTCGGTGACAACATCCCGGTCATCCACGGCGTCGCCGTCGGCGTGCAGGACGCCTTGCAGAACGTCGGCGCCACGGGGTCGATCTGCGACGGCAAGTTCAACCCGACCGCCGTCGCCGACTGCCTCAAGCAGGCCGGCGACCAGGGTGCCGACGCGGTCGTGACCCTGTTCATCGACTACGCGATGGCCGGCACGGCGTTCGACGCCCTCGCCGACAAGGGCGTGAAGGTCCTGGTGGGCGCGGTCGCGGAAGACCCTGCGCGCAAGTCCGACGGCACCCTCGCCTTCTACGACAACACCGGCCGGGTGAGCAAGCTCTACGACGCGCTGTCGATGGCCGCGCTCGCCGACGGCGGTGAGAAGACCAACGCACTCTGGGTGCGGCTGATGGACTCCACCACCACCCGGGGGGCGAGCGAGAGCGGCGTCGCGTCGTTCAAGAAGCTCTGCCCGACCTGCGGCGTGGCGACGGCGGACTTCACCACGGCGAACCTCGACAAGCTGCCCTCGGCGGTCAGCGCGGCGCTGGTGGCGCACAAGGACACCAACGTGATGATCGTGCCGGTCGACAGCTTCGTCGGTCCCGCACTCCAGGGCCTGCAGAGTGCCGGCCTGGCGGACAAGGTGAAGATCGTCTCGTCCAGCTCCGACGTGGCCGGCCTGCAGCGGGTGAAGGACGGACAGCAGATCCACGACCTGGGCACGCCGGTGATCTACGAGGGCTGGAAGGTCACCAACGGCCTGATGCAGCTGATGGCCGGCGACCAGGTGAAGAAGGCCGACGTCCTGGTGACGCGCGACTTCAACGCCGACAACGTCGGTGAGCTGCAGCTGACCGACCAGGCCTACTTCACGATGGACTGGTTCGGCGACGACAGCTTCAAGGCCAACTTCCTCAAGGCCTGGGGCGTGAGCAAGCCGTGACGACCCCCCGGCTGGAAGCACGCGGCGCGAGCAAGACCTTCGGCTCGGTGACGGTGCTCGACGGCGCGCATCTCGTGGTCCAGCCGGGGGAGATCCACTCACTGGTGGGTCAGAACGGCTCCGGCAAGTCGACCCTGGTGAAGATCCTCACCGGCTACCACGGGCCCGACGCCGGAATGACGCTCGCCGTGGACGGGCAGGCGCTCTCCCTGCCCGTCCACTGGCGGGCCGCCCAGGCCGCCGGGGTGTCGGTGGTGCACCAGGACCTCGGCCTGCTCGACCACCTCACCGTCAGCGAGAACATCGGCATCGGCGGCTTCGTCCACTCCCGGCTCACCGGCCGGATCGACTGGCGCCGCCAGGACCGGGTGGCCGAGGCCGTGCTGCAGCGGCTGGCGATCCCGGTCTCGCCCCGGGCGCTCGTCGGCGAGCTGTCGGCCGCGCATCGGGCCGGGGTCGCGATCGCGCGCGCGCTGCGAGCCACCGTCCCCGGTGAAGGACTCATGATCCTGGACGAGGCGACCCGCGCTCTGCCGCGCGACGATCTCGCCCGGATGCACGCGCTGTTGCGGCGCGTCGTCGACTCGGGCACCTCGGTGCTGATGGTCAGCCACAACCTCGAGGAGGTGCTGTCCCTCAGCGACCGGGTCACCGTGCTGCGCGACGGGCGGGTGGCCGGCGACGGGCTGGCCACCGCCGACCTGACCGAGGCCGACCTGGCGCGGCTCATGCTCGGCAAGACCGTCGACGCCGTCGTCCGGCCGGTCGGGACCCCGCGCGAGCAGGTCGCCGCCGAGGTGCGCGGGCTCGCGCTGGACGGGCATCCGCCGCTGTCGGTGACCATCCGCAGTGGCGAGGTCGTCGGCATCACGGGGCTGCCGGGCACCGGCTTCGAGCGGGTGCCCTATCTGCTGGCCGGTGCGGTGAAGGCGCAGGCCGGCACGGTCCGCACCCCCTCGGGCCAGGTCGACCTGGCCCGCGGCGGCGTGTGCGAGGCACTGGCGGCCGGCGTCGCGCTGGTGCCTGAGCGCCGCGGGCGGGACGGCGTCGCCGTCGAGCTGAGCGTCCGAGACAACCTCGCGCTCCCCAGCCTGCGTCGCCGCGGCCGGAGCTGGCACGTCGGCCGCGGCTGGCAGCACCGGCTCACCGCCGACTCGGTCGCGAAGCTCGGGATCAAGTCCCGCTCCGGCGACGA
Source organism: Blastococcus sp. OS1-29 (assembly GCF_057628075.1). NCBI lineage: Bacteria > Bacillati > Actinomycetota > Actinomycetes > Geodermatophilales > Geodermatophilaceae > Blastococcus > Blastococcus sp. OS1-29. The sequence goes on from NZ_JBXXJK010000007.1 coordinate 5,342, forward strand.
CCTGGTCAAGGAGCTCAGCGGCGGCAACCAGCAGAAGGTGCTGTTCGCCAAGTGGCTGTCCACCGACCCCGACCTGCTCGTGCTGCACGAGCCCACCCAGGCGGTCGACGTCGGGGCGCGGGCGGACCTGCTGCGGGCCGTCGGCGACGCGGCGGCCGCCGGGCGCGGCGTGCTCTTCGTCAGCACCGAGCCCAGCGACCTCGCCGAGATCTGCGACCGGGTGCTGGTCCTGCACCCCGGTCAGGAGCCGGTCGAGCTCCGCACCACCGACCCCGACGTCGTCCTCGACGCCGTCTACTCAGCCCCCCTCACCTCAGCACCGATCCCCTCCGGAGCCAGCCATGCCTGAGACCACCCAGCGCAGGACCGACGCCACCGGGTCGCCCGTCGACGTCGGGGTCGACGACGCGCAGACCCGGCAGCGACTGGTCGCCGACAGCCCCGAGGTGCCGGCCGGCAGCGAGCCGGTGGTGACCGGGGAGCAGCCCGCGCGCCGCCCCGGCGGGCTGCTGCGCGCCCTCTCCGCGAAGTACGCCCTCATCGGCGTGTGGGCGCTGATGGCGCTCTACTTCTACGCGCAGGTGCCGGCCACGTTCGGCACCTCCGGCACATTCTCCTCCATCTTCGGTTCCCAGCAGGTGCTGGTCTTCCTCGCGATGTCGGCGCTGATCACGCTCGTCGTCGGAGAGTTCGACCTCTCCGTGGCCGCGATGATGGGCATCACGGCGACCACGATCCCGGTGCTGGCCGGCGTGCACGGCATGAACATCGTGCTGGCCTGCGTCCTGGGGGTGGGCGCGGCGGTGGTCGCCGGTGCGGTGAACGCCTTCTTCGTGGTCGTGCTCGACGTCTCGTCCTTCGTGGTGACCCTCGGCATGGGCACGCTGCTCACCGGCATGGCCCAGATGGTGTCCGGGTCGACGATCGTGTCGGTGCGCAGTCGCGGGCTGGCCAAGATCTTCATCGGCGAGCTGTTCGGGCTGCCCTACGCCTTCTACTACGGCATCGTGCTCGCGCTGCTGCTCGCCTACGTGCTGGCCTGGACCCCGCTGGGTCGCGCGATGATCTTCGTCGGCGCCAACCGCGAGGTCGCCCGGCTGGCCGGCGTCCGGGTGCAGCGGATCCGCTTCGGCGCCTACGTCGTCGCCGGTCTGCTGGCGGGGCTCTCCGGCCTGATCCTGGTCGCCTCGGTGGGCGGCTTCGACTCCTCGACCGCAGCCACGTTCCTGCTGCCGGCGCTGGCCGCGGTCTTCCTCGGCACGGCCGTCGTGCACCCGGGCGCGTTCAATCCGATCGGCACCATGGTCGCCATCTACTTCCTGGCCACCGGCATCTTCGGGCTGCAGCTCCTGGGCTACGCCGGCTGGATCCAGAACGTCTTCTACGGCGCCGGCCTGGTGGTCGCGGTCGCACTGGCCAAGATCGTCCGTTCCCGCTCCCGGACGGCCTGACCCGCGCCGGCGCGGCCCCGCCGTGCCGGAGACCGGAACGCGGCCGTTGTGGCCCGGGCCACACCCTTTCTAGCCTCTCTGTAGTGATCGTCCCAGAATCGAGGAAACCAATGCACGAGGTCGTGGAGAAGGTCCACAAGGCGGCCGACGTCCTGCGCGAGGAGGCCGTGCCCAGCGACCAGCTCGGCCGGCTGACCGACCGCAGCGTCGCTGCGCTGCACGAGACCGGCCTGGTCCGGCTGCTCCAGCCGAAGGAGTGGTCTGGCTACGAGGCGCACCCCAACGACTTCCTCGAGGCCGTCATGGCGGTCGGCAACGCGGCGCCGTCCGCGGGCTGGGTCTCCGGCGTGGTCGGCGTGCACCCGTGGGAGATCGCCATGATGGACCCGCGGGTGCAGGAGGAGATCTGGGGCGAGGACCCGGACACCTGGACGGCGTCGCCGTACGCGCCCTTCGGCCGGGCCAGGAAGGTCGACGGAGGCTTCCTCTTCACCGGGCAGTGGCCGTACTCCACCGGCACCGACCACGCCAAGTGGGTGATCCTCGGCGGCATCGTCCTCGAGGACGACGGCAGCGTCGGCATGCCGCCGGACATCCGGCACTTCGTCATCCCGCGCGCGGACTACGAGATCGTCGAGGACTCCTGGAACGTGCTGGGCCTGGAGGGCACCGGCTCCAAGGACGTCCGCATGACCGACGTCTTCATCCCCGACTACCGCGTCGTCGAGGCCGCCAAGATGCTGGCGGGTGACTACGAGGGCCGCCAGGAGGGCAAGGCGCTCTACCGGCTGAAGTTCCCGCTGGTGTTCTCGGCCGCCATCGGCGCCGGCACCCAGGGCATCGCGCAGGGCGCGCTCGCGGCCTACCGCGACTACCTCTCGACGCGGGTCTCGGCCGACGGCACCGTGGGGCGCACGGACCCGACGCAGCTGGTCACCTACGGGGAGGTCGCGGCCGACATCGCGGCGAGCCGCTCGCACCTGCTCACCTCGACGGCCGAGCTCTACGACTTCGTCTCCAAGGGTGGCGAGGTGACCCGCACCCAGCGGCTGACCTTCCGCCGCGACCAGGTCCGGGCCACGCGCCGTTGCGCGGACGCCATCGACCGGCTCTACAAGCTCAGCGGCGCGGCCGGCATCCGCAAGGACTTCCCGAACGAGCGGTACTGGCGCGACCTGCAGGTCGGGCTGAGCCACATCTGCAACGTCGCGGAGAACGTCTACACCGGCTGGTCGACCGACGACCTCGGCGGCGAGGCGTCCCCGGCCCTGTTCGTCTGACCCTCACCCCGACCGAAGGAGAATGCACATGATCACGTCGCTCGCCTACCTCGGGGTGCGGTCGCCCCGGGCCGAGGACTGGCGGGAGTTCGGCACCGGCTTCCTGGGTGCCGAACTTGCCGCGGACGGCCCGGACGGCTCGGTGCGCCTGCGGGTCGACGACGCCGCCTGGCGCATCCAGATCCACCCCGCCGAGACCGACGAGGTCGCCTACTTCGGGTGGGCGGTCGACCACGAGGAGGACCTCGACCTCGCCACCGAGCGGCTCGCGGCGGCCGGGATCCAGGCCGAGCGCGGATCGGACGAGCTGGCCGCCGCCCGCGCGGTCAACCAGCTGATCACGTTCACCGACCCGTGGGGCTTCCCGCACGAGATCACCTGGGGACAGCACTTCTTCCCCTCGACCTTCCGCCCCGGCCGGGCCATCTCCGGCTTCGTCACCGGGACGCAGGGTCTCGGGCACGTGCTGCTGCTCATGCCGGACATCGAGGCGGGCCACCGGTTCTTCCACGACGTCCTGGGCTTCCAGCTGTCCGACAAGATCATCGTGCCCGGCCGGCTGAACGCGCGGTTCTACCACGTCAACCAGCGGCACCACACGCTCGCGCTGGGCCAGTGCCCGCCCGGCGTCGCCGGCTTCAACCACCTGATGCTGCAGATGAAGTCGATCGACGACGTCGGCTCGGCCTACGACATGATCGAGGAGAAGAACGTTCCCCTCACGCTGAGCCTGGGCCGGCACACCAACGACAAGACGTTCAGCTTCTACTGCGCGACGCCGTCACTGTTCAACGTCGAGGTCGGCTTCGACGGCATCGAGGTCGGGGAGGGCTGGGTGCCCTACACCTACGGCGAGGCCATGATCTGGGGCCACAAGCTCGACCCGGAGGCCAAGAACCGCCCGCCGGGCATCATGCACCCGCTGGCCGACTGAGGCCCGACGCCACTGCCCCGGACGCTCCGGCGTCCGGGGCAGTCGCGCGTCCGGGGCCCCATGATGATCAGGTTCCCTGATCATCATGGGTCCTCCCTCACGGTCGACCGCGGGGGAGGACCCGGAACGGTGGGGGAGGACGTCGGCCGGAGCCCGTTGGGCCTCCGGCGGGCACGTCCCGCTGTCAGAGCCCGCCGTCAGAGCGGGAAGTCGGCCTCGTACCAGTCGCGGTAGTCCAGCGCCCGCGCGGCGCCGGTACCCACGGCCAGGTCGCGCTCGACCGCTGCGGCGCCGGCCCGGAGGCTCTCGATCCAGGACTCCACGGTGCGCCCGGGCACGCCGGCCGGCAGCTGGGTCACCCGCAGCACCATGGCCACGGCGCCGTCCGGCCCGCGGACCGGGACGACGATCGACCCGACGTCGTAGGTCGTGTCGGGCTCCACCTCGGTGTCGGCGAACACGTGTCGGGCGCCGGCGAAGGCGGCGCGCACGGCGCGTTCCCGCGCGGGGGTCAGTTCGCCGGCCGCGTACTCGGCGAGCGCGGCGTGCATCCGGTCGTAGTCGGCACGGACGTCGGGGCCCACGAGGGTCAGTGCGACGCCGCGGCGGGCGACCGACGTCAGACGTTCGCGGTAGCAGGCGACGACCTCCGGGTCGGGCGGCGTGATCCGGCCCAGCCACCGTTCGGTCAGCTCGGGGTTGCCGGCGACATAGGCCTCGCCGAGCGGGGGGATCAGCGGGATCCGCTGGCCCAGGGGCTCGGTCATCGCGGCCTGGCCGCCGTACGCCGTGACGGCGGTGGTCAGCTCGCCGGGGCTGACCGCGACGAGCGCCGCGGCCTCGCAGCCGAGCCGCCGCGCGAGCCCCTCCACCTGGGTGCGCGCGCGGTCGCCCAGGCGGACGGCGGCGATCAGGTCGGCGTCGGCCTTGGCCGCCATGCCGCCGGGGGAGAAGCCGCCGTATCCGCCCTGGAAGAACAGCAGTGGCGTGACCGGCCGCGAGACCTCGACCGCCTCGACGGAGCACAGCACGATCCAGTGGTCGCCGGCCTCGACGGTCGACTGCTGGCGGCAGTGGACGTGGGCCACGGCGCCGGTGAGCGCGGGCGCGCCGAGTGCTGACGGCGTCCACTCCACCCCCTCGAACTTGTCCTCGCGCGGCACGGCCATCACGCGGCAGAGCCCGAGCTGGTCGTGGGCCAGCACGTTGATGCAGAAGGACGGCGCCTCGGCCAGCTGCGCCCAGGTGCGGGAACCGACCTGCGGCATGAACGCCACGAGGGGCGGGTCGAGGGAGACGCTGCTGAAGGTGCCCACGACCATGCCGACCGGCCGGCCGTCGACCATTCCGGTGACGACCGTGACGCCGGTGGGGTAGTGGCCCAGCACCTCGCGGAAGTGGCCGGGGGTCATCTCGGCCTGGACGGTCGCGGTCTCTGCTGTCGACACACCCCGAGGGTGCCGCCGGCCCGGGGCCGGGCCAAGCGGGGCATGCCGCACGACGGCACGACGGGGCCTGCCGGGGAACGATCCGACCGCCGGCTCTTGTCATCGGGGTCACACCGTGCTTCCCTTTCCTCTGTAGCGATCGATACAGGGAATCGCTGACCCAGGAGGCACCATGGACCACCGGCGTGAGCTGTCCACCGCGACCGTGCAGCGGGCAGTCGCCGCGCTGGCCGACGGAGGCATGGTGGTCGTCATCGACGACGCCGACCGGGAGAACGAGGGCGACCTCGTCGTCGCCGCCGAGAAGGTCACGCCCGAGCAGATGGCGTTCCTCGTGCGGCACACGACCGGCATCGTCTGCGCGCCCATGCCGGCGGAGCGGGCCGACGAGCTGCGACTCCCGCAGATGGTCACCCACAACACCGACGCCCACAGCACGGCGTTCACCGTCACCGTCGACGCCATCGGCACCGGAACCGGCGTCTCGGCGACCGATCGTGCCGTGACCTTCCGCGCGCTGGCCGATCCGGCCACCCGGCCGGCGGACCTGCGCCGGCCCGGTCACGTCTTCCCGCTGCGTGCCCGCGACGGCGGGGTGCTCGTGCGCGCCGGCCACACCGAGGCGGCGGTCGACCTGCTGCGCATGGCCGGCCTCTCGGGCGTCGGCGTCATCGGCGAGATCACCGCCGAGGACGGCGGCATGCGCTCGGGCGCGGACCTGCGCGCGTTCGCCGCGGCCCACGGCCTGCTCGTCCTCGACGTGGCCGACCTCGTGCGCCACCGGCGGGCGACCGAACGGCTCGTCGAGCAGGTGGCCGCCTCGGAGATGCCCACGTCGTTCGGGGAGTTCCGCGCGGTGGCCTACCGCAACGTGCTGGACGGCGTCGAGCACCTCGCGCTGGTCATGGGCGACGTCGCGGCCGCCGGCCACAGCGGGCGCGGCGTCCTCGTGCGGGTGCACAGCGAGTGCCTCACCGGCGACATCCTCGGCTCGCTGCGCTGCGACTGCGGGGCGCAGCTCGAGCAGGCGCTCGCCGAGATCGCGGCCGAGGGCTGCGGGGCCGTGGTCTACCTGCGCGGCCACGAGGGGCGGGGGATCGGCCTCGGCCACAAGATCCGGGCCTACGCGCTGCAGGAGGCGGGCCTGGACACCGTCGACGCCAACACCGCGCAGGGGCTGCCGGTGGATTCCCGCAGCTACGGCGTCGGGGCCCAGATCCTCGGCGACCTGGGGATCCGGCGGTTGCGCCTGATCACCAACAACCCCGCCAAGTACGGCGGCCTGGACGGCTACGGTCTCGACATCGTCGGCCGGGTGGCCCTGCCGGTCGTGGAGACGCCGCACAACGTGCGGTACCTGCGCACGAAGCAGGAGCGCATGCACCACGACCTGGTGCTGGCGACCGACGCCGCGGGACGGTGATCGACCGAGGTCACCGGTGGGCCGCCGTGCATCGGGTCGAAGCCGAAGTCGCCGACGAACGCCTGTTCCGCCGCATCCGGACCCTACGGCGCGGAGACGTCCTGCACAGGGCCGCGTTCGCGGGGACGTGATTGGTCTGCCGTTCGTTCGGGCATCTGACCCGTAACCGACACGAAGGAGGCGATCATGGGAATGATCAAGAAGCTCATGGCGTCCGGTATCGCCGCCAAGGTGATCCAGGAGGCCCGCAAGCCGCAGAACCAGGCCAAGATCAAGCGGGCCATCGCGGACTTCCAGGCAAAGCGCGCCAACCAGACCCGGCGTCCCGGCACCCGCTGAGCCCAGCGCACGTCCCGGCCCCCGTCCGCATCCGCGGGCGGGGGCCGTCGCGCGTCCCGACCTGGTAGACCCACCGCATGACCCGCATCGCCGTCCTCGACGACTACCAGTCCGTCGCTGCCGACTTCTGCGACTGGTCGACGGTCGCCGCGCCGGTCGACGTCACCACGTTCTCCGACACCCTGCCCGACGAGGAGACGCTCGCCGAGCGCCTGGAGCCGTTCGACGTCGTCGTCGCGATGCGTGAGCGCACCGCCTTCCCGCGCACCATGCTCGAGCGGCTGCCGAACCTGAAGCTGCTGGTCACCACCGGCATGCGCAACAAGTCCATCGACACGGCCGCGGCCGCCGAGCACGGCATCACCGTCTGCGGCACCGGGTCCCAGCCGACCGCCACGGCCGAGCTCACCTGGGCGCTGATCCTGGCGGTCACGAGGCACATCCCGCAGGAGGACGCCGGGGTCCGCGCCGGCGGCTGGCAGCAGACCATCGGCGGCGACCTCGCCGGCGCCCGGCTCGGCGTGATCGGCCTAGGCCGCCTCGGCACGCAGGTCGCGCGGATCGGGCAGGCCTTCGGCATGGACGTCGTCGCCTGGAGCCAGAACCTCACCGACGAGCGGGCCGCCGAGCACGCCGTCCGGCGGGTCGACCGGGACGAGCTCTTCGCGACGTCGGACGTCGTCACCGTGCACCTGCTGTGGTCCAGGCGCACCCGCGGCCTCATCGGCGCCGAGGACTTCGCGCTCATGAAGCACACCGCGGTGTTCGTCAACACCAGCCGCGGCCCGATCGTGCAGACCCAGGCGCTCGTCGACGCCCTGCGGGAGGACCGGATCGCCGGCGCCGGCCTCGACGTCTACGACCAGGAGCCGCTGCCGGCGGACTCGCCGATCCGGAACCTGCCCCGCACCGTGCTCACCCCGCACCTCGGCTACGTCACGCGCAACACCTACGAGGTCTTCTACGGCGAGGCTGTCGAGGACGTCGCCGCGTGGGTCGCCGGCCTGCCCATCCGTGTCATCGAACCGGGCTGAACCCCGGGATACCCACCCGTGCAGGCGGGCACCCCGGGGAGTTCTCAGGTCAGCCGGCGAGCCGAGTTGAACCCCGGCATGTAGGCGAGGTCGGTGACCGCCACCGGCTGTCCGTAGGTCGAGGCCTGGACGATCTGGCCGTTGCCGATGTACATGGCGACGTGGCTGACCGGGCTGTAGAAGAAGACCAGGTCACCCGGCTGAAGGTCGGTGTACGCCACCGGCGTCCCGATCGTCGACTGCATGCTCGACGAGTGCGGCAGGTCGACGCCCGCCGCGGCGTAGGCGTACTGCACCAGGCCCGAGCAGTCGAAGCTGTCCGGACCGGCGCCGCCCCAGACGTAGGCGTCTCCCAGCTGGGCGAGGGCGGTGTCCACCGCGACCTGCGCGGCCTGCGTGGGTGCGGCGACGGGGGCCGCCGCGACGGCTGCGGTGGTGACGCCGGTGCTGGCGAAGGCCGGCAGGGGAGCGAGGGTAACGCCGGCCGCGGTGAGCACGACGAAGGCCGCGCGACGGACCGGACCGGACGAGGGCGTGCGGGTACTGGGCACGGACGGGGATCTCCTGTTCTCCGCAGCCGCCTACCGAGTTAGCTGACGGGTTCGGGCGGGGAACGTGCGCCCGGCGCGGCCGGAGGGTCTCCGGCGCGCGCTTCACCCCACTACTGCGATGGGTCCCCGGCCCGGGCACGCACTGATGCACAGCGCCCGGTTCGGCGGCGTCCGGCCGGGGTCACACGGTGCGTGACTGAAGGGGCCGACCGGACGCGACGACGGTAGGTGCGCCCTCGAGCCCGTGCAGGTGAGGAGCTACCTGTGACCCCCGATAGCCGGTCACGATGGGTGGTCACCCCGGCCGTGCCTCGACCTGCGGCCTCGACGAGGTGCGGCCCGCGGAAGGACCGTTTTCCGGCTCCCACGGTCGCGCTGCGTGACTTCTCGAGCAGCGGCGCGGCGGCCACGCCGCGTGAGGGACGCCGCCGGCGGGCGCGGTCGGGCGCGGGCCGTCTCACGCCTCTGCGGCGCGGGCCCTTCGACCCCTCGCCCGCCCGACCGGAGCGCAATAGCGTCGGTGGAGTCGATCCCGAGGGGAGCGGTCATGGCCACCGCCGTCGTCGTCTACGAGTCCCTGTTCGGGGACGCCGAGAAGATCGCCCGTGCCATCGCCGACGGCCTGTCCGGCCACCTCCAGGTCGAGGTGATCGCCGCGCAGGACGCCCCCCGCCAGATCGGCCCCGACGTCCGGCTGCTCGTCGTCGGCGGGCCCAACCACGCGATGGGCATGCCCCGGCCGTCCACACGCAAGGGTGCGGTCGAGCAGTACGGCGCCGGAGTGGTCGCGGACCCGACGACCGGTCTGCACGAGTGGCTCGACGCAGCGGCGGTGCCCGCGGGGATCTCCGCCGCCGCCTTCGACACCCGCATGGACCATCCGTCGATCGTCACCAAGCTCGACCACGCCTCCAGGACCGAGGAGAAGCTGCTGCGCACGCTCGGCGCGACCCTCGCCGCGCCGGCCGAGCACTTCTTCGTCGTCGACGCGCGGGGACCGCTCGCCGACGGCGAGGAGGACCGCGCCCGTCAGTGGGGCGCGGCGCTGTCCGAGATCGTCACGGCCGGCTCGCGGCGCTGACCGTCAGGTCGGCAGCAGCCGCAGCTTCGGCGAGGCGTGGAGGCGCTTCTCGAGGGTCACCCGGTGCCGGCCGTCCTCGTCCTGGACGAAGTCGAGCCGGTCGACCAGCGCGCGCATGAGCACCAGGCCACGGCCGGGCTCGAGCGGGGAGCGCTCCTGCTCCATCGCCGTCGCCGCGGGGTCGAAGCCGTCGCCGTCGTCCACCACGCTGATCCGGCAGTTCTCGTCGTCGATGGCGATGTCGACCTGGTACTCCTCGTGCTCGCCGGCGTGCTGCACGACGTTCGCACACGCCTCGGTGAGGGCGAGCACGATCTCCTGGATGCCGGTCTCGGGGACGGCGAGGTACTGGAGCGCCTGCCGGAGCAGGCCCCGCACCAGCGGCACGCTCTGCGCGTCGGTCGGGAGCCGCACGCTGAAGTGCACGTTCACGGCAGCTTCCCTTCCTGTGAACCGGGTGACCTACCCTCAGTACGCCGAACGACGTGACGAGGGAGCCGATTCGTGCTGTTCGAAGTGGAACGGACGACGGTTGCCGGGCGTCCGGGGATCACCGTACGGGGTGACCTCGACATCGCGACGGCGCCGCAGTTCGCGCAGGCCGTCGACGCCCTTCTCGAGGCCGGCCACGTCGCCGTCCTCATCGATCTGACGCCGACGACGTTCCTCGACTCCTCCGGTGCCCGCGAGCTCATGCGCGTCTCGCGCAAGGCCGCGGCGGCAGACGTGACGCTGCACGTCGTCGCGCCGCGGTCGAACGGCCCGGTCCGGCTGACGGTCGATCTGCTCGATCTCGGCCGGCTCGTGCCGATCGTGACGTCGACGGCGGAGATCCCGACCGGCGTCGCCGGGTGGGACGCCGGCACGTAACGTCGCCGGGGTGAGCAGCCCGGCCGGTGGTCCCGTTCCCACCGACCCGGAAGCCCTGCTCCGCTGCGCGGACGAGCCGATCGCCATTCCCGGCGCGATCCAGCCGCACGGCGTCCTGCTCGCCCTCACCGAGCCCGACCTGGCCGTCGTCGTCGCCTCGGCCAACACGGCGGAGGTCTTCGGGCAACCGGTCGCCGCGCTCGACCAGCTCCTGTCCGACGGCGACCTGGGCCGCCTGCGCGCGGGACTGGCCGGCGACCTCGCCGAGGTCAACCCCCTGCGCGTGCAGATCGGCGGCGACGACGTCGACCTCGTCCTGCACCGCGCCGACGGGCTGCTGATCGCCGAGTTCGAGCCCGTCGCCGGCGCCGAGCAGGCGGGCGCCGCCTGGCACCGGCGGCTGCCCACCGTCCTGCAGCGGCTCTCGGCCACGGCGACGCTCGAGGACCTCACCGCGGTGCTCGCCCGCGACGTCCGCACGGTCACCGGCTTCGACCGGGTGATGGTCTACCGGTTCGACGCGGAGTGGAACGGCGAGGTCGTCGCCGAGGACCGCCGTCCTGACCTGGAGCCGTTCTTCGGCCTGCGCTACCCGGCCAGCGACATCCCGGCCCAGGCCCGGGCGCTGTACGCGACCAACTGGATGCGGATCATCCCCGACGCCACGTACACCCGGGTGCCGCTGGACCCGCCCATCGACCCCCGCACCGGCCGCCCGCTCGACCTGTCCGGCGCCATGCTGCGCAGCGTCTCGCCGGTGCACCTGGAGTACCTGGCCAACATGGGCGTGCGCTCGTCGATGTCGGTCTCGCTGATCGACCGCGGAAAGCTCTGGGGCCTGATCGCCTGCCACCACTACGCCGGCCCGCACCGCCCCTCGTATCCCGACCGGGTGGCGGCGGAGTTCCTCGGCCGGACGGCGTCGCTGCTGCTGCACACCACGGTGACCGCCGCCGAGCAGGGCGACGTCGTCGGCACCTCGCAGCGGCTGGCCTCCCTGGCCGGAGCGGTCGGGCTCAACCCGCGCGCGCTGACGGCCGCGCTGACCGACGGCGACGCCGTCCTCGGTCTGCTGCCCGCCGCCGGCGCGGCGGTGCGGATCAACGGCCAGCTGCAGCTGCTGGGCACGACGCCGCCGGCCGAGCGCGTGGTGCCGCTCGTGCGCTCGCTGCTCGACGGCGGCACCCCGGTGACCGACGCCGCCTCGCGCGTGGTCCCCGAGGCCGGTGACCTGGCCGACACCGCCAGCGGCGTGCTGGCCGTCGAGGTCGCCGGCGGGCGCGAGGACTTCCTCGCCTGGTTCCGGCCGGAGACGCTGCGCGAGGTCACCTGGGGTGGCAACCCGTACGCGTCCAAGACGGTGACGACGGACGACGGCCCGCGGCTGAGCCCCCGCCGGTCGTTCGACAGCTGGAGCGAGACGGTGCGCCGGACGTCGCGGCCGTGGCGCGAGCACGAGGTCGCCGCCGCGCGGTCGTTGGCCGCGCGCGTCACCGACGCCGCGCTCAGCCGCGCCGCCGAGGACAACCGGCTGGCGAGCACCCTGCAGCGCACGCTGCTGCTCGAGGAACTGCCGACGGTGCCCGGCGTCGCGCTCGCGGCGCGGTACCTCCCGTCGTCGGACGACGTCGTCGGCGGCGACTGGTACGACATCGTCCCGCTGCCGGGCGGGCGGGTGTCGATCGTGCTCGGGGACGTCGCCGGGCACGGGCTCGCCGCGGCCGCGATCACCGCGCAGCTGCGGCACGCCCTGCGCGCCCACCTGCTGCGGGCGGCCGGGCCCGCCGTCGCGCTCAGCGGCCTCAACCAGGTGATCTGCACGCTGCTGCCCGGCGAGATGGCGACCGCCGTGATCGCCGAGTTCGACCCGGCGACGGGTGAGGTGGTCGTCGCCAGCGCCGGGCACCTGCCCGTGCTGCACGCCGGCGCCGGGGGAGCGGACTACGTGATGGCCGGTCGCGGGCCGGCGCTCGGGGTGCTGGACGAGGCGCAGTACGCCGAGGCGCGACTGACCCCGGCCGGCGACGACCGGCTGGTGCTGTTCAGCGACGGTCTCGTCGAGCGCGGCCGGGGCGGGCTCGGGCAGGGCCTGGACGACCTGCGGACCGCGGTGGCCGCCGGGCCCGTCGACCCGCACGCGCTGCTCGACGCCGTGCTCGCCGACCTCAACCCGCCGGGCACCGACGACGTGACGCTGCTCTGCCTCGCCCGAACCTGATCAGGGTCGCTTCTCGCAGCCGATGCCGTCGCCGTCCCGGTCGAGCTTCGGGCTGTAGCCGGGGTCGCCACGGTGGACCGGAGCAGCACCGGCGGCCCAGGCCTCGGTGCAGTTGGCGAACGAGACCGACGGGGCGGGGGCAGGGGCAGGGGCTGGGGCCGGAGCGGGCGCCGGCTTGGGGGCGGGAGCCGGCTTGGGTGCCGGCGCAGGCGCGGGCGCGGGCGCGGGTGCCGCGACCGGCTCGGGGAGCTGCGCCACCACCCCGCCGGGCAGCGGCTCGTTCGGGCACGTGGCGAGGATCGTGGCGATGGCGTTCTTCTCGGCCTGGGTCATCCAGAGCCCGTAGCTCACCTTGACCGCGACCTGCCGCGCCACATAGGCGCATCGGTACGCCTTGTTCGGCGGCAGCCAGGTCGCGGCGTCGCCGTCCCCCTTCGACATGTTCAGCGGCCCGTCGACCGCCAGCAGGTTCAGCGGGTCGTTGGCGAACGCGGTCCGGCGGGCGACGTCCAGGCCCTGGGCGCCCTTCTGCCAGGCGTCCGACAGCGCGACGACGTGGTCGATCTGCACGGCTTCGCTGGTGCCCTGGCCGCGCTGGAAGCTGATCGCGCGGCCGGAGTACGGGTCGGCCAGCGAGCCGGTGAGCACGACGCAGTTGCGGGTGCCGGGCTTGAACGTCTCGCCGGTCAGGTCGCGCGCGAGGATGTCGTTGCGGGTGTCGCAGCCGTTGTGGTCGGTGTCGACCCAGCCGGCGCCGAACTGGTCGCGCGTGTAGCCGGTGCGCGGCGCGCGGCCTTTCACCTCGACGGCGGCCAGTGCCGCGAGGGCCGAGGTGCGGTCGGCCGCCGTGACGGCCGACGTGGTGGCGGCGTCGGAGAGCAGTCCCGCGGTCAGCCCGTCGGCCAGCACGGCGCTCTCGGAGGTCTCGGCCTGCTCCAGTGCCTTCTCCGCGGCATCCGCCGCGCGGGCCGCGTCTTCTGCCGACGTGTCCGGTGCGGCCGACGTTCGCGTGGGGGCCACCTCGGACGACGCGGCCGTGGGGGTGGTCGGCGGTGCCGCGATGCCACCCGCGGCCAGCGCGACGATGCCCGCCGCGGCGACGTAGGCGGCGATCCGCCGGCTACCGATGAAGGCCCACTGCGCCCGTCCCGCGATCGCGGCACCGGCGGCGATCAGCAGGGCCGCCGTCCCGAGCACGGCGAGCGCGCCCGCGATGCCCTGGCCGGCCGCGCCGGCGATCACCAGCACGAGGACGACGGCACCGACCACCCCGGGCAGGATCCAGCGTGATCGGGACGGCGACTCGGCGGCCATTGGGACTCCTCCACGGGAACGGCGACGAGCCGGAACCTAGGCGCGTGGCGAGCCGCCCGGGTGGTCCGACACGGAGCCCTTCCTCGCGCGTCCTCCCTGGCCACACGCGCATCGCAGGCACCGGCGATCCGGTCCTCAAGCTCTGGCGTGGTTGTGCCGATCAACCAAGGGACGACACGTCGAGAAGGGGGAGAGCACCGTGCTGCTCAGCTGTCGGGCAACGTCGCCCGCACCGGATTCGCAGATCGTGGCCGAGATCCAGCAGGTTCTCGACCGGCGCGGTTCGATGAAGCACGCCCCGGTGTCCGTGGCGGTGTCCGACGCCGTCGCCCTCGGGATCGCCGCCCTCTTCAGCAGCCCGACCGAGTCGGGTCAGGTGCTGGAGCGCTTCCAGCGTCGCGGTGCCATCGACAGCGCCGTCCTGCTCCAGGCCGTCGAGTTCGAGCAGGGCTACGCCTCGCCCGAGGGTCATGCCGCGCTCTACTGCCTCGCGGGCTGGATCCGCGCGCAGGTGCACAAGAGCAGCGCCGACTCCTAGATTCAGCGGCATGACCGCCCCGCAGCACGACGCCGCCGAGACGTGGTGGAGAGCGGGCGAGCGCACGGTCGCCCGCCTGGTGGATGACCTGACCGACGACGACCTCGCCGGCTCGTCAGCCCTGCCCGACTGGTCGCGCGCGCATGTCGTCGCCCATCTCGCCCGCAATGCCGACGCCCTGATCAACCTGCTCGACTGGGCGCGGACCGGCGTCGAGACGCCCATGTACCCGTCCCGCGAGGCCCGCGACGCCGGCATCGAGACGACGGCCGCGCTGCCGCCGGCCGAGCTGCGCGCCGACTACGCGGCCGCCTGCGCCCGCTTCGCCGGGGCGGTCGACGCCATGCCGGACGACGCGTGGACGGCAATCCTGCGCAACATGCAGGGTCGCGAGCTGCCGGCGTCCGGGGTGCCATGGATGCGCGCGAAGGAGATCTGGGTGCACGGCGTCGACCTCGCCGCCGGGCTCACGTTCGCCGACGTCCCCGCCGACTACTGCACCGCGCTGGTCGACGACGTCCACGGCCTCTTCGCCGCCCGCGGCGAGACGCCCGACGCGACGCTGGTGGCCACGGACGTCGACCGCACCTGGGGCTCGGGCGCAGCGCAGCTGCACGGCCCGGTGGGCGCGATCGCCGCCTGGCTGACCCGCGGCGACGCCTCGGGGCTTCGCGGTGCGGCGCCGGCGGCACCGACCTGGCTCTGAGCCGCCGTCAGCTGCCGGCGCCGTCGACCGACCGGATCAGCAGCTTGAGCTGCTCGATCTCCTCGCGCAGGGCGGTGTGCCCGGCCTTCGTCAGGCTGATCCAGGTGCGGGCGCGCTTGCCCGCGTAGCCCTTGTCGATCGTGATCAGCCCGGCGTTCTCGAGCACGCTCAGATGCTGGGAGAGGTTGCCCGCGGTGAGTTCCAGGCTGGTGCGCAGATAGCCGAACTCCACCTGTCGCGCCTCGTGCGCGACGGTCAGGATGCCGAGGCGGACCCGCTGGTGGACGACGTCGTTGAGTCCGTTGGCCGGATGACCGGTCACCGCCGGCCCTCCCGCCGCGGCCGCTGGACGAACGCGAACGCGATCGCGCCGAGCAGCAGCAGCCCGCCCTCGACCAGCAGTCGGGGGAGGAAGGCCCACACGGAGACGTGGCCGCTGATCCGGTGCAGGAACACCGCGGGCCATAGGGCGACCGCGAGGTAGGCGGCGGTCAGCACCACCAGGCCCCAGCTGCGCTCGACGCCGGCGAGGAAGAGCAGCGCCAGTCCGATGGCCGTGGCCGGACCGGCCAGCCCGGCGAAGGCGGCGAGCTGCGCACCGCGCAGCGGCAGGCCCAGGACGTTGTTGCCGATCGGCGGGTGCATGGACATCCACACGGCGGCGACACCCATCAGCAGCGCCAGGACCACGCCGGCGACGACGTACCGGATCACCCGGGTCCCGACGCCCCGGGCCTGCGCGTGACGCACGTAGAAGGTGGCGATCAGCGCGTAGGCGATCACCAGCGCCACCGGCCAGTACACGAGTCCGGCGCCTGAGTAGACCAGGCAGACCCGGGTCCCACCCTGCCCCGTCCGGCAGGTGAGGGAGGGGTGGACGTAGCGGTACACGGGGATCGCGGCGAACGTCGCGAAGGCGAAGACCACGAGGGGGAACCACGTCGCCCGCTGGGCAGCCCTCACCCGCCGGGCGAGCTGTCGGCTGTCCTCGAGGAGACGCCGCGGGCCGTCGTCCGCAGTCGCCGAGGAAGTTGCCATGGCAATCAGGTTTGCACTACAAACCGGTCGGCGCAAGAGCCGGCTCGGACGCCGAGCCGTGGCCGGAGCTCCCGGAGGAGCGCCGGCCACGACGTTCAGTTGCCCTTGACGTTCACGATCTGACGCAGGGTGTGCCGCACCTCGACGAGGTCGGCGGCGTCCGCCATGACCTGGTCGATCGGCTTGTACGCATCTGGGTGCTCGTCGAGGAACGCGTCGGAGTGACCCCACGCGATCCCGGCCATCCGCGCGTCCAGGTCCTGCCGCGTGAACCGCTTGCGCGCCGCCGTGCGCGAGAAGTTCCGTCCCGCGCCGTGCGGCGACGACATCAGCGACGGCACGTTCCCCTTGCCCACCACCACGTAGGACGCCGTCCCCATCGAGCCCGGGATCAGGCCGAGCTGGCCCTCCCGAGCCGAGATCGCGCCCTTACGCGACAGCCACACCTCGCGGCCGAAGTGCGTTTCCCGCTCGGTGTAGTTGTGATGACAGTTGACCGTCTCGTGCCGCTCGACCTCGGTGCCCACGAAGCGGCCCAGCTGGTCGACGCAGCGGTCCATCATCTCCTCGCGGTTGAGGTAGGCGAACCGCTGCGCCCACCGCAGCGCCTCGATGTAGGCGTCGAACTCCGGCTCGCCCTCGACCAGGTACGCGAGGTCGCGGTCGGGGAGCTGGATGTGCCGCCGAGCGCACTGGTCCTGCGCGACCTTGATGTGCTTCTGCGCCAGCCGGTTGCCGACACCCCGCGAGCCGGAGTGCAGGAACAGCCAGACCCGGTCCACCTCGTCGAGCGAAAGTTCGGCGAAGTGGTTGCCGGACCCGAGCGATCCCAGTTGCTGCGGCCAGTGCGCCGTCGCGGCGTCCGCCTGCTCGACTCCGGGCGTCGCGCGCAGCTCGGCGATCCGCGGCTCCGCACTCGCCCGGATCTTCTGGTTCCGGCCGCCGGCCGACAGCGGGATGGACCGCGAGATCTGCCCGTGCAGCACGTCGAGATCGCGCCCGGCCACGTCGTCGGCGGTGAACTGCGTGCGGACGGCGATCATCCCGCAGCCGATGTCGACGCCGACGGCGGCCGGGATGATCGCGCCGTCGGTCGGGATCACCGAGCCGACGGTGGCGCCCTTCCCCAGGTGTGCGTCCGGCATCAGCGCCAGGTGCGGGTAGATGAACGGCATCGAGGCAGCCCGTTCGGCCTGCTCCCGGGTCGTGTCCTCCAGGATCGACGCCCAGTTGAGCAGGCGTGCGTTGATCTTCTCCATCGTCCTTTCGATTCGTGTGGATGCGGTCAGGGGTGCTGCGCAGCCGGTGCAGTCAACACGTGCATCCGGAACCGCGCAGCTCCTTTACGCCCCGCTCGAGGAGGACGGGATCAGACGGTCAGCAGGCCGTTCGGCTGCTCGGTGAGCCGGCCGCGGTGCAGCGCCCACGTCAGCGCCGCCTCCAACGCGGGGGTGGTGGCCGGCGTCCGCCGCTTGTAACCGAACACCGCCGCGGCCGCCGTCAGCAGCTCCTCGCGCCGCATCCCGGCCGAGGAGCGACACAGCGCCGCCATCGCGTTCGCGATCTCCTCCGGCGCCACGTGGTCGATCGGCCGGTCGGTGCTCGACACCTGCCGGCGGAACCCGGTCCACGACGCGGGGTCGACGCCCTCGGGCCAGAGGTAGCCGTCGATCACCGCGGAGGGCGGCAGGGTCGACAGCAGCGCCTGCTTGCGCGCCTCGCTCGACCGGTTCAGCCCGAATGCGCCGACGGAAAGCTTCGTCAGCCGGTCGACGTGGATCGGCCCCTCCGCCTTCACGCCGGCGGTCAGCACCTTGCGCACCGCCCGCGCGGCCTTCGCCGTCGGCAGCTCGTCGAGCACCGACTTCTCACCGGCCGTCTTCGGGATCCAGGGCACGAACGCGGCCTCGCCGTCCATCGGCACGGGGCCCGAGGCCTTCTTCGGGGCCGGCGCCTTCTTCGGCGCGGGCACGGCCACCGACGTCACCGCCGAGCGCAGCGCCGCCACGCCCTTGAACGACTCGACCGCCGCCGTCGGCAGCTGGATGGGCTCGGGCACCTCGCCGGGCAGCTCGACGGGCACCGTGTCCACCGACGCCTTCAGGTGGTCGGCGATGCCCGCCGGGTCGGCCAGCCACGAGGGCAGCCACACCCGCTCGACCGCGGGCCAGCGCAGCATGTCGCCGAGCACCTCGACCGGCAGTCCGTCGCGGTCGCCCACCGTGCCGCGCCGTGCCCACGCCGGACCGTCGAGCAGCACCGCCATCACCGGCGTCTCCGGGTCCACCGGCCGCGAGATCGACAGGTCGACGCGGAACTCCGACAGGCCCACGTCGGTGCGCACCATCAGGCCGCGGGAGCGCAGGGCGTCGGCGATGTCCTCGCGGTGCCGGTCGATCACCGCGGCCGAGCGGGCGTCGCGGGGCAGCACGTCGGTGCCCTGCGCGGCCAGGTCGAGGTAGGCCCGCAGGTGCTTGATGCCGACCGAGGAGGTCTCCTCGGCCCGCAGCTGCTCCGGGTCGAACGACGAGAAGACGACGACCTGGCGTCGGGCGCGGGTGATCGCGACGTTCAGCCGCCGCTCGCCGCCCACCCGGTTCAGCGGGCCGAAGTTCAGCGGCAGGTCGCCGGCAGCGTTGGGGGAGAAGCCGGTGGAGAAGAAGACGACGTCGCGCTCGTCGCCCTGCACGTTCTCCAGGTTCTTCACGAACAGGCCCTCGCCGTCGGCCCGGTCCAGGGCCGCGGCCAGCCGGTCGTCGTCCGCGTCGCGGAGCAGCGCCTCGATGTAGGCCCGCTGCTGCGCGTTGAACGTGACGACACCGATCGACGGGACGACGTCCGACCCATCGCCGTACTTCGGCACCAGGTCGAACCGCCGGCGGATCTCCGCGACGATCGCCTTCGCCTCGATCGGGTTGGTGCGCAGCAGCCGCCCGGCGTTGGTGCGGTGGAACGTGCCGGGCACGCGCACCAGCGAGACGCCGCGGCCGTCCGGCTCGCTCGACGCCCGCCCGTGCGTGGGCGCCGGGAACGACGACAGCCGGTTCTCGTAGTACTGGTTGTTGCTGAACGCGATCAGCGACTCGTCCTGGCTGCGGTAGTGCCACGACAGCCACTGCCGCGGCACCCGCGCCTGCACGCACTCGCTGAGGATCGACTCCTCGTCCTCGACCGTGGTCTCGGGGAAGTCGTCGCTGCCGGACGACGGCTCCGCGAACGACGTCGGCGGCATCTGCTTGGAGTCACCGACCACCACCGCGGCCCGCGCGCGACCCAGCGCGCCCACCGCGTCGGCCACCCGGATCTGCGACGCCTCGTCGAAGACCACCAGGTCGAACTGCGCCGCCTTCGCGGGGAAGAAGCGGGCCACCGAGTCCGGCGACACCAGCACGCACGGCATGACCTGGGTGATCAGCTCGCCGTACTGCGCCAGCAACTGGCGGACGCCGAGCCCCCGCCGCTGCTTGGCCAGCTCCCGCTGCAGCGCGCCGACCTGACCCGAGCCGGACGCCGCGTCGAACGGCCGCGCGGCCAGCACCCGGGCCGGCAGCGCCGTCGTCAGGTGCTCACGCACCGATCGGGAGGCGGAGGTGAACCGGCGGATCGCCTTCTCGTGCACCTGCGCGTCGAACAGGTCCAGCCCGGTCGCGTCCAGCCGCTCCCGCACCGACGCGGTGGCGATGCCGCGGTCGAAGGCACGCACCGCGTCGTCGGCCCGGATCTCTCCGGTCACGAGCAGCCGGCGCGCGTCGAACAGCCCCGCGTAGCGCAGCGGCTCGAGGGTGTCGAGGAAGCTGATCCACCGGCGCAGCGACATCAGCGTCGGGCTCTCCACCCCGCGCTCCGGACGGGTCATCGACCAGCGCAGCACGAAGCCGTCGTCGCCGGCCCAGGTCGAGAGCTGCCCGGCGCTGCTGCGGCACACGGCCAGCATCGCGACGACGCCGTCCCGCAGCCGCGCGACCTCGTCGTGCGCCGCGGGCAGCCCGTGCACGATCAGCCGGCGCAGCTCGACGTGGAATGGCGTCGAGCCGTCGACGGCCGCGCCCGCCCGGCGCAGCCAGCGGACCTGGTTCTCGAGCAGCTCGGTGTGCAGGAACGGGTTCCAGCCCTCGGGCACCGTGAGACCGGGGATGGAGGCCGCCCGGACGGCGATCGCCTGCACCGCGGTCTGTACCCGCCACAGCGCCTCGACCAGCGCCGGAACCTCGGGCGGCTTGACCTTCGCCTCGGGCCGGATGAACGGTGCGAGCCGGTCGCGCACGGCGATCAGCCGGCGCCGGCGGCCCCACCACGAGGAGGCGGCCGCGGTCTGCGCGGCGACGTAGACCTCGGCGAGCGGCAGGCTCAGCGCCTCGGGCGTGCAGACGTCGAGGCCCGGGTGCCGGAACGCGGTGAAGGCCGCGATCTCGCCCATCACGGCCGACGTCATCGCCGTCCAGAGCTCGGTGAACGTCTCGTCGACGATGTCCAGCCCGACCGCCATGCCGGTGCCCGGCCCGCCCAGCACGTGCGCGAGGTCGTCGAGCTCGTCGGTGGTCCGCGCCCGCCGGAGGACGCCGGCGAGCTCCGGCACCGCCGCAGCGGCCCGCACCGCGGCGTCCACCTCGGCGGCGGCCGCCTGGGCCGCGGGCAGATCGATGGCGGGGGAGTCGACGAACGCCCACGGGTGGCACAGCGACGGGCGGGTGAGGTCGGCGATGTCGGGCAGCAGCGCGAGCGCCGTCCGCACCTGCTGGAGCACCTCGGCCGGCGCGTTGGCGACGAACGGCTCGGGCACCGGCAGCGGCTCGACGTCCGTTCCCGCCGCGAGCTCCGACGTGCGCGCCGAGTACAGCGACAGCCCGGCGGCGTTGTCGTCGTGCAGCCGGTCGGTGTAGCGGGCGAGCATCCGGCGGGCCGAGCGCAGGGTCTCGGAGTCGGCGGCCAGGCCCTGCTCGTCGACGGCGACCGCGTGCTCCAGGGCCAGCCGGATCTGCGCCCGCACCATCGAGGCGCGCGAGCCCTTGTCGTGCAGGTCGAGGGCGAACATGCCCATGCCGACGGCGTCCAGGCGGCGGGCGACGACGTCCAGGGCCGCCCGCTTCTCGGCGACGAACAGCACCTTCTTGCCCGCCGCGACCGCGTGCGCGAGCAGGTTGGTGATGGTCTGCGACTTGCCGGTGCCGGGCGGGCCCTCGAGCACGAACGTGCGGCCGGCGTCGGCCTCGGCGATCGCCCGCAGCTGCGAGGCGTCCGCCGCGGCCGGCAGCGACGCGGCGAGCTCGTCGAGGTCGGCGAAGCCGCCCGTGTCGCGCGCGGGGTCCTCGAACGCCTCGGTCGGCTCGTGCACCAGGTGGCTGACCAGCGAGTTCTCGGCGAAGTCGGCCCAGTGCTCGTCGAGGTCCTTCCACAGCCGGAACTTGGCGAACTGCAGGATCGCCAGGTCGGCGGTCGCCTCGACCCGGTAGGGAAGGCCGTGCCCGACCAGTGCCGTGCGCATCGACTCCAGCGCGGTCTCGAGGTCGAGCACGCCGTCGGCCGGCTCGGTCAGCGTCGGGACGGCGAGGCCGTGCAGCTGGCGCAACTTCTCCAGCAGGCAGTAGTTCGGGGTGCTCGAGCCCGACTCGTCGAGCGTCACCCGGTACTGCCCGGTGCGGCCCAGCGGCGCCAGGGTGACCGGGATGAGCACCAGCGGGCTGCGCAGCGGGCGGCCGTCGAGCTCCCACACCAGGCTGCCCAGCGCCAGGTAGAGATTGTTCGCGCCGGTCTCCTCCTGCACGGTCTTGGCCTTGTAGGCCAGTCCGCGCAGCCGCGGCAGGTAGCCGCCGGTGGTGACGTCGGCGTGCACCTCGCGGCGCTCGACCAGGGCGTCGGCGAGCTGCTCTTCGGGCAGTTCGCGCGCCGTGGCGATGCCGCGTTCCTTCTGGACGGCGGCCAGCTGGTCGGCCGGCAGCAGCGTGATCGGCGTCCCGTCGTGGACGAAGTTCTCCAGCGCGTCGAGGCTGGTGCCCGGGATGACCAGCGGCAGCCCCGACCGCTCGGTGTAGTTGATCAGCCGGTTGCGCAGGCTGAGGTCGAGCAGCGCGTTCTTCCACTGCTGCACCCGCGGCGGGGCGTCGGGCTTGGTGGAGGGCGCCGGCGCCGCGGGCTCGGGCTTCG
Source organism: Blastococcus sp. OS1-29 (assembly GCF_057628075.1). Classification (NCBI taxonomy): domain Bacteria; kingdom Bacillati; phylum Actinomycetota; class Actinomycetes; order Geodermatophilales; family Geodermatophilaceae; genus Blastococcus; species Blastococcus sp. OS1-29. The sequence goes on from NZ_JBXXJK010000007.1 coordinate 27,708, forward strand.
CGGGCGCGCTGTGTTCGGCGGGGCGGTACTCGACCACCTGCAGCACGCCGGCGGCGTCCCGGGCCCGCGCCGGCAGCGGGAAGATGCCGTCGCGACGGGCGCGGTGCACGTCCGTGACACCGATGATCTTGTCGAGCTCACCGGACAGCCAGCCGGTGTAGGCCGGGCGGTGCAGATCGGCACCGACCTCGCCCATCGACGTGAGCAGCGTGGTCTCGACCAGGCCGATCAGGCCGAGGTCCACGAGGTTGACCAGGCTCGCCGCGTCGGTGGTGGCGGCCGATTCCGCCGACCGCTCCTCGCGCCAGTACCCCAGGAAGGCGTGGCCGTCGGCCAGCCACAGCAGCGGCCGCAGGCCGGCCTGCTCCAGGGCGGCGGCCAGGACGACGACCGTGTCCAGCGGCGTGCCCACCCGCCAGGTGAGGACGTCGCCCGGCGAGCGCACCTGCTGCCCCAGGTCGGACCAGGAGACCGGCGGCTCGCTGTAGCGGATGCCGCGAGCGTGCATGGCCTCGGCGATCGCGTGCACGACCTCGTCGACCCGCTCGGGGGTGGCCGCGTAGCCGACCAGGGCGCCGCTGCCGGTCTTCTGCTCGAGCAGGTCGGCGGCCTCGCTCACCAGCGCGGTGACCGCCGGGTGGTTCGGCATCACGTAGGCGGCGAGCATCTCCAGCGCCAGTGGCAGGGGAGTGGCCAGCCACTGCTGGGCGGCCAGTACCTGGACGACGCGGCTGCCCTCGCCGAGCACCTCGCCGTCGGCCAGCACCTCGACGTCGATGACGCCCGGGCGCTGCTCCTCGACGTGCAGCATCGCGGCGGGGTCCATGACCAGGCCGAGGTCGGTGAGCACCGTCGTCCGGCCCTCGTCGAGGTCGGCGAGCAGCTCGACGGTCCGCGCGATCGGGCCCTCGGCGTCGCGGACGCCCAGCCGGACCGTCGCGGCGCGGACGGGGCCGCCGGAGTTCGTGAGCGCCAGCCGGGAGACCACGGGCACACAGTTGTGGGCCAGCGCGTAGCTCAGCACCGGCGTGGACGTGATCTCGATGGAGACGGACGCCGGCGCAGCGACGACGTCGCCGACCTCCATGTCGGCAGTGCTCTCCATGGCACCAGTTAACCGGAGCGGACGGATCGGTCACTTCATGCTCCCCGACGGGAGGGGCGGATGTGACGGGTGCGGCGGTTCGTTGCCCGGGATCACAGGGATGGGGCCCGCCCTGCCGATCGCGAGCGCGCACACCACGGAGCGATGTGCACCCGGGGCGCATTTCGGCCCGAGGGCGCGCCCTGGGCGCACATTGCTCATCCGCGCCGGGTACGCCCGAAGGCGTGTTCTTGCGGTTTCGACCTCCCCGGGCCCCGTTTTCCGGGGTTAACGTGCGGAATGAGCACAGCCGGCCTGCCCACGATCTGGGAGCTGGTGGCCGAGGGCGCCGCGACGCTGCCTGAGCCGTTCAGCCGTGCCGCTCTCATCAACTGGGTCAGCGCGCGGCGTCCCGAGGTCGGCGTCTCCTCGATCGCCGCGCACATCCAGTTCGCCACCGCCAACGCCACCCACACCGGGCACAACCCGTTCGCCGACCGGACGCCGCTGCTGCACCGGGTCGGCCGGGGGCAGTACCTGCGCTACCGGTCCGTCGACGGCGAGGAGCTGCACGGAGACGTCGTCCGCGCCGGGCGGGTGGTCCTCGTCGGCTCCTCCGGGGCGACCGCGGACGCCCCCCGCCCCGCCGGTGAGCTGTTCGCGAGCGACGGCTTCGCGCGCGCCCGCGAGCACGCCCGCCACTCGCGGCTGCCGTGGTTCGTGCTCAGCGCCAAGCACGGGCTGCTCGATCCCGGCGAGGTGATCAGTCCGCACGGGGTCCAGATCGACGACCAGCCCGCCGGCTACCGCACCGCGTGGGGCGAGTGGGTCGTCGCCCAGCTCGCCGACCGGCTGCACCTGGACGGCGTGGTCGTCGAGGTGCACGGCGGCGTCGACTTCGCCCAGCCGCTGCGCCAGCCGCTCACCCGCCGCGGCGCCGTCCTCGAGATCCCGCTGCCGGGCACCTGGCGCGACGCCGGGCCCGGTGACCACGAGTCCGGCTCGTCGGACGCGCCCGTCCGGGCGGTGGTGGAGCGACTCCGCGGCCTCGTCGGGCGGCACGGCTCGGCCTCCTGACCTGCACGGGAGGGGCGCCTGTGACGCCTGCGCCGACCCGGTACGGGCACGGCCCCGATCTGCCGATGCCACGTGCGCGGCGGTCTAGGTTGACCGTCGACGAGCCGACGACGGAGGACGCATGACCGGGCAAGTGACGGCACTCGTGGCGCTGGCCGGCGCCGTGCTGCTGCTGGGCCTGCTCGTGTCCCTGGCGCTCGGCCGGCGCAAGCGCTCCGCCAGCCGGACCGTCGTGGCCCGCAAGCCCGCCCCCCGGGCCCAGCGCGGTGCGCTTCCGTCGGCTCCCATGCCGGTCGTCCGCGGCGCGGTGCGGGCCGAGCAGCGGCGTCCGGCCGTCCGGATCGCCGTTGCCGAGCCGGGTGTGCGCGGCCCGCTCTTCCAGTACGGCGGCGACGGCGCCGGCTTCGAGATCGACGCCCCGTTCGCGGTGGTCGGGATCGCGACCACCGGCTTCTCCCCGGCCAACGGCGACCGCGTCGTCGAGATCGCGATCGCCCGCGTCGACGCCGTGGGTGGCGTCTCCGACGAGTACTCGACGCTGGTGAACCCCGGCCGCGACGTCGGTCCCGTCTTTCTCCACGGCATCTCCAACAGCGAGGTCCGCGCCGCCCCGACGTTCGCCGACATCGCCGGGGAGCTGCTCGACCGGCTCGACGGCGCGGTCGTCGTCCTGCACGACGGCGCGTTCGTCGAGCGGTTCCTCGACGCCGAGTTCGACCGCGCCGGCGTCGGGCTGCCGCTCACCCCGGCGCTCTGCTCGCAGTGGCTGGCCCGCCGGACGCTGCGCACGCCCGACCACACGCTGCGCACGCTCGCCCGGCACGCCAGCCGCACCGTCCTCGACACGTCGTCCGCGCTGGGCGCCGTCCGCACGGTGGCCGCCCTCCTGCCGCAGATGCTCACGGTCTACGGCGAGGCGCCGCGCTACCTGTGCGGCCTGCGCCCGATGCCCGAGTTCGACATCGCCGCCGACCCGTCGTCCCGCCCGGTCGAGGTGCGCGAGAGCACCGACGCCTGGATGACGACGCTGCTCGCCCGGCGGCGGCTGCCGACCGCGGCGCCCGGCGACATCGACGCCCAGCGCTACCTCGACACGGTCATCGAGGCGCTCGCCGACGGCCGGCTGCTGGGCGGTGAGGCGCAGACGCTCGCCCGGCTGGGCGCCTCGGCCGGGCTCGGCGCCCCACAGGTCGACACGCTGCATGAGCGGCTGCTGGAGCACCTGCGTGCCGCCGCCCTCACCGACACGATTCTCACCACCGGGCAGATCCGTCAGCTCCGGACGGCGGCCGGCGCCCTGGGCCTGGCGACGTACTTCGACGAGCTGCGGCCCACCTCGCCGCAGGACCTGATCGGCGGCCGATCGGTGCCGATGCCCGCCGTGCCGCCCGCCCGCGCGACGTACTCGCGGCCGCCCTCCATGCCCGTCTGAGCGTCGGTCCCAGACGTTCCGGAAGCTCCGGCGTTCGTGCGACGATGCGGGCGTGAGTACGGGACGCGAGCTGATGCGGGTCTCCGACGCCGACCGACAGGCCGCTGCTGACCGGCTGCGCGCCGCCATGGGCGAGGGGCGCCTCGACCTGCTGGAGTACGACGCGCGGCTGGCGCAGGCGTACTCCGCGGTCACGTACGGCGAGCTCGATCAGCTGTTCACCGACCTCCCAGCCCATCCGGCCACCGCGGTGGCTGCGGCGCCGAAGCCTGCGGTGTCCCGGCCGGTCCCCGCCGTCCGCACCGGGTTCGCCGGCCTGCCGCTGGCACTGAAGATTCTCTGGACGATCTGGGTCGGCGCCGTGCTCATCAACCTCACGGTGTGGCTGCTGGTCAGCCTCGGCAACGGCCCCGCGTACTTCTGGCCGATGTGGATGGCGGTGCCGGGGGTTGCGCTGACCGGCGTGACCGCCGCGATCACCGCCGCCCGCTCGCACCGGTGAGCGACCCGCAGCGGCTCGAATCCGGCCTGATCGTCGAGGACCGCGGGCAGCTCCGCGTCCTCACCCTCGACCGGCCCGAACGCCGCAACGCGCTGTCCACCGCTCTGCAGGCCGACCTGGTCGACCAGTTCCTCAGCTGCACCGCCGACGGCGTCCGGGCCGTCGTCCTCACCGGCAACGGACCGGCGTTCTGCGCCGGGTTCGACCTCAAGGAGATCCGCGCCGCCGACGAGCGGGGCGAGCGCTTCCGGCCGCCGATGAACCGGCCCGGGCGCAACGTGTTCGAGGTGGTCACCGAGACGCCGGTGCCGGTGATCGCCGCGCTGAACGGTGCCGCCGTGGCCGGCGGGTTCGAACTCGCGCTCGCCTGCGATCTCCGCGTCGCCGCCCCGGGCATCAAGCTCGGTCTGCCCGAGGCCACGATCGGCATGGGCGCCAATTTCGGCTCCGTCGTCCTGCCCAAGCGCGTGCCGATGGGTATCGCCATGGAGATCCTGCTGACCGGTGACTACGTGACCAGCGAGTTCGCCGAGCGGTGGGGCCTGATCAACCGGATCACCGACGACGTGCTGCCCGTGGCCCTGGAGATCGCCGAGCGGATCGCCGCCAACGCGCCGATCTCGGTCCGCCGGATGAAGGAGACCGCCGTCAAGGGGCTGGAGCTGCCGCTCTGGCAGGCGCTGCGCCTGGACGTGGGCCCGAACCCGTACCTCAGCGAGGACCGCGCCGAGGGCATCGCGGCCCATCTGGAGAAGCGCCCGCCGCGGTGGACGGGCCGCTGAGCGGTCAGGTGGCGATCGCCGGCAGGTGCAGGTCGACGCCGAACAGCACCGCGGGCCAGAGCACCACGGCGATGATCAGCGACAGGATCTCCGACAGCCCGGCGACGCTGTTGTAGCCGTTGCTGAGGGCGACGACGACCCCGATCGCCAGGTAGATCAGGCCGAACAGCGAGATGCGCACCGGGAACTCCCTCGTTACAGCGACAGCAGTCAGAGCAGTGAACCCCAGCGAGCTGGGCGAACCCTGAGGGCACGCCGGGAACACCCCATCGGCGCTCAGCTGCCCGCGAACCTTCGTTCCAGTCGCTGTACCTCCGGCAGCCCGATCAGGTCGGTGAACTCGTCGAAGGCCGGCAGGCCGGGCAGCGCCGACACCGGGGTGCCCTCGGCCTTCAGCGTGGACAGCACCGCCCGCATGCCGGCGGTCGCGGCCAGCAGGGTGCCGATCGGGTAGATCACCAGCGAGAAGCCGAGCTCGGTGATGCGCTCCAGGGACAGCGGGGGAGTCCTGCCGCCCTCCGCCCAGTTGAAGACCAGCGGCGCGACCTCCCGGAGCTCCTTCGCGACCCGGGTGATGTCGTCCTCCGACGTGGGGGCCTCGACGAACAGCACGTCGGCCCCGGCGTCGGCGAACGACCGTGCCCGGGCGATCGCGTCCTCCACACCGGTCACCGCGACGGCGTCGGTCCGGGCGATGATCAGCAGGTCGGGGTCGCGCCGCGCCTCGGCGGCGGCCCGGAGCTTGCCGACCATCTCGTCGACGCCGATCAGCAGCTTGCCGCTCATGTGCCCGCACTTCTTGGGCATCACCTGGTCCTCGAGCTGGATGCCGGCGACGCCGGCCTGCTCGTAGAGCTGCACGGTGCGGACGACGTTGATCGCGTTGCCGTACCCGGTGTCGGCGTCGGCGATCACCGGGACGTCGACGGCGGAGACGATCCGGCGGGCGTTGTCGACCATCTCCGTGCCGGTCAGCAACCCGACGTCGGGCCGGCCGATCAGCGACGCGGTCGTGCCGAACCCGGTCATGTAGACGGCGTCGAAGCCGGCCTGCTCGATCAGCCGGGCGCTCAGCGCGTCGTACGCGCCGGGGGCGACCAGCGGCGCGGAGCCGCCCATCAGCTCGCGCAGCCGAGCCCTCGGTGTGCGTCCCTCGCTCAGCAGATCAGCCACCTCGCGCCCCCTTCTTGTATGCAGTCACGCGGAATTTACGCCGACCCGTTGCCTCCTGGAACCGAACAGCCCTACGTTTGCACACAATCTGCCAGGGAGTGTGACGGGTGACACGGTCTCTCACGTCGGGCGAGCGGGCGCTGGAGGCGCTGCGCGAGCTGATCCTGAGCGCACAGCTCGCGCCCGGCTCCCGGCTGGGCGAGGTGGAGCTCGCCGACCGGCTGGGAGTCAGCCGCACCCCCGTTCGCGAGGCGCTCACCCGGCTCGCCGCGGAGGGCCTGGTGGAGATCGTGGCCAACCGCGGAGCCCGCGTGGCGACCTGGACCGTCGCGGAGCTCGAGGGCGTCTTCGACCTGCGCGCCTCGCTGGAACCGCAGCTCACCGGCTTCGCCGTCCCGAACGCCACCGCCGGCGACGTCGCCGAGCTCGACGAGCTCGCGCACCGGATGCTCGACGTCGGTCGCCCCGGCCTCGGGCAGGACCTCGACGCGCTCGTGCCGCTGAACCGGGCCTTCCACGACCGGCTGATCGCGCTGGCGGCCCACCCCACGCTGGCCACGGCGCTGGCCGCCGCCATCCATCCGCCGATCGTGCGGCGGAACTTCCACGCCTACGACGAGGACTCGCTGCGCCGGAGCCTCGGCCACCACCTGGAGATCGTCGCCGCGGTGCGCGCCGGCGATCCCGCGTGGGCGCAGGCGGTCATGACCGCCCATCTCTCCAACGCCCGGGCCGTCATGGTCCGCGCCGCCACCGCACAGACCGCGCAGCACCCCAGCACTGAGGAGGCCTCATGAGTTACCGGCTCGGAGTCGACGTCGGCGGAACGTTCACCGACGTGCTGCTGGTCGAGGAGGGCAGCGGCAGCACCTGGCGCGCCAAGACCGCCTCCACGCCCGCCGACCAGGCCGTCGGCGTCATCAACGGGATCGGTCAGGTCTGCGAGGCGGCGGGGATCGAGCTGTCCGAGGTCGCCCAGGTCCTGCACGGCACCACGGTCGCGACCAACGCGATCCTCGAGGGCAAGGGTGCCGTCGTGGGGCTGGTGACCACGAAGGGCTTCCGGCAGGTCCTGCAGATCGCCCGCTCGTACGTGCCCGGTGGCTTGGCCGGCTGGATCATCTGGCCCAAGCCCGAGCCGCTGGCCGACCTGGAGAACACCGTAGAGATCGACGAGCGGATCGCCAGCGACGGTTCGGTGATCCGCCCGCTCGACGACGCCGACGTCCGGGCGCAGCTGGAGAAGCTCGCCGGCCGCGGCATCCAGGCGCTCGCGGTCGCGCTGATCAACTCCTTCGCCGACCCGTCCCACGAGAAGCGGATCGCCGCGATCGCCGCCGAGGTGCTGCCGGGTGTCCCGGTGTCGCTGTCGTCGGACGTGCTGCCGGAGCTGCGCGAGTACGAGCGGACCCTCACCACGGTCGCGAACGGCTACGTCCAGCCCCAGGTGCAGCGCTACGTGCGCACGCTCTCGGACAGGCTCGGTGAGGGCGGCATCGCCGGAGAGCTGTCGATCCTGCGCAGTGACGGCGGTTTGCAGTCGGCCGACGCGGCGATCGGCGCCCCGGTCACGATGCTGCTGTCCGGCCCGGCCGGCGGCGTCACCGGCGCGGTCTGGGTCGCCGAGCAGTGCGGTCACCGCGACCTGATCACCTTCGACATGGGCGGCACCTCCACCGACGTCGGCCTGGTGCAGGACCTCAGCCCACGGATCGGTCGGGAGACCAAGGTCGGTGACCTGACGGTCCGCGCGTCCAGCGTCGACGTCCGCACGGTCGGGGCCGGCGGCGGCTCGATCGCGCACGTGCCCGAGCTGACCAAGGCGCTGCGCGTCGGCCCGCAGTCGGCCGGCGCCGACCCGGGGCCCGCCGCCTACGGCAAGGGCGGCGCCGAGCCCACGGTCACCGATGCCAACGTCGTCCTCGGATACCTGCCGACGTCGCTGGCCGGTGGTGAGATCACCCTGGACGTCGAGGCGGCGCGGGCCGCCGTCTGGAAGATCGCCGAGTCCATGGGGCTGGAGTCGGCGGAGGCCGCGGCGGCCGGGGTCGTCGACATCGTCAACGAGAACATGCTCGGCGGGCTGCGGCTGGTCTCGGTGCAGCAGGGCTTCGACCCGCGCGACTTCGCCCTCGTCGCGTTCGGCGGCGCCGGACCGCTGCACGCCAACGCGCTGGGCAGGCTGACCGGGGCCTGGCCGGTGATCGTGCCGCCGTCGCCCGGCGTGCTGTGCGCCCTGGGCGACGCCACGACCAGCCGCCGCGACGAGTCCGCCCGCACCGTGCTGCGCCGATTCGCCCAACTCGAGGGTGGGGACCTCGCCCAGACGCTGCGCGAGCTCGCCGACGAGGCCGGGCAGCGGCTGGCCGACCAGGGGCTGCCGCGCGACCAGCAGACCGTCGGCTACCAGGTCGACGTCCGCTACCACGGGCAGGGCTTCGAGATCCCGGTCGACGTGGACGACCCCGACACCGATCTCACGAGCCTGGGAGAGCGCTTCGACGCGGAGCACAACCGGCTGTTCTCCTTCCTGCTCGACGTCGACCACGAGGTGGTCAACGCCCGCGCCACGGTCACCGGGCCGAAGCCGGACGTCGCGCCGGTGCGCCTGGAGGCCGGCGACGGCGACCCCTCCGGCGCGAAGGTCCAGGACCACGAGATCTACGTCGGCGGCGAGCACGTGCCCGCGGGCGTCTACGACCGCGCGAAGCTGCGCGCGGGCGACGTGGTGCGCGGTCCGGCCATCGTCACCGAGATGGACTCCACGACCCTCGTCCTGCCCGGGCACGCGGCCACCGTGCACCCGTCGGGCTCCCTTCTCATCAACCCGTCGGAGGGCTGAGGAATGGCGCAGATCATCGAGACCGCGACCGGCACGATCGAGAAGGGGGACGTCGACCCGGTCACCCTCGACCTCATCGAGAACGGGCTGCGCAACGCCCGCTACGAGATGGACGAGGTGCTCTTCCGGACGGCGCTGTCGCCGGGCATCCGCGAGCAGCACGACGAGTTCCCGCTGATCGCCGACCCGGACGGCAAGATGGTGGTCGGCCAGTTCGGGCTCTCCATCCCCGACTTCCTCGAGGGGTTCGACGACACGATCGAGGAGGGCGACGTCCTGCTGACGTCGGACCCCTACGCCTGCGGAGCCGCGATCAGCCACGCCAACGACTGGCTGGTCGTCGTGCCGATCTTCGAGGCGGGCCGGGTCGTCGGCTGGGCGGCGATGTTCGGGCACATGTCCGACGTGGGCGGCAAGACGCCGTCGTCGATGCCCACCGACGCCCGGACGATCTTCGAGGAGGGCGTCATCATCCCGCCCTTCAAGCTGTACTCGAAGGGGAAGCTGAACGAGGACGCGCTGCGCATCGTGCTCAACCAGGTGCGCAAGCCCGACTGGAACCGTGCCGACCTCAACGGCCTGGTCGCCGCCTGCCGCACCGCCGCCCGCCGGGTGGTGGAGATGTGTGACCGGTTCGGCACCGCCACCTACCTCTCGGCGCTGGACGCCCTGCTGCAGCGCAACTACGACGCCATGAAGGTGCTGCTCGGGATGGTGTTCGAGGAGGGCCGGACGCTGTCGTTCACCGACTACATCTGCGACGACGGCATCGGTAACGGCCCCTACGAGCTGAAGCTCTCGCTCACCCGCGTCGGCGACAAGGTGACGCTGGACTTCACCGGGTCCTCACCGCAGGCCGCGGGGCCGATCAACTACTACATCAACGAGAACCTGACCCGGATGTTCTTCGGGATCTACATGATCACCGTGGCCGATCCGCAGATCCTCTGGAACGACGGCTTCTACCCGCTGGTCGACGTCGTGATCCCCGACGGCTCGTACTGGAAGCCGAAGTTCCCGGCGGCGCTGAGCGGCCGCAACCACGGCATCGGCCGGGTCTTCGACCTGTTCGGCGGGCTGCTCGGGCAGACCAATCCGGCGCTGCTCAACGCCGCCGGGTTCTCGTCGTCGCCGCACTTCATGTACTCGGGCTTCTACTCCGACGGTGAGCGGAAGGGGGAGTGGTTCCAGCTGTACTCGATCGGGTTCGGCGGCATCCCCGGCCGCCCGCTCGGCGACGGGCCCGACGGCCACTCGCTGTGGCCCTCGTTCGTGAACATCCCCTGCGAGTACCTCGAGTCGTACTACCCGCTGCGGATCGAGAAGTGGGAGACCGTCGCCGACACCGGCGGCGCGGGCCTGCACCGCGGCGGCAACGGCGTCGACGTCGCCTACGTCTTCGAGGAGCCGGGCACGATCGCCATCCACGACGACCGCTGGCTCACCTATCCGTGGGGGGTCAACGGCGGGCACCCCGGCGCGCGCGGCACCAAGTGGGTCGAGCGCGCCGACGGCACCCGCCAGGTGCTGCCGAGCAAGTGCCACGACGTGCCGGTCTCGCCGGGCGACGTGCTGCACTTCGTCACCTGGGGCGGTGGCGGGTGGGGCGATCCGCTCGAGCGGGACCCGGAGCTGGTGGCCAAGGAGGTGCGCCGCGGCCTGGTGACCACCGAGGGAGCCAAGCGGTACGGCGTCTGCGTGGCCGACGACGGCACCGTCGAGGCCGAGGCCACCGAGACCCTGCGCGACCAGATGCGCGCCGACCGGCCGGCCGACCTGCCGGTGTTCGACATGGGTCCGCCGATCGAGGAGCTGCTGGCCAACTGCGAGGCCGAGACCGGGCTGCCGGCACCGAAGCGGCCGGTCTGGGTCGGATGAGCGGGCCGCACGGGTCGGCGTTCTCCGGCCGGGTCGGCTGGGGGACGACGCCCGCGGTGCTGGTCATCGACCTGGTGCGTGCCTACACCGACCCGGCCGGGCCCTTCGGGCTGCCCGACAGCGGCCCGGCGGTGGCGGCGACGCGGGCGCTGGTCGACGCCGCCCGGGCCGGCGGGCACCCGGTCATCTGGACCGCCGTCCGGTATGCGCCCGGGCTCGAGGACGGCGGCCTGTTCGTGCGCAAGGTGCCGGCCCTGGCCTGCTTCGCCGACGGTGCACCCGGGGGTTGGGGCGAGCTGACGCTGACCCCGGCGCCGGGGGAACCCGTGCTGACCAAGCAGTACGCCTCGGGTTTCTTCGGCACGTCGCTGGTGTCCACCCTGCAGGCCGCCGGGGTGGACACCGTGGTCGTCGCCGGGGTCTCGACGTCGGGCTGCGTGCGGGCCACGGCGATGGACGCGCTCAACGCGGGCTTCCGGCCCCAGGTGGTTGCCGATGCGTGCGCCGACCGCACCCCGGCGCTGCACGAGAACAACCTGGCCGACCTGGACGCGAAGTACGCCGACGTCACCGACCTGCGGGACGCGCTCGCGCACCTGTGATGCTCCGTCGGTGAGGACGAGCGCGGGGATCCTGCTGTGGCGTCGTGCGGACGCCGGCCCGGAGGTGCTGATCGGGCACATGGGCGGCCCGTTCTGGGCGAAGAAGGACGACGGCGCCTGGTCGATCCCCAAGGGCGAGTACGGGCCGGGGGAGGACCCCTTCGCGGTTGCCCTGCGGGAGTTCGCGGAGGAGCTGGGGACGGCGGTGCCGGCGTCCGACTTCGTGCCGCTCGGGGAGCTGCGGACGACGAGCAGCAAGGTGCTCACCGTCTGGGCGGCCGAGGGCGACCTGGACGCCGGCTCGTGCGTGAGCAACACCTTCGAGCTCGAGTGGCCGCCGCGCTCCGGCCGGATCCAGCAGTTCCCGGAGATCGACCGCGCCGCCTGGTTCCCCGTCGCGGAGGCGCGCACCAAGCTGGTCAAGGGCCAGGTGGGCTTCCTCGACCGCCTGCCCATGTGACAGTCGGGTTACGGCACGTCCCACGGGTACGAAACTCGCCAGTTTCGTCGTCCCGACCTGTCATCCTGCGGCCGGACCCACCCGGGGGACGAGTTCGAGGAGGCACCATGTCGTCGTCGTGCGCGCACTGCAACGCCGTCGAGCAGCGCGGCCGGTACTGCGTCGGCTGCGGGAAGCTCATGCCGCCGTCCCAGCTCCCCGCCCGCCGCGTTCCCCTGGCGGCCGTCTTCGAGAACGACGACACCCAGCCGGTCCTCCGGCTCCGCCACGCGGTGCCCCGGCCGCGCGTGCCCCAGCAGGAGCCCGCCGCCGTCTGACCACCCCAGGGGGACTTCGTGTACACGAAGTCCCCCTGCCGTCAGTGGGCGGGAGCGAGTTCGCGGCCCGCCTCGGCCGTCGCGTCGCCGTCGGACTCCCGGATCCCGTACCGGGCGTAGAGCCCGCGCAGCGGGCCCGGCGCGTACCAGTTCGCCCGGCCCAGCAGCCGCATGGTCGCGGGCACCAGCAGGATCCGCACGATCGTCGCGTCGACCACGATCGCGATCAGCATCGCGATGCCGATCATCTTGATGAAGGTGATGCCCGACAGCGAGAACGCGCCGATCACCACGAGCAGCAGCAGCGCCGCGCTGGTGATGATCCCGCCGGTCCGCTGCAGCCCGGTCGCGACCGCCGCGGTGTTGTCGCCGGTCAGGTCGTACTGCTCGCGGATCCGGGACATCAGGAAGACCTCGTAGTCCATCGACAGCCCGAACACGATCGCCAGCACCAGGATCGGCTGGGTCGCCTCGACGAAACCTGTCGGCGTGAAGTCCAGGAACCCCGAGAGATGGCCTTCCTGGAAGATCCACACCAGGGCGCCGAACGACGCGCCGAGCGACAGCACGTTCATGAACACCGCCTTGACCGGCAGCACGACCGAGCCGAACGCCAGGAACAGCAGCACGAACGTCGTCGCCCCCACTATCAGCGCCATCCACGGCAGCAGGTGGCCGAGGCTCGCCAGCAGGTCGGCGAGGACCGCGCTCTGACCGCCGACCAGCACGCGGGCGCCGTCGGGTGCCGGCACGTCGCGCACCGCCTGCACGAGATCGCGGGCCGCCTTGTCCACGGGGTCGCCGCGGTGGGTGATCGAGATGCGGGCGGTGTCGCCGGCGGCGCCGGTCACCGTCGCGCCCTGAACACCGGGCACGTTCGCGACCGCGCCGACGTAGGACTGCAGCGCGGCCCGTCCGGGAGGTGAGGCGACCGCCTCGGGCAGCGTCACGATCGCGGTGATCGGGCCCTGCTGGCTGGGCGGGAAGTCGCGGTCGATCGTCTCCGACACGATGCGGCTCTCCTGGTCGGCCGGCAGCACGCGGACGTCGATCCCGCCGAACTGCACGTTGCGGAACGGCAGCGCCAGGGCCACCAGCACGCCGATGACCACCACCGCGTACACGACCGGACGGCGCATCACGCTGTGCGCGATCCGGGCGAAGGCGCCGGAGTCGCTGCCGGCCGGGGCGGCCACCGGGCGGCGCACCAGCCGGCGCAGCCACGGCCGCACCGACAGCGCGTCGACCTTGGGGCCCAGCATCGCCAGCAGTGCCGGCAGGAGCGTGAGGGCGGCGATCATGGCGATGAGCACCGCGCTCATGCCGCCGAAGCCCATCGAGCGCAGGAAGACCTGCGGGAAGATCAGCAGGCCGGCCACCGAGATCGCCACCGTGATGCCCGAGACGGCGACCGTGCGGCCGGCGGTGGCCATGGTGCGGGCCAGCGCCGCCTCGACGGTCGGCTGGCGCCGGATCTCCTCGCGGAACCGGCTGACGATGAACAGCCCGTAGTCGATCGCCAGGCCCAGGCCGGTGATCGTGACGATGTTGACCGCGAAGATCGAGACGTCGGTGAACAGCGCGAACGTCCGCAGCGCGGTGAACGCCCCGAGGATCGCCGTCACACCGATGGCCAGCGGCAGCGATGCGGCCGCGAAGCTGCCGAAGATGAAGACGAGCAGCACGAGCAGGATCGGCATCGAGATGGTCTCGGCGCGCGCGATGTCGGAGCTGACGCGCGAGTTGATGTCCTGGTTGACGACCGCGTTGCCGCCGATCTGCGTCTCCAGGCCCGGCGCGTGCACCTGGTCCCGGACCGTCGCGATGGCGTCCTCGTCGTTCACCCCGTCGGCGAACTGGAGCACCGCGTAGGTCTCGTGCCGGTCGGTGCTGACCAGCGCGGGAGAGCCGGTGGACCAGAAGGTCGTCTGCTTCGCGAACATCTTCTTGGGAAGGCCGGCGAGGGAGTCGGCGACCGCGCTCCGGTAGGCCGGGTCGTCGACGGTCAGGTCGTCGCTGCGGTAGAGGACGACGGCGTCGGAGGAACTGCGGCCCAGCGCCTGCTCGGCGACGGCCGCGGCCTTCGAGCTCTCGCTGTTCGGGTCCTCGAACCCGCCGCCGGTCATCGCGCCGAACACGCCGGTGCCCCACACTCCGGCGAACACCACGAAGACGACCGCGACCGCCACCACCCAGCGGCGGCGGCGGTACATCACTCGGCCGAGGGCCTCGAACATGGCGTCTCCCGTGCTGGCGTGGTCGAATGGTGAACGGCGTTAGCTAACGGCGGTCACTTTGCTAACACCGTTCACGGTTGTCAAGGGGGCGGGCGCGGAGTCATGGCAGAGCCGGTCGAGGAACCGCTGAGCAGGCGTGAGCAGGCGCGTGTCGACACGGTCCGCGAGATCAAGGCGACCGCCCGGCGGGTACTGGTCGAGCACGGCGTCGACGGGCTGGCGCTGCGGGCGGTCGCCCGGAGGATGGGCATGACCGCGCCCGCGCTGTACCGGTACTTCGCCAGCCGCGAGGAGCTCGTCGAGCACGTGGTGGCCGACCTCTACGCCGAGCTGGTCGACGACCTCGAGGCCGCCCGTGACGCCACGGAGCCGGCGACGCCCGGCGCCCAGCTCATGACCCTCAGCCGGCGGTTCCGCACCTGGGCGCTGACCCACCACGCCGAGTTCAACCTGCTGTTCGGCAGCCCCGCGGAGAGCATCGGGACGACCGCGCAGCAGGCGAAGGAGGGGCCGGCCGGGGGAGCGGCGCGGCGGTTCGGCGAGACGTTCGGCGTCCTGATCGCGCAGATCTACCTGGAGCGGGGCTTCCCCATTCCGGCCGACGACGAGCTCGACCCCGCCTACCAGGAGCAGCTGCGGCTCTGGTGCGACACGTTGCCCGTGCCGCTGCCGCTCGGGGTCATGCACGTCTTCCTCTCCTGCTGGATCCGGCTGTACGGCACCGTCTGCATGGAGGCCTTCGGGCACCTGCGCTTCGCCCTCGACGACGCCGAGCCGGTGTTCGAGGCCGAGCTGCACGCCCTGGGTGAGGTGCTCGGCCTGGCGGAGGAGTATCGCCCGCCGTCCGACTGACCCAACGAACCTCGCGGTATGGCCCCCGACCTCGCGCTGCAGCGTGAGGTTCGAGGCTCTACGGCGAGGCTCGCGTGACGAGGCTCACTGCTAGCAATCTGCTTGCAGGAGTTAGCAATGCGGTTGGGCGGGGCATGAAGACCTCGTCAGGTCATCCCCGATCTCTGGAGTTGTTTCTTCGTCATGACCGACAACAACAAGCTCATCCACCAGTTGCGCGCCCTCGCCCTGCTCACGCAGACCGAGGAGCAGGTCGCTCGGACGCGGATCTCGCAGGCACGTACCGACGCCGTCCGTCGCGAGCTCACCCAGAACGCCGACAACGCGGCGGCCCGCTCGCTCGAGATCACCGAGGCGCTGCGCGCCATCGGCGGTGTCCCGGACGTGCTGACCCCGACCATCGGCCGGCTCTCGGCGATCCTCAAGGCCACCTTCGAGCAGGCCGCCCCGATCGAGGAGGCGCTGCTCACCGACCTGCAGCTCGAGCACCAGCTGCTCGACCGCGCCACCTACCTCAAGGTGCTGGCCGACCAGGCGAAGAAGGCCGACGTACGCCGGCTCGCCGAGAAGCTGATCGCCGCGCACGAGGCCACCGTGGAGTGGCTGACCGTGGTGCTCGCCGAGGAGGCCATGGGTGGTCCGGCCGCCCTCGTCGCCACCCCGGTGCAGAAGGTCGCCGGTGGCGTCGCCCGCGCCGTCAACGCTCCGGTCCGCTTCTGGGCGAACACGGTGAACAACGCCGTCGACACCGTGAAGCAGGCCGGCGAGGAGACCGGTGACCGCCTGAGCGCCGTCACCGAGCGGGCCTCCGCCCTGACCGACGCCGTCCGCGAGACCCTGACCGCCGGGCGCAGCGCCACGCTGCGCCGCGCCGAGCAGGTCGCCAACCGGGAGGGCAACCGGACTGCGGCCAAGGCCGCCAAGTCCGCCCGCGAGGAGCTCGGCGACGTGTCCGCCGCCGAGCTGCCGATCAAGAACTACGACAATCTCGCCGTTGCCGACGCGATCAAGGCCATCAAGGGCCTGAAGACGCCGCACGACCTCCACGTGGTCATCCACTACGAGGAGGCGCACAAGAACCGGTCCAACGTGGCCAGCGCCGCCCAGACCCAGCTGGCCGAGCTGGCCAAGGAGGCCGTCGGCGTCAGCAGTTGACGCAGACAGCTCCGAACGGAGGCTCGCATCCCACCGGGGTGCGGGCCTCCGTGCGCTCTGCGTAGCGCCGCGCGCAGGACGCCCCCGTCAGATGTCTCACACGGGGTGGGAGCTTTGCCGACCCTCGCCAGCGGGGAAGTCTCAGGGCATGAGCATCACCCCCGAGGCGCTGGCGCCGGAGTTCACCCTGACCACGGCCGCCACCCGCCTGGACTTCCTCAGCCGCCGCGACAACGGCGAGACCACGCTCAACACCGTCCGTGACGAAGACGAGAACGGCTGGACCTCGTTCCGTGACACCTCGCTGGACACCTACGAGGCGCTCGAGCTGCTCGCCCTCGGCGAGGTGGTCGCCCGCAAGGCGCACGACAGCCAGCTGATCGGCATCCGCGCAGCCCTGCGCGGGGGAGCGAGCTGGGACCAGATCGGCGAGGCCCTCGGAGTCCCCGCGGACGTCGCGTGGGAGTCCTTCAACGACGCCGTCGCCGAGCAGCTGGACGCCGACGCCGCGGCCGCGGCCCGTGAGCTGGCCGGAAGTCGCCCCGGTCGCTAGGTCAGCGGACCTCGACCCCGTGCCAGAACGCGACGCGGTCGGTGATCTCCTTCGCCGCGTCCTTGGGCGTCGGGTAGTACCAGACGGCGTCCTTGTTGACGGCGCCCTCGACCTCGAGGTCGTAGTAGGACGCGGTGCCCTTCCAGGGGCAGACGGTGTGGTGGTCGGAGGGTCGCAGCACGTCCTCGCGGACGGTGTCCCGGGGGAAGTAGGCGTTGCCCTCGACGGTGACGATGTCGTCGGACTCGGCGATCACGACGCCGTTCCAGCTCGCAGTGGTCATGCCCGTGCGAACGTCCGACGGCGCGGTGGTACTCCCGGCATCACCAGCGCAGCGGGTACATCTCCCGGGACTGCGCCGTCCGGCAGGCGCGGCAGTGCCCCCACGTGACGATGCTCAACGGCGTGGTCGTCGCCCCGCACTCGGGGCATTCGACGGCCTGACCGCCCTCGGCCCGCGCCTGAGCGATCGCGGCCGACCGCTCCTCGTGGATGGACTGGTCGCCCCGGCAGGGGCAGCCGAGGTGCGCTTCCGCGCAGCGTCCGTGGGTGCTGGCGACGGGGTGCCTCCTGGAGATGAGAGTGGTGCCCCTCCCACGCTACTCAGGTGCGCCAGTACCGGCCTCCCCCGAACCGGGGGGACGGCGTCGGTCGCAGGTCCGAGCGCGCGTGACGAGCCGGTGCCCGGCGTCAGCCCGCCTGCCGGAGGTAGTGGTCGAGGAAGGTGAGGGTGCGCCCCCTGGCCTCGGCGGCGGCGACGGGCCGGAAGCCCCTGCTCCCCGGCTCCTCGAAGGCGTGGCCGGCGCCGGGGTAGCGGTACACGCCGTGCGGACCGCCGGAGGCGTTCAGCTTCTCCTCGAGGTCGTCGACGTCCCGGCTCTCCGCCCAGACGTCGACCGTCCCGTAGTGGGCGAGGACCGGAGTCGTCGTGGTGCCCAGCGAGTCGAGCGGGTCGGACCCCTTCGCCGCGAGCGGCCCACGGTGCCGGAGGACGCCGTAGTAGGCCACCGTCGCCGTGATGCGATCGGACTGCTCCGTGGCGAGCAGCCCGAGGGTGGCGCCGATGCAGTATCCGAGGACGGCGACGGGCTTGTCCGCGGAGAGCTCCCCGGCCAGCTCCGCGACCACCTCGGCGATCGCGGCGTCGTCCAGTGCCGCGACGGCCGCCCCCGCATCCGCCGGGGAGTTGACCTCTCCCCGACGCGACGCCTCGCAGAAGAAGTCGCCGACGACGGACTCGAAGCCGCGTTCCCCGAGTCGTGCGCACACCTCCCTCAGGTGCGGGGTCTGGCCGTGGATGCCCGGCAGCACGATGACCCGTGCCTGCGCACCGTCGCGCGGCGTCATCGTGGTGGCCGAGCCCTGCCCCCCGGGCAGCTCGATGGAACCGATCACCAGGTCCTCGTTCACGTGGCTCCTCTGCCTTGTTCGGGTTCGTCCAGGTCCCAGGGCTTGCGCCGGATGCGGGTCCGTGGCGTGAGGTCGACGACGAGGTGGTCGCCGTCCACCCGCACCGGGTAGGTCGTGAAGGACTCCAACGGGGAGTCCTCGGCTTCGACTCGGCCGCTGCGCAGGTCGTACTTCCAGTGGTGCCATCGGCACTCCAGGACGGTGTCGCGCTGGATGGCGGCCGAGAGGCGCACCCCCGCGTGCAGGCAACGGTCCTCGCAGGCGAACCGGTCGTCGCCCGAGCGCACGATCACGAAGGCCCGCCCGCCGGCCGCCACGGTCCGTCGCCCCCCGTCGGGCGGGTTCTCGACGTCCGGGATCCGGAAGCAGAGGGCCCGCCGCCCCGGCGCAGGCGGAGGGACCGCGGGGCGGGCATCGCCGGCCGTCTGCGCGCTCCCGGGCCGCCGGGCGTCGTCCTCGGACACCCCTTCGCCCACGGTCCCTCTTTTCGGTGCTGAGAAGTATGTTCACTCCCGCGAAAACTCAGACTGGTCAAGGAGTCCCGTGTCTGTCAAGCGAACGATCATCACCGAGCGCTCGCGGGTCCGCGCCGTGACGCGGGACGGTGCGGTGCGCGGCCGGTGACCGACAGCCTTCCGAGGCCGCCCGGAACGGCGGCCCTGCTCGGGGACCGCAACTTCGCCCCGTTCTTCTGGGGCAACGCCGCGTCGACGGTGGGCATGTGGGGCTACAACATCGCGGCCGTCGTCCTGGTCTTCCAGCTGACGCGGTCCCCGCTCCAGGTGGGGCTGGTCAGCATCGTCCAGTTCGCCGCACCGGTGTTCCTCGCCCCGCTGGGTGGCGCGCTGGCCGACCGGCTGGACCGGCGCCGGCTGTTCATGGCGGCCCAGGGGGTGTCGTTCCTCGCCGTGGCGGTGCTGGCCGGTCTCGCCCTGGGTGCCGGTGGCCAGGGTGTGTCGAGCGCGCTGCCGGTGCTCCTCGTCAGCTCGGTCCTCGGCGTGTGCACGGCGCTCGCCGATCCCTCGAGGCAGGCTCTCCTCCCGGCCCTCGTGCCGACCGGTGCGCTGGGAGCCGCGGTCGCGCTCAACAGCGCGACGTTCAACCTGGGACGAGCCGTGGGCCCGGCCCTCGCCGGACTGCTCCTGCCCTCCCAGGGTCCCGGGATGGTCTTCGCGGTCAGCGCGGCGGGCTACCTGCTCCAGGTCCTGGCGCTGCTGGTGGTGCGACCACGGGAGGTGGCGGCACCGCAGCCTGCGGAGGGCGACCGTGGGCTGGCGGCCGGCCTCCGCTACGTGCTCGCCGACCGCAGGCAACTCTTCCTCCTGATCGGCATCGGGGTGGCCGGCTGCGGCAGCGACCCCGTGCTCACCCTGGCCCCGCTGCTCGCCGAGCAGTTCACCGGCGCACGGCCCGAGCTCGCGGCCGGGCTGCTGGCGTCGTCCTTCGGTGGGGGAGCGGTGCTGACCCTGCTGGTGATCCGGGCGCTGCACACGCGGATCGGCTTCCGGGCCGCGGGGCTGTGCGGGATGGCGGTCCTCGCGGGCATGCTGCTGGCCGTCGCCGGGAAGCCGGGACTCCTACTCAGCTGCACCCTGCTCCTGGGGGCCGGTGCGGGCTACTTCCTGGCCGTCACCTCGCTGACCACGCTGCTGCAGATCGCCGTCCCGGATCATCTGCGCGGACGGGTCATGGCGCTCTGGGGCGTCTGCTTCTTCGGCTCCCGACCCCTGGCCGCCTTCATGGACTCCAACCTCGCGTCCCTGTTCTCCCCCCAGGTGGCGGTCGCCGTCATCGCGGCGCTGGTCGCGCTCGCGGCGGTCGCGGTCCGTGCCACCACGGCCGGCCTCGACCCCGCGCCCCACCGTTGACACGGACCAGAAAGCGTCGCGGAAGCCATTGACGGGATCCGGCCACGGTGTTTCTCTCTGGAAGAACACATTTCCTATGGAGAAAGTGGATCCGACCATGACGACGATGGACCAGGCGCAGCAGGAACAGTTCGCTGGTGTGGGGGTGGACGGCGTCATCACGCCGACAGGGTCGGCCGACGGCGTCGCTCCCGGGTCGGTGATCATGGACCCGGACGCCTTCTTCAAGCGGATGGTCCAGCCGGACACCGCGCCGGGCGTGTGGCGCTGGGACGACATCGAGGACGTCCTGCAGGAAATGAAGAAGCGGCCGAAGCGCTACCCGGCGTACCGCCGGTTCGCCGCGCTGGTCAACCAGCAGTGGGACGGTGCCCCCGGCGCATCGCCGATGATCTTCGTCGGCGTCCAGCGCATCCACAAGGGCGAGACGCTGCCGGGTCACCGGCACAACTCCGTCGCGATCTACTACTGGATCGACGGCGAGGGCATCGCCACCGTCGACGGCAAGGAGATCCCGTTCAAGGCCGGTGACTTCTTCACCTGCCCCGCGTGGCACGACCACTCCTTCGTCAACACCGGTGACGGGGACATGACCATGATCGCCATCCACGACCTGCCCCTGCTGGCCCAGATGCGCGCCCTGTTCTGGGAGGAGCCCGTCGGCTCCGAGAACATCCAGCACATGGTCCGCGAGGGCGCCGGCTCCTGGAGCGCCCAGGAGGAGGCCGAGGTCCTCGAGGCGGCTCCGGCCATCGTGAAGTCGTCCGGCCACTGAGGAACCGTCGGCTCGGCAGGTGACGGGGGCCTCGCCGTGCCGGTGCTGATCACGCGGCCTGCCGCCCGTCGTCCCCCCGGACGGCGGGCGGCGGGTCCCGTGCGCTCCGCGTGCCCCGTGACGGCAGCGGCCGACCGGCGTCCGCCGCAGGCGTCGGGCGGGCTCGTGGGAAGGTGGAGATCGTGACGAGCACTGGGCCCAAGAGGGTTCCCGCGGTGCAGAACGCGCTGGCGATCCTCGAGTTCCTGAGGTCTGTCGGCAACGAGCCGATGACCCTGAGCGCGATAGCGCGGGGGACCGGACTGAACGTCTCGACGTGCTTCAACATCCTGAAGACGCTCGAGGACGGCCTCGTGGTCTCCCTCGACCCCGCCCTCAAGACCTACCGACTCGGCCTCCGTCTCGCGGAGTTCGGCAACCTCGTGGACGGGCGGTCGCAGGCCCTTCCGCTCATCCTCGAGGAGGCGCGGAGGCTGACCGACATGATCGGCCTCGGGTGCTTCGTCATGGCGCTCAACGAGGCCGACCACTTCGAGGTCCTGGACAAGGTCGAGAGCTCGCACCCGATCCGGGTGACCATCGACCGGGGTGCCACCTTCCCCCTCACCGGCGCGGTCGCCGCGAAGGCGTGGTTCGCCTGGTCGCCTCCGGACGTCGTCGAGCAACTCGTGGCGCACCACCAGCTGCCGCACCGCACGGCCACGTCCATCACCGACACCCGCGCCTTCCGCAAGGAGCTGGCGACCACGCGGGAACGGGGCTACTCGACCAGCCTGGGGGAGTACTACCCAGGGCACAACGCGGTCGCTGCACCGGTCTTCGGGCCCGGGCGCACCCCCCAGTTCCTGCTCGTCGTGGTCGGCGCGGAGGCAGAGCTGACAGGGTCGAGGATGGCCGAGGTGGGGGCCGAGACCAGGGTCGCCGCGGAGCGCGCGACCAAGCGGATCGGCGGGGAGCCGCCGCAGCAGGCCTCGTAGACCGGGTCGGCGCGACGACGGGGGCAGGTGGTCCTCGGTGAGTCCGGTCGCCGGGTCCGCCGATGGGCTCAGGGCGCGGTGCGCAGCATTCGGGTGATCCGTTCGCGAGCCTGGAGCAGCAGGGGTGCGAGCGCCTGGCCGGTGTCGGCATCGTGCAGCCGCCCGGCCGGGACGACGATGGCCACCGCCGCCAAGGGCGTGCCGTACAGATCCGGGACGGACGTGCCCACGGCGCTGATGCCGCTCTCGCCCTCTTCGATGTTGATCGCGTAGTTGTTGTCGCGGATGCTGTCCAGCTCGGTGACGAGTTCGTCCCAGGTGGCGATGGACGCGTCCGTGCAGGCGCCCAGCTCGCCGTCGGGATAGAGCCGCCGCAGGTCGCCGACGGACATCCCGGCGAGGATCGCCTTGCCCGCTGCCGTGCAGTGCGCGGGCATGACCACACCCGTCCGATCCCCGACGCGCACGGCCCGGGGACTCTCCACGCAGTCGATGAAGCGCACGCTCCGGCCCTCCAGGAGGCAGAGGCTCACCGTCTCCTGGGTGGACTCCGCCAGCTCCTCGAGGACCGGTCGCGCGATCCGTCGGATGTCGATCCGGCCGATCGCCGCCAGGCCGATCGCGTTGAGTGCCGGCCCCGGACGGTAGGCGCTGTTGGGCTTGTCCTGGAGCACGAAGCCGCGCTGCCGCAGGGCCGTGAGGAGCCGGTGCGCCGTGGACCGCGCCACACCGAGGGCGTCGGCGGCCTCGGCAACCCGCAGCACCTGGCGTTCGCCGACGAGGTGGAGCAGTCGCAGCGCGTTGTCCACGGACCGTAGGCCCCCAGCATCGGAAGCCGAATTCGCCATAGCAGAATGCTAGCAGGTGCCCTTCCCCTTCATGGAAGCCCCGCACGGCGACCCCGGCCCCTGCCGATGATGTCGCGAGGCCGCAGGGCCGGGACCGGACGCTTGGTCGCGACACTTATTCCTCATAGCGGAACGCTGTCGAGGTTCTTGCCTCGCTCGGGAAGAGTGAGCTAGCTTACGCGAATCCGGGTCGTGCGCCCGTGCGACCGAACGGAGGAGCGGGTGCTGCGGTGGCGATGCGCGTAGAAGCGAAGGCCCCGGCTGCGCCAGCCGCTCCGGCCGACCGGCTTCCAGCGGCCCGACGCCGGGGCGCCGGCACCCTGCGGGGGCGCACCTCGGACTGGCTCGTGCGATTGGCGGGGATCGCCGCGGTACTGGTGGTGCTCGAGATCGGCTCCCGCACCGGCGTGCTGCCGCGCGAGTCCTTCCCGCCGGTGAGCGAGATCTACAGTTCACTGCTGGGCCTGCTGACCGATCCGGGGATGTGGATCGAGGTCGGCCGGACCATGAAGGGCTGGGCGGTCGGGCTCTTCCTCGCGGCCGTGCTCGCCGTGCCGCTGGGCATGCTGCTCGGAGCCAGCCGCCTCGCCTTCCAGCTGAGCCGGCTGGTCATCGAGTTCCTCCGCCCGGTGCCGTCGGTCGCCCTGATTCCGCTGGCCGTGCTGGTGTTCGGGACCGGTCAGGACATGAAGGTCTTCCTGGTCGCCTTCGCGTGCTTCTGGCCGATCCTCTTCCAGGCGATCTACGGGGTGCAGGACGTCGACCCGGTGGCGACCGACACCGCGCGGTCCTACGGATTGCCACTGCTGGCGCGCTTCACCCGCGTGACACTGCCGAGTGCCGCGCCCTACATCGCCACCGGCATGCGCATCTCGTCGGCCATCGCCCTGATCCTCGCGCTCACTGCGGAGCTCGTGGTCGGCGCGCCCGGACTGGGCCGGGCCATCGTCGTCTCCCAGGTCTCGGGGGCGATCACCCAGATGTACGCCCTCATCCTGGCCACCGGCCTGCTCGGATGGCTGCTCAACACCGTCTTCCAGGCCGTCGAGCGGCGGCTGCTGCGGTGGCACCCCTCGCACCGGCAGGTGGCGCTGTGAGGCCGGCGTCCCGGGCGGGCAACTTCCTGGTCCAGTTCCTGCTCCCCATTGCCGTCCTCGTCGGCTACGGGGTGTGGAGCGCCGGGGCGGGCAGTTTCTACTTCCCACCGCTGAGCAAGATCGCCGGTACGTTCGCCGACACCTGGCTGTTCGAGCGGGTGCCCGTCGACCTCGTGCCCAGCCTGTCGCGGCTGGCTGCGGGCTACGGCCTCTCGGTCATCGTGGGCGTCGCGGGCGGGATCGCGCTCGGTCTCTCGCGTCGCGCGCGCCTGGCCTCGGAGCCGGTCGTGGAGTTCCTGCGGGCGCTCCCGGCTCCCGCGCTCATCCCCTTCGCACTGCTGCTGTTCGGGACCGGTAACAACTCCAAGGTCTTCATCATCGCTCTCGGCACCGTGTGGCCGATCCTGCTGAACACCATCGACGGGGTGCGCGGACTGGAGAGCCAGCAGCTGGACATGGCGCGGTCCTACCGGATACCCCCGCGCAGCACCCTGCTCCACATCATCCTGCCGGCGGCGAGCCCACGGATCTTCGCCGGCATGAGGACCAGCCTGTCGATCGGCATCATCCTCATGGTCATCTCGGAGATGGTCGCCAGCGACAACGGCCTCGGCTACTTCATCCTGCAGTCGCAGCGGAGTTTCCGGATCCCGGAGATGTGGACCGGGATCGTCGTGATCGGTGTCGTCGGCTTCATCCTGAACTGGCTCTTCCTCCGCATCGAGGCCCGGGTTCTCGTCTGGCACCGGGGCGCCCGCGGCCTGCTCGGTGAGGCTGCCGCCAGGCGCCCCACCGGCGGGGCTGTGACCGGCGGGCCGGAGCCCGACACTGCTGCGACCTCCGCCGTGCCGTCCACCGCGCGCTCGACGCGCCCCGTCTCGTAACCAGCCGGAGGTTCCCGTGCTCGAGGTGTCCCACCTGCGAAAGGTCTTCGGAAGCGAGGAGACGGGCAACGTCGCCGTCGGCGACCTGTCGTTCGTCGTCGGGGAGAAGGAGTTCGTCTGCATCCTCGGTTCCTCCGGATGCGGCAAGACGACGATGCTGCGATGCCTGTCCGGTCTCGCGTCGGCCACCAGCGGGAAGATCCTCCTGGAGGGCAACCAGGTGAGTGGCCCACCGAAGGACCTCGCCTACGTCTTCCAGGACTACAGCCGCTCGCTGCTGCCCTGGATGACGGTGGAGCGGAACGTGTCGTTCCCGCTGCGCTACAAGGGGATGTCGAAGCAGGAGGCCAAGGAGGCCACCGCGGAGGCCCTCGACGCGGTCGGTCTCGGCAACCGGAACAAGGCCTTTCCGTGGCAGCTCTCCGGCGGCATGCAGCAGCGGGTGGCCATCGCGCGCGCGCTGGCCTACCGGCCGCGGGTGCTCCTGATGGACGAGCCCTTCGCCTCGGTCGACGCCCAGACCCGCTCGGACCTTGAGGACCTGCTGCTGCAGGTCTGGGAGCGCTATGCCGTGACCATCGTGTTCGTCACCCACGACATCGACGAGGCGGTCTACCTCGCCGATCGGGTCCTGGTCCTGCAGGCGCCGGCAACGGTGAGCCTGGTGGCCGATGTCGACCTCCCGCGGCCCCGTGACCAGATCGCCACCAAGTCCCAGCCCGAATTCGCCCGGCTCCGCGGCGAACTCCTCTCGGCGCTCAGACATTGACGCGCCGTCCTGCCGCACCGCCGTCCCCCCGCCGGCGCGGCATCTCTGACGTGTGGGCACCGAGCCCTCATGCATGTCCCGAATCCCTTGGAGAGACCGGATGAAGTCCTCGAAGTTCGCATGGACGGCGCTCACCGCCGCCGTGCTCGTGCTGAGCACCGCCTGCGGTGGATCGGAGGGCGGCGGCCTGTCCGACGCACCCGCCAAGGGCAGCAGCGACAGCGGGGGCGGGAACGGCAAGCTGACGTCTCTGACCATGGCCGAGACTCCCGGCGGTCCGCTCTCCTTCATCGCCTACGGCATCCAGAAGGGCTACTTCAAGGACGAGGGCATCGACCTGACGGTCAAGCCCAACCCGGGCGGTGGCACCTCCAGCGTTCCGGCGCTCCTGCAGGGCGACTTCGACGTCATGGGCCTGGATCTCGTCTCGGCGATCACGTCCATCCAGGCCGGCCTGCCGCTCAAGATGGTCGCGGCCGGCAGCGCGACCTCGGACGACGCGAAGGGCGACTTCGCCGGTGTGCTGGTGAAGGCCGACAGCCCGATCAACGGGCCGGAGGACTTCAAGGGCATCAAGATGGGGGTCAACGCGCTCGGCAACATCAACGAGCTGGCCATCGACAGCACCCTCGAGGCCCAGAAGCAGCCCAAGGACGCGATCAGCCCCGTCGAGCTGCCGTTCCCGGAGATCCTGGCCGCTATCGGCCGGGGTGACATCCAGGCCGGCATCCTCATCGAGCCGTTCGTGACGATCGGCGAGAAGCAGGGCCTGCGCGTGGTCTATCGCCCGTGGGTCGGGATCAAGCCCGGTCTGCAGATCGGGACGATGGTCATGTCCGACGCCAAGATCAAGGAGAACCCGAAGGTCGTCGACGGCTTCGCCCGGGCAGTGAAGAAGACGGCGGACGACATCCGCAAGGACCCGGGTGCCTTCCGCAAGGCGATGCCGACCCTCATCCAGATCGACCCGGCGCTGGCCGATTCGATCAACCTGATCCAGTGGCGAGGCGAATCCGACATGGATTCGATCAAGC
Organism: Blastococcus sp. OS1-29; assembly: GCF_057628075.1. Classification (NCBI taxonomy): domain Bacteria; kingdom Bacillati; phylum Actinomycetota; class Actinomycetes; order Geodermatophilales; family Geodermatophilaceae; genus Blastococcus; species Blastococcus sp. OS1-29. The sequence continues at coordinate 54,316 of NZ_JBXXJK010000007.1, forward strand.
TGACCGGGCGGCTGATGGTGAAGTACGGCCTCCTGGACAAGGAGATCAACTACGACAAGGCCGTTCTCCACTAGGAGCCCGGCATGCGGGGCGTCACCGGTGCGGCCGGACGGCCGCGCCGGTGACGCCGTCGATGACGGACGACGTGCCGCCCCGTGGCACCACACCTTCCTTCCACACGCCCCCGTAATTCCGTTTAGCGGAACTTCCGCCAGCAGTCTCCCCACAAGTGGAATAGAGATCTAGCGTGAGAGCCATGACCTGGAATCCGGCCTCGGCCACACCGGTGAGCCGTCAGCGACCGGTGGTGGTCGTGGGTGCCGGTCCGGTCGGGATGACCGCGGCTGCCGCGCTGGCCCAGGCCGGTCTGCCGGTGGTGGTCGTCGAACTGCACCCGCAGCCGCGGCCGGACTGGCGAGCGAGCACCTTCCACGCCGCCACTCTCGAGCTTCTGGAGACCATCGACATCACCGCGCAGATGCACGCCGAGGGGCTGGTCGTGCCGACCTACCAGTTCCGGGACCGCCGGGACGGCCTGGTCGCCGAGTTCGACTTCCGGCTGCTGGCGGACGAGACGCGCTTCCCCTACCGGCTCCAGCTCAACCAGCAGCACCTGGTGCGGATGCTCTTCGAGCGCCTGCGGGCCGACAGCTTCGTCCAGCTGCGCTTCGGCACCCAGGTGAACGAGCTGCGGATCGACGCCGACGGCCCGGTGCTGGAGCTGGAAGGGCCGGAAGGCACCTACGAGCTCGCGGCGTCCTACGTGATCGGCGCCGACGGCCCACGCAGCGCCGTCCGCAGTTCGCTCGGCGTCGCCTTCGAGGGCTTCACCTATCCGGAGCGTTTCGCGATCACCAGCACCTCGGTCGATCTCCAGGAGCTGCTGCCGGATCTCGGCCACGTCAACTACGTCGCCGATCCCGAGGAGTGGCTGTTCATCCTGCGCACACCGGAGTCGTGGCGCGTCGTCTGGCCGGTACCCGAGAGCATGAGCCCGGAAGAGGCCAGCGCACCGGAGCGCCTGCAGATGCAGCTCCAGCGGGTGGCCCCGTACGAGCCGGGTTACCCGGTGATCGACCACCAGGTCTACAACGTGCACCAGCGCGTCGCCGCGGCGATGCGGGTCGGCCCGGTCCTGCTCGCGGGGGACGCCGCGCACATCAACTCGCCGATCGGCGGTGTCGGCCTCAATTCCGGCATCCACGACGCGATGGACGCCGCCCGCCGGCTGAGCCGGATCGTGCACGAGGGCGCCGACGCCGAGGCCGAGCTGGCGACCTACGACCGGGTGCGACGCACCGTCGCCGTCGAGTACGTGCAGGCCGACACCCAGCGCAACACCGACCGGCTGCGGGAGAAGGACGACGCCGTCCGCCGCCAGAACCAGGCCGACATGCGCGCACTGGCGGCCGACCCGGAGAAGGCGCGCGCCTACATCCGGCGGGTGTCGCTCCTCGAGAGCGTGCAGCGTTTCGGGATCGGCCGCCCGCCGGCCGAGGTGGAACTGGAGGGAGTCCGATGACCATCGCCCCGCAGACCGGTGCGGACCTCGAGCTCGAGGCCCTGTACCGCGACCTCGCCGCGGTCGACCTACGGCCGCTGTGGACGATCACCGAGCAGTTGCTGACGCCGACGCCGCAGCCGCGAGCCATCCCGTGGTTGTGGGCGGCCGCGACGATGAAGCCCCTGGCGCGACGGGCGATCCAGCTCGTGCCCGTGGAACGCGGAGGTGAGCGCCGGGTGCTGAGCCTGCAGAATCCCGGCCTCGGGGGGAAGCCGTATGCGGCCGGCACGCTGTGGGGTGCACTGCAGTGCCTCGGCCCGCGCGAGACCGCGCCCGCCCACCGGCACACTCCGGGAGCCATCCGGTGGGTGCTGGAGGGGCACGGCGTCTGGACGACGGTCAACGGCGACGCCTGCGACATGCACCCCGGGGACCTGGTGCTCACGCCGTCGTGGAACTGGCACGACCACGTCAACGGCGGCGACTCGGAGATGTTCTGGTTCGACGGCCTCGACCTCCCGATGATCGAGGCCCTCGACGGCGTGTTCTTCGAGGAGTACCCGGGGCCGGGGGAGAACCAGCCCGAGCCTCCGGAGCACAACACCTCGGAGCGCACCCACGCGGGCGGCACGCGCTACGTCGACGGTGCCGTCGAGGGCGCGCTGACCCCGGCTCCGTCGCCGCTGCTGATCTACCGGTGGGCCGACACGGCCGCCGAGCTCGACCGGCGCATCGCGGCCACGGACGACCCGCTCATCGCGCTGGAGTACGTCAACCCGACGACGGGGGCCAGCGTCCTCCCCACGCTGGGGTGCGCGGTGCACCGGATCCGGGCCGGTGCGGGCACCCCCGCGGTCCGCCGGTCGGGCAACGCCGTGTACATCGCCTACCAGGGCCACGGGTCGTCGGTGATCGGCGGCCAGCGCTTCGACTGGGGCCCCGGCGACATGTTCGTCGTCCCGTCGTGGGTCCCCGTGGAGCACTCGGCCACGGAGCAGGCCGACCTCTTCTTCCTCACCGATGCACCGGTGCTCCGTGCCCTCGGCATCTACCGCGAGGAGCAGCTGCCCGGCCCGCAGACCGTCACCGGGGCGTTCAGCCCCCGGTGACGCCCGACCCGCCCGCCGTGCCCCCCCCGCTCCACGGCGGGGGTGGCTCCCGCAGCTGCCGCCTGGAGTTCCTCGTGAAGCTCGCACTGTTCGACGACAACCGGCTGGGCGTCGTCTCCGCCGACGACCGCACGGTCGTCGACGTCACCGCCGCCCTGCCGTGGCCGCACGACCCCGACCCGTTGACCGCGGGCTGGTGGCGGGCGCTGTGCCGGGATCTGCCGGAGCTCGGCCCGGCGCTGCACGCGGCGGCCGAGGCGGGCGCCGGGCGCCCGGTGTCGGAGGTGGCGTTGCGAGCGCCGGTCCTGTCGCCGTCGAAGGTGGTGGCGGCCGCCAGCAACTACGGCGAGCACGTGGCGGAGATGCACGGCGTGCAGGAACGCACCCTGGGCAGGGTCGAGCCCTGGATGATGGAGTTCGACGTCTTCCTCAAGGCGCCCTCCTCGATCGTCGGCCCGGGTGCCGAGGTGGTCCTGCCGCCCGAGGTGGTGCGAGCCGGACACGAGGTGCACCACGAGTCCGAGCTGGTCATCGTGATCGGCCGGGGCGGGAAGGACATCCCGCTGGAGTCGGCGATGGATGCCGTGCTGGGCTTCACCGCCGGTCTCGACATCACGGTGCGCAGCGCCGCCGACCGGTCCAAGCGGAAGAGCTACGACTCGTTCAGCCCGCTGGGCCCCTGGGTGGTCACCCGCGACGAGATCGGCGACGGCGGCGACCTCGACATCCTGCTCACCAGCGGGGGAGAGGTCCGCCAGTCCGTCAACACCCGCGACCTGCTCACCCCGGTCCCGCAGATCGTGGCCTACGCCTCGACGATCATGACCCTGAACCCGGGCGACGTGATCTTCACCGGCGCCCCGCCCGGCGTCGGCCCCATCACCGCCGGGGAGAAGCTCGAGATGACCATCGGCGGCATCGGCTCGATGACCGTCCAGGTGGTGTGAGCGGTCGATGATCAACCACGCCATCACCGGGGGGCGGTCCTCCTGGGCCACACCCGTCCGCGTCGGCGTGGAGCTGGTGGAGCTGCGCCGCGACGACGGGCTGCCGATCGACGGGCTCTGGTATCCGGCGGACGACGCGCGCATCGGGATGCTGCACGTCCACGGCAAGGGCAGCAGCGTCCTCAGCGGTCCGTCGCGATTCCTGCCGCCGCTCCTCCCGGGGATCGCCCACCTGGCGGTCAACATGCGCTGTCACGACCTCGCCTACACGGTCGGCACCGACGACTGGGCCGTCGGCGGTGGCATGTGGGAGGACCTGGCCACGGGGCATCTCGACCTGGCCGCGGGCCTGGCGTATCTGCGCGACCGGGGTGTCGAGCAGGTGGTGGTCTCCGGACACTCCTCCGGGGGCTTCTACGCCGCCGACCTGATGCCGAGGGACGCCGGGATCACCGCCTGGGTGCTGCTGTCCCCGCTGACGACCAACAAGAACCCGTTCCCGCTGTGGTGGCCCGATCCCGGCGACGCCGACCGCGCCTCGGCCCTCGCCCGCAGCATGGTCGCCGAGGGCCGCGGTCACGACCTGATCCCGGTGCCCGGCTGGTTCCACGCCATCAGTGCCGGCTCCCTCGTCCAACGGCTCGAGGAGCCCGACGGCATCTGGCTGTCCAACATCGGGCACGCCACTGCGCCGGTGCTCATGGCGTGGGGGGACGCCGAACCGCGGCACGAGCTCTGGGGCGACCTGTTCTCCGAGTTCGCCGACGGAGGGGACCGGCAGCTGGTCCTCCGCGGCGCGGGGCACTACTACCGGGGGCAGGAACGGGAACTGGCGTGCGGCATCGCGACCTTCCTGGCGGACGTCGTCGGCCCGCCAGGGCCCCGGGCCGTCCGCGCTGGGTGGGGGGCGCACTAACGCGAAGGGCCCGTTCCCGCGGGGGACGGCCGGGAGAGGCCGCCGACGGCATCGACCAGATGACCGGCCCGCTGCTTGCGGGGACCCGGGTCGTTCCGGTCAGCGCCCCCCGACACCACCCCACCCATTCCGATTTCGACAACTCATCGCGGAACGTGCCCACCGTGCAGGACGACGGCCGAGTGGGCGCCGGCCGGAGGTCTGACACATGGCGATCTGCAACCCCACCGACCCCATCACCGAGGACGACGAGACGCTGCGCCGCATGCTGCGCGACGCGGACCTGCCGCCGTTGCTCCCGGCCCTGGCGCACGTCACCGGCGACCTGAGCCTGGTCGCGCCCGACCTGCAGCCGCCACGCCGGGCCAGGGACGCGCTCATCGCGCCGCAGGGCGGCATGGACGAGCAGACCCAGGAGCGGGCGCGGGAGGCGGCGTTCCAGGCGCTGCGCCGGTTCCGTGACGGGGGCTGCCGAATGGCCGGTGACCTCGGGACCGGGGACATGCGGCGGCTCATGCGGTTCCTCACCGGCGAGGTCTCCGAGGACTACGAGCCGCTGCTGATGCAGGAGCTCGGGCTCGCCACCGAGGCCGGGCGTCCGCGCTGGAGCGAGGACGAGGTCGCCCCCGACGTGGACGTCCCGGTCGTCGTCGTCGGCGGTGGCATGTCCGGGCTGGCCGCCGCCCACCACCTGGACCAGGCCGGTCTGCCGTTCGTCGTCTTCGAGCGCAACGACGACGTGGGCGGGGTCTGGTTCGAGAACGACTATCCGGGCTGTCGCCTGGACACCAACAACTTCGCGTACAGCTACTCCTTCGCGCAGAAGGACGACTGGCTCCAGCAGTACTCGCGGCAGACCGCCATCCACGGGTACTTCCAGGACGTCGCAGGCGAGTTCGGCCTGCGGGATCGCATCCGGTTCCGCACCGAGGTCGTGGCCGCCACGTTCGACGAACAGACGTGCCGCTGGACCGTCGTCGCCCGGGACCGCGACGGGAACGAGTCATCTTTGACGGCGCGGGCGGTGATCACCGCGGTCGGGCAGCTGAACCGGCCCTCCTACCCGAACGTGCCCGGCCGGGAGCGCTTCCTCGGACCGTCCTTCCACACGGCGCGGTGGGACCACGACGTCAAGCTGGCCGGCCAGCGGGTGGCGGTCATCGGTACCGGGGCGAGCGCCTACCAGGTCATCCCGTCGATCGCCGACGAGGTCGCCGAACTGCACGTCTTCCAGCGCACACCCCCGTGGGCGCTGCCGGCGCCGGCCTACCACGAGGACATCGCCCCGGGCCTGCTGTGGCTGTTCCGGCACGTGCCGTTCTACGCCCGCTGGTTCCGCTTCTACCAGTTCTGGATCGCGGTGGACGGCATGCACGCCTTCGCCGTGGTGGATCCGGAATGGCGCGAGCCCGGCTCGGTCTCGGCCGCGAACGCCCGCCTGCGGGCCCAGTTGAAGGCACACATCGAGGCCCAGTACACCGATCGTCCCGATCTCCTGGACAAGGTCGTGCCGTCCTACCCGCCGTACGCCAAGCGGATGTTGCGCGACAACGGCGTCTGGGCCGCGACCCTGAAGAAGGACCACGTCTCGCTCGTCACCGAGGGCCTCGCCGAGATCACCGAGCGGGGCATCCGGACCGAGGACGGCGTCGAGCACGAGGTCGACGTCATCATCTACGGCACGGGCTTCACCGCGTCGGACTTCCTCCCGTCGATGAAGGTCACCGGTCGCGGCGGCGTGGACCTGCACGAGCAGTGGAACGGCGACGCACGGGCCTACCTCGGTATCACCATCCCCGGCTTCCCGAACTTCTTCTGCCTCTTCGGGCCGAACACCAATCTCGTCCTCAACGGCAGCATCATCATGTTCTCCGAGCTGGCCATGAACTACGTCCTGGAATGCCTATGGCTCCTCCGGTCCACCGGGCACCGCGCGATGGAGGTGCGCCCCACGGTCTTCCAGGCCCACAACGAGCGGATCGACGAGGCCAACCGCTCGATGGCCTGGGGTCTGCCCGGAGTGCACAACTGGTACAAGAACGCCACCGGGCGCGTCTCGCAGAACTGGCCGCTCCACACCCTGGAGTACTGGCTGCTCACCCGGCGGCCGGCCGCCGACGACTACCGGTTCCTGTGATCCACCGGGGGGTCGAGCCGCAGGCGGAGACCGTCACGGTCGACGGCGTCGTCCTGCACGTGCTGAGCGCCGGGGACGGGCCTGCGCTGGTCTATCTGCACGGAGCCGGCGATCTCGGCGACTGGCCGCCCGGGTTGGGCGCCCTCGCGGCCACGTTCCGCGTCGTGCGACCGGACCATCCCGGCTTCAACCGGAGCGACGACGACCCCGCCGTCGACTCGGTCGGGACCCTCGCGCAGCGGTACCTCCCCCTCCTCGACGCCCTGGGGGTGGCCCGCTGCCACCTCGTCGGCTCGTCCCTGGGCGGCTGGCTGGCCGCCGAGATCGCCCTGCGGGCGCCCGAGCGGGTCGATCGACTGGTGCTGGTGGACCCGGCGGGCCTACCCGCCGAGACGCCGGTGCCCGACATGTTCCGGACGCCGCCCGGGGAGCTGCTCGGGCTGCTCTGCGGGGACCGGGCCTCCCTGGCGGCGGGCCAGCTGCGCGCAGCCGCCGTCGGGGGCGACCCGGTGCTCGCCGGGCGGCGGACCCGGAACTCGGCGAGCGCGGCGCGGCTGGCCGGCGAGCCGTACATGCACGACCCCGGCCTGGGCGGGCGACTGGCCGGCCTGCGCGCGCCGACCCTCGTGGTGTGGGGTGCCCTCGACGGTCTGTTCCCGGTGGAGATGGCGCAGCAGTGGACGGCGGTGCTGCCCTCCGCCCGGCTGCACGTCGTGGAGGGCGCCGGTCACCTGCCCCTCGTGGACCGGCCCGAGGAGCTCGTCGCGGTCGTCCGCGGCTTCCTGTCCGAGGACCGGTCCCGGCCGGGGGAGGGCGGTGGCACCTGAGGACCGTCGGCATCGGGCGCACCGCGTGCGCCGGTCACACCACACCCACCGTTGCGCCTTGGAGGAGCCCATGACCGCACTCGACAACCGCCCCGAGATCGACTTCGACGGCCCGGAGCACCAGGCCCGGCTCGCCGAGCTCTACCGGGACTTCGACGCCGTCGGCATGACGCCGTTGTGGCGCACGCGCGAGGGCCTCATGCCCTTCCATCCGGAACCCCGGGCGGTGCCCCACCTGTGGCGCTGGAGCGAGCTCTACCCGCTCGCCGCGCGCAGCGCCGACCTCGTCCCCGTGGGCCGGGGTGGTGAGCGCCGGGCCATCGGGCTGGGCAACCCCGGCCTCCCCGGTGACCCCTACGCCACGCCCACGCTCTGGGCGGCGATCCAGTACCTGGCGCCCCGCGAGAACGCACCCGAGCACCGCCACTCGCAGTCGGCGTTCCGGTTCGTCCTGGAGGGAGACGGCGTCTGGACCGTGGTCGACGGCGACCCCGTCGCGATGCGCCGCGGGGATCTGCTCCTGACCCCGGGCTGGCACTTCCACGGTCACCAGAACGTCTCCGACACCCCGATGGCGTGGCTCGACGGCCTGGACATCCCGCTGGTGGCCGACACCGACCAGGGCTTCTTCGAGTTCGGTCCCGACCAGGTGCGCGACGCCTCCACCCCCGACCGCAGCCGCTCCGAGCGCCTCTGGGGCGGGCCCGGACTGACGCCGGTCTCCGCCGTCGGCCCGCGGCCGCAGTCGCCGCTGATGGCCTACCGCTGGGCCCACACCGACGCCGCGCTGGCCGCCCAGCTCGAGCTGGAGGACGAGGGGCAGCCGGGCGTCGTCGAGCCAGGGCATGCGGCGATCCGCTTCACCAACCCCACCACCGGCGGCGACGCGCTCACCACCATGCGCACCGAGATGCACCGGCTCCGCGCCGGCGCGCGCACCCGGCCTGGGCGCACCTCCGCCTCCTCGGTCTGGCAGGTCTTCTCGGGCGGCGGGACGGTCACGATGGACGGCGTCGAGCGCGCGCTCGAGCACGGTGACGTCCTCGCCGTCCCGTCCTGGACGGAGTTCAGCCTCCAGGCGGCCGACGAGCTGGACCTCTTCGCCTTCTCCGATGCCCCCGTGCTGGAGAAGCTGTTCCTGCTCCGCACCTCCGCCGACACGGGAACCGCCGTCCGATGAGGCTCGCGACCATCCGGGTGCCGGACGGCACCCGCGCCGTCCGCGTGGACGATGACCGCGCGGTCGAGATCGGCCCTGCCGACCTCGGCGCGCTGCTGACGGACCCGGAGTGGCGGCAGGCGGCCGAGGCGGCGCGCGGCCCCGACCACGAGCTCGCCTCGCTCGACCATGCCCCCGTCGTCCCACGCCCGGGCAAGATCGTCTGCGTCGGCCTCAACTACGCCCACCACATCCGGGAGATGGGTCGCGAGCTGCCGGAGCACCCGACGCTGTTCGCCAAGTTCCCCGAGGCCCTCGTCGGGGCGCGCGACGACATCGTCCTGCCGACCGCCTCGGGGGCGATGGACTGGGAGGCCGAGCTGGCCGTCGTGGTGGGGACGCGAGTGCGCCATGCGGACGAGGCGGCGGCGCAGGCAGCGATCGCCGGCTACGCGGTCCTCAACGACGTCACCGCCCGCGACTGGCAGTACCGGACGCTGCAGTGGCTCCAGGGCAAGACGTTCGAGGCGACCAGCCCGTTCGGTCCCGAGCTCGTCACTCCGGACGAGGCCGGCGAGGGCCTGGAACTGACCTGCGACGTGGACGGGGAACAGGTCCAGCGAGCCGACACCGGCGACCTGGTGTTCGCCCCCGCCGCGTTGGTCTCCTACGTCTCGACGATCGTGCGGCTCGACCCCGGCGACGTCATCGCCACCGGCACGCCCGGCGGGGTCGGCCACGCGCGCACGCCGCCGCGCTACCTCGCGCCCGGATCGGTGATGACCACCGCCATCGCCGGACTGGGGGAGTGCCGCAACACGTGCGTCGAGGAGAAGCTGCCGTGACCGGGTCCGGCCGGCCGCCGACGCTGGCCTGGTGGGCCGACGGCGAGCGGCACCTGGGCACAGCCCTCGGGCGGCTGACCGACGAGGAGTTCGCCGCGCCCTCCCTGTTGCCCGGCTGGTCCCGGGCCACCCTGCTGGCGCACGTCGCCCGCAACGCCGACGCGCTGGTCAACCTGCTGACGTGGGCCCGCACGGGCGTCGAGACCCCGATGTACGCCTCACCGGAGGCCCGCGACGCCGGCATCGCGGAGGCTGCGGCACTGCCGGCGGCGGAGTTGCGCGCGGACGTGCTGGAGGCCACCGTGCGGCTCGCCACGGCGGTTCGGCAGCTGCCGGAGTCCGCGTGGTCCGCCCGGGTGCGCACCGCCCAGGGCCGGGAGGTGGCGGCCACCGAGGTGCCGTGGATGCGGTGCCGGGAGGTCTGGGTGCATGCCGTCGATCTCGACAGCGGGGTCGGATTCGCCGACTGTCCCGACGACCTGCTCGTCGCGCTCGTCGACGACGTCTTCTCCGCGTGGCAACGGCGGGACGAGGTTCCCGGGATCACCGTGTCCGCGGGGGAGCGCACCTGGGGGAGCGGGGCGGTGGCGGTCTCGGGTTCCCCCGCCGCGGTGGCGGGCTGGCTGACCGGGCGCTCGGACGGTGCCGGCCTGCGCAGTGACGCACCTCTGCCGGGCCTTCCTCGCTGGTTGTGAGCCTCCGTGCCCGTCGCGCCGGTGGCCCACGCCGGCGAGCCGCTCAGTTCCGCAGCAGGGCGAACGTCGCGACGGCGTGCACCAGGGTGCGGCCGTCCTGATCGACGTCGGCCTCGCACACCGTCAGGTGCTCGCCGCGGGTGCGCATCCGGGCGGCCACGGTGAGCCGTCCCGGCTTTCCCGGCCGCAGGTAGGTGACCGTGAGCTGGCTGGTCGCGGGGACGTCGCCGTCGTCGGTGGCGCTGCGGGCCGCCGTCCCCATGGCCGTGTCCACCAGGGTCGCGAGGACGCCGCCGTGCACGGTCCCGGCGGGGTTCAGGTGCTCGTCGGTCGCCTCGAACTCCAGCTGCGCCGTCCCGTCGCCGACGTCCGTCACGACCGCACCCAGCCGGCCGGCGAACCCACCCGTGTCCTCGCTCATGGACGACCCGTACCCGTCGGTTCCGGCGCCCACGCGGTCCGTCACTGAGTGGGTGCGTCCATCAGCGTCTCGTCGGGCTCGAAGATCGCCTCGATCGGCTCGCCGAACAGCCGGGCGATGCGGAAGGCCAGGGGCAGGCTCGGGTCGTAGCGGCCGGTCTCCAGGGCGTTGACCGTCTGCCGTGAGACGTCGAGCCGGTCGGCCAGCGCGCCCTGCGTCCAGCCGCGCGCGTCCCGCAGCGCGCGGAGTCGATTTCTCAACGCCGGCCGACGCAGCTGCCCGTGACGGCCCAGCCGAGCATGCCGGCTCCGTAGACGATCCACGGGGCTTCGCGCAGCTCCAGGCCGGCGATGGCCAGGAACCCGAGCGAGATGGAGGTCAGCATCGCCACGGCGAACCCGACCGCGATGGACTGGATCAGCAGCAGCTTCTGGTACTCGTCGATCCGGAGCACGTGCCGGTACACCGCCCGCACCGTCCAGGCCGCGGGAACGACGGGCGCCAGGGCCCAGACGAACCGCCAGGGGCTGTGCCCGTCCAGCCCGCCCCAGGTCAGGACGGCACAGAGCACCAGGGCGTAGCCGGCCATGCCGGGCCAGAACTCGCGGTTGTAGGCGCGGGCCTTCGTCCGGTCGCCCGTGCTGCGTCGGCTGCTGTCAAGCTCGCTTGTCATGGGTCCACTGTGCAGCGCCACCCAGCCCTCTGTCAAGCACGCTTGTCACCGCATGTTCGGCGGATCAGCTGCGGATCAGCCGCCGAGCGTGGTCCTCCTCCTCGGGGAGGACCTCCGCCGGAGCGGCCCACACCAGGTTCCACGCGGTGCGCGCTCCGTCGGGTCCGTCCCCCCATCCGCGCGCGAGGGCCTCGTCGACGAGCGCGCGCACCCTCGCTTCCTCCTGGGGTTCGGCGGCGAAGAGCACTCGCAGGCTCAGTTCGCTGCCCGTCCGGTGGGCGCGGGTGTGGTGCGGCGCGAGCGGGCACGGCGGCTCGTGCGACCAGCTGCCGCACAGGGCCACGGTGATCGCCGCTCCGGGGGCGCCGTCGTCCCCACCCGGCTCCAGGTCGAGGACTGCGTCGTGGGCGTATGCGGCGCGCGCCATGGGGGAGGTTCTAGTCCGGCGGCGCGTTCTCCGCGAGCTGGGTGAGCAGTCGGCGCAGGTCGGCGATCTCGGCGTCGTCCAGGCCGGCCAGCAGTCGGCCCTCGAACGCTGCTGCGGCCCGCCGCAGCCGGAGGAAGAGTGCCTCACCGGCTTCCGTCACAGTGACGAGTTGGACCCGCCGGTTGTCCGCCGTCCGTTCGCGCCGGATCAGTCCCTGGCGCTCGAGTCCGTCGAGGTGGTGGCTCAGCGTGGGCTGGCGGACGCCGATCGCGTCGGCGAGCTCGCCCTGTGTCCGGTGGCCCGTCGACTTGAGCGAGGACAGGACGAGCCAGGTGGAGCGGGAGCCGCCGACGGCGGCCAGCGCGGTGTCGAACTCCCTGCTCAGCAGCTTGGCGGTGGCGCCCACCAGGAGTCCGATCGGCAGCTCGGGGGCGTCCACGGGCCCACCATAGGAATCGAAACGTTAGATGTCTATCGGTCGGCGACCGGTGATTGGCGTGACGTCGCGTCACCTTTGCCGACCCGCGTCGTTGAGTGCGGCAACCGGGCGTGTGGACAACGGGAGGGGGAGCCCTGCGATGAGGAGCTCCATGCAGCGGCGTCGGCGGTTCGCTCTCACGGCGGGCCTCGGTGCGGCCGTCCTGCTGGCGCCGGCGGCATTGCCGGCCGATGCGGCCGACCCGTCGTCGGGGACCGTGACGGATTCGTCGACCGGTGTCACCTGGTCCTCCGGCCCGTTCGCCACCGCCAACCCGACCAACGCCGCGGGCGATCCGATCTGCAACGCCGTGACCGAGTGCGACGACTTCGCCCTGCACGTCAGCACGCCGCCGGGCTACGGCGGTGACCACCAGCTGGCGATCAGCGTGCAGTGGGCCAACAGTGCCGCCGATTTCGACCTCTACGTGCTCGACGCCGCCGGGAAGGTCGTCGGCACCTCGGCGTCGAGCGCCGATCCCGAGCTCGTGCTCCTGCCGCCGGACAGCGGCGACTACACCGTCCGCGTCGTCCCCTACCTGCCGCTCGGCGAGTCGTTCACGGGCAAGGCCGAGCTGACGACGAAGCCGACCAACCCCGCACCGGCCGCCTTCCCGGCGCCCGGATACCAGAACTACGCGGCACCCGAGTCGCTGGCCGCCGCGCACGACGCCGGTGAGCCGTCGATCGGCGTCAACCCGACGACCGGCGCGGTGATGTACCAGTCGTACATGTCGACCTTCACGGTCGGCTTCGACTCCGCGAACGCCGCCAGCTGGGCCGACCGCAGCGCGAACGCCACCAACGGCTGTCCCCTCAACGGCATCAAGAGCCTCGACCCGATCCTGTTCACCGACCAGCAGACCGGCCGGACGTTCGAGTCGCAGCTGGCCGGCAAGGCCGCGCTCACCTGCTACACCGACGACGACGGCAAGACCTGGAACACCACGCAGGGCTCGGGCATCAACTCGGGCGTCGACCACCAGACCATCGGGGGCGGCCGGTTCAGCGACAAGGCGTTCGCCAAGCCGATCGGCAGCTACCCCAACGCCGTTTACTACTGCTCGCAGGACATCGCCGACGCCCTGTGCGCGACGAGCCTCGACGGCGGCCGCACCTACGGGCCCGCCGTCCCGGTGTACGACCTCACCCAGTGCGGCGGCCTGCACGGTCACGTGAAGGTCGACCCGTCCAGCGGCATCGCCTACCTGCCCAACAAGGGCTGCGGCGCCGGCCAGGCGGTCGCGGTGTCCGAGGACAGCGGCCTGACCTGGGACGTCCGGCCGGTCACCGGCTCTACCCCCGGCGACTCCGACCCGTCGGTGGGCATCGGCAGCAACGGCACCGTGTACTTCGGCTATCAGGCCGCCGACGGCCACGCCCGGGTCGCGACCAGCCACGACCACGGCAGGACGTGGGTCGACGGGCAGGACGTCGGCGCGCAGCTCGGCGTCCAGAACGTCGTGTTCCCGGCCATGACCGCCGGGGACGACGACCGCGCCGCCTTCGCCTTCCTCGGCAGCACGACCGGCGGCAACTACCAGGACGCCGCCAACTTCTCCGGCGACTGGCACCTCTACATCGCGACCACCCTGGACGGCGGCGCGACCTGGAAGACCGCCGACGCCACCCCGACCGACCCGGTGCAGCGCGGCTCGATCTGCACCGGCGGCACCACCTGCGGCAACGACCGCAACCTGCTCGACTTCATGGACGTCACCGTCGACGGGCAGGGGCGGACGCTGGTCGGGTACGCCGACGGCTGCACGGGTGCCTGCGCCGCTCCCGGTGGGGCGCAGAACTTCGACTCGCTGGCCACGATCGTCCGGCAGACCACCGGCTCCCGGCTGTTCGCCGCCTTCGACCCGCAGCCGGACCTCACCGTGGCCGCGCCCACGGCCACCCGGAGCGGAAAGACCACCACGTTCAGCGCGGTGGTCACCAACCGGGGCGGCGCGGCCGCGACCGGCGTGACGGTCAGCTTCGGGAGCGGGTCGAAGACCTACGCCACCTCGCAGCCGATCACCCTGGCACCCGGCGCGAGCGCCAGGGTGACGGCGACCAGCGCGAACGTCCCGGCCGGCAAGAAGCAGCTCACCGCGGTGGTCGACCCGGCGAACACGGTGGCCGAGTCCGACGAGGGCAACAACCGGGCCACCCGCTCGGTCAGCAACTGAGCGCCGCAGGCACGACGATGTCGATCATGCGACTGATCCCTGCCTGCGCCACCACTCTGCTGCTCCTGTCGCTCGCGCCGCTCGCCGGCTGCGGGAGCGACACGTCGGACGGCGAGTCGACGGCGTCCGCGGCCGAGCAGGAGTCCGGCGACGGCGAGGGCGCCGAGCAGTCCGGGACGCCGCAGACGGTGGCCTGCCCCGGTGACGCGAAGGCGGTCGACCTCCCGGCGGGCTTCCCGGCCCCGCTGCCGAAGGGTGCGGTCGTGGTCGCCGTGCAGGAGCGCGACGGCGGGCGGACCGTCGTCACGGCCGTGGTGCCCGCCGCGGAGCCCGACGTCCTGGCCGACCTGCAGGCGGCCTATCCCGCGGCCGGGCTGACCCTCACCGAGGGGGAGACCGAGGCGCACGACGCGGAATCGAACTTCACCGGCGACGTGACCGGCCGGTGGGGCATCCGCGAGCTCTCCGACTGTGCTGGACCCGCCACCCGCATCGACCTGGTCGTCCGCGCGTCCTGAGCCGCTGACGTCCGCCTTTGTGCGCTCGGCGGGGTGATGGTCGCGCGATCACCCCGCTGAGCGCACAACCACGCGTCACGACGCCGGTGAGGGCAGCCGTTCCAGCAGGGCGCGGGCGACCGCCACTGCGGCCGGATCGATGTCAGAGGCCGCGGCGGTGGCGCGCAGCCACGCCGCGAGCGGCGGGGCGACGGCGGGGGAGAGGGCGGTGATCCAGGCCGCGGTGCCGGCCCGGGCCTCCGCGACGTGCTCCGTGCCGCCCTCCCGGTGCGCGATGACCTCCGGCCGGGTCGCCAGCAGTCCGCCGGTCCGCCAGTCGCCGGCCGTGGTGCGCGTGGCCAGCGCCTCGAGCCGGTCGGCCGCCGTCCGCAGCAGTGCGTCGTCCTCCATGACGGCATCCTGCCGTGGCAGGCTGGCGGCCAACGGGGCCGGGTTCTGGTCGGCCGACGACGAGGAGGACACGGCGCATGGCAGGCAGGCTTTCCCGACTGGCGGTCGTTCCGCTGGCCCTGAGCGTGCTCGCCGGGTGCACCTCGGCAGCCGGTCACGATGCCGAGCAGACGCACGCCCATCACTCGGCCGCCGCCTCGACGTCCCTGCCGCCGCCGAGCGCCGCCCCGACCACCCCGGCCGTGAACGTGCTTCCGGGCATGCCACCGGTCACCGACCCGAAGAACGTCTACTCCGAGGCCGGCGCCGGCATGCTCAGCCCCGCCGCGGCCGCCGCGAAGCCGCTGGTCTACGTGCCGCACAGCGGGTCGGGTGAGGTCCGCGTCATCGACCCGGCCACGTTCAAGCAGGTCGACCAGTTCCCGGCCGGCCGGGAGGTGCAGCACGTCGTCCCGAACTACGACATGACGACGCTGTACGCGACCGACGACATCGGCAACACGATCACGCCGATCGACCCCAAGACCGGCGCGCACGGTGACCGCATCCCGGTCGTCGACCCGTACAACATGTACTTCCTGCCCGACGGCAGCGCCGCGGTCTCGGTGGCCGAGGCCCAGAAGACCCTGGTCTTCTACGACTGGCACACCTGGCAGGAGCAGGGCCGGCTGCCCATCCCGGACTGCGGGGGCATCGACCATGCCGACTTCACCGCCGATGGCCGCACCGCCGTCTTCACCTGCGAGTTCGCCGGCCGGGTGGCCGTCGTCGACGTGGCCACCCGGACGCTGCTGCGCACCATCGACATGCCGGTGCGGCACACCCACATGGGGCCTCAGGACATCAAGCTCTCCCCGGACGGGCAGCGGTTCTACATCGCCGACTCCGACCAGGGCAGCCTGTGGGTGCTCGACGGCGCGGCGACGCAGGTGATCGGCGAGATCCCGATCGGCGCGGGCACGCACGGCATCTACCCCAGCCGCGATGCCAGCGTCCTGTACGTGACCGCCCGCATCGCCGGCACCGTCACCGTGCTGGATCCGGTCACCGGCGCGGTGAAGGCGACCTGGCCGATCCCGGGCGGCAGCCCCGACATGGGCGGCGTCACCTCCGACGGCAGTCAGCTGTGGCTGTCCGGGCGGTACAACAAGGAGGTCTACGTGCTCTCCACGACCGACGGCCACCTGCTGGCACGCATCCCGGTCGGCAACGGCCCGCACGGTCTCTGCGTCTGGCCGCAGCCGGGGCGCTACTCCCTGGGCCACACCGGCGTCACGCGCTGACGGGCGGCTCCCGGCGCATCGGCACGTGCGGGATGCCGTCCTCGACGTAGCCGGGGCCGCTGCGGCGGAAGCCGAAGCGCTCGTACCAGCCCTCCAGGTGGGCCTGCGCGCCGAGCGTGATCGGGACGTCGCCGCAGAGCGAGATGCCTTCCTCGATCAGCTCGGCCGCGAGCCCCCGACCGCGGAACGCCGTCGCGGTGGCGACCCGGCCGATCGCGCGGCTCGCGCCGTCGTCCAGGACTCGGATCGTGGCGGCGATCGCGTCGTCGGACTCCAGCCACACGTGCACCGTCGCCGGTTCGACGTCCCGCCCGTCCAGCTCGGGGTAGGGGCACTCCTGCTCGACGACGAAGACGTCCACCCGTAGGCGCAACAACCCGTACACCTCGAACGGCGTGAGCTCCGCGAAGCGGGCCTGCCGCAGCCGGAGATCACTCATGGGTCACCTCCTCCTGCGCGTGGTGGGCGCGCATCCAGAGCGGTACCGCCAGCCACCACCAGGCGAGGAGGACGGCCAGGGCGCCCGCCGTCACCCACGCGAGGGTCGTGGTGAACACGGCGTCGACGACGAGCAGGAGCACCGAGCAGATCGCCACCCCGAGCGCGAGCAGCCCGGCGCGGGCGGACCGGTTGCTGCGCCGCAGCAGGTTCTCCTTGTCGTGCTGGCGGAACAGGATGCGGTGCTGGGCGGCCGGGGCGATCAGCAGTGCGGTGGCGAGCGCGGCCGCCGCGAGCGCCACGAAGTAGGCCCCGCGCTGGAACTCGGTGATCTGACTTCCCCGCTGCTGGAACGGCACGACGAGCAGGAAGGCGAAGAGGAACTGCACGCCCGGCAGCGCCACCCGCAGCTCGTTGAGCAGCTCCATCAGCTCCCGGTTGATCCGCTCCTTCCGGGTCTCACCGTCGGAGCCGGCCTCCGGACACTCGCTGGCGGATGTCGACATGTCTCCTTGTTCCCTTGTCGCCGTGTCGGCCGGCTCAGGTGCCGTAGCGCAGCGCGGCGCGCTCACGGGCCTTGAGCGCCTCGACCTCGCGGTCCTTCGGCGGGGCGGTGGTCACCAGCGCGTCCAGCAGCCGGGTGGACGCGGCTGCCACCTCGTCGACGGCGCGGTCGAAGGCCTCGGTGTTGACCCGTGACGGCTTCGTCGTGCCGCTGATCTTGCGGACGTACTGGAGGGCGGCGGCCGCGATCTCGTCGTGGGTCGCCGGCGGCTCGAAGTTGGAGAGCGGGCGGATGTTCCGACACATGCCGTGCAGGTTAGTGCCGGTTCCGTCGATGCCGGCCTATCCCGGGAGGGCGACCAGGCCGACCACCCCGATGACGTAGACGACCAGTACGGCGATGCTGTCGATGCCCATGCGCGCGTGGTTCTTCGACGGCCGGAACAGCAGGCCGGCCATGTAGATGACGGTGAGGAGGGCCCCGAGTCCGGTCAGGTAGATGTCGGAGGCGTGGGCGTTGGGCAGCACGGGCTTCCCGGACACGAGGACGGCCAGGAGGAAGAGCACCGGCAGGAACGCGTTGCCACCGAAGATGTCACCGAACGCCAGCTTGAAGTCGCCCTCGCGGACCGACGTGAGCCCGGTGCTCAGTTCGGGGAGCGACGTCGCGGCGGCCAGGACGGTTGCGCCGAACAGCGCCCCGGAGAGGCCGACGTGGTCCGCTGCCGCGGTGCCGCTCTCCTCCGCCAGGGCGCCTGCGACGAGGGTGGCCAGCGCGGCGACGCCGAACATCAGCCCGGCCCGTGCGGTGCTCATCCCCTTGTGGGTCGCGGTCGTGGCGTGTGTGGTCCGGGAGTGGCCCCGGGGCTCGGGCTGGCTGTCGGGAGCTTCTCCGCTGTCCTCCCACGGCAGTGACTTCCCGGCCCGCTGGGTGAGCAGCAGCCCCACGACCCAGATGATCGCGATCAGGACGACGTCCGGGGTGAGCCGGAACAGAACCAGGGTCTTCGGCAACTGGGTGCCCATGACGACCGCGACCAGGACGGCGAGGACGACCGCGCCCTCGATGACCAGGGTGAGGCTGGCCGCCTGGTAGGTGAGCGGGCGCTTCGCCCGGACGCCGAAGGCGTCCAGGGCCACGAGCACCACGGTTTGGATCGCGATGCCACCGAGGATGTTGCTGACAGCCACGTCGAGTTGGCCGCTGGCCGCCGCGCTGTAGGTGATCGCGATCTCGGGCAGGTTCGTGGCCACCGCGAGCAGGATCAGCCCGCCGAGGGCCTGGCCGAGGTGCAGGCGGTCGGCCAGGACGTCGGTGTTGTCCGACAGGGAGATCCCGGCCACCCAGATGACGACGGCGCTGGCGACGAAGACGAGGAGGTCGGCCCAGAACGGGATGTCGGGGAGCAGGTTCATCGCGGGTCCCCTCGTCGAGCCAGACACTTGCTGTATAGCAACGATAGGACCCCGGGCGGAGCGCTGCAGGCCGGCAGGGAATGGCACGGCCCCGCGCAGCGCAGGGCGCCGGCGGGGCCGTGTGGAGCGAGTGGTTACAGGGCGTCGAAGCCCGCGCGGTCGACCCGGCGGTGGTAGCGGTCGCCGAGCTTGCCGCCGAGCACGGCGCCCAGCAGCGTCACCAGCAGGATCGCGACCAGGGTGATGATCCCGGCGGTCGTCGCGGTGCCCTCGTCGACCGGGATGCGCGGCAGGTTCAGCTGCTCCAGGACGTTGTACTTCGCGCCGAGGATCGCGCCCGCCGCGGCCAGCACGACCACGACGATCAGTCCGACCAGCCACACGGCCAGGCCCTGGCGGACGCCGTCGAAGCGGGCCATCCGCCCCGCGACGTAACCACCGGCCAGGTAGGCGAGGAACAGGACGACGAGGACGGCGATGCCGCCCCCGATGCCGATCTCCGACGCCTGGTTGGCCGCCTCGTCGGCGGTGTCGACGTGGTTCGCCAGTCCCAGGGCCACGCCTGCGGCCGACAGCATCGCGATCAGGATGACGGCGAGACCGTTGGCGGACAGCCAGCCGAAGAACGCCGATCCCCACTTGATGCCGCCGAAGCGGGCGTGCTGGGCCGCGACGGCGTCCCGTCCCGCCCCGCGGGTGACGGTCGCGCCGTCGGTGCGCACCGTGTCCGTGCGTGCGGTGCCGGTGCGTGCGGTGTCGGTGCGTGCGGTGTCGGTGCTCCCGACAGCGGGGGCGACGCGGGTCTCGTCGCGGTCGGTGTGGTCCGTGCCGGCCATGGTGGGCCTCCTCCGAACAGGGTGGGCTGCGGTGATCCCCCAGCAGTCGGCGTGCTGCATGCCCTGCCTCCCCGGCGGCAAACGGGGATGATCACGGTTCGCCCGGACGGGCGACAGGGACCGGGGGTGGCGGTGACGGTGCTGGTCGTGGACGTGGCGAACGTCGTCGGCTCGCGACCGGACGGCTGGTGGCGCGACCGCGCGGGGGCGACCGGACGCCTGCTGGGCCGGCTGGCCGCGCTGCCCGGCGCCACCCTGGCCGGGCCGGTCGACTGCACCGGCGTGGTCGCCGTGGTCGAGGGAGTGGCGCGCGACGTGCCGGCGCCGGACGGCGTCCGCCTGGTCCGCGCCGCCGGCAGTGGGGACGACGCCCTGGTGGACTTCGCGGCCGCGCACGCCGGGGACGGCCTGCTCGTGGTGACCGCCGATCGTGGGCTGCGCGACCGCCTGCCCACCGGCGTGGGCGTGGCCGGGCCCGGCTGGTTGCTCGGAGAGCTCGACCGGATCGATTGCGCACCACCGGTATGAGCCCGACGGACCCCGGGTAGGAGGCGAGGGTGCCCACACCCGAGACCGTCCTGATCACCGGAGGCTCCAGCGGCATCGGCCGTGCGACCGCCCTCGAGCTCGCCGGCCGCGGCGCCAACCTGGTGCTGGTCGCCCGGGGCGAGGAGTCGCTGGACGACACCGCGGAGCAGGCACGCGCCGCGGGCGCCGGCGAGGTGCTGGTGCACTCCGCCGACGTCACCGACGAGGAGGCGATCCGGGCCGCGGTCGACGGCGCGGTGCGGAAGTTCGGCCGGCTCGACGCCGTCGTCCACGCGGCGCAGGTCATGGCCTACGGCACGATCGAGGAGCTCCCGCGGGAGGTGTTCGAGACCGTCGTGGAGACGGCGGTGCACGGCACCGCGGTCGTCGCGCGGGTCGTGCTGCCGCTGTTCCGGGAGCAGGGCGGCGGCCACCTCGTGGTGGTCAACTCGCTGCTGGGCCAGGTGGCCACACCGCTGATGGGCAGCTACGTCGCCGCGAAGTGGGGGCAGCTCGGCCTGGTGCGCGTCCTGCAGCAGGAGACCCGGGACGCGCCGGGGGTCGAGGTCTCGATCCTCCAGCCCGGCGGCGTGGACACCCCGATCTACGTGCAGGCCGCATCGTGGACCGGCAGCACCGGGCGCCCGCCCCCGCCGGTGTACTCGGCGGAGCGGTTGGGACGGCGGGTGGTCGCGCTGCTCGACCGGCCGCGGCGGCAGGTGCAGGCGGGCATCTTCAACCCGCTGATCACCGCGGGCTTCCGGCTGGTCCCGGCGGTCTACGACTTCCTCGTCGGCCCGCTGCTGCAGCGGTTGGCGATCGCCGACGACGACGTGCCCCCCACGACCGGCAACGTCTTCGCGTCACAGCCGGGCGGCAACTCCACCGAGGGCCGCTGGCGCAGCCTCTGACAGCACGGAGGGGGAGGGGCCGGCAGGCACTCTCCCCCTCCGTGGTCTCAGAGCCCGCTCGGCTCCCCGAAGTCGGGCTTCCGGGCGGCGGCCTCGCCGACGTGGCGCTCCACCGAGACGGCGTTGGTCAGCCCCGTGTGGGCGTGCGCCTCCTCGATCTCGTGCGCGGCCTCCTCGAGCACCGACGGCGCCGCCCTGCGGGGGCGGAGCCGGTTGATGATCGGGAACAGCAGGATCAGCCCGACGATGCAGTAGACGACGATCGAGATGGGCTCGAACAGCCCGCTGACGTGGCCGTTGCTGATCTGCAGCGCCTGCCGCAGCTTCTGCTCGGCGAACGGTCCCAGGATCACGCCGATGATCGCCGGCAGCACCGGCAGACCGTAGCGACGCATCATGAAGCCGAGCCCGCCGATGACCAGCAGCAGGAACAGGTCGAACGTGCTGGCGTTCGCCGCGTAGGCGCCGAGGCTGGAGAAGAACAGGATCCCGGCGTACAGGTACGAACGGGGGATCCGCAGCAACCGCGCCCAGACCGGCGCGAGCGGCAGGTTGAGCACCAGGAGCACCGTGTTGCCGATGAAGAGGCTCGCGATCAGCCCCCAGACCAGTTCCGGCTCCTTGCTGAACAGCTGCGGTCCGGGCTGGATGCCGTAGCTCTGGATCGCCGCCAGCATGATCGCCGCGGTGGCCGTCGTCGGGATGCCCAGGGTCAGCATCGGCACGAGGCCACCGGCAGCCGAGGCGTTGTTGGTGGCCTCCGGACCGGCCACGCCCTCGATGGCGCCGTGGCCGAACTCCTCGGGGTGCTTGGAGAGCCGCTTCTCGGTCACGTAGGACAGGAAGGTCGGGATCTCCGCGCCGCCGGCCGGGATGGCCCCGAACGGGAAGCCGATCACGGTGCCGCGCAGCCACGGCTTCCACGACCGCTTCCAGTCGTCGCGGTTCATCCGCGGGTTGCCGACCGGGATGACCTCGACCGGACTGCGGCGCAGGTGGGCCGCGGTCCACAGCGCCTCGCCGACGGCGAACAGGCCGACCGCGATGACGATGACGTCGATGCCGTCGGCGAGCTGGGGGATGCCGAAGGTGAGCCGCTGCTGGCCCGACGTCTTGTCGATGCCGATGATGCCGATGGTCAGCCCGATGCCGAGCGCGGCGAGCCCGCGGACCCGGGAGCTGCCGAGCACCGACGTCACGGCGATGAAGGCGAGCAGCATCACGGCGAAGAAGTCGGCGGGCGAGACCTGGATCGCCAGGTGGGCGACGGTCGGGGCGAGCAGCGCGAGGAGCAGGGTCGCGATGGTGCCGGCGACGAAGGACCCGATCGCCGCGGTCGCCAGCGCCTGGGCGGCGCGGCCGGCCTTCGCCATCTTGTTGCCCTCGATGGCCGTGACCACCGACGCGCTCTCGCCGGGGGTGTTCAGCAGGATCGACGTCGTCGACCCGCCGTACATGCCGCCGTAGTAGATGCCGGCGAACATGATCAGCGCGCTGGTGACGTCCAGGCCCCGGGTGAGGGGGAGGAGCAGCGCGATCGTCATGGCCGGGCCGATGCCGGGCAGCACGCCGATGGCGGTGCCAAGGAGCACGCCGGCGAAGGCGTACAGCAGGTTGCCGGGGGTCAGCGCGGTGCCGAATCCCTCGACCAGTGAGGTCAGTGCGTCCATCAGAGGATGCCCTTCAGGATGCCGACCGGCAGGACCACGCCGAGGGCGAAGGCGAACAGGTACCAGGAACCGAACGACAGGACGAGCGCGATCACCGCGTCGCGGATGACGCGCCGGCTGCCGAGGGCGAAGGCCGAGCCCCAGAAGAGGATCGCGCCGGAGAACGGCCAGCCCAGTGACTCGATCAGGAGGGCGTTCGAGACGAACGCAGCCGCGAGCATCAGGACGGTCCGCCAGTCGCTGCCGCCGGTGAGCTCGACGTCCTCGCCGCCCTCCGGCTCCCCACGGCCTCCGCGGAACACGTCCAGGGCGAGGAAGGCGGCGACGACTACGACAAGCGTGCCGACGACGACCGGGATGGCGCCGGGGCCGACGGGTCCACGGGCGATCTTGCTCTCCGGCAGGAGCAGCGCCGAGACGATGACGAGGAGGCCGAGAGCCCCCAGGAACAGGGCCACTCCGTACTCGGAGCGGCCCTGCTCCCGGGTGCCGCCGGAGGCGGCAGAACTCATACCAGGCCCAGCTCGCTCATCACGGACTTGACCCGGTCGCTCTCGTCGGTGAGGAACGTGCCGAAGTCGTCACCGGTCACGAAGGCGTCGGTCCAGCCGTTGTCCTTCAGGGCCTTCTTCCAGGCGGCGCCGTCGTGCATCTTCTTGACCGCGTCGACCCACTTCTCGGTGTCGGCGTCCTTGAGGCCCGGAGGCGCCACGATGCCGCGCCAGTTGGCGAACACCAGGTCGATGCCCTCGTCGGTCAGCGTGGGGGCGTCGACGCCCTCGACCGGCTTCTCGCTGGTGACGGCCAGGATGCGGACGTCGCCGGCGGCGGCCGACTCGGTCACCTCGCCGATGCCGGTCGCGGCGAACTTGACGTCGCCACCGAGGATGCCGGCCAGCAGCTCGCCGCCGCCGTCGTAGGACACGTAGTTGACGTCGGTCGGCTTCACGCCGACCTCCTTCGCCAGCAGCATCGGGGTCAGGTGGTCGGGGCCGCCGGGGTTGGAGGCACCGCCGACCGGGGTGTTGCCCGGGTCGGCCTTCCAGGCCTTCACCAGGTCGTCGATCGTCTTGAACGGGGAGTTGCCGGGGACGACGATCGCCTCGGACTCCTCGATCAGCTTGGCGACCGGCGTGGTCTCGTCGAGGGTCGCCTGCGACTTGTTGCTGAACTGCGCGCCGACGACGCCGAGGCCCATCTGCATGAGCATGTCGGCGTTGCCCTTCTCGTTCACCAGCCGCTGGAGGCCGACCGTGCCGCCGGCGCCCTCGAGGTTGAACACCTCGACGCCCTTGGCGACCTTGCCGTCCTCCATGGACGCCGCGACCGCGCGGGCGGTCGTGTCGTAGCCGCTCCCGGGGGAGTTCGGCACCATGAACCGAAGGCCGCTGATCGGGCCGTCGTTGCCGCCGCCGGAGGCGGAGCCGCCGTCGGCCGTGGTTCCGCAGCCCGTGAGCACGAGGCCCGCGGCAACGGCGCCGAGGGTGAGCTTCCGCAGGGAAGCCGCACGCATTTTCTGGGGGCGCATCTTGTCCTCCTGTGTGTCCGGCGGATGTCCCGCCGATTGACAGCAAGGTGGCAAGCGGGGTGGTCCGTGTCACGCTTGCGTGCGCATTGAGCTTTGTGGTCCTTGTGGTCACGGTCCGCTCCGGGCGCCCTGCGTGCTGCACTGGCCCTGCCCGAACCCACTGATCCCTGGAGTGACCATGAACCGGCGGCTCTCGCTGGCCGGCCAGCTGTTGGCCCTGCAGGTGGTGATCGTCTGCGTGGTGCTCATCGGGGTGACGGCGGTGTCGGTCGCGCAGTCGGCGAAGAGCGCGCGCGACTTCGAGGGTAGGCGGGCGCAGGCCGTTGCCGAATCGCTGGCCGGGTCCCGGGCGCTGCGTGACGCCGTCGACCGCGGCACGCTCTCCTACGTCCGGGTGGCCGCGGAGACCACGCGGATCAACTCGGGCTCGGCGTCGGTCGTCGTCGCCCAGCCGGACCGCACCGTGCTCGCCAGCGCCGACCCCGCCGAGCTGCACCGGCACTACGACGTGGGGGAGAGCACCGTCCTGCGCGGCGTCGGCTGGCGGGGCGAGCGGTCGTTCAACGGGGATCCCGCCGCGGTGGCGATGGCACCCATCCTCACGGGGCCCCGGCGCGAGATCGCGGGGTTCGTCGCCGTCGTCCGGCTCTACCCCTCGGTCATGGACCTGCTGCGGGCAGCGGCGCCCAACCTGCTCACCTACCTCGGTCTGGCCAGCGTGATCGGCATCGTCGGCTCGCTGCTGGTGGCCCGGCGGGTGAAGCGGCAGACGCTCGGGCTGGAGCCGACCGAGATCGTCGGCCTCGTCGAGCACCGCGACGCGATGTTGCACGGCATCCGCGAAGGCGTGGTGGGCCTGGACCTGCGGGGGCGGGTGACGCTGATCAACGACGAGGCGATCCGGTTGCTGCAGATCCCCGGGGATGCGCTCGGCCGCACGCTCGCCGAGCTGGGAGTGGGGGAGGAGATGCGCGACGCGCTGCTCCGGGACGACGTCGAGATGGACCGCGCGGTGGCCAGCGCGGGGCGGGTCCTGGTGCTCAACCGGCTGCCGATCGCCAGCCGCGGCAAGCCGATCGGCTCGGTGACGACCCTGCGCGACCGCACCGAACTGCTGGAACTGCGCCGGGAGCTCGACCTGACCCGGCACGTCACCGACACGCTGCGGGCGCAGGCCCACGAGTTCAGCAACCGGCTGCACACCATCGCCGGGCTGATCGAGCTGGGCGAGTCGGAGGAGGCCGTCCGGTTCGTGCACCGGGTGAGCTCCAGCCGGTCGGAGTTCAGCGAGGCGGTGACGGCAGCGGTGCGCGACCCGTCCGTGGCAGCGCTGCTGATCGCGAAGGCCAGCCAGGCGGCCGAGCTCGGTGTCGATCTGCGGATCGCCCCGGACTCCTCGCTGCCCGTCCTGGACGGCGAACTGAGCACCGACGTCACCACGGTCGTCGGCAACCTGGTCGACAACGCGATGGACGCCGCGGCCGAGGCCACCACGCGGTGGGTCGAGGTGTCGCTCGGGCTGATCGACGGCGACGTCGACGTCGTCGTCCGGGACTCCGGGCCCGGCGTGCCACCCGGCATGGAGCGGGAGATCTTCCGCCGCGGGGTCTCCACCAAGGCCCTCGCCACCGACGGCGCGGGGCTGGGCACGTCGCGCGAGCGCGGCATCGGCCTCTCCCTGGTGCACCTGGTGTGCACCCGCCGCGGTGGCGACGTGACGGCGTCGTCGGTCGGCGGCTCCACGTTCACCGCGACCCTGCCCGCCGAGCCCTCGCTGGTCGCATCGTGATCGGCGTCCTGATCGTCGACGACGACTTCATGGTCGCGAAGGTGCACGCCGGTTTCGTGTCCGCGCTGGACGGCTTCGAGGTCGTCGGGACGGCGTCGACCGGCACCCAGGCGCTCGAGGACGTCGTCCGGTTGCGGCCGGACCTGGTCCTGCTCGACGTGTACCTGCCGGACATGACCGGCCTCGACGTCCTCCGGCGGCTCCGCGCGGACGGGTGGCCGGCCGACGTCATCGTGATCAGCGCCGCGCGGGACGTCGACAGCATCCGCAGCGCCCTGCACGGCGGCGTCCTGCACTACCTGGTGAAGCCCTTCGACCGGCGCACCTTCGAGGCGCGGCTGCACGACTACGCGCGGCTGCGCGGAGAGCTCGCCGAGCTCGACGAGGCCGGTCAGCACGACGTCGACCGGATGTTCGGCCGGGCCCGCGGCGGCGCGTCCGCGACCCCGGCGCAGACCCCGAAGGGCATCACTCCGGAGACGCTGGAGCTCGTGCGCGGCGCCCTCGCCGCGGCCGGGCCGGACGGGCTCTCGGCCACCGAGTGCAGCCAGCGCACCGGCCTGGCGCGGGTGAGCGCGCGGCGTTACCTGGAGCAACTGGTCGCGGGCCAGGAGGCCGACGTCCGGTCGCGGTACGGCACCGCCGGGCGGCCGGAACGGCGCTTCACCCTGCGGTCGCGCACGCAAGGAACGAAATGATCGTTAGCGCCCCAATGCAGCCGTCGGTGACCGGATCGGCCATGATGCGGCCATGACCATCGTCGTGGGCTATGTCCCCACCCCCGAGGGCGAGGCCGCCCTGGCCGCCGCGATCACCGAGGCGCAGCGCCGCGAGGAGCCGCTGCACGTCGTGAACACCGCTCGGGGGGACACCCTGTCCGACCCCCGCTACGCCACCGAGGACAACCTCGACGAGGTACGCGCCCGGCTCGACCAGACCGGCGTCGTCTACGAGATCAAGCAGTTCGTGCGCGGGCACGAGGCGTCCGAGGAGATCGTCGAGGCGGCCGACCGGCTTCGGGCGAGCCTGATCGTCATCGGTCTGCGTCGCCGCACCCCGACCGGGAAGCTGATCACCGGCAGCCAGGCGCAGCGCATCCTGCTGGACGCGAACGTCCCCGTGCTCGCGGTCAAGGCCGCCCAGTAGCGACCCGGGGGGACTTTCTGTACAGAAAGTACCCCCGGGGTTCAGCCGAGCAGGTCCAGTGCTGCGCCGAGGCCCGTGACGCCTCGAGGCCTACGCGCGCGGGCCGTCCACGGCCAGCCGCCGGGAGGCGACGCCGACCGCCGCGAGGGCGGCCGCCGTGGCCGCGAGAACCCCGGCCGCCCCGACGCCGGCCGCCACGAGACCCACGGTGCTGGGGATCAGCACCTGGCCGAGCCGATTGCCGGTGAGGCGAAGCGACATCGCGCGGCCCCGCTGGCCGGGCGGGGCGACCTCGGCCAGCCACGACATGGTGAGCGGCTGGCCGACCCCCAGGCCCAGGCCCAGGAGGACGACCATCGCGCCCAGGGCGACGACCGGCAGCGGCACCGCGACGACGGCCATCGACACCGCCGCCAGCGCCACGCTGGCGACCATCAGCCTCCGCCGGCCGACGAACGAGACGAGCCGGCCGAGGAAGAACCGCGAGGCCATCGACGCCACGGCCCGCAGCGTCAGCAGCAGCCCGACCGTGCCCGCGGCCAGCCCGCGGTCGGTGCCCAGCGCGGGCAGGTAGACGAGCGTGATGTCGACGGCGGCGAGGACCACGCAGCTGACCAGCAGGGCGCGCAGCAGCCCGGGCAGGCGCAGCAGCGAGCCCATGCCGCGGCTGCTCCCGGCGTTGCCGGAGCGCTCGGCGGCCGGGATGCGCAGGAAGGCCGTCGTCGCCAGCAGGACGGCGCCCAGCGCGGTGGCGGTCAGGAAGATCGGTGTGGTGTCGGGCAGCTCGGCGGACCCGCCGAGCAGCGTGATGAGCGCGGGTCCCGCGGCCTGGCCGAGCGACGCGGCGAACGTGTAGTAGCCGAAGGCGCTGTCGAAGCGTCCCGGCCCGGCGCTGTTGGCGACCGCGGCCTGCTGCCCGACGACCGACAACAGGTGACCGGTGCCCAGGACCACGCTGCCGAGGACGAGGCCGGCGGCGCCACCCCGCTCGAGCGCGAAGACCGCACCGGACAGCGTCATCAGCACCGCGCCGAGGAGCATCACCCGGCGCTCGCCGAAGCGGTCGGTCGCCTGGCCGGAGGGGACCGCCAGGACCAGCGGCACCACGGCGAACGACGCGGTGAGCGCCCCCAGCCACGCCGGCGACACGCCCAGCTCGATCGCGCGGTAGGCCGACGTCGGCCGCAGCACGAAGGTGATGACCTGGGTGAGGGTGGAGTGCAGCAGGAGCAGGGCGAGCAGCCGGCGGCGGTCGCTCACCGGTGACCCGGGTCGGCCAGCCGGTCGGCCGACCGGGCGCCGAGGCTGGTCTCCACGTGCCGGCGCATCAGCTCGGCGGCGGTGTCCGCGGCGCCGTCGTGAACGGCCTCGACGAGCAGCCGGTGCTCGGTGGCGCGGGCCTGCTGCTCCTCCTCGCTGCGGCCGGTCTCCAGTCCGTGCCGCCGGTAGCGGTCGGTCTTCACCCAGAGACCGTCGAGGGTCTGCACCAGCAGGGTGTTGTGGGAGGCGCGGTGGATCGCGGCGTGGAACCGGTGGTGGCTGTCCAGCTGTGCGAGCGACGGGGAGGTGGTCAGTGCCTCGAGCCCGTCGAGCGCC
The DNA here is from genome assembly GCF_057628075.1 of Blastococcus sp. OS1-29. Classification (NCBI taxonomy): domain Bacteria; kingdom Bacillati; phylum Actinomycetota; class Actinomycetes; order Geodermatophilales; family Geodermatophilaceae; genus Blastococcus; species Blastococcus sp. OS1-29. The sequence goes on from NZ_JBXXJK010000007.1 coordinate 83,183, forward strand.
GCGCGGATGTCGTCGAGATCGCCGTCGGTGCGGCGCTGCGCCGCGAGTGAGGCGGCGAGGGGGTCGAGGTTGCGCCGCAGTTCCAGCAGGTCGCGGGCCTCGGTGGCGTCGAGCGGGCGCACGCGCGCGTCGCGGTGGGCGTCGAGGTCGACGAGGCCCTCCTGCGCGAGCCGCCGGAGCGCCTCGCGCAGGGGAGTGGTGCTGATGCCGAGGGTCCGGGCGAGCGAGGCCTGCGGCAGAACGGCGCCCGGCGCGAGCTCCCCCGAGAGGATCAGCCCGCGGACACGCCTGTGGGCGAGCTCGCTCTTGGTCGCGAACCCGGCATCCCCCGGGGTGTCCGGCACGGTGGTCCTTCCGTCGGCGGAAGATCAGGTTATAGGTTATAACGAGGCGAGACATCGACCGAGAGGGAGCTCCGCGTGCCGACCTACGCGACCACCGACCTGTGCGACGCCCACCCCGACATCCAGGTCTGCGATCCGGTGTTCCAGGCGTTCGGCGGCGCCGCCACGTTCAGCGGGGCGATCGCGACGCTGAAGGTCTTCGAGGACAACACCCTGATCAAGCAGGCCCTGGAGAGCCCCGGCGACGGCCGCGTGCTGGTGGTCGACGGCGGCGGGTCGAAGCGCTGCGGGCTGGTCGGGGGCAACCTCGCGTTCGCCGCGGCGGCCAACGGCTGGGCCGGCATCGTCGTCCACGGCTGCATCCGGGACGTCGACGAGCTGGCCCAGCAGCCGGTCGGGGTGCGCGCGCTGGCGGCGTTCCCGCGCAAGAGCGAGCGCGGCCTGCACACCGGTCAGGCCGGCCGGCCGGTGGTCTTCGCGAGCGTGACCTTCCACGAGGGCGCGTGGCTCGCGGCGGACGCGGACGGCGTCGTGGTCCTGCCCGAGGAGCCCGCCGCCGGCTGATATCCGGGCACGCCCACCCGGCCGTAGGGTGGCCCCGTGTTCAGGCGCCCCGGGACGCTGCTGCCGCTGGAACGGCAGGTGCTGGAGATCGCCGTGGAGCGGGGAGCGGACGGCGTGTACGGGTTCTCGCTCGCCCAGGAGCTGGCCGATCGCGGTGGATCGTCCCGGCTGGTTGCGCACGGAACTCTGTACAAGGCGCTGGACCGGATGCGGAAGGCCGGCCTCCTCGTCGCCGACTGGGAGGACGCGGCGGCCGCTGCCCACGAGGGGCGGCCCCGCCGGCGGGTCTACCAGGTGACGGCGGAGGGGCGACGGGCGCTGACGGAGGCGCCGTCCGCGGTGGTCCGGCCCGAGCTGGGACAGGCGCCGGCGTGACCCCCGAGCCGTGGGGTGCGCGGTGGGCCCGCCGGTGGGTCGCCGTCTACACCGCCGCGGCTCCCGCCTCGCAGGCCGCCGACCGGCGCGCGGAGGTGGCGGCGGACGTCGCCGATGAACTGCGCGCCACGGGGCCGGAGGGCTCGGGGCGGGTCGTGAGCCGGCTGCTGCGCGGGATGCCGGCCGACCTCGCCTGGCGGCTCTCCGTCGAGTTCTCGCCGGGCCGGGCCGCGTGGCACCTGGCCCACCCGGTCGCCCTGATCGGGGCGCTCACGGTCCTGTCCGTGCCGTTCATCGCGGTCGGCGACCTGGTTCGGCGGACGGCGACGAGCACGTCGAGGCTCGCCGCGATCGTGCACGGGGCGGTCGCGCTGCTGGCGGCCGCGGTCGTGACCATGGCCTTCACCGGCCTGGTCCGCCGGCTCGCCGATCGCCGCCCGCTGCTCGGGAGCGGGGGGCCGATCCTGGCGCGCGTCCGCCGGCTGGCCGGTGTAGCGGCGTGTGTGGCCTGGGCGGTGGCGGCGCTCTGGCGCTTCGTCCCCGGGTGGGGGAGCCGCGTCTCGGCCGCGGCGTGGGGGGCGTTCGGCGTCTGCGTCGTCGCCTGGGCGGTGCTGGCCTGCGCGGCGCGACTGGCCAGAGGGTGGCGGCAGCGCTCGATGCCTTGACCTTGGGAAGGTAGCTTCCTATTCTCCCGGGTCATCAGCTACCGAGAGGGAGACCGTCATGGCTCGTACGTTCCGTCCGGCAACCATGGTCCTGGTGGGCTGGGGCATGGTGGTCGTGCTGGGGGTCCTCGTGCTGCTCGCGCGGGACGCGGGCGGCGCACTCTTCGTCGTCGCCGGCCTCGCGGCCGGTGCCTGGGTCGCCCTGCGTCCCAGCACGCCTGCGTTCGTCGCCTCGGTCGTCCTCGGGGTGCTGGTGGTCGCGGAGCAGACCGGCTACCTGATCGCCGGCATCGGAGACGGCAAGAGCGACGGGGCGACCATCGCCGCGGACGCCCTCGGCCTCATCGGCGGACTACTCGTCACGGTCGGCGCGGTGCTGGCTCTGGTCCGTCGCCGCCGTCCCGTCTCGGTCTAACGGCGGAGCAGGCGCGCCAGGCGGTGGGTCCGGCCGGCGGTGAGCTCGGCGGGCGAGGCGGGCGAGGCGGGCGTGGCGGGCGGCGGGACCTCGGCGAGACCGGCGTGCCGTTCGTGCAGCCGCGTGCGGACGTCGTCCGGCGTGTAGGCGCGGCGCTGCCGCTCGTTGCGGGCCAGCACCACCCCCGTCGCCGCCACGCCGGTGAGGCCGGCCAGTCCGAGGAGCTTCCAGAGGCGCACGATCCGTAACCTAGCCCGCGTGGCCCAGCTCGCACTCGAGAAGGCAGTCGAACTCACACGCACCGGCGACGTGTGGGTCTTCCGCGGGCCCTCACTCGCCGATCACGTGATCCGCGCGCTGACCAACGCCCCGGTCAACCACGTGGGCATGGCCGTCGTGCTGGAGGACATGCCGCCGCTGCTCTGGCACGCCGAGCTCGGCAAGTCGCTGCCCGACGCATGGACCGGCGAGCACCAGCGCGGCGTCCAGCTGCACGACCTGCGCGATGCCGTCCTCACTTGGCGCCGCCGGTACGGGCAGAACGCGTGGCTGCGCCAGCTGGTCGGGCCGGCCGAGGACGGCGGGGTCACCGAGCCGATGGAGGACGCCGTCCTGCGCACGATCGCGCGGCTGGACGGCAAGCCGTTCCCGACCACCCGCGGCCTGGTGCGCGGCTGGGTCAACGGCCGGCTTCGCCGCAGCACCGCGGCCGAGACCGTGTTCTGCGCCGAGCTGGTCGCGGCCACCTACACCGCCATGGGGCTGCTGCCCGGCGACCGGCCGCTCAACGCCTACGACCCGGGCAGCTTCTGGTCCGGCGACGACCTCGAGCTGCTCCAGGGTGCGCGACTCGGGCCGGAGATCCCGGTCAGCGTCGACCTGTCGATCCCGCTCGCCGACTGACGACGATGGGCGAGGACGACGACACCTACGTCCCGGTGACCTACGAGTGCTGCGCGCACGTCGAGGGCCCGTTCTTCCACGGGACGAAGTCCGCGCTCGCCGTCGGCGACGAGCTCATCCCCGGCTTCGGCTCCAACTTCCAGGCGGGGCGGGTGTCGAACAACATCTACTTCTCCGCGCTCGTCGACACCGCGGTCTGGGGAGCCGAATTGGCCACCGCGCTGGCGGGCGACGGGGAGCGGGGACACGTCTACGTCGTGGAGCCCCTCGGCCCCTTCGAGGACGACCCGAACGTCACGAACAAGCGGTTCCCCGGCAACGTCACGCAGTCGTACCGCACTCGCTCCCCGCTGCGTGTCGTCGGCGAGGTCGAGGACTGGACCGGTCACGACCCGGACGTGCTGAAGGGCATGCTCGACTCCCTGGCGCGGCTGCGTGAGCAGGGCCTCGACGTCATCGAGGACTAACGGGGCCGGACCACGCGATAGGTCGTCTGGACCATCCCGCCCGTGAAGGTGTGCGTGCGCACGTGCTCGAGCGGGATGTCGGCCGCCAGTTCGCCGAACGGCGTGTGCCCGGTGCCGATGAGCACCGGCACCCGCGACAGCGTCAGGTCGGCGATCAGCCCGGCGCGCAAGAACTGGTGGACGGTGCGCCCACCGTCGACGTACACCCGGCGGTAGCCGGCATCGCCGAGCGCCGTCACTGCTTCCTCGAACGACCGGTGCACGGTGATCCGCGAATCCGCGCCCGGCTCGAGCGTCGTGCTGATGACGTGCACGGGTTTCCCCTGGTACGGCCACTCGGCGACCGATTCGATGACCCTGTAGGTGCCCCGCCCCATCACCAGGGCGTCGATGCCGGCGACGAACTCGCCGAAGCCGAAGTCACCGCCCTCGCCGTCGTCCGGGGCGGCGCTGTCGCTGCCGCCGGTCAGGAACGAGAGGTCGTCGTCGAGTCGGGCGATGAACCCGTCGACGCTCATGCCGAGGAAGACCGATCCGGTGAAGGGTGCGTCCATGCGGGCCACCCTGCCCGACCGGTACGACGATTCAGCCGTCCGCGCGCACGGGTTCCCCCGCGGTCAGCCGCAGCACGGTGTCACCGGCCTGCTCGAGGTCGTCGTGGGTCACGCAGACCACCACACGCCCCGCCAGGGCGGCGCGGAGGTCGCGGACGAGGGCGGTGGCGGTCGGCGCGTCCAGGTGGGCGGTCGGCTCGTCGAGCAGGACGACGTCCCGCTCTGCGAGCAGTGCGCGAGCCGCCGCCAGGCGCCGTCGCTCCCCGCCGGACAGCGAGGTGCCGCGCGCGCCGACCCCGGTGTCCAGGCCGTCGGGCAGGGAGTCGACCAGGCTGCCCAGTCCGGCGGCCTGCAGGGCGCGGTGCATCCGGTCCTCCGGGATCTCCCCGCGCGCACCGGCCAGCGCCAGGTTGGCGCGGATCGTCGAGGCGAACACGTGCGCCTCCTGGGGCAGCCACGCCATCCGGCCGCGCAGGTCGTCGCCGGTGAGCTGGTCGGCCGGGACGGCGTCGACCGTGTAGCTGCCGTCGCGCGGACGCAGGGAGGCCATGAGGACGGCGAGCAGTGTCGACTTCCCCGCGCCCGACGGGCCGCGGACGACGAGCCAGCCCGTGCCGGGTTCCGTGCGCGCCGACAGGCCGCGCAGCACGTCGGGACCGCCCGGCCAGCCGGCGGTGAGGTCGTCGACGGCCAGCTGCCTGACCGGCACCGGCACGGGTCGCGGCTGCGCCGGGTCGGCGGCGACGGGTGCCTGGAGGACGGCGTCCAGGCGGCTCTGCGCGTCGGCGAGTGCACCGCGCCGCTGCAGCGCAGCGACCAGGCCGGTGAGCGGCTCGGGCAGCGCGAGCGGCGCCAGGGCGAGGACGGCCAGCGCCGGGCCGGCCAGGCCCTGGCTGCTGCCGACGGCGGTGGCCAGTACCGCCGCCAGGCCCGTGCCGAGCACGACCAGGCCGCCGCCCAGGGCGGCCGCCCGCGACTGGATGCTCGCCGAACCGGCCTGGCGGTCGGCCAGGGCGTCGAGGTCGGCGGCGGCGCGGTCGGCCAGGCCGTGCGCGCGGAGGTCGGGCACGCCCTCGAGCAGCGTCGTCGTCTCCCGCAGCGCCGCGACCCGCAGCGCCGATTCCTGTCGGGCCGCGCCCGCGTCGACCCGGCGGTGCACGAGCAGGACCAGCGCGACCGTCGCCGCCAGCACCAGTCCGACCGCGGTGGCCGCACGGGGGTCGACCAGCGCGAGCGCCGCCACCGTGCCGAGAGTGACCGAGGCGGCGACCAGCATCGGCGGCCGCACCCGCACGGTGAGGTCCTGCACGATCCCGACGTCCCCGACGACGCGGGCGAGCGCGGAACCGGGGGTGCGGTCCGCCGCCAGCCCCTGCCGGGCCAGCGCCGTCCAGAGCCGCACCCGGGTGGCCGCAGCGAGGCGCAGCGCGGCGTCATGGGCGGTCAGTCGCTCGGCCCAGCGGAGCAGCGCGCGGCCCAGACCGAAGAACCGCACGCCGACGATCGCGACCAGCAGGGTGAGCACCGGCGGCATCTCCGCGGCCCGCACGATCAACCACCCCGAGACGGCGGTCAGCGCGATGCCGGAGCCCGACGAGAGCGAGCCGGCCAGCACCGCCTTCGCCAGTGCGCCCCGCACCGGAGCCGTCCCCTCGACCTCCACCCCGACGGGACTTTCTGTACCGAAAGGCCCTCGGCTCCGGGAACTTTCTGTACAGAAAGTCCCCGGTGTGGGGGCGGGGAGGTCGAGGGTGCGGTCGGCGAGGGCGGCCAGCAGGGGGTCATGCGTGACCAGCAGGATCGTCACGGTGCCGCGCAGGGTCAGCAGCACCTCGGCGACCAGCGCGCGGGCGTCGTCGTCCAGGTGGGCGGTCGGCTCGTCCAGCAGCAGCAGCCGGGCGCCGCGTCGGATCCGGACGAGCGCCCGGGCGAGTGCCACCCGCTGCAGCTCGCCGGGGGAGAGGCTCTCCGGGGTCCGCCCGGCGAGCGCGGTGCCGTCCACGCGGGTCAGCGCCTCGACGACGAACGCCTCCCCGACGACGGCGTCGGCCCCCGGCTCCGAGTCGGCGTGCCGGCGCAGCTCGTCGGCCACCGTCGCGCCCGTCGTCCGCGGGAACTGCGACACGGAGGCGACCGCGCCGGCCGGGACGCCGGTCACCACCCCGCCCACGACGGCGTCCGGCGACGTCAGCCCGGCCAGCACGGCGAGCAGCGTCGACTTGCCCGATCCGCTGGCACCCCGCAGGGCCACCAGTTCGCCGGGCCGGACGGCGAGGTCGACGGGCGGCAGCGCGGGCGCGGCGCGGCCCGGGTACCGCACGGTCAGCCCGGTGACGGCGACGTCCGCGCCCCGCGGGTCGTCCTCCGCGGCGTCGGCCGGGGCGGCGGGAACGGCAGCGGCGAGCACCGCCCGGGCCTCGGCGGCCGCGAGCGCGGCGTCCTCGGAGGCGTGGTGCGCCGAGCCCAGGGCCCGCAGCGGCGCGAAGGCCTCCGGTGCGAGCAGCAGTGCGGTGAGGCCCACGGCGAGACCGACGTGCCCCTCCACGAGCCGCACGCCGACGGTCACCGCCACGAGCGCCACCGACAGGGTCGCGATCAGCTCCAGGACCAGCGCGGACAGGAAGGCGATCCGCAGTGTGGCCAGCGTCCGGGTGCGGTGCGCCTCGCCGAGCCGGGCCAGCGCAGCGGTCTGCTCGGCCGCCCGGCCCAGGCCGACCAGCACCGGCAGCCCGCGCACCAGCTCCGTCACGTGCGCGGCGATCCGGTCCAGCGCCCGGGCCGAGTCCGCGGTCGCCGACTGCGTGTACCGCCCGACCAGCACCATGAACACCGGCACCAGCGGGAGGGTGATGGCTACCAGCCCGGCCGACAGCAGGTCGGTCCGGGCCAGGGCGAGCAGCAGAACCGGCGGGACGACGAGCGTCTGCGCCAGCGCCGGCAGGTAGGTCGCCAGCCCCGGCCCCAGGTCGTGCAGCCGGGTGGTCGCGAGCACCGCGGCCGGGCCCGAGCCGCCGGCCGCCTCCACCGCGGCGGGGGACGCGGCCAGCCGGTGCAGGAGCGCACGCCGCAGGACGTCCTCGGCGCGGTGGGCGTCGCGCGCGGCGAGCACCTCGCCCGCCGTCCCGGCGACGGCCCGCAGTGCGACCCCGGCCGCGGCGACCACCAGGGGAGTGGTGGGCGAACCGGCCGCGAAGCCGGCAGCCCGGGCGACCGCATGGGCGAGGCCCGCCGACAGCAGGACCACCCCGGCGGTCTGCACCAGCGCCGCCAACGCTGCCCGCACCAGGGCGGCCCGCAGGCCGGGCACCCCGGCCAGCGCGCCCAGCGGGCCCCGTTCGGTCACGAGTGCACCGGTTCGGCGGTCAGCCGCTTCCGGAACACCCAGTACGTCCACGCCTGGTAGGCCAGCACCACCGGCAGCCCCACGCCGGCCACCCAGGTCATCACCGTCAGCGTGTAGTCGCTGACCGAGGCGTCGGTGACGGTCACGTCGAACGCGCTGCTGATCGTCGAGGGGACGACGACCGGGTAGGCGGCACCGAAGATGGTGGCGGCCGAGGCGACCAGCATGACGGCCCAGCCGGCGAACGCCTGCCCCTCGCGGTCCACCCGGATCCGCGACCAGGTGCCGACGACGGCCAGCGCCGCGACCAGCCACAGCACCGCGGTGGCCGGCGTCCCGTAGCGCAGGTGCACGATCCCGGCCCACGCGAGCAGCGGCACCGCCGCGACCGGCGACCACCGCAGGGCCAGCGCCCGCGCCCGCAGCCGGACGTCGCCGTCGGTCTTCAACGCCAGGAACAGTGCCCCGTGGACGACGGCGAACCCGACGACGGCCACCGCGCCGAGCACCGCGGGCCAGCCCACGCCGGCGAAGCTCCCGCCCACGCGGTTGCCGTCGCCGTCGATCGGCAGGCCGAGGGTGGTCGCCCCCAGTGCCGCTCCGATCCCGAGCGAGGCCACCAGCGAGCCGCCGGTGATGACGTGGGTCCAGGTCGCGTCCCAGCGCGGGTCGTGCGAGGAGTGCCGCCACTCGAAGGCCACCGCCCGCACGATCAGCCCGAGCAGCACGATCACGAACGGCAGGTAGAGCGCGGGCAGCCAGGTGGCGTACCAGCCCGGGAAGGCCGCGAACACCGCGCCGGCGGCGGTGATCAGCCAGACCTCGTTGCCGTCCCACAGCGGGCCGATGCTGCGCAGCATCAGGTGCCGGTCGGCCGGGCGGCGGCCGAGCACCGGCAGCAGCGCCGCGACGCCGAAGTCGAAGCCCTCGAGCAGCAGGAAGCCGGTCCACAGCACGGCGACGGCGGCGAACCACAGGGTCTGCAGGTCCATGTCGGTATCTCCGGGGCTCAGTAGGCGAAGGACAGGACGTCGTCGGCGGGGGAGTCGGCCCGGTCGGGGGCGTCGGGGGTGCCGGTCGGCGTCGGCGTCCCGTCCCCGGTCGTGATGCCGCGTCTCACGAATCGGGTGATGAGCCCCAGCTCGACGACCGCCAGTGCGCCGTAGACCACCGTCAGCACGATCAGCGAGGTCAGGACCTCGGCGGCGGTGACGCCGGGGGAGACCGCCTGCGCGGTGAAGAACCAGATCTGCTGGCCGACCGGCACGTCGGGATTGGGGACGACGACGAACGGCTGCCGCCCCATCTCGGTGAAGATCCAGCCCGTCGCGTTGGCCACGAACGGCGCACCGACGGCGAGCAGCGATCCGTACACGCCGATCCGCGACGTCGGCACCCGCCCGCGCCGGGTCGACCAGAGCGCGTAGGCGGCGACCGCCGCCGACACCGCCCCCATGCCGACCATCAACCGGAAGCTCCAGTAGGTCACCGCCAGCACCGGCTGGTAGTCGATCGGCTCGCCGGCCTTGTCGCCGAACCGCGACGGGTCGTCGGGGTAGGTGGCGCCGTAGACCTGCGAGTACTTCTCCTGGAGGTCGTTCACGCCGGGCACGGCGGTGGAGAAGTCGTTGTGCGCGAGGAAGGACAGCAGCCCCGGGACGGTGATCGAGTGGACGTCGTCGCACTCGTTGGAGCCCAGCTTGTTCCAGGCGAAGATCGAAAAGGACGCCGGCGCCTCGGTCTCGCAGAGCGCCTCGGCGGAGCTCATCTTCAGCGGCTGCTGCTGGTACATGAGCTTGCCCTGCCAGTCGCCGGTGAGCGCCACCAGCAGGAAGGCGGCCAGCGACACCCAGCCGCCGAGCCGCACCGAGCGGCGCCACACCGCGTGGTCGACGTCCGTGGTCGGCCGTCCGGCCAGCTTCCTGCGGCGCAGGTGCCACAGGCCGATGCCGACCAGCAGCGCGCCGGCCACCATCACGGCCGCGACGATCGCGTGGCTGAAGGCCGCGAGCGCCGTGTTGTTCGTCAGTACTGCGCCAATGCTCACCAGCCGCGGCTTGTCGCCGTCCATGACGACACCCACGGGGTGCTGCATCCAGGAGTTGGCCGCGATGATGAAGTACGCGCTGACGACCGAGCCGATGACCGCCGCCCACAGCGTGGCCAGGTGGACCTTCTTCGGGATCCGCCCCCAGCCGAAGATCCACAGCCCCAGAAACGTCGACTCGAGGAAGAACGCGAGCAGCGCCTCCATCGCGAGCAGTGAGCCGAAGACGTCGCCGACGAACCGCGAGTACTCGCTCCAGGCCAGCCCGAACTGGAACTCCTGCACGAGGCCGGTGGCCACGCCGAGCACGAAGTTGATCAGGTAGATGCGGCCCCAGAAGCGGGTCATGCGCAGCCACTCGGGCTTGTCGGTGCGCACCCACATCGTGTGCATGACCGCGACCAGGATCCCGAGGCCGATGGTCAGCGGCACCATCAGGAAGTGGTAGACGGTCGTGATCCCGAACTGCCAGCGTGCGATGTCCAGCACGTCCACGGGCCGGCCCCTTCCTCGGCGAGCTACGATCGACACGTTCTTTCTACGCTGTGTAGAAGACATTTTTCTACGACAGGTAGAAGAGGTCGTGTGAGACGGACGACAGGAGGGCTCGTGGCCTCGCTCGGAGAGCTGGAGCGCGCCGTCATGGAGCGGCTGTGGGCGGCCCACGGGCCGGTCGCGGCGACCGCCCTCCGCGAGGCGCTGGCCGACCGCGGGGTCGCGCTGACCACGGTGCACACGGTGCTCACCCGCCTGGAGCACAAGGGCTTCGTCGTCCACGACGACGATCGGCCGCGCCGGTTCACCGCGCGAGCCAGCCGCGAGGAGCACGCCGCCGAGCTCATGCACGAGGTGCTGGGGCAGTCGGCCGACCGGCAGGCCGTGCTGGCCCGGTTCGTCGGCAGCGTCGACGCCGACGAGGCACGCCTGCTGCGTCAGCTGCTCGCCGCCGCCGACACCGCCCACGACGCAGCCGGCTGACCTCCTCCGTGCTGCCCGCCACCGCAGCGTCCCTCGCCGTCCTGTCCGTGCTGCTGGCGTGGCCGGTCCCGGCGCTGCTGTCGGGTGCCCGCTGGCCGCGCCGCGATCCGCTGGTGGCGCTGGTCTGCTGGCAGGCGATCGGGCTGGCCGGGGGGCTGGCGATAATCGGCGCCCTGCTGGTGCACGGGCTGGCGCCGTGGGGCCATGCGCTGCTGCCGGCCGGGTGGGCGCTGCTGGCCGGGCACCGGGCGGTCGATCCGGTGCGGGGCGATCACTGGGTGACCCTGACGCTGGCCGGCGTGCTGGCGTTCGAGCTGGTCGGCGTCCTCCTGCTCTCCTGGGTGCGCACGACCCGCAGCCGCCGTCGGCACCGCGCGCTGCTGGAGCTCGTCGTCCAGCCGTCGGCGGCGATCCCCGACGCCGGGCTTCTCCAGCACCCGGCTCTTGTCGCCTTCTGCATCCCCGGGGCGCGGCCGCTGCTCGTGCTCTCGTCGGGCATGGTGGCCGAGCTGGACGACGAGCAGCTCGCGGCCGTGGTCGCGCACGAGCGGGCGCACCTGAAGGAGCGCCACCACCTGCTGCTGCTGCCGTTCGTGGCCTGGGAGGCGGCGCTCCCGGTCCTGCCGGCGGCCGCGCGGGCGCACGCCGCCGTCCGGGAGCTGGTGGAGATGCGGGCGGACGACGTCGCGCTGACCTCGCTGGCCGGCCCCGGGTCGCGGCGCACCCTGGCGCGCGCCATCGTCGCGGCCGCCGGCGGCGCGGGGGGAGCGGAGGTGCCGGACGGCGCCCTGGCGGTGGCCGACAGCGCGGTCGGGGCCCGCGTCGTGCGCCTGCTCGAACCCCCGCGGCCGCTCCCGCCGGTGGCCCGGTGGGCGGCCTTGCTGTCGGCCGCCCTGCTGCTGCTCCTGCCGACCGCGCTGCTGCTGCTACCCGCGGTCTGACGGCGCCGCGGCCAGCGCGGCCCCGGCGTAGGCGGCGGCAAGCACTCCGGTCACCCGGGCGGCGCGGCCGTACCGCGCCGACGCGACGAACGGCACCATCGACGCGGCGTGCAGCAGGTCGACCGCCGAGCTCGTCCGGATCAGGGCGGGCGACGGCGAGATGAGCACCGCGCCGTGCTGCAGGACCAGCCGGGCGCCGAGCGCGCGCACCAGCCACCTGCGGTCGGCCGGGAACGCGGGCGCGATCCGGTCGACCGCCTGATGCGGCCGGGCCAGCAGGGCGACGCCGGAGGCAAGTCCTGCCAGGGCCATCGACCGGGAGAGTAGGCGCGCTCTGGATGCCGAGGTCACACCGCGAACGTAGTGCTCGCTGCACAGTTGTGCTCTGCTCCGCCGGTGTGAGCAGAGCACTACTGCGCGGGATCCAGTCGGTCGCGGGCGTTCTCCGCCAGTGGCGTGAAGCCGCGCAGGCGCAGGCTGTTGCTCACCACGAACACAGAGCTGAACGCCATCGCGGCGCCGGCGATCATCGGGTTGAGCAGCCCGGCGGCAGCCAGCGGCAGGGCCGCCACGTTGTAGCCGAAGGCCCAGAAGAGGTTGCCCTTGATGGTGGCCAGCGTCCGGCGGGAGAGCCGGATCGCGTCGGCCGCCGCCCGGAGGTCGCCGCGGACCAGCGTGAGGTCCGACGCCTGGATCGCCACGTCGGTGCCGGTGCCCATCGCCAGCCCGAGGTCGGCCTGGGCCAGCGCGGGCGCGTCGTTGACGCCGTCGCCCACCATGGCCACCGTCCGGCCCTCGTCCTGCAGCCGGCGGACGACGTCGACCTTGTCCTGGGGCAGCACCTCGGCGATGACCGTCTCGATGCCGACCTCGGCGGCCACCGTGCGCGCCACCGTCTCGTTGTCGCCGGTGAGCAGGATGGGGGTGAGCCCGAGGTCGCGGAACTGCCGGATGGCCGCGGCGGACGTCGGCTTCACCGCGTCGGCCACCACCAGGACGCCGCGGGCGGCGCCGTCCCAGGCCACGGCGATCGCCGTCCGTCCGGCCGCCTCGGCGGCCGCGGCGGCGCGCTCGAGCGCGGGGGGCAGCGGGACCGACCAGTCGGCGAGCAGCCGCCGCCGGCCGACGACCGCTGCCGAGCCGTCGACGACGCCCTGCACGCCCAGGCCCTCGAGGTTGCGGAAGTCGTTCACGGCGGGCAGGGGGCCGCACCGCTCGGCGGCCGCCCGGGCGACGGCTTGGGCGATCGGGTGCTCCGAGGCCGTCTCCAGGGCGCCGGCCAGGCGGAGGACCCGTCCGGCGTCCTCGCCGTCGCCCGGGACGACGTCCAGCAGCGTCATCCGGCCGGTGGTGACCGTGCCGGTCTTGTCCAGGACGATGGTGTCCACCCGGCGGGTGCTCTCCAGCACCTCCGGCCCGTTGATCAGGATGCCCAGCTGCGCACCTCGGCCGGTGCCGACCATGAGCGCGGTCGGCGTGGCCAGCCCCAGGGCGCAGGGGCAGGCGATGATCAGCACCGCGACGGCCGCGGTGAACGCCGCGGGGAGGCCCTCGCCGGTGCCGATCCAGAACCCGAGCGTGCCCGCCGCCAGCGCCAGGACCACCGGGACGAAGATGCCGGAGATCCGGTCGGCCAGGCGCTGCACCTCGGCCTTGCCGTTCTGCGCCTCCTCGACCAGCCGCGCCATTTGGGCGAGCTGGCTGTCGGCCCCCAGCCGCGTGGCCCGGACGACCAGCCGGCCGCCGGCGTTGATCGTCGCGCCCGCCACGGCGTCGCCCCGCCCGACCTCGACCGGCACCGACTCGCCGGTCAGCATGGAGGCGTCGACAGCCGAGCTGCCGTCTGTCACCTCGCCGTCGGCGGCGATCTTCTCGCCGGGGCGGACGACGAACCGGTCCCCGACGCGGAGGTCCTCGACCGGCACCCGGTGCTCGACGCCGTCGCGGAGCACCGAGACCTCCTTGGCGCCCAGCTCCAGGAGGGCGCGGAGTGCGGCCCCCGCCCGGCGCTTGGACCGCGCTTCGAACCAGCGTCCGGCCAGGATGAACGTCGTCACCCCGGCGGCCGCCTCCAGGTAGATGTTGCCGCTGCCGTCGGTGCGCTCGATGGTCAGCTCGAAGGCGTGCACCATGCCCGGCACGCCGGCGGTGCCCCAGAACAGCGCGTACAGCGACCAGCCGAAGGCCGCGAGCGTGCCGAGGGAGATCAGGGTGTCCATCGTGGCGGCGCCGTGCCGCAGGTTCGTCCAGGCCGCCCGGTGGAACGGGAGCCCGCTCCAGACGACGACCGGGGCGGCGAGCGTCAGCGAGAGCCACTGCCAGTACTCGAACTGCCAGGCCGGCACCATGGCCAGCGCGATCACCGGCACGCTCAGCAGGGCGGACACGACCAGCCGCACCCGGAGAGCGCGTGCGGAGTCGTCGGCCGGCTCCGCGGGCGGCTCGGCCCGCGGCGGCTGGGGGAGGGCCGCGGAGTAGCCGGTCTTCTCCACCGTCGCGATCAGGTCGTCGGTCGTCACGCCGTCGGGGAAGGTGACGTGCGCCTTCTCGGTCGCGTAGTTGACGGTCGCGGTGACGCCGTCCATCCGGTTCAGCTTCTTCTCGACGCGGGCCGCACACGAGGCGCACGTCATGCCGCCGATGAGCAGGTCGACGCTGGCGGGCGCGCTCACGGGTGCTCCTCCGCGGTCAGGGTGAAGGCCGCCGTCCGGACCACCGAGCCGTGCCGGAAGTCCAGGAACAGGGCGTAGGTACCGGCGGTCGGCACGGTGGTGGCGAAGCGGACGTCGGGGCCAGGGGTGCCGTCGCCCGGGTGTGCGTGCAGGTAGGCGAGGTCGCCGTCGCGGAGCACCACGAGGTGTCCGTAGGCGCCGAGGTAGGGCTGCAGGTCGGTCACCGGCTGCCCGTCCCGGCTGATCGACAGGGCCAGCTGCGACGCGTGCCCCGGGTCGAGGGCGCCGGTCAGCTCGACGGTGTAGCCGTCGACCTCGGCAGTGCGGGACTCGGGCAGGAGCGGTGCGGGCGCGTAGTCGCCGGCCACGGCGACGTCGGCCCCCAGGGTCACCGTTGTCCCGAGGTCGGCGGGCACGAAGTCGGCGATCAGCCGCCAGCTGCCGGGGCCGAGCGCCAGCGGCACGCGCCAGACGCCGTCGATGCCCAGTTCCGGGTGGACGTGCTGGAAGCCGGACACGTCTCGGCGGACGGCGATCAGGTGCAGGTCGACCTCGTGGTCCAGGACGTACTCCCGGACGGGCAGGCCGTCGGGCCCCAGGATCCGGAAGGCGACCGGCGTCGCCGCGCCGGCCCGCAGGGAGCGGTCGGCGAGCTCGAGGGTGTAGCCGTCCTGCGACAGGGCCAGCCCGACGGCCAGCGCCGTCCCCGGGTCGCCGTCCTCGTGGCCGGCCGCCATGCCCGTGTGCGCGGCCGGCGGCTGCGCGCCGACCGGGCCCACGGCTGCGCCGACGCCCACGGCGGCGCCGAAGACGGCGACCAGCCCGAGGGTGAACACGGCGAGCCTCATCGGTGTGTTCATGGCCTGCCGGGCCTCAGCGGCCGGCCACCTCGTAGCCGGCCTCCTCGACCGCGGCGCGGACGGCGGTCTCGTCCACCGCGGCCTCGGCGGTGACGGTCAGTCCGCCGCTGGCCAGGTCGACGTCGACGGCGGTCACGCCGGGGACCTGGGAGACCTCCTCGGTCACGGCGTTCACGCAGTGGCCGCAGGTCATGCCGACGACGGTGTAGGTGCTGGTGCTCACGGGAGTCCTCTCAGAGGCTTCAGGGGGTCGGACGGGTCAGGAACGGACCAGGCGGGCGATGGCCTCGGAGGCCTCGCGCACCTTCTCCTCGGCCTCGCGGCCACCGACCGCCGCGGCTTCGACCAGGCAGTGGCTCATGTGTTCCTCGAGCAGGCCGAGGGCGACCGACTGCAGCGCCTTGGTCATGGCGGAGACCTGGGTGAGGATGTCGATGCAGTACTTCTCGTCCTCGACCATCCGCTGCAGACCGCGGGCCTGGCCCTCGATCCGCCGCAACCGCTTGAGGTAGTCGTCCTTGCGGTGGATGTAGCCGTGCTGGTGCTCGTGCGCGCCCGACTGCTCGTGTGTCTCCACGAGAGGGAACTATACCCCCCTAGGGTTTATGGTCGCGAGCGGCAGGGTGGGCGGCGTCCCGGCGCAACCGGTCGACGTCGGCGCGGGCGGAGGCGAGCTCGTCCTGCAGGCCGACGATCGCCTCGGCGGACGCGAGGGGGTGTCCGTCATCGAGGAGGCCGCGCAGCCGCGCGGCGAGGGCCAGTTGCTGGCGCGAGTAGCGGCGGTGGCCGCCGGGGGAGCGGTGCGGTTCGAGCGCTCCGGAGCTGTCGAGGCTGCGCAGGAAGGCCGGCTGCACACCGAGCAGTTCCGCGGCCTGGCTCATCGTGAGCGCGGGGAAGTCGGGGTCGTCGAGCCGGTCGATGGGATCGCTGGTCATCGACTCGTCTCCCGTCCTGGAGCGCGCGCGGGGGCCGGCGCGGCCGCCGGCCCCCGCATCGCCTCGCTCAGCTCTCGACCGCGCGGGTCTCGGCGGACGACGACTCACCCTCGATCGTGCGCGGTTCCACCGATGCCGGTGCGTCGGCCCGGGTCACCGTGATCTTGCGGGCGCGCGCCTTCTCTGCCACCGGGATGCTCAGCGTGAGCACACCGTCGTGGTAGCTGGCCTCCAGCCGGTCGGTGTCGAGACTCCGACCGAGGACCAACTGGCGGGTGTAGCTGCCGAACGGTCGCTCGGCGATGGCCCATTCGGCGTTCTCCAGCTGGGGTGCCGAGCGCTCGGCGCTGACGGTGAGCGTGTTGCCCTCGACCGAGAGATCGATCGATCCGGGGTCGACGCCGGGCAGGTCGAAGTGGGCGACGAAGTTGTCGCCGACCCGGTAGGCGTCCATCGGCATGCCCGACAGCGCGCGGGCGGTGGTCATCCCGCCCTGCCGGCCGGTCAGCTGGTCGAGGGCGCGGAAGGCGGCGGAAGCGCCGGAAAACGGGTCGTAGGCGGTCAGCATGGTTCTGCAACCTCCGTGGTGCGCAGTTCTGGAGTTCTGTGCCCTCGAGGCGGAACCTCTAGCGGCGACTACAGATTACCTCTACTGTGCGGCGAGGTAAACACCGTGCGCGGGGGAAAATCTCAGTGAGTGGCTGGGAAGTCGATGCCGGTCAGCCGGGCCGACTCCTCCCACAGCCGGCGGGCGAGCTCCGGGTCGCCGGCCGCAGCGGAGCGGCCCACGAGCGTCGGATGGCCGCGCAGCTCCTGGAAGCCGTCCGGGCCGAGGTAGCTGCCGCCGGGCAGGTCCCGCGTGGCGGCGGCCAGGGTGGGCAGGGCGCCGCGCTCGTCGGACTGGGCGAGGAGCAGGTTGCCCAGCAACATGGCGCCGTCGACGAGCCGGCTGCCCGACCGGCCCTGCAGGTTCGTGGCGGCCCAGCCGGGGTGCGCAGCCAACGCCCGCACCCGCGACCCCGATGCGGTGAGCCGGCGCTGCAGATCCAGGGTGAACAGGAGGTTGGCCAGCTTGGACTGCGCGTAGGCCCCGCTGGCCGAGTACGGACGGCGCTGCCAGTTCAGGTCGTCCAGGTCGACGATCCCCGACCGGTGCAGGTTCGAGGAGAGGGTGACCACCCGGTCGGTGACGTGCGGCAGCAGCAGGTTGGTCAGCGCGAAGTGGCCCAGGTGGTTGGTGCCGAACTGCAGCTCGAAGCCGTCGACGGTGAGCCCAGCGGGCACCATCATGATCCCGGCGTTGTTGACCAGGACGTCGAGGTCGCCGGTCCAGCCGGCCGCGAACCCGCGCACCGAGTCGAGGTCGGCAAGATCCAGCCGGCGCACCGTGACGTCGCCGTCGATCGTCGCGGCGGCCGCCTTCCCCCGGGACTCGTCCCGGACGGCGAGCACCACGGTGGCCCCGGCGCGGGCGAGCTCCCGCGCCGTCACCAGGCCCAGACCACTGTTCGCGCCGGTGACGACGACCGTCCGCCCCGCCTGGGAGGGGAGATCGGCGGCGGTCCAGCGGCTCGGCATCTCCCGACTGTAGGCAGCGAGGTCCCCGCCCCCGGCGATGCGGCCTCCTAGCCTGTCCGGGTGCCGCCCAGCCACAGCCACAGCCACGGTCCCGACCCGGACGCCCCCCCGCCCAGCGAGGAGGCCCTCGGCCTGCGGCGACGGGCGGTCTGGCTCATGCTGCTCCTCCTCTTCCCGGTGGCGCTGGCGACGGTGGTGGGCCTGTTCGTGCTCTGGCCCAGTGGGGAGCCGACCCCCGCCCAGCAGGCCGCGGACATCCAGCTACCGCCCGGGATGACCTATCCCGAGGGACGGGTGGTGTCGGTGGAGCCGCTCGCCTGCGGCAGCGAGGCACCCGGTCAGGCGCCGCAGTGCGCGACGGTCGTCGTCGAGGTGCTCGACGGCGAGGGCAAGGGGGACTTCCAGCAGATCGAGCTGTCCGCCGACGTCGTCGGCGGTGGGGTCGAGAAGGGCGACACGTTCGTGCTCACCCGGGACGCCGCGGCCGAGGGCGGACCGAGCTACGGGTTCTTCGACTACGCCCGCGGGACGCCGATCGTCGTCCTGGCGATCGCCTTCGCCGTCGTCGTGGGCCTGGTCGCCCGGCTGCGCGGGCTCGCCTCCCTCGTCGGGCTCGGCTTCGCGTTCTTCATCCTGCTCCGGTTCGTCATGCCCGCGCTGCTGGCGGAGGAGTCGCCGACGCTGGTGAGCCTGGTCGGGTCGGCGGCGATCATGTTCGTCGTCCTCTACCTGGCGCACGGCTTCTCGGCCCGGACGACGACCGCCCTGGTCGGCACGCTCTCCGGGTTGCTCCTGGTCGCCGTCCTCGGGTCGATCGCGGTGTCCGCCGCCCGGCTCACGGGCATCACGAGCGAGGAGACCGTCCAGCTCCAGGGCTTCGACCCGACGCTGAACTTCTCCGGGCTGGTGCTCGCCGGGGTGGTGGTCGCCGGACTCGGCGTGCTCAACGACGTCACGATCACCCAGGCCTCGGCCATCTGGCAGCTGAAGGAGGTCTCGCCGGGCATCACCTGGCGGGAGCTCTATCGGCGGGGAATGGCGGTCGGCCGTGACCACATCGCCTCGACCGTGTACACGATCGTCTTCGCCTACGCCGGGGCCGCGCTGCCGCTGCTGCTGCTCTTCGAGCTCTACAACCGTCCCGTCCTCGTCTCGCTGTTCAGCTCGTCCGTGGCCGAGGAGGTCATCCGCACGCTCGTCGGCGCGATCGCGCTCGTCCTCGCCGTCCCGCTGACGACCGCGGTCGGGGCCTTCTTCGCCCTCGCCGCGGGCAGCGAGGTGGGCGTCGCGACCGACCGCCGGATGAGTGCGCTGCGGGCCCGCTTCGCCCGATGAGCGAGGCTGTGCGGGTGAGTACGGACCTTCTCGCCGCCGCCCAGGCCGCTCCGGGCTTCATGCCCGACGACGAGGGCCGCGCCCTGTTCGAGGCGGCGCGGGCCGTCGCCGTGCCCGGACCGCTGCTGGAGGTGGGCAGCTGGATGGGGAAGTCGGCGCTGTACCTGGCCGCCGCGGCGCGGGAGACCGGCCGGCAGGTCGTCACCGTCGACCACCACCGGGGCTCGGAGGAGCACCAGCCGGGTTGGGAGTACCACGACCCGGCGCTGGTCGACCCGCTGGTCGGCCGGATCGACACCCTGCCGCACTTCCGCCGCACCATCGCGGGGGCGGACGCCGAGGACGTCGTCGTCGCCGTCGTCACCCGCTCGGAGGTGCTGGCACCGCTCTGGACGACGCCGCTCGCCCTGCTGTTCCTCGACGGCAGCCACACCGAGGAGTCCGCGCGCCGCGACCAGGACGCCTGGGTCGCCAAGCTCGCCGTCGGCGGCACGCTGGCCATCCACGACGTGTTCCCCGACCCGGCCGACGGCGGCCAGGCGCCCTTCGGCGTCTACACCCGCGTCGTGGCCTCCGGCGATTTCGAGGAACTGCCCGGCACCGGATCGCTGCGGTTGCTGCGGCGGACGCGATGAGCGACCCGCTGGGGGAGGAGCGCGCCGCGGCGCAGGCCCAGATCGAGGCGCTCACCCGCGAGTTCGACGAGGTCGTGGCGGCCTCCCGGGCGTCCAACGCCGACGACGAGCACGACCCGGAAGGCGCGACCATCGCCTTCGAGCGGCAGCAGGTCGTGGCGCTGCTCGAGCAGGCCCGACGGCGGCTGGCCGACGTCGAGGCGGCGATCCGCAACGTCGAAGGCGGCACCTACGGGATCTGCGAGACCTGCGGACGCCCCATCGCCCCCGAGCGGCTGGCCGCCCGGCCCGCGGCGCGCACCTGCATCGACTGCGCGCGCTGAGCTCCTAGTGCCGTGCCAGCCAACGTTCGCCCTTGAGGGGCTGGGTTGGCTGATCCTCGCCGGCGGGTGCCGGTGAGCGACTTCCCGCAGCCATAGCAGCTGGGGGGCGGGCCACGGCGGGCCAGATGGACTCTCCGTCGCGCCCCACCGGATGGGTGGGTGCCCGGGACCGGCCGGGTGGCCGGGTGAGCAGTGCGCGGCGGGGGTCACGCCGGGACCGGCCGGCGCCGGGCAGGTGCCGGCCGGCTCGACGGTGCGTGGTCACCGGCGGGCCGCCGGTGACGAGGCCGTCACCCGTGCCGGGACCACCGGGGGTGGTCGTGGCGCGGGCGGCGATGTTGGCGGCACCGACCAGGTCGCGGTGCCCGGTGAACCGGCAGGACCGGCAGCTGAAGACCCGCCCGCGGGGCTTGGGCACCCGGGCGCGGCAGGCGGGGCAGGTGGAGGAGGTGCCCCGCTCGTCGACCACCTCGACGGCGATGCCGGCGACCTGCGCCTTGTCGGTGAGCGTGGCCAGCAGGTGCCCGACAGCCCAGTCCCGGACGGCCTTGTTCTGCCGCCGCCCGGCCGACCGGGCCAGCAGCCCGCGGGGGTCACCGACGACCAGGGTGCCGACCCGGTGCGCCACCGCCCAGGACACCACCTGGGTGGCGGCCTCGTGGCGGGCCTGGGCGAGCCGCCGGCGGTGTCGGCCCTCCAGCTGTCGGCTGCGAACCCGGTAGCGCTTCCATCGCCGGGAGCCCCGCTGGCCCGGCCGGGGGGCGCGGGCGGCGGTCGCGCGGGCCCGGGCCTTGCCCTCGGCCAGGTGTAGCCGGTGTTCGGCGCGCAGCGCCCGCCCCGACACCAGCAGCGCCGCATCGGCCCCGCCCTCGCCACCGCGGGGGGCGAGGACCGCGTAGGGGTGGATGATGCCCAGGTCCACCCCGGCCACCCGGGTGCGGTCGGGGCCGGCCCCGCCGGCATAGGCGGCGACCCGCACCTCGGCGGTGACGTCGAGGAACAACCGCCGTCCCTGGTGGACCAGTCGCACCGAGCGGACCGACTCGACTGGATAGGGCAGCGGCCGGGCCGGCCGCACCCACAGCGGCCGACCGCCCCGGGCCACCGGCAGCCGCACCTTCCCGCCGTCGGCGTCGAGGCTGAAGGTTCCTGCGTAGAACCGCACCGGCACCAGCGCACGGCGTCGGCGCGGGAACCGGGCCGCGCCCTCCCCGGCCCGCCGAGCCCGGGCGGCGGTCATCCACGCGTCGGAATAGGCCCGCAGCACCGACCGGGCGCCGACGCTGGACAACTCGCCGAACACCCCCTCCCCGGCGGCGGCCAGTTCCCGGCACAGTTCCTGATACCCGGCCAGCGGCCGATCCCCGCGACGGCGCCGCCATCGGTTGATCTCCAGCACGGCCGCCCACACGTCCCCGCCCGACCGCAGCAGCCCGAACAGCCGGCGCCGCTGCCCAGGCGTGGCCCGCAGCGCCACCCGGGCGGTGCGATACACCACCGCAGGCGTACCCGGATCCCGACGACGAGGCATGACCACGACCGTGCCCCACACCACCGACAGAAACGAACGAGGCGAACGTTGGCGGCCGCGGCACTAGCTCACGTACCGCCGGGCCGCCGACCGGCGCTGGGCCTCCTCGAGAGCGGCGAACCGCGCCTCCGCGTGGGGCGGCAGAACCCGGCGTTCCCGCACCACCCAGGGGATCCCGCCGACGGCCTCGAGCAAGCCACGGGCGGTCACCCGGTCGCGCGGCACGCTGTGGAGCAGGGAGAGGGTCCGGCGCAGCGCCGGCCGGAGCGGCCGCCGCAGCCACGTCGTCCAGAGGGTGTTGCGGATGCCGTCCCGGCGTCGCCGGTGCGGATCCCGGGCCCGGCTCGCCATGTGGTGCGCGGTGAGTTCCGGGAGGTAGCACAGCTCCCATCCGGCCGCCGCCAGGTCGCCGGCGACGAGCTCCTCCTCGCCGCCGAGCCAGAGGCGTTCGGAGAACCCCCCGACGGCCAGGAAGGCCTCCCGGCGCAGCACCGAGGCGCCGGCAAGGAAGGAGCCCAGTGCCGGCCCCGGGAGCCAGCTGGCGCCGCGGACCGGGGAGTCGCGCAGCTCCGGGACGATCGGGTCCTCGGTGCCGGCAGGCTCCACGAGGATCCGTGCGGTGACGACGGCGAGGCGCGGATAGGCGTCGAGCACGTCGGCCGCTGTCCGCAGGGAACCCGGTTCCCACCAGGTGTCGTCATCGCAGAACGCCACGTACGGGGTGTCCAGCCGGGCGACGCCGACATTGCGTCCCACGGCGCCGAGGTTCTCCGGGGACGCGATGAGATCCACGCCGGGGAACGCCCGGCGCACGGCCGCCGCTGTCCCGTCGGTAGACCCGTTGTCGACGACGACCACCTGCGGCTGCTCCGGCAACGCCGTCAGGCGGGCCAACGCCACGAGCACCTCCTCACGTCGTTGATGCGTGATCACGACCACGGCCAGCCGCGGGTCGGAGGCGCAGGTCATGGCTTCATCCCTCCGCCAGCCGACGGAGCTGGGCGCGCAGCGCCGGAGGCACCGGTCGCCGGCGGCGCAGCGCAGCGAGGACGTCGGGTAGCGCACGTCCGAGGCCGGCGACACCGGGGCGCCCGTCGACGAGCGCAGCGCCGACCAACCGGACGACGTCGCCCACGGGCAGTCGCATGACCGCCGTCAGGAGCCGGCTGCGCCAGATGCCCGCCTGCCGCCGGATCGGAGGGTCCCGGCGGGCCGACGGATGGTGATGCACCGTCACCGAGTCGACGTAGGCGAGGCCCCACCCGGCGACGGCCAGGTCGAGGGCCAGCCGCTCCTCCTCGCCGGGAAACCGGACAACCGGGTCGAACCCGCCCACCGCCTCGAACGCCTCGGTGCGCACGAGTGCGCCACAGGCCACGAAGCCCAGCAGTGCCGGTCCGGGCATGTCCGGCGGCGTCCCCAGCGGGCTGCCGGCCATCTCCTCGCAGACCGGGTCGAGGCGCGCCTCTGGCCCGACCAGGATGCGGGCGTTGAGGACCGCCAGACGAGGGTGGGCACGCATGATCGCTACTGCCCGTTCCAAACCTCCGGGGGCCCACCAAGAGTCGTCGTCGGCGAACGCGACGAAGGGGGTGCCCGCCTGGGCCACGCCGCGCGTGCGGGCAAACGCCCCCTCGTTGCGGTCCAGTTCCAGGACAGCGACGTCGGGATGGGCCGTGCGTACCGCGTCGGCGGACCCGTCGGTCGAGGCGTTGTCGATCAGGACGACCGGCGCTTCATGCCGGGGGATCGTAGCCAGCAGCTCGGCCCGTCGGTTGCGGCTGGCCACGACGACGGTCACGACACCGGGTTCCGTCACGGGTGGACGGTGCCCGCCTCTCGGGCCGGCCAACCGGCGGTCGGGTCGTCGAGCTGGGGAACTCCGGCTGGAGGCAGCGTGGCGGGGTGGGCGAACAGCGCGGCGGCCGGCGTCGCCCCGGAGATCGCGTCGGCGGCCAGCACG
This sequence comes from Blastococcus sp. OS1-29, assembly GCF_057628075.1. NCBI lineage: Bacteria > Bacillati > Actinomycetota > Actinomycetes > Geodermatophilales > Geodermatophilaceae > Blastococcus > Blastococcus sp. OS1-29. Next base: position 106,611 of record NZ_JBXXJK010000007.1, read on the forward strand.
ACCGCGGCCGCCGTCCACGTCGTGCGCTCGATCGGCCAGCGGGCGTCGTCGGCGAACACGTAGCCGGTCCAGTAGGAGCCGTCGTCGTCGCGGAGGTGCTGCATCGCCGCGACCTGCTCGATCGCGGCGTCACGCTGGCCGGCCGCGGCCAGCGCGAGGGCCAGCTCGCACGTCTCGGCCCCGGTCACCCACGGCCGGTCGGAGACGCAGCGGGCACCCAGCCCCGGGACGACGAACCGGTCCCAGTCGGCGGCCAGGCGATCGCGGGCCGCGCCGCCGGTGAGCGCCCCACCGAGCACCGGGTAGTACCAGTCCATCGAGAAGCGCGACCGGTCGGCGAACGCCCCGGGCCGCTCGCGCAGCGCCGTTCCGAGGTCGGCCGCGGCCACCTCCCAGTCGGGCTGCGCCTCGTCGCGGAGCCCGGCCAGCGCCACCCCGCAGCGCAGCGCCTGGAAGAGGCTCGCGTTGCCGGTCAGCAGGGCCGTGTCGTCTGCGGTCCCGTCGGGGCGCAGGGCCCAGCCGATCGCGCCCCCGGGCAACTGCATCCGCGTGACCAGGTCCAGCCCCGCCCGGACGGCCGGCCACAACTCGTCCACCAGCTGCTCGTCGCCGGCCAGCAGCCAGCTGTGCCAGGCGCCCACGGCGAGGTAGCCGGCATGGTTGCTCTCCGCGGCGGGCGCCGACTCGACCCCGTCCCGGTACTCGGCGGCCCACGACCCGTCCGGGCGCTGCCGGTCGGCCAGCCAGCGGTAGGCCGCGGCGGCCCGCTCGTGCTCGCCGCCCACGTCCAGCGCCATGGCCGCCTCGACGGAGTCCCAGGGGTCGAGCTGGCCGCCGGCGAACCAGGGCAGCGCGCCGTCGTGGTCCTGCTGATCGGCGATCCAGGCCACGGTCGCCCGCACCTGCTCCCCGGTCAGGACGCCGGGCAGCTCCGGCAGGAGCTCGCCCGGCTCAGCGCGCGGCAGCGGTCCGCTCCCACGTCGCGAGGTTCCCGCCCGCCCCGCCGCCGGCCGACGCCGAGCGCTCGGGACCGGCGGGCTTGTCGGCGTACACGACCACGCTCTTGCCGAGGATCGGGTCCAGGAGGCGCTCGGCGGTGCGGGTGAGCCACGGCCGCTTGGTGAGGTCCCAGACCAGCATCCGGTGGTAGGCGCGCACGATCGCCGCGTCGCGCTCCACGCCGACGGCGCACTTCAACCACCAGTACGGCGCGTGCAGCGCGTGCGCGTGGTGGGTCTCGCCTGGAACCAGGCCGACCGACGTCAGCCGGGTGCGGACGACGTCGCGCCGGTAGATGCGGATGTGGCCGCCCTCGTTCGCGTGGTACTCGTCCGACAGGGCCCAGCAGATCCGCTCGGGGCCGTAGCGCGGCACGGTCACCGCGACCCGGCCGCCCGGCTTCAGCACGCGGAAGATCTCGGCCATCGCGGTGACGTCGTCGGGGATGTGCTCGAGCACCTCCGAGGCGATCACCCGGTCGACGCTGGCGTCCGGGACCGGCAGGTGCAGCAGGTCGCCCCGGACGACCTCGTAGCGGGCGCCCGCCGGCGCCTCGCCGGCCTCCGCGATCGCGCCGAGCCAGCGCTTCGTCGTCTCGACCTCGGGCTGCCCCCAGTCGACGGCGACCACTTCGGCGCCGCGGCGGTAGGCCTCGAACGCGTGCCGGCCCTCGCCGCAACCCAGGTCGAGCACGGTCATGCCCGGCCGCAGGTCGAGCAGCTCGTAGTCGACGGTCAGCACTGCTGCTTCTCCTTGCGGTCCAGGGTCTCGGCGTACCAGTCGGCCGTGCGCTGCGCCGTCGACCGCCAGGTGTAGTTGTCCAGCACCCGGCGCCGGCCCGCGCGGCCCAGCTGCTCGGCGAGGGACGGCGAGTCCAGCACCAGCTGCAGCGCCGCCGTCAGCTCGCCCACGTCACCGGCGCGCACCCGCAGGCCGGCCTTGCTGCCGACCACCTCGGGGAGCGCTCCGGCGTCGGTCGTCACCAGCGGGGTGGCGCACGCCATGGCCTCGATCGCGGGCAACGAGAAGCCCTCGTACAGGGAGGGGATGGCCACGACCGACGCCCGCTGCAGCAGGTCGACGAGCTCGGCCTCGGGCACCGGCCCGGTGAAGCGGACGGCGTCCCGCAGGGCGAGCCGGTCCAGCGCCGCCTCGGCCGGACCGCCCGGGCGGGCGGTGCCGACGACGGTCAGCCGCACCGGCCGCTCGGTCCGCAGCTTGGCCAGCGCCTCGAGCAGGTGCACCAGGCCCTTGAGGGCGACGTCGGCGCTGGTGATGACGAGGATCGAGTCGCGGTCGCGGGGCCGGTCCGGCGGCGGCGCGCGGAACTCGTCTGGATCGATGCCGACCGGGATGACCTCGATGCCCTCGGGCGCCAGGCCCATGTGCGTGGCGATGTCGCGCCGGGAGTTCTCCGACACCGTGGTGATTGCGTCGAGGCGCGCCGCCACCCGGGCCTGCATGCCGGTGAAGCCGTACCAGCGGCGCAGCGTCAGCCGCCGGCGCAGCGACGGCGTGGCGGCCAGCTCCAGCTGCCGGTCGATGGCGATCGGATGGTGGACGGTCGCGACCGTCGGGACGCCCGCCCGGGTCAACCGCAGGAGACCCCAGCCGAGCGACTGATTGTCGTGCACGACGTCGAACTCGCCGGCCCGGGAAAGGAGGTGGCGGGCCGCTCGGAGGCTGAACGTCATCGGCTCGGGGAACCCGGCGGTGCACATGGTGGCCCACTCGGCGACGTCGATCCAGTCGCGGAACTCCGAGGGCCGCGGGGTGCGGAACGGATCCGGCTCGCGGTAGAGGTCCAGGCTCGGCAGCCGGCGCAGGGCGACGCCGTGGTCGAGCTCGGGATAGGGCTGACCGCTGAGCACCTCGACCCGGTGGCCGAGGCCGGTCAGCTCGCGGGACAGCGCCCGCACGTAGACGCCCTGGCCCCCGCTGTGCGGCTTGCTCCGGTAGGACAGCAGTGCGATACGCAGCGACCGTCCCATGAGCGGACTCTAACCAGCGGGCGGGACGCGGTGCCTACCAGCCGGTAACCGCCCGGCCTGCGGCCCCGTCCCGGGGACTGGAAAACTCTGCGCCATGATCCGTCACGTCGCCGTGTTCTCCTGGTCCGCCGACGCCGATGACGACCGCCGGGCGTCGACCGTGGCTGCGCTGCGCAGGCTCCGTTCGGAGGTCGGCGGCATGACGTCGCTCGTGGTCGCGGACGATGCCGGGCTCTCCGACGGCAACGCCGACACCGTGCTGATCGCGGACTTCCCGGACGTCGAAGCGTTCTACCGCTACGCCCAGGACCCGGTGCACCTGGCGGTACTCGCCGAGCACGTGCGCCCGTGGCTGGCTCAGCGCACCGCGGTCCAGTACCAGATGTGACCCGGATGGGGTTGACGGTCGTCCACAGCGGGGCCGCTGTCCACAGATGACGGTCGGGTGACCTCACGGGGTCGCCGCGCGGCCAGGGTCGGGGCATGAGCAAGCGCACCCGTCGACAGCCCGCCCCGCCGGACGAGCCGGTCGTCGTCCGCATCCGCGACGTCGGCGAAATCGCCGCCGGCCTGCCGCACCTGCTGGGCTTCCGGCCACGGGAGTCCGTCGTGCTGCTGGCGCTGGGCGGGCAGAGCGGTCGCCGGGTCGGGCTGACCGTACGGGCCGACATCCCGCCGCCGGAGCACGACGGTGCCCTGGCCGGAATGCTGTCCGGGAGCCTGAAGACCGACCGGCCGGCCGGCGCCGTGGTCCTCGTCGTTTCCGAGGCCGCGAACGAGACCCGCGCCGGGGAGCCCGCGCTGCCGCACGCCGAGCTCGTCCGGGAGATGTGCCGGGGACTGTCAGGGGTGGGGGTGCCGGTCGCGGACACGGTCCTCGTGCGCGGCGGCCGGTGGTGGTCCTACGACTGCTCCGACCCCTGCTGCGCGCCCGACGCCGGCACCGCCCTCCCGGGTGGGGTCAGCGAGCTGGAGGTCGCCTCGATCGCGACCGGAACCGTCGTGCAGGACGCCCGGGAGGACCTCGTCGCCCTGATCTCGCCGCCACCCGGCCACGACGCCTCGGCCATGGCGGGGGCCTGCGCGCGAGTGGGTGTCGCGCTCTCGGCGGACCTACTCGACACCGGCCCGGAGCCGGCCGGCCTGGAGTCGTGGACGGCGATCATGGGCGGGATCGACCGCTGCCGTGTCGGCGCGGCGCTGCGCAGACCGCTCGCCGACGAGGAGGTGGCGCGCATCGTGTGGGGCCTGCGCGACGGCGAGGTCCGTGACCTGGCGCTGCAGCTCGCACTGGACGAGTACGACGCGGAACTGCCGGCGGCCGCCGAGCAGTTGTGGGCCGAGTGCACCCGTCGCGCACCCGCGCCGCTGGACGCGGCACCGGCCAGCCTGCTTGCGGTCAGCGCCTGGCTGCGTGGCGACGGCGCTATGGCCAACGTCGCCCTCGACCGGGCACTGACCAGCGCCCCCGACTACGCCCTGGCCGCCCTGCTGCGCGACGCGCTGGGGGCATGCATGACACCGGGCGACCTGCGTGCGTTGCTCGTCCGGGCTGCGGCGTCGGTCTGCTGACGGCGGCGCAGCCATGGACTCAGAGCAGCTCGGGACGCTTCCAGGGCTCGCCCAGGACGTGCTCGGCGAGGAAGGCGATCACCGTCTCGTACCAGACCTGGGAGTTGCCCGGCGCGAGCACCCAGTGGTTCTCGTCCGGGAAGTACAGGAACTTCGAGGGGATGCCGCGCTTCTGCAGGTCGTACCAGAGCCGCAGGCCCTCGCCGATCGGCACGCGGTAGTCCTTGTCGCCGTGGATCACCAGCATCGGCGTGCGGATCGCGTCCGCGTAACGGTGCGGCGAGTTCTGCTCGTAGCGCTTGGGTTCGCGCAGCGGGTCGCCCCACTCCTTCTCCCAGTAGTAGGCGGCGTCGGTGGTGCCGGTGAAGGAGTCGAGGTCCCACAGGCTGGCGTGCGTCACGATCGCCCGGAAGCGGTCGGTCTGGGTCGCCACCCAGTTGGCCATGTACCCGCCGAAGGAACCGCCCATCGCCGCCGTGCGCGACGCGTCGATGTCGGGGCGCCGCTCGACCGCGTCCACGGCCGCCATGAGGTCGGTGAAGGGCGCGCCACCCCACTCGCCCCAGCCGCGCCGCACGAACTCCTGGCCGAAGCCCTGGGAGAGCGCGGGATTGGGCAGCAGGACCGCGTAGCCGCGGGCGGCGAGCACCCAGGGGCACCAGCGCCACGACCACGAGTTGAAGCTCATCAGGGGCCCGCCGTGGATCCAGAGCACCAGGGGTGCCGGGGAGTCCGCGGAGGCGCCCTCGGGGAGGACCAGCCAGGACTGCACCCGGGCGCCGTCGGCGGCGGTGGCCTCCACCTCGAGCACGCGGCCCGGCAGCGGGTCGACGCCGCCGGGGCTGGGCAGCACGGTCGGGTCCTGCAGCGGGGCGAGCGGGTCCAGCCGCACCGGCAGCGGCGGCGAGTCGTAGGCGGACCGCAGCGCGTACAGCGCGCTGCCGTCGCGGGCGACCTGCAGGTCGCTGTACGCGCCGTCGTCGGTGAGCCGCACGGGTTCGCCACCGGACAGCGCCACCCGGAACACGGCGTGCCGGCCGTCGTCGTCGGCGAGGAAGTAGACCGCCGCGCCGTCGGTGGCGAACTGCGGCGCGCTCGGCCACCGGTCGAAGCCCGCCGTCACGTCGCGGGCGTCGCCCGTGGCGACGTCGACCACCAGCAACGTGTAGTCCGGCGGCTCGGCGTAGGTCGCGAGCCGCTCGCGGACGCAGACAAGGGACGTGCTGTCGGGGGAGAACGCGGGGGCGTACACGTCGGCCAGTTCGTCGTCGACGAGCACCCTCGTGTCCCCGGTCGTCGGGTCGGTGAGCAGTACCCGGGTGCGGCGCCCGGCGGGACCGTCGGGGACCTGCTCGGTGCGGGCCAGGAGACGACCGTCGGGGGAGAGGGCGAAGTCGTCTCCGGCACCGTGCGGAGGAACGGCGTCCGGGGTCAGATCGCGGAGCTCGGCGCGGCCTGCCGTGGTGCCGTCGTCCGCGGGGATCTGTCCCGCCCAGAAGAGGTGTGGGGCAGCGGGCCCCAGGTCGTGGTCCCAGTACCGCACCGGATACGTCTCGTGCAGGACCGCGGTGACCCCGGCGTCCTTGCGCTGGGTGCGGTGCTGCTCGTCGGCCGCGGCGTCGGTCGCGCCCGGCATGGTCGCTGCGGCGACGACCAGGTCGCCGGTGTCGGCCGCCACCGCGAACCCGGCGATCCCGGCCGAGCGGGTGACCACCGGTCGGGCCTCGCCCCCACCGGCCGGCAGGCTCCACAGCGCCGGCGTGGGGTCGCCGTCCTCCTTGGCGCCCGGCACCGGGCGGGCCGACGTGAACAGCAGCGAACCGTCCGGCAGCCAGGCGGGCGCCGACTCACCCGGCGCGCTGCGGGTCAGCCGGCGTGCCGCCGCCGCGCCCGCGGGATCGACCTCCCAGAGCGCGGACTGCCACTTCTTCTTCTCCGGATCCAGCGTGGCGACCGACACCGCCAGCCGCGTGCCGTCGGCGGAGAGCGCGAGGCCGGCCAGCCGCGGGATCGCCAGGAAGTCCGACATCCGGTGGAACGGGCTGGGCGCGGCGTCGGACTGCTCGGGCGCAACGGAGGGCGTGCTCACCTGGCGGGCCTCTTCTCACATGTTCGTCGGTCGACCGCACACGGTAGGTCGACCGCGCACGGTAGTGAGTCAGGCGAGCGTCGCGGCCTCGAATGCGGCGGCCTGTTCGTCGGCGAGGGTGACGAAGAGGTGGTGGGCGACCCCCGCCGGCAGTGGCGTGCCGTCGAGGCTCACCGAGCCGTCGACGAGCCGGGCGATCATGGTGGCGCCCGGCCGCACGCCCTGGTCGGCGAGCACGCGCAGGAGGTCGGCGTTCTCCTGCAGCTGTTCGCTGATCCGCCGGATGACGACGGGCCGGCCGCCGGTGGTCGCCGTCGTGGAGAGCAGGGACAACGCGGGCACTGCCGCGGTCGCCTGCCCCGCCGCCGGCGCGTCGCCGCGCAGCGCCTCCAACCCCGGGATGGGGTTGCCGAACGGGGAGACCGACGGGTTGCCCAGGAGGGTCAGCAGCTTGCGCTCCACCGCCTCGCTCATGACGTGCTCCCAGCGGCAGGCCTCCTCGTGGACGTCGGCGTAATCCAGGCCGATGACGTCCACGAGCAGGCACTCGGCCAGCCGGTGCTTGCGCATCACGGCGGTGGCGAGCTGGCGCCCCTCGTCCGACAGCTGCAGGTGCCGGTCACCCTCGACCGTCAGCAGGCCGTCGCGCTCCATGCGGGCGACCGTCTGGCTCACCGTGGGGCCGCTCTGGTGCAGCCGCTCGGCGATCCGTGCCCGCAGCGGGACGATCCCCTCTTCCTCCAGCTCGAAGATCGTCCGGAGGTACATCTCGGTCGTGTCGATGAGGTCGTTCACAGGTACTCCTCCGTGTCGGCGGCAAGTCTACGGGCGGGCCGCGCCGCGCCCGGTCAGCCGGACGGGTGGGCCGGTCGACCGGGGCCCCGCCTGCGACGTCACCGGGTAGCGTCCGGAGCGAGCCGAGGCACGGCAGCGGCGAGAGTGCGAGGGGGCCCGATGAGCGACTCGGTCGCCGTGGTCTGGGACGAGTCCCTCCTCGGCTACACCATGGGTGGGGACCACCCGCTGCACCCCGTCCGCCTCGACCTGACCATGCGGCTGGCCGACGGCCTGGGCGTGCTCGCGACCGACCGGATCCGGATCGTGACGCCGACCCCGGCCGACGTCGGCCTGCTCACCCTGGTGCACGACCCCGCCTACCTGGACGCCGTCCGCCGGGCGCCGGCCGACCCGTCCGTGGGCCACGGCATGGGCACGCCGGACAACCCGATCTTCGAGGGCATGTACGACGCGGCGGCGCTGATCACCGGCGGCAGCGTGCAAGCCGCTCGGGAGGTGCACGAGGGCACCGCGCAGCACGCGGTCAACATCTCCGGTGGGCTGCACCACGCGATGCGGGACGCGGCCTCCGGCTTCTGCGTGTTCAACGACCCCGCCGTCGCGATCGCCTGGCTGCTCAGGCAGGGGTACGAACGCATCGCCTACGTCGATCTCGACGTCCACCACGGCGACGGCGTCCAGGCCGCCTTCTACGACGACCCACGCGTGCTCACGGTGAGCATCCACCAGACGCCGCTGACCCTCTTCCCCGGAACCGGCTTCCCCGAGGAGACCGGCGATCCGCACACGGCCATGGGCAGCGCGGTCAACCTGGCCCTGCCCAACGGCACCGACGACTCCTCCTGGCTGCGCGCGTTCACCGCCGTCGTCCCCAGCGTGCTGCGGGCGTTCCAGCCGCAGATCCTGGTCACCCAGTGCGGCTGCGACGCCCACCACGAGGACCCGCTGGCCGACCTGGCCCTCACCGTCGACGGTCAACGCGCCAGCTACAAGGTCATGCACGACCTGGCCCACGAGATCTGCGACGGCCGTTGGGTGGTGCTCGGCGGGGGAGGCTACGGGCTGGTCCGGTGCGTCCCGCGTGCGTGGACTCACCTGATCGCCGAGGTCAGCGGCGACCGGCTCGACCCGTCCACCGAGATCCCGCAGTCCTGGCGGAACGACGTCGAACGTCGCGGCCTGCGCGCGCGGCCGCCCACGCACATGACCGAGGGCGGCTACACGGGCTTCTCGGCGTGGGACCCGTTCACCGAGTCACGCGTCGACCGGGCCATCCTGCGCACCCGCCGGGCCTGCTTCCCCTACTTCGGACTCGACCCGGACGATCCCCGTGACTGAACAGCCTTCCCAGCCGCAGGCCGACAACCCCACGCCGCCGCCGCACTGGGAGGCCGACATCGTCGCGGCCGACGGCGGGACGGTGCACCTGCGGCCGATCTGCCCGGAGGACGCCGACGGCATCAACGGGCTGATGGAGCGCAGCAGCGACCAGACCCGCTACTACCGGTTCTTCGGGCCGATGAAGAGGCTGTCGGAGAAGGACCTGCACCGCTTCACCCACGTCGACCACGTCGACCGGGTGGCGTTCGTCGTCCTGCTCGGCGACCAGATCATCGCCGTGGGCCGGTTCGACCGCTATCCCGGCACCGACGACGCGGAGGTCGCCTTCCTCGTCGAGGACGCGCACCAGGGGCGTGGGCTGGGCTCGGTGCTGCTCGAGCACCTCGCGGCGGCGGGCCGCGAGCAGGGCATCAAGCGCTTCGTCGCCGAGGTGCTGGCCCAGAACAGCAGGATGGTGCGCGTCTTCCAGGACGCCGGCTACCACTCCGAGCGCTCCTACGAGGACGGCGTCGTCCACCTCACCTTCCCGATCGACCAGACCGAGGACGCCCTCGCCGTGTCCTACGAGCGGGAGCAGCGCAGCGAGTCCCGCTCCATCGCCCGGCTGCTGACGCCGTCGTCGGTGGCCGTCGTGGGCGCCAGCACCGATGAGCGCAAGATCGGCAACGCCCTGCTGCGGCACCTGCTCGACTACGGCTTCGCCGGACCGGTGTACCCGGTGAACCCGGGCGCCCGGCACGTGCGCGGCGTGGCCGCCTACGCCGACATCGAGTCCATTCCCGACGACGTCGACCTCGCCGTGCTGGCGGTGCCCGCCGACGAGGTCGCCGGCGTCGTGGAGGCCTGCCGCCGCAAGCGCGTGCGGGGCCTGGTGGTGGTCTCGGGCGGGTTCGGCGAGTCCGGTCCGGAGGGCCGGGCCGCGGAACGGCAGCTGGTCGCCGCGGCCCGCGCGTCGGGGATGCGGGTGGTCGGCCCCAACTGTCTCGGGATCGTCAACACCGATCCCGAGGTGCAGCTCAACGCCAGCCTGGCGCCCATGATCCCCGGCCGCGGCCGGGTGGGGTTCTTCGCCCAGTCCGGATCACTCGGCGTGGCGCTGCTCGAACGGGCCCGCAGCCGACACCTCGGGCTGTCGACCTTCGTCTCCGCCGGCAACCGCGCCGACGTCAGCGGCAACGACCTGCTCCAGTACTGGGCCACCGACCCCGCCACCGAGGTCGTGCTCCTGCACCTGGAGAGCTTCGGCAATCCGCGCAAGTTCGCCCGGCTGGCCCGCAGCGTCGGCCGGACCAAGCCCGTGGTGGCGGTGAAGAGCGGCCGGCACGTCCAGGTCACCCGCGGGCTCGCCGGCACCTCGGTGGCGGTGCCCGAGCAGTCCGTGGCGGCGCTGTTCGCCTCCGCGGGAGTGATCCGCGTCGAGACCGTGGCGCAGATGTTCGACGTCGGCTCGCTGCTGGCCCACCAGCCGCTGCCGGCCGGCCCACGGGTGGCGATCGTCGGGAACTCGACCGCGATCGGCTGGCTGGTCGCCGATGCGGTGCTCGAGGAGGGCCTCGAGCTGGCCCACGAGGAACCGGTGGACATCGGCGCCGGCGGCACCCCGGAGGACTTCAGTGCCGCGCTGCAGGCGGCCATCGACGACGACGGCGCCGACGCGGTGGTCGCTGTCTTCCTGCCGCCGCTCATGTCCGGCTCCACGGAGTTCGGCGCGGCCCTGCGCGAGGTCGCCCGGGGCTCGGACAAGCCGATCGTCGCGAGCTTCCTGTCCACCGAGGGCATCCCGGACGAGCTCACCGTGCTGGGCGAGGACGGCATGCCGGCCCGCGGCTCGGTGCCCTCGTACTCCACCCCGGAGCGAGCGGTGATCGCGCTGGCCAAGGCCGTGGAGTACGCCCGCTGGCGGCGCCGGCCGGTCGGCGAGCTGCCGGAGCTGCCCGACGTCGACGCGGCGACGGGCAAGGCCGTCGTCCACGCGGCGCTGGGTGACGCCCCGAAGGGTCGCGAGCTGACCGACGACGAGCTGATCGCCCTGCTGGCCGCCTACGGCGTTCCGCTTCTCGGCACCCGCACCGCCACCGACGCCGAGGAGGCGGTCGCGGCGGCCCGGGAGATCGGCTACCCGGTCATCCTCAAGTCCACCGCGCCCTGGCTGCGGCACCGCGCGGATCTCGGCGGCGTCCGCCTGGACCTCGCCGACGACGACGCCGTCCGGACGGCGTTCGGGGCGATCCCCTCCGGCGACCCGGTGATCGTCCAGCAGATGGCCGCCCCCGGCGTCGCCACCGTGGTCGAGATCGTCGACGACCCGTCGTTCGGCGCGCTGGTCAGCTTCGGCCTCGGGGGAGTGGCCACCGACCTGCTCGGCGACCGCGCCTACCGCACCTTGCCGCTGACCGACCTGGACGCCGCCGAACTGGTCCGGGCCCCGCGCGCCTGGCCGCTGCTCGACGGTTACCGGGGATCCGAGCCGGTCGACGTGGCTGCGCTGGAGAACCTGCTGCTGCGGGTCGCGCGCCTGGCCGACGACCTGCCCGAGGTGCTGCGATTGCGGCTGGAGCCGGTGCTCGTCGGTCCGGCGGACCCGTGGCACGGGGGACGCTCGCTCGTCGTCGCCGGGGGCACCTGCTCGGTGGGCCCGCCGACCGCGCGGGTCGAGCCGGGGCCCCGCCGAATGCGCACCGCGGACTGACGACGGCGCGTCGCGGTGCCCGGGCGCTGCGTCGCGGGCGTTGGGCACGCATGCGGGGTCTTGCAGAACCCGCAGAGCGTGCACGACACCCCCGGAGCGGCCGAGAGCCGGTCACCCGATGGTGACCGGCTCTCGATCTCAGGGCCCCGTTCTCAGGGCTGTGCCACTCAGGCCAGGTAGTCGCGCAGGGCGTCGGCCCGCTCCGGGTCGCGGAGCTTGGCCATCGTCTCCCGCTCGATCTGCCGCACCCTTTCGCGGGACAGACCGAACTGCTTGCCGATCTGCTCGAGCGTGCGGGGCTGGTGGCCGTCGAGCCCGAATCGCAGGATCACCACGTCCCGCTCGCGGTCCTCGAGGGTCTCGAGCACGTTGCGGACGTCGCCCTTCATCATCTGGAAGGCGACGGCGTCCTCGGCCACCGCGGCGTCGGCGTCCTCGATGAAGTCACCGAGCCGCGACTCCTCGTCGGCGCCCACGGTCTGGTCGAGGCTGACCAGGTCGCGGCTGTACTCGAGCAGCTCGACGATCCGCGCCTCCGGGATGTCCAGCTCGAGACCGAGCTCCTCGGCGGTGGGCTCACGCTCCAGCTCCTGGTGCATGCGCCGGCGCGTGCGGACGACCTTGTTGACCTGCTCGGCGAGGTGGACGGGCAGCCGGATGGTGCGGCCGGAGTCGGCCATGGCGCGGGTGATCGCCTGGCGGATCCACCAGGTCGCGTACGTCGAGAACTTGAAGCCCTTGGTGTAGTCGAACTTCTCGACCGCACGGATCAGGCCGACGTTGCCCTCCTGGATCAGGTCCAGGAACGTCATGCCGTGGCCGGTGTAGCGCTTGGCCACCGACACGACGAGACGGAGGTTGGCTTCCAGCAGGTGCGCCTTCGCGGCCTTGCCGTCGATGGCGAGCGTCTTGTAGTCGCGCTGCTTGGCGGGGGAGAGGCCCTGCTTCTCCGCCAGGAGCTTCCCGGCGTACAGGCCGGCCTCGATCCGCTTCGCGAGCTCGACCTCTTGCTCGGCGGTCAGCAGCGCGGTCTTGCCGATGGTGTTGAGGTACACGCGCACGAGGTCCGTCGACACCAGGCCGGTGGTGTCGGGGTCCCGACGGGGCGTGCGCGAGCGCACCCCTAGGGTGTCGTTGGGGGAAGACTGAAGCAGCGTCACGGTGTGTCTTCGTCCTTGCCTTCGGTTCGGATGGGATGCCGCGTCGTCGGTGGCGGCGGCGATCCGTCCGGGCGTCAAGTGCGGGGGCTCCGGGGTGGCCGGGTGAGGCCCCTAGCTCTTCTGTCCGATGTGGTACGTCCTGCACAACGGTTCGCACCGGGCTCCGTGTTCCATGAACCGGCGCTTCACAGCAAATCGGCAGGGAGTGTCTTCCGTCACCCCCCTTACCCGGCCCCGTCCACCCTGCAACACGGACACGCCGGCCGGGTAGTTCAGCCAGGAGCGGGGTCAGGTCTCCAGCAGCAGGGTCATCGGACCCTCGTTGACCGACGAGACCCGCATGCTGGCCCCGAACAGCCCGGTCGCCACGGTGCAGCCGCGTGCCCGCAGTTCCGCCACGACCGCGTCCACCAACGGCTCGGCCAGCTCGCCGGGGGCGGCCTCCTGCCAGGACGGACGACGTCCCTTCCGCGTGTCGGCGTAGAGCGTGAACTGGCTGACCACGAGTACCGGCAGGCCGAGGTCGGACGCCGACAGCTCGCCGTCGTCGCCGGGAAAGATGCGCAGTTCGTGGATCTTGCGGGCCATGGCGGCGGCCGCCGTCCCGTCGTCCTGCCGCCCGACGCCGACCAGTGCCAGCAGGCCGCGGCCGATCTCGCCGACCACGACGTCGTCGACGACTACAGCGGCTGTACCGACCCGACTCACCACGGCGCGCACCAGGGCATCGTGCCTCCTCGACCCTGCGGTCATAGTTAGCTTGACAGCTAAATAGCTCGCTGGTTAACTACGCCCATGACGGCAGCGGTCGACGAACGGCTCGACGCGACCTTCGCTGCGCTCGCCGACCCGACGCGACGGGCGATCGTGGCGCGGCTCGCAGAGGGCGACGCGACGGTCAACGAGTTGGCGGCGCCCTTCGCGCTGAGCCTTCCGGGCATCTCGAAGCACCTGAAGGTCCTCGAACGCTCGGGGCTGATCACCCGCCGCCGGCAGGCGCAGTTCCGCCCCTGCCACCTGGAACGGCACGCCCTCGATGCCGCAGTCGACTGGATCGAGGCCAATCGCCGCCTGTGGTCGGAGCGCTTCGACAAGCTCGACGACCACCTCCGAACCCTCCACACACCCTCGAACGGAGCTCCCCATGACTGAGCAGGTCCTGCGCTTCACCCGCGAGTTCGACGCCCCTCGGCACCTCGTCTTCAGCTGCATGGTCGAGCCCGAGCACCTGACCCACTTCTGGGGTCCGATCGGGGTCAGCGCACCCCTGGACGCGATCACGGTGGACGCCCGCCCCGGCGGCGCCTTCGCGACCGTCATGGTCAACGACGCCGACGGCAGCAGGTACCCGACCAGCGCCCACTACGTCGAGGTGAGCCCGCCGGAGCGGCTGGCCTGGGTCGAGGACGCCTCGGGGATGACGGTGACCATCACCTTCACCGAGCTCGGCGCGGACCGCACGCAGGTCGACATCGAGCAGACCGACGTGCCGGCCCGCATGATGGAGCCCGCCAACCAGGCCGGTTTCCGCACCTCGCTCGACCGTTTCGCCGCCCATCTGGCGCGGCTGACCGCAGCGGAGCGGTGATGAGCGACGACCTGCGGACGACGATCACCGCCGAACGACGCGCGTTCGGGGACGTCCTCGCCGCGCTGTCCGAGGCCGACTGGGACGCCCCGTCGCTCTGCGCGGGCTGGCGCACCCGCGAGGTGGTCGCCCACATGACGATGCCCTTCCGCTATCCCGCGCCCCGGTTCCTCGCCGAGCTGGCCCGCTCGCGCGGCAACTTCGCACGGATGGCCGACCGTCTCGCCCGCCGGGACGCCGGGACGTCGACCGCCACGCTGCTCGACGGCTGGCAGAGCAACGTCGGCCACCCGTGGAAGCCACCGGGCGGCGGCCTCCCGGGTGCCCTGACGCACGACGTCGTCCATGGTCTGGACATCACCGTCCCGCTGGGGCTGGAGCACCCGGTCGGCGAGCGGGCCCTGCGCGTCGTCCTCGATCACGCGACCGCCCCGTCGAGCCGGAAGCACTTCGGGGCGGACCTGGCCGGCATCCGGCTCGAGGCCGACGACCTGGACTGGGCCTACGGCGACGGTGAAGTGCTCCGTGGCGCCGCACGGCACCTGCTCCTGGTCCTCATGGACCGCCGACTGCCGGACGGCGTCCTCACCGGCGCCGCGACCGGCCGGTTCACCGCCGGCTGACCCTCCCTCCGCAGGGCCCACGGCCCTTCCGCCCCGCGGACGACGGTCGTAGCGTCCGCGGCGGGCGAGGAGGCGCACATGGACGTCTGGGAGCACCCGCGGCCTCCGGCGGGAGCCATCACCATCGAGCGCGAGGAACCCGACCGCCGCGTGCTGTGCCTGCGCGGCGACGTGGACACCGCGGTCGCCACGCAGTTCACCAGCTCGCTCCGGCGCGAGCGGATCGTCGTCGACGCGATCGATGCCGCGGGCGTGACCTTCATGAGTTCGTCCGCCCTCGCGCTGCTGCTGACCGCCGTGGAGGCGTCGACCGCCGCCGGTCGGCACCCGGTGCTGCGCGCCGCCTCGCACCAGGTCGACCGCGCGCTGCAGCTCGCCGGCATCGACAGCGTCTTCACTCGGCCGGAACCGGGCGTGCCGTCGCCACCGTGAAGCCGCTGCGCGGGTCACGGCTACCCTCCGCGCCGTATACGTCGAGGAGGTCCAGGTGCCACAGGTCGTCGATTTCGAGAACGTGTCCACCGCCGGCCTGGAGTCGTCGCCCGTCGCGGACGCGCTCGCCGGGCTCCGGGCCAACGAGGCCCGCTACTACAGGAACAAGTTCGGCCACGTGTTCGCCGTCGACCCTGCGGACCAGGTGCAGGACGCCGTCGACTACGTGCATCGCGTCCTGAAGGAGGAGCGCGACCTCGTCATCGCGTCCCGACCCCTGGAGGCCACCTCCTTCGAGGTCGACGGCACGCGGATGACCTACGTGTTCTACGAGTCCGGTTTGTCGATCAACGTCATGTACGGCCTGGCGGACGGCACGAAGCGCGCTGTCGGGTTCAAGCTCTCCGACGGGATGGAGGTCCCCGAGGAGTTGGCGTCCCGCTTCAAGTTCGCGCGCCAGAAGTCGAAGCTGGCCGGCACGATCCGCGGATCCTTCTTCGTGATCAAGGGCGAGTACTGACCCTCGTCCGTGCTCGTGCAGCTCCCGTAGCGACGGACGACACGTCCCGAGCCGGAATCGCAGCCCGTCCGGACCGCGCTGTGCAGGCGGAGGTGCTCATGAGGGAGCCGTTGCAGCTGAGGGTGCGGGACCTCCTGGAGGTGCGCCCGGGTCCGTCTGCGCACCGGGTGGCCCTGCGCGCCGGCGCCAGCGTCCTCGTCCCGCTGCTGGCGGTGGTGGCGCTCGGGCATCCGGAGTGGTCGGCCTACGCCGCGTTCGGCGCCTTCACCTCGCTGTACGGGCGCAATCACATCCACCTCTCCCGGGCGACCATGCAGCTCAGCGCGGGCACCCTGCTGGTCGCCGCGGTGGTCGCCGGCGTCCTGGTCGGCACGCTGGACTCGCGGGCGTGGGTCGCCGTCGGGGTGACGGCCGGGTTCGCCGTCCTGGGCTCGATGGTCTCGGCGGCGCAGGACTGGCACCCGCCGGGCCCGATCTTCCTGGTGTTCGGCTTCGGCGCCGTGGCCTCCGCGCCACACACGCTCGCGGACGTGCCGGTCGCGGCCGCGGTCGCCGGGGCGAGCGCGGCCTTCGCCCTGCTCGTCGGCAACGCGGGCGCGGTCCTGCGGCACCAGCGCAGCCGCCCCCGCCCGCTCGCCTCCCCGCGGCCCGCGGAAGCGGTCCGCAGCGGACTGGCCGTGCTGGTGGCCGGCAGCCTGGCCACCGCGATCGGGATCGGGCACCCCTACTGGGCGATGGTCGCGGCCGTGGTGCCGCTGGCGGCGCCGGGGCTGCGCTCCCAGGTGCTGCGCGCCGGACACCGCGTGTCCGGAACCCTGCTCGGGCTGCTGACCAGCGCGGCGCTGCTGGCCCCGGGATTCGGTCCGCTCACCACCGTCCTGATCGTGGCCGTCCTGCAGATCGTCACGGAGCTGGTCGTGGGGCGGCACTACGGCGTCGCGCTGCTGTTCATCACCCCGATGGCAATGCTCATGGGGCAACTCGCGGCGCCGCTGCCCGTACGGTCGCTCTTGTTCGACCGAGGGGTGGAGACGGTGATCGGCGCCGTCGTCGGAATCCTGCTCGTCATCGCGCTGGAGTTGGTCCGACGACGGGCTCGTGATGCCTCGCCGGACGCCTGACGTCGCCGAGGTCACACGGCTCGGAACTGTTTGACAGATCTGTCAACTCCTAAAGTGTTGCCGTGCCCTTCACCCCTGGCCGTCCCGTCGCCGACGCGAAGGCGGACCTCTTCAAGGCCCTGGCCCACCCCGGCCGGGTGCGCATTCTCGAGCTGCTGGCGGAGCGGGAGCGCACCATCGGCGAGCTGTCCGCCGAGACGGGGATGGAGCTCTCCCACCTGTCCCAGCAGGTGACGGTGTTGCGCCGGGCGGGGGTGGTGGACAGCCGGCGGCTCAAGAACACGGTCATCTGCTCGCTGCGCGACCCGCAGACGGCGGAGCTGCTGGCGGTCGCTCGCCGGATGCTGACCCGCACGCTGCGGGACGACCAGGAACTGCTGGCCGCGCTCGGTCAGGCGGACGACGCGGTGGCCCTCGTCGACCCGGCTCGGCCGTCGGCATGATCGGCGGGCGGTTGCGCACCGTGCTGCGGCCTGCGCTCGGCCTGCTGCCGCGGCGCGCCGACTACGCGGGGCTGCGCCGCTCCTGGCCCCGCGATCTCGCCGCCGGGGTGACCGTCGGCGTGGTCGCACTGCCGCTGGCACTCGGCTTCGGCGTCGCCTCCGGCGTGGGCGCCGGGCCCGGCCTGGTCACCGCCGTCGTGGCGGGCGCGGTCGCGGCGATCTTCGGTGGCTCCTCGCTGCAGGTCTCCGGCCCGACCGGTGCCATGACCGTGGTGCTCGTCCCGTTGGTCGCCGAGCACGGACCGGGGGTGGTCTACCCGGTCGCGCTGATGGCCGGGGTGCTGGTGGTGGCCGCGGCGGTGCTGCGGCTGGGGCGGCTGCTGGCCTACGTGCCGTGGCCGCTCGTGGAGGGCTTCACCCTCGGCATCGCGGTGGTGATCGCCGCCCAGCAGATGCCCAGCGCCCTGGGCGTCGCGAAGCCCGACGTGGAGAACGCCGTGGGGGCGGCGGCGTTGGTGGTCGCCCGGTTCGCGGTGCGACCGGACTGGGCGATGCTGGCCCTCCTCGCGCTCTCGGTGCTCCTGACCGCTGTGCTGCCACAGCTGCACCGGTCGCTGCCGGCCGGGCTGCTGGCGGTCGCCGTCGTCACGGTCGTCGTCGAGGTGTCCGGGGCGCACGTCGCCCGGATCGGCGCGTTGCCCTCCGCGCTGCCGATGCCCGCGCTGCCCGACCTCGGCAACGCGCGCGACCTGGTCGGTGCGGCGGCCGTCGTCGCCTTCCTCGCCGGCCTGGAGAGCCTGCTGTCGGCGCGGGTCGCCGACGGCATGACCGACGCACCGCGGCACGACCCCGACCGGGAGCTGTTCGGACAGGGGCTCGCCAACATCGCCTCGGGGCTCTGCGGCGGCCTGCCCGCCACGGGCGCGATCGCCCGGACGGCGGTGAACGCGCGAGCCGGGGCGAGCACCCGCGTCGCGGCCCTGACCCACGCGCTCGTGCTGGCCGCGATCGTCTACGCCGCCTCGGGGCTGGTCGGACGGATCCCCCTGGTCGCGCTGGCCGGCGTCCTGCTCGTCACCGCCTACCGGATGGTCGAGCGGCACACGGCCCGGGCGGTGCTGGGGTCGACCCGCGGCGACGCGCTGGTCTTCGTGCTGACCGCGCTGTGCACCGTCGCCTTCGACCTGGTCACGGCCGTCGAGGTGGGCCTGGGTGTCGCGGCCGTCCTCGCCCTGGCGCGGCTGGCCCGCACTGCCCGCGCCGTTCCGGAACCGCTGACCGACGACGGCCTGGACCCGGCCGCCGAGCACGAGTTGCTCGCGGGACGGGTGCTCGCCTACCGGCTGGACGGCCCGCTGTTCTTCGCCGTCGCCGACCGGTTCCTCCGCGAGATCACGGCGACGACCGCCGTCAAGGTGGTGATCCTGCGGCTGGCGTCGGTGGCGATGCTCGACGCCACCGGCGCGCACGTGCTCGGCGAGATCGTCGAGGACCTGCACCGGCGAGGGATCACGGTGCTGGTGAAGGGCGCCAGCGGCGAGCACCGGCGGCTGCTCGCGGCGGTCGGCACCCTGGCGCCGCTGGTCGAGCGGGGCCATGTCTTCGCCACGTTGCCCGAGGCCGTGGCGCACGCCGCCGAGCACGTCGCCGCCGACACCGGCGTCGTGGGCGCTCGGGCGGCTGAACGTCGAGCCGCCGGGTGATCGCACCGGGACCGCACGACAGCACCATCTCCGGTGTGCCGACCCTCCGCATCGCCCACGACCCAGCTGCCGACGAGCTGCTCGGCCGCGACCCGCTCGCACTGCTGATCGGGATGCTGCCGGGACCAGCATGTGTCAAGAGGAACAGTAGAGTCCTCGATCTGGGCGGTGCGCTGACCTGGGCCCAGCAGGGAAAGGAGCTGGCGGTCGGCCGCCTGTCGACGCGCGGGATGCGCGTAGTGTCGCTGATGACGCCAGCTCGGCGTCCAGCCCCTCCGCTGGCGGAGGGAGATCGGCGGTCCCCGATGGGACCCACCACGATCCGGACAACCCACCCGCGCCCAGCCGACCGGTCATGACAACCATCCGGCGCACGCGCGTTCCCGCGAACCCGGCGGTGGACACCGACAGCACGACGCGGAGGACTGCCGGCACGCCGCACCCTCGCACCGGCGATGCGGACCCGGTCCGGCTGGCTCTCATCGACCCACCCGGGAAGCGCACCACGTTGGACGGGGCATGGTGGCCGCGGACCCGCAGCCTGAGCGACGAACTCCCGGGTCTCGTCCAGGAGTTGCACCGCCGGGGAGTCCGGGTGACCCGGGTCGCCTACAACCCCGACGCCTGGGAGACCGCCCCGCGGCGACTGGCAGCCGACGGCCGGACCATCCGCCTGGGATGGTTCCGCAGCATCGACCCGCAGCTGCTCGACCTGACCGGCGACACCACCCGCGGCCGGCTCGACCTGCTCGTCGTTCCACCGGACACGGCGGCGGCAGCCGCCCGGCAGGCCTTCACCGCCGCTTCCGACCGCGCCAACCGGCACACACCCACCGCGGTGCTCGCCGCGCTGCACCCGGCTGCGGCGCCGGTCCCACCCGCGCAGCCGGCCGTCGACCGGTTGCCCGTCGACCAGGCGGCCCCGGCTGGGGTGGCGGCAGCGAGGGACGCCGAGACGGCAGTGTGGGACTCCGAGGGCGGCCACCCACTCAACTGAATCCGACCTCCCGACGGTCGACCCGCGACCGTGCCCGCAGGGACGACCGCGCGTGGAGGACACAGGTCCGCCAGGACCCGCACGACTGCCTTTCCCATCTGGGCCCGAAGTCCCGTCGCCGAGGCTGGAAGCGCGTAGCGTTCATCCTGTCCGGCACGAGTGACGTCCTCTCCGTGGTGCCCACCGAACCGGCTGACAGCACCATTGCGGAGCGGACCATGTCCCTTCTCCATCCCGACACCAACTCCACCCCGCCCCCCAGCCCCGACGTGGTGCCCGTCGACGCGGCGCCGGTTCCCCCGAGCGAGGCGTCGGCCGGGCAGGGAAACCCCGCCCCTCCCTCCTCCCAGCCACGCCAACGAGTACGCGGCACGCGCACCGGCCGGGTCTGGGTCGGGGTCTGCGCCGCCGCGCTGATCACCGTTGCCCTGATCATCTTCATGATCCAGAACACCCACACCGTGCAGGTGACGTTCCTCGGGCTGACCGGCAGTACCTCACTTGCACTCATGCTGCTCATCGCCGCGGTCGGCGGAATCCTGCTCACCCTCATCCTCGGCAGCGCACGCATCCTGCAGTTGCGACACTCGGTCCGCAAACGCCGCTGAGGGCCCAGGCCGGAGGCCCGGGCGTGCCGTGCTGTCCCCCGGGCGTGGGGCCGGGGCGTGTGTCTCCTCGCACTCAGGATGCCGGATGACCGCGCCATACGTCTCTGATGGCTCTCGCGCCGGCGGCGAACCGATCGAGACTCGAGCTGTCCGATCCCCGCGGTGGCGAGCATGATGCCCGGCTGGTGCTGTGAGTTCTGCGACTGATTGGCTGAGACATGCCGAAGATTCTGCGGATGGCCGGGACGGGTCTCTTCTGGGAACTGGAAGACTCCGTCGATCTGACCAGTCGCGCCGGGGAGATAGAGACAGCCCGGGCGAGCAACCAGTTCGTGACGCTCAGCGCGCGTCTCCCGGGCCAGACCGAGTTCGCCCATCTGACCCTGGCCCCCGGCCAGCTCGCATGGTGGTCGCTCGGCGAGGAGAACAACCCGAGCGCGATGGGCTGGGGCCGCTGACAACCGGGAGCCACCAAGCGGCCCCGTCCGCTACCGGGGAGGCTCGGATGAGGGGGGCGGGCTCCCCCCCGGCCCGGTGACATCGGCTGATCCGCCGACAGATCGAGAGTGCCTGTGACATACCGCGGCGTCGGCACCTCGCTCGCTGCGGCACACTGCCGGCGTGCCTCAGTTGTGCATCGCCCAGGACGCCGCCGCCGACCAGCTTCTGAGCCGCGACCCGCTCGCACTGCTGATCGGGATGCTGCTCGACCAGCAGTTCCCCATGGAGCGCGCCTTCGGGGCGCCCCGGCTGCTCGCCGACCGGCTCGGCGTCGAGTCGCTGTCCGCCGCCGACCTCGCCGCCGCGGACCCCGAGGAACTGGTCCGCGTCTTCCAGGGGCCGCCCGCACTGCACCGGTACCCCGGCTCGATGGCGGGGCGCACCCAGGACCTCTGCCGGCTGCTGGTCGAGCGCTACGACGGACGCCCGGAGAATCTCTGGGCCGATGTGCCGGACGGCGCGACGCTGCTGCGACGGCTCGGGGAGCTGCCGGGCTTCGGCGCCCAGAAGTCGAAGATCTTCCTGGCGCTGCTCGGCAAGCAGTACGGCGTCACCCCGCCGGGCTGGCGGGAGGCCGCGGGCGACTACGGCGCGGACGGCTCACGGCGCTCGGTCGCCGACATCACCGGCCCCGAGACGCTGCTCGAGGTGCGGGCCTTCAAGAAGGAGCAGAAGCAGGCGGCGAAAGCGGCCGCGAAGTAGCTTCCGGCAGGGCGCGGGGGCGCTCGCCGGTGGCACGATGGGTGTGGACGCACGGGCCTGACGCGAGGGTCCGGCAGCGAGGGGATGGATGCCCGTGGCTTCGAGCCAGCAGTTCCCGCGGTCGCGCCGACCCGAGCCCGTGCTCATCACCGAGGCCCAGCCGAGCCAGGCCGAGCTGCATGCGGCCCGGAAGAGGCGTTACGCGCTCACGATGGGCATCCGCGCGGTGTCCCTGGTGCTCGCGGCGGTCTTCTACCACGTCGTCTGGTTGATGCTGATCTTCGCCGTGCTCGGCACGGTGCTGCCCTGGATCGCGGTGGTCATGGCCAACGACGGGCCCCCGAAGAAGCGCGTCGACCCGAACCGGTACACCCACCGGCCCGACCGCGAGCTGGAGGCGCCGCGCCCCGCGCGGGTCATCGACGGCTGACCGTCAGCGCGCCCCGGGATGCCGGACGACGGCGGCGGCCAGCGTTTGGCCCGCGTCCAGCGCAGCGGCCGGGTCGACATCCGGGTTCGCCAGCCACGCCGCGAGCAGACCGGCAGCGAAGGCGTCGCCGGCGCCGGTCGTGTCCACGACCGTCGTCGGCCGGGCCGGCCGATGCACCAGCAGGTCGCCCGAGGCCCACAGCGCGCCGTCGGCCCCCAGCTTGACCGTCACGATCGGATAGCGCGCCGCGAGCGCCCGCGCCGCGTCCGCGGGGTCCCGGCAGCCGGTCAGCAGCCGCGCCTCCGCGGCGTTGGGCAGCAGCAGCGTGGCGCCCGTGGTGTCGTCGAGCCACCGCTGCGTGCCGTACAGCGCCAGGGGACCGGTGGATGCCGGGTCCACCGAGACGGTGCAGCCGACGGCCAGTGCGTCGCGCAGCGCCTGCAGCCCGGCGGCTCGGGGTCGCGGGTGCAGCAGCGCGTACCCGGAGAGGTACAGGTGGCCCCCGGGGCGCGGGGCGGGTACGTCCCCGGCCGCGAGTTCCAGGTTGGCCCCCCGGTCGGCCAGGAAGCTGCGCTGGCCGCCCGGCTCGACGAGGCTCACGATGGTGCCGGTCGGGACGCCGGGCGTCGTGCGCAGCGCCAGCGTCACCCCGGCCGCGCTGAGCTCGGCGGCGAGCCCAGCGCCGGGCGGATCGTCCCCGACGCACCCGGCCAGGGCGACCGGCGTCCCGAGCCGGGCCAGGTGCGTGGCCACGTTCGCCGCGGCCCCGCCGCCGCGCGTGCTGATCGACGCAGGGCGGTCGGACCCCGGCGCGGGTTCGCCCGCGAGGACGACCACCACGTCGGTCGCGACGTCCCCGACGACGACGACCGTCACCGCGGCAGCTCGCTGAGGGCAGCGGCGATCCGGCCCGCGAGCTCCGCGTTGCGCAGGACCAGCCGGACGTTGACCGCCAGGGTGGCGCCCTCGCTGGCCCGGTGCAGGTGGTCGAGGACGAACGGCGTGACGTCCTTGCCGCGCACGCCGGCCTGCTCGGCGGCGGCCAGCGCGCCGGCGATCACCCGGTCGTGCAGTTCGGGGTCCAGCTGCTCCTGCTCCGGCAGCGGGTTGGCGACGACGACCGCTCCGGGCGCCAGCGCGCGGCGGGCGGCGAACACGGCGGCGGCCTGCGCCGGGTCGGCGACCGACCAGTCCAGCGTCGAGCCGGAGTCGGCGACGTAGAACCCGGGGAAGGTCGTCGTCCGGTAGCCGACGACGGTGACCGAGAGGGACTCCAGCCGTTCCAGGGTCGCCGGCACGTCGAGGATCGACTTCACCCCGGCGCAGACGACGACCAGCGACGTCCGGGACAGCGCGGTCAGGTCGGCGGACTCGTCGAACGTGTCGGCCGCCTGCCGGTGCACGCCGCCCAGGCCGCCGGTGGCGAAGACGCCGATCCCGGCGGCGGCCGCCAGCAACGCGGTGCTGGAGACGGTGGTGGCCCCGCTGCGACCGAGCGCCGCGGCCACCGGCAGGTCCCGGACGCCGAGCTTGGCGAGGTCGGGGTCGGCGCAGACGCGGTCCACCTGCTCGGCGGTGAGGCCCACATGGGGGACCCCGTCCAGCACCGCGATCGTCGCGGGGACCGCGCCGCCGGCCCGCACCGCGGCCTCCACGTCGTCGGCCGCCGTCCGGTTGTCGGGCCGCGGGAGCCCGTGGGCGAGCAGCGTGCTCTCCAGCGCGACGACGGGGCGGCCGGCCCCCAGCGCGGCGGCCACCTCGGGGGAGAGGACCGTGCCGGCCGGGAGTTCGGGAGGGGAGACGGATGGGCGATGCACCCTGTCATCATGGTGGGCGGACACCACCAGCCGAGCAGGGAGTACGCCATGAGCAGTTCCGACATCCTGGAGCGCCCCGACGTCCGCGACTCCGACACCGGCAACGCCAACGAGGTGTTCCACTACGTCAAGAAGAACAAGATCGCCGAGAGCGCGGTCATGGGCACCATGGTCGAGGCGCTCTGCGGCGAGGTCTTCCCGGTGACGAAGTCGCCCAAGCCCGGCAGCCCGGTCTGCCCGGCCTGCAAAGAGGTCTACGAAACGCTCAGGAAGTAATCGGGACCGAGGCATGTCGTCCCGAGTGGGCCCGGAGGGTCCGCGCAGGGGACGACGGAGGGGCTCCGCGCAGCAGCGGCACGGCACCTGGCCGCGGTGCGATCCGGAGGATCGCAATGTCACAGCCCGAGCTTGCGCGCCTCGGCCTCGAGCTTGGCGGCGCGCCGCTCGCGCCGGCGCCGGTCGTGTCGGCGTAGCGGCGCCGGCCACCGGGTCTGGATGGTGGCGTTGAGTTCGGCGCCGAGCAGGACCGCCATGCCGAAGAAGAAGGCGAACAGCAGGACGCCGATCGGGGTGGCGAGCGCTCCATAGGGCAGCGCGGTGGTGAGGACGTCGGCGACGTAGGCCCGCAGGAGGACGGCGGCGACGAGGAAGAAGGCGGCCGCGAAGACCGCCCCCGGCAGGTGCCGCCGCCACGGGAGCCGGTTGGGCAGCACCACGTTGTAGAAGGTGGTCAGCGCAAGCAGCAGCCCGAGGACCACCAACGGCAGGTAGACGGCGTTGACCAGGACCGTCGCCGTCGCCTGCCACCGGTCCGGCAGGAGACCGACCAGGGCGCCGCGTCCGAGCACCAGCAGCGGCAGGGTCAGCACCGCCAGCACCATGCCGACGACGAACAGCCACAGCGCCTTCAACCGGGTGCGGATCGGGCCGCGCACGTCGCGCTGGTCGTAGGCGATGACGACGGTGTTCATGAACGTCGCCGTGGCCGACGACCCGGCCCACAGCGAGAGCAGGAAGCCCAGGCTGACGACGTCCAGCCGGCCGGAGCCGAGGATGTCGGCCAGCGTCGGCCGCACGAGGGAGTCGACGACGTCGGGCGTGAGCACCTTGGCGGAGGCGTCGAGCAGCCGGTCCTCGATCTGGGTGACCGAACCGGCACCGATGACGTTGCCGAGGTAGCCGAGCGACCCCAGGAGCCCGATCAGCAGCGGCGGCACCGACAGGATCTGCCAGAACGCCGCCTCGCCCGACAGGCCGAGGATGCGGTCCTGCCACGCCTTGGCGATCGTCTTCCCGAGGACCTCCAGCGGCACCCGCACCGGCGCGGGCCAGTCGGCCAGCCGGCCCGGGCGCGCCGTCGCGCCCCCGTCGTCCTGTCGTGCGTCGTCGTCCGCCGCCGGCGTCCCGGCGCGCGCCGGGACGCCTGAGGGCAGGACGGTGCTCACCTGCCCAGTGTGCACGCCGCGGTCCTGGTCGGTGCCCGACCAGGGCCGCGACGCGGGCCCGGTCCCGTGCCGCGGAGGACTCAGCCGTCGGCGGGCCGCCGGTCAGTTGTCAGTTGGCGACCACCGGCGTCGTCCCGTCCGGGGCCGGCGCCACGCAGTGGATGACCGCCTCGGGGATGTAGTGGGTGTTGAACCGCTCGCGCCGGATCTCCGCGCCGGTCTTCAGGTCCTTGAACACGCGGGTCACGGTGATGTCGAAGCCCGCCGCACCCGACTGGGGGATGCAGTCCTCGCCGGCCGGCTTCTCCTGCACCGCGGGCTGGGTGACGTTGCGCTTCTCGCCGCTCACCGACTCGATGTCGTAGTGCTTGGTGCCCCAGAACGTGACGGTGATCGAGCCGCCGGACGCCCACTGGGTCTGCACGTAGATGCCGGTGTCGGTGTCGTTCTTCCAGGCCAGGTCGATCACGCCGTCGAAGACCGTGGCCTCCCGGCCGGCCGGGTAGCGGCTGATGTAGAAGCTGTGCGTCTTGTGGTGTACGTCTTCCAGCCCGGCGAAGAACACGGCGTTGAACATCGTGGTCGCGAACTGGCTGATGCCACCGCCGACCGCCTTGGCGAGCTGGCCGTGCTCGATCACGTTGGCCGGGATGTAGCCCTGGGCCGTGCCGCGTGGGCCGGTGAAGCCGTTGAGGCTGAACGTCTCGCCGGGCTTCACCACCGCGCCGTTGACCTTCTCGGCGATCACGCGGATGTTGGTCGCGCTCGGCGACATCGTGAAGTTCGTGGTGAAGCTGCTGACCTTCTCCACGATGCCCAGCGCCTGGGCCTCCTCGGTGGTGAAGTCGGCCGGGACCGGGCCGAGCTCGGCGGTGAGCGTGCGCGGCGCGGGCTGGGTCAGGACCGTCATCAGCTGCTCGGCGAGGTGGTCGGGCGCGATCCCGACGCCGTCGACGGACGGCACGACGGTGACCGAGTCCCCGGACACCTCGAACCGGGCGTCCTTCGCGCCGCTGCCGAAGACCTTCAGGTCGTCACCCATGGCCGTCTGCAGCGCGGCCGGATCGATGGCCACGGCGAGCGTGCCGTCGTCCTTCGGCGTGAAGGTCAGGGAGGCGGCGATCGCCGACACGGGAACGGCGGCGGTCGTCCCGTCGGAGCCCTGGATGGTCACCGGGGCCGACAGCGCCGGCGTGACGGTCTCGTCGAGGACCTTCTGCGCGCCGGCCTTGTCCACCTTCACCTTGGCGACGTCGACCGGCAGCTCGATCGGCGTGCTCGGATCGTCGCCGGACGCGAGGGCCGCGGTGATGGCCGCGCCCGCGCCCTTCTGGTCCAGGGTGCGGCCGTCCGCCGGGTCGACGACGGTCGGCGTCGTGCCGTCGATGGTGATCGTGGCGTCGACCGGCGCGCGGTCGACCTGCTCGGCGAGGGCGTCCAGCTGGGCGCCGAGCGCCGTCCGGTCGCGGGAGATGACCGCCTCGATCTCGCGGTCGCTGAACAGGCTGGTCAGCCGGGTCCACGGGTTCAGCGGCTGGTCGTCCGCCGCGTCGACGGTGCCGTCGACGTCGAGCGCGAGCCCGGCCGAGGCCGGGTGGAGTGTGGCCTTCACGTCCTCCGCGACGACGGTGCGGTCCGCCTGCACGCGGGGAGCGAGCTGCTTCTCCAGAGCGCCGGCCGCAGCGGCGGGGGAGAGGCCGCCGATGTCGATGCCGGCGACCACGGTGGAACGCGGGATGTCGCCGGAGGAGATCAGCAGGTCCCCGCCGTAGAGGGCGGCCAGGACGGCGATGGCGCCGGCCGGGACGAGTACCGCCCGACGGCGCCACCAGGGGCCGCGGTCCTCGGGTCCCGGGGGTTCGTTCCCCGGCGGGGGACCGGCGGGCGTCGACGGTTCGTCGTCGCCGAACTCGTCGGGGACGGCGCCCAGGGTGGTGGTCGCGTCCTCGTCGTCGTCCGACGCGGCGGGCGCCTCGACGGCGGCCGTGCGCTCGAACGCCTCGGTGTTCCAGTCGTCGGACGCCGGCTGGGACGCGTGCGCCGGCGGGGTCGCCGCAGGCGTCGGCGCGGCATTCGCGGCACCCGGGTCGGTGTCGGGAGCGCCGAGCAGCCAGTCGCGGGTCACCGGACGGGTGTCGTCGGCGGCGTCGATCGGAGGCCGGGTGGGACCGCCGTCCGGTGCCGGGCCGTCGGTCCGCATGCGCACGGTCTCGTCGGGCAGCGGGGCGTGCTTCACCGTGTCGTCCGACAGCCGATCGTCGGAGAGGGCAGGGTGCTGGGGCATGGGGGAGTCCTCCGGAGGTCGCCGACCGGGGGTTCCCGGAAACGACGGAGCCGCCGGCCCCCCGGCCCCGTGAGGGGTGGAGGACGCGGCGGCGTCGTCGGGTGAGGCGGTCATCGCGGGCGCGACGATACCTACTCCATCACGCTGTCACGTGCTGCTCGCCGTCCGTGTCGATGATGTCGACCGCGATATCGCGCAACTTCGTCTCGTACTCGCGGGCGTGGTGCCCGCAGAAGACGAGGTCGCTGCCGCTCGCGAGTACGACCCGAACCTTGGCGAGAGCTCCACAGCGGTCGCAGTGGAACGGAATGACGAGGTCATCGGTGGGCGGGGTCGTCGTCAGCGTCTGGGTCATCTGGCTCATCACTCGCTCTCTACCGCACGGATCCGCGAATGCGGATCGGCCTCCTGCACAGCGCCAGGATGACCCCTCGTGTTCCCGATCCGATGGCCTGTGACCGCGGACTCGCCGAAAGAGATGAGTCCGTGACCGTTGGGACACCTGGGTGGAACGGGTTCAGCAGGGGACGTCACTGGGGTGGAACCGGTGCTGCACGTGCTGGTTGTCATGTGCCGGCCGACGGGATGTCGGCCGACCGTGGGTCCACTGCTGTCTTGACGACACCCACGCTACGCCGTCTACCCGACACGATGCCGCGCACACTGGTCGTCACCCGATCGCGATGACACTGTGACCCGTCCGGGTCACGCGCTCAGCCCGATCCACGGGCCTCGGCCTCGTCGGTTGCTCTGGGGGTCCTGTGCACGCTCTCGGGGAACTGCACAACGCCCGAAGCGTCAACAACACCCCGGAAGCTGCCCCGGACGCAGCGAGGCCCCCGACCGGAAATCCCGTCGGGGGCCTCGCGAAGAGCAGTCCTACCGCTCAGTCCAGGTAGTCCCTGAGGACCTGCGAGCGGCTGGGGTGGCGCAGCTTCGACATCGTCTTGGACTCGATCTGCCGGATCCGCTCACGGGTGACCCCGTAGACCTGGCCGATCTCGTCCAGGGTGCGGGGCTGACCGTCGGTGAGGCCGAACCGCAGGCGGACGACGCCCGCCTCCCGCTCCGACAGCGTCTGCAGCACGCTGGTCAGCTGGTCCTGCATGAGCGTGAAGCTCACCGCATCGACCGCCACCACGGCCTCGGAGTCCTCGATGAAGTCACCGAGCTGGCTGTCGCCCTCGTCGCCGATCGTCTGGTCCAGGCTGATCGGCTCCCGGGCGTACTGCTGGATCTCCAGCACCTTGTCCGGGGTGATGTCCATCTCCTTGGCCAGCTCTTCCGGAGTGGGCTCGCGGCCCAGGTCCTGGAGCAGCTCGCGCTGTATGCGGCCGAGCTTGTTGATGACCTCGACCATGTGCACGGGGATGCGGATGGTGCGAGCCTGGTCGGCCATGGCGCGGGTGATGGCCTGGCGGATCCACCAGGTGGCGTACGTGGAGAACTTGTAGCCCTTGGTGTAGTCGAACTTCTCGACCGCGCGGATCAGGCCGAGGTTGCCCTCCTGGATCAGGTCCAGGAACGCCATGCCGCGGCCGGTGTAGCGCTTGGCGAGGGATACGACGAGGCGCAGGTTGGCCTCGAGCAGGTGGTTCTTGGCGCGCTCGCCGTCGCGGACGATCCAGTTGAGGTCGCGGCGCATCTGCGGCGACAGCTTCTGGTTCTCCTCCTCGACCTGGCGGAGCCGCTCGGCGCCGTAGAGCCCGGCCTCGATCCGCTTGGCGAGGTCGACCTCCTCCTCGGCGTTGAGCAGCGCGACCTTGCCGATCTGCTTGAGGTAGGCGCGGACGGAGTCGGCAGAAGCGGTGAGCTCGGCGTCCTTGCGGGCCTGCCGCAGCGCCTCGGACTCCTCCTCGTCGTCCCACTCGAATTCGGCGCCGCCCTCGGCGGGTGCCTCCTCCTCGGCGTCGACGGCGACACCGTCGGGACCGGCGACGACCGTCTCGTCGAGCTTGAGACCCTCGGTCCCGGCAGCGACCACCGCGACGGCGGAACCGTCCGTGGCGACCGCGGTCAGGACCGCGCCCTCTGCGGCGCCCGGCGACGGGGCGATCGTCGGCTTGGCGCGGGTGCCCTTGGCGGCGGTCTTCGCCGGGGCCTTCTTCCGGGCGGCCGGCGCGGCGCCGGCCGTGCCCGCATCGGCCGTCACGCTCTTGACCGTCTTGGCGGCGGCGGCGCTGGTGCGGGGAGCCCGGGTACCGGTGGCGGCCTTCGTCGAGCGGGTGCTCGCTACGGCTTCGTCCGGTGCTGGCTGGTCGGCGGGCACTCAGGTTCCTTCCCGTGCTGGGTTCGTTCCCCGGAGGACCGTGTGGTCCCCGGACAGCGGCTCCGGTTCTCGCTGCCCGGCAGTGAGAGGTCCCGGCAGACCGCACGGCGTTTGGCCGCTGGACGGGCGGGGGATCCCTCCCGGCTGGAGGGCGACGGGCTGGGGCTCTCTCATTGTAACGACGTGCTGGCGGTATTCCACCGTCCCGGATACCCGGACCTCGCTCCGACGAGGCGAACCCGGACGTTCCAGGACGTTCTTCACTCTGCGTGTGCCATCGGCTCCCGACGGCGGGTGCTGAAGGCCAGGACCTCCTGCTTCACTCCAGCATCACCCGTCAGGTCGACTCCTTGCCTTCCGCAGCGGCCAGTGCCGCCCCGACGATGCCGGCGTCGTTCTGCAGCTGCGCCGGGACGACGGGAGTGCGGGTGGTGAGCAGCGGCACCCACTTGTGCGCCTTCTTGCTCACACCGCCGCCGACGATGATCAGGTCGGGCCAGAGGCCGGCCTCCAGCACGTCGAGATACCGGTCGACCCGCTGGGCCCAGTCGGGATAGTCGAGGTCCTCCCGCTCGCGGGCGGCCGCCGAGGCGCGCCGCTCGCCGTCCTCGCCGTCGACCTGGATGTGACCGAACTCGGTGTTGGGGACCAGATGGCCGTCGACGAACAGGGCGCTGCCGATGCCGGTCCCGAACGTCAGCATCAGGACGACGCCCTGCTGGTCCCGGCCCGCGCCGTAGCGCATCTCGGCGATCCCGGCGGCGTCCGCATCGTTGAGCGTGACGACGTCGCCCGGGATCAGCTCCGACAGGCCGGCGTCGACGTCGGTGCCGATCCAGCTCTTGTCGACGTTGGCGGCGGTGTGCGCGACGCCGTGCTTCATCACACCCGGGAACGTCACGCCGATCCGGCCGCTCCAGCCGAAGGAGCTCACGATCTGCGCGACCACCCCGTAGACGAGGTCGGGCAGCGACGGCTGCGGCGTCTCGATGCGCACCCGCTCACCGATCAGCTGGCCCACGTCGAGGTCGACCAGGCATCCCTTGATGCCGCTGCCGCCGACGTCCACTCCGAAGCCCTGCACGCCGGACAGGGTAGTAGAAGGACACCCTGGCCCCCCGTCGGAGAAGGACCCCGTACGGGCCCCTGCCAGGGGGCCGACCTGCGGCAGGATCGGTTCCGTGACCTCGACTCCCGCCGCAGCCGACGATCCCCGGGCGCTGCTCGACCTCGCCGTCGCCACCGCCCGCGCTGCGGCCGAGCTGGTCGGCCGCGGCCGCGCCACCGCGGCCCAGCAGGTGGACCTCAAGTCCAGCCCGACCGACGTCGTCACGGCGGTGGACAAGGCCAGCGAGGAGCTGATCGTCGGGCGGCTGCTGGGCGCCCGGCCCGGGGACGGCGTGCTGGGGGAGGAGGGTGCGTCGAGGTCGGGTTCCAGTGGGGTCCGCTGGGTGGTCGACCCGATCGACGGCACCGTCAACTTCCTCTACGACCTGCCGGCCTATGCGGTCTCGATCGCCGCGGAGGTGGCGGGCGAGGTCGTCGCCGGTGTGGTCCTGAACGTCGCCACCGGCGACCTGTTCACCGCCACCCGCGGCGGTGGCGCCTACCTGTCCGCACCGGCCCGGCCCGAACCGGTGCGACTGGAGGGCAGCCGACCCGGGTCGCTCGACCAGGCGCTCGTCGCCACCGGGTTCGGCTACCGGGTGGAGCAGCGGCGCGCGCAGGGCGCGGTCGTCGCGCAGCTGCTTCCGCGGATCCGCGACATCCGCCGGTTCGGCAGCTCCGCGCTCGATCTCTGCGCCGTGGCCGCGGGCCGGGTCGACGCCTTCTACGAGCTCGACCTCAACCCGTGGGACCACGCGGCCGGGGCGCTCGTGGCCGCCGAGGCCGGCGTCGTGGTCACCGGGCTGCCGGGACGCCCGTTCGCCGAGCCGATGGCGATCGCGGCGGCGCCGTCGATCGCCGTCCCGCTGGTCGACCTACTGGCCGAGCTCTCCGCCGCGGGCTAGCAGGTGGCTGCGGCGGCCTTCGCGGGAGCCAGCGCCTTGGCGACCTCGTCGGCGGTCGCGAGCGTCTTGAAGTCCGGGCCGATCACCACGTCGACCGTGTCGTCGGCGCGGGTGTCGGGGTAGTCGCCGGCGCCGGGGACGAACAGGCGCACGTAGTCGGCCTTGTCCTTGCCGAGGGAGCCGTGCCGCAGCTCACCGACGCCGGTGACCTCGCGGCCGCTGGTGTCGTTGGCGATCTCGCCGACGGTGAAGCCGCGCTCCTTGAGGGAGTTGGCGACCGTGGTGGCGAGGCCGGCGGTGTCGGTCGCGTTGTAGACGCGCAGGGTCACCGTGGCCGGGTCGAGCGAGGGTGCGGCCGCCGAGACGGTGGAGCAGGCGGCCTGCTGCTTCGCGACGTGCGCCTCCTCCTGGCGGATGACGTACCACCAGACGGCGACG
The DNA here is from genome assembly GCF_057628075.1 of Blastococcus sp. OS1-29. Taxonomy (NCBI): domain Bacteria; kingdom Bacillati; phylum Actinomycetota; class Actinomycetes; order Geodermatophilales; family Geodermatophilaceae; genus Blastococcus; species Blastococcus sp. OS1-29. The sequence goes on from NZ_JBXXJK010000007.1 coordinate 139,183, forward strand.
GCGGCGACGGCCAGCACCACCAGGAAGATCAGCGGCGGGAGCGGACGGCGGCCGCTGCGGGGACGCACCGGGGGGCGGTCGGTACGCAGCGTCACGGGCACTCTCCTCGGCGGGACCCGGCGAGAATCCCGGATCGGTCGGCAGGAGTTTAGGGCCGCACCGGGGCGCTAGATGGCACCGTCGTCCAGCGCGGCGCGTCCCAGCTCCACGCACGGGTCGATGCGCTCGGCGTAACCGCTGGTGTCCTTGCCGGCCATCGCCCCGGCCGCCGACCGTGCGACGATGCCGGCGATGATCGCGGCGAACTTGAAGAAGGCGAAGCCGACGTACCAGTTGAGGTCGGACAGGTCGGCGCCCGTCCGCTGCGCGTAGCGCTCCGCGACCTCGCGCCGGGTCGGGAAGCCCGGCAGCGTGGTCACGGGGCTCATCGTCGACGCGCGTTCCTCACCGGCCTCCGGCCAGTAGACGAACATCATGCCGATGTCGGTGAGCGGGTCGCCCAGCGTCGACATCTCCCAGTCGAGGACAGCCTTGATCTCCCCCGGTGTGGCGGGGTCGAGCAGGCAGTTGTCCAGCCGGTAGTCGCCGTGCACGATGCTCGAACGCTGCGTCGCCGGCACCGTCTCGGCGAGGCGGGCGGCCAGCGCGTCGAGACCCGGGCGGTCCCGGTCGCGGGTGGCGTCCCACTGCTTGGTCCACCGGCGCACCTGTCGCGCCGCGAAGCCCTCGGGCCGGCCGAAGTCGCCCAGGCCGACGGCCTCGTAGTCGACCGAGTGCAGGTCGGCCAGCACGTCGACGAGACGCTCGCCCACCGCCCGGCGCTCGGCCGGCTGGTCGGCGTAGCCGGGCGGGAACTCGCGGACGACGTGGATGCCCTGGACGCGCTCCATCACGTAGAAGGGCGCGCCCAGCACGTCGGTGTCGGTGCACAGGTGCAGCGTCCGGGGGACCGGCACCGGGGTCGGCGCCAGCGCGGAGATCACCCGGTGCTCGCGCGCCATGTCGTGTGCGGTGGCCAGCACGGCGCCGGTCGGGGGCCGCCGCAGGATCACCGCATCGTCGCTCGACCCGCCGTCCGGGGTCACGATGTATGTGAGGTTCGACATACCGGCGGCGATGAGCTCGATGCTCACCGAGCGCCAGCGCTCGTCGTTCAGCGCAGAGGCCAGGTACGGCCCCACGACGCTCGGATCAGCACCCACGGGACTCGCCACCGCGGCAGGGTAACCTCTGGCGCTCCGCGGCCCCGGCGCCCGGATCGGTCGGGTGCGGAACTGGTTTCCACGGGCGGGCACAAACTCCGATCGCACGGCGTTGGGGGGTCGCCGGTCCTTTCCCTCCACCGTCCACCGGACGTCGGAGGAGGGGCCGACCCGGAACCAACCGGCCGCCACCGCGGCCGGCCGGACCGAGGCGCATACCCCGCGCCGCGGTCACACGAGCGGGCACGACGCCCGCTGGAACAGAGGAAGGCACCCATGGCCACCGACTACGACGCCCCGCGCCGCAACGAGGCCGACGAGCTCGGCGAGGACTCGCTCGAGGAACTCAAGGCGCGGCGCGCCGAGGCGCAGTCAGCATCCGTCGACGTCGACGAGACCGACTTCAACGAGAACCTCGAGCTCCCCGGCGCCGACCTGTCCGGCGAGGAGCTCACCGTCCGCGTGCTGCCCAAGCAGGAGGACGAGTTCACCTGCTCCAGCTGCTTCCTCGTGCAGCACCGCACGCGGCTCGCCTCCACCCGTGGCGACCAGATGCTCTGCCGCGACTGCGCGTGAGCAGCGCGGGGTAGAGCACCCCGGACGACGGAAGGGGACCCGATGACCGAGGACGGCTTCCGGACCGGCGCGGTGCGCGACGTGCCGACGCCGCGCCCGGTCCCGCCGGCCCTGTCCGCTGCTCCGGCCGAGGAGTCCGGCCTGGGCCGGGCGGCCCGCGCCGTGGCCGACGCCGTGGCCGGTCTGATCGGGACCGCTCCGGAGGGTTCTCCGGACGCGGGCGGACGGCGTGCCGCGGCGTCCGGCCTCCGCGACGTGCTCGGCGCGGTGGCCGGGGCGGTGGGCGGTGCGTTCGCGCCCGGCCGCGACGAGCCGACCCCGCCGGCCGGCGACCGGTCGCCGGGCGCGCTCCTGGGCGACCTGCTCTCAGCGGTCGTGCCCCGGCTCCCCATCCGCGACGGCGACCGGTTGCGGGCGGCGTTCCCAGGGTCGACGGAGGACGAGATCGCCGACGCCCTGGTCGCCCGCGCCGCCCGGCTGACCTCCGGCGTCGGCGCCGCCGTCGGTGGGCTGTCCGCCGCCCAGTGGTTCGCGCCGGCGTCGCTGCTCGCGCTGCCGCTGGAGCTGGGCGCCGAGACGGTGCTCATCGCCGGGGTCGAGGTGGTCCTGCTCGGCGAGCTGCACGAGCTCTACGGCCGCCCGGCCACCGGCGACCCCGGAACCCGCGCGGCGGCCTACCTGGCGAGCTGGTCGGCCCAGAGCTCGGTCCAGGGCCTCGGGGGCACCGGCCTGGCCGCGCTCCTGGGCAGCGCGGGCATCCGTGCGCTGCGTCGCCGGCTCACGCGCAAGCTCGCCGGCGCGGTGCCCAGCGCGGCGCCGTTCCTGATCGGTGCCGCCATCGCCGGTCGCAGCAACCGGCGGGCGACCGAGACCCTCGCCCGGCGGGTGCTGACCGAGCTCCGGGGCCCCGCCGCGACGTCCGGCTGAGCCGGTCCGGTGGGTGGCCGGACCGTCGCGCGCAGGGGCGCGACGAGCGCGGTTAAGGTCGCCGACGTGCCCGAGATCCCCGAGCTGGACGTAGCCGTCCGGCTCACCCACGCTGACGCCGTCCCGCCCCGGTACGCCCTGCCCGGTGACGCCGGCGCGGACCTGTCGGCGGCCGAGGACGTCGAGCTCGCGCCGTTCCAGCGGGCCCTCGTCGGCACCGGCGTGGCCGTGGCCATCCCCGAGGGGTACGCCGGTTTCGTCCACCCGCGCTCGGGGCTGGCCCACCGGCTCGGCCTGAGCATGGTCAACGCGCCGGGCACGATCGACGCCGGCTACCGGGGCGAGATCAAGGTCAACCTGATCAACCTCGATCCCACCACTTCGCTCACCCTGCGCCGCGGCGACCGCATCGCGCAGCTGGTCGTCCAGCCGGTCGTGCGGGCGCGCTTCCTCCCCGTCGCCGACCTGCCCGACAGCGAGCGCGGCACCGGCGGTCACGGCTCGACGGGCGGCACCACGGCCGGTTCGGCCGAACCGGCAGTTCTCGAAGGGCGGGTCTGACATGCCGTTGGGACGACGGCGCAACCGGATCGACCGCAGCCTGCGCGAGCGGGGCGTCCCTCCGGAGCCGCAGCACCGCGAGCGGGAGGTCGAGGAGACCACCGGCCCCTGGGACGAGGCCGACGCGCCGCAGGACGGCGTCAACCGCATCGACCTGGGCGCCCTGCGGCTGCCGGCGCTGCCCGGGATGGACCTGCGTGTCGAGCTCAACCAGCAGCAGCGGGTGATCGCGGCGACCCTGAGCGACGGTGAGTCGTTCCTCCAGGTCTCGGTGTTCGCCGCGCCGCGCGCCGGTGGCATCTGGGACAGCGTCCGCGAGGACCTCGCCGCGAGCGCCTCCGGCCAGGGCGGCTCGCTGCGCGAGGTGGACGGCCCCTTCGGCCCCGAGCTCGCCGGCACGATCCTGGCCACCCCGCCGGCGCAGCCCGGCCAGCCCACGCCCCAGCCGGTGCGCCGTCCGGCCCGGTTCCTCGGCGTGGACGGCCCCCGCTGGTTCCTCCGCGGGATGATGAGCGGGCCCGCGGCCGCCGAGCCGGCCGCGGCAGCCACGCTGGAGGAGGCGTTCCGGGCGATCGTCGTCGTCCGTGGCACAGACCCGATGCCGGTGCGCGAGCAGCTGCCCCTCACCCTGCCCGCCCAGGCCGCCGCGCAACTGGCCCAGCAGCAGGCGGCGGCCACCGCCGCCCCGGCCACCGACGGCCGTACGCTGGAGTCGTGACCGAGACCCGTCCCACCGGCTGGTTGTCGAGGACGCTGCAGCGCCTCACTGCCGACGACCACACGATCGACGCCGAGGAGCTCCGCGCCGGCGCCGCCAGCGCCGGCTGCGAACCGGTCATCTCCTGCCGCAAGGGCGCACTCGTGACCGTCACCGGCCGACTCAGGTCGGTGGTCTACACCCCCCGCGAGAACGTGCCCACGCTGGAGGCGGAGCTGTTCGACGGTTCCGGCTCGGTGACGCTGGTCTGGCTGGGGCGCCGGCGGATCCCCGGCATCGAGCCGGGCCGCACGGTCACCGCCCGCGGCCGGTTCGCTGCGGTCGAGGGCAAGCGGGTCATCTACAACCCCTGGTACGAGCTCGGTGGCGGCTGACGCAGAGGACGGCGGGCACGGGCCCGCCGAGGAATCTGTCCCGCCGGCATTCGTCTTCGACCGCCACCTGGTGCTCGAGCAACTCGGTGGCTGGCGCGGGATGGTCGACGCCACCCTCCCGACGCTGGCCTTCATCGTGGCCAACGCGGTCGACGGCCTGCGCACGGGCATCTGGGCGGCGCTGGCGGCCGCGCTGCTGGTGTTCGTCCTGCGCCTGGCGCGCCGGGAGAGCGTCCAGCAGGCGGTCAGCGGGCTGTTCGCCGTCGGCATCGCGGTGGCCATCGCCGCCTTCTCCGGGCAGGCCCGCAACTTCTTCGCCTTCGGCATCGCCCGCAACGCCGCGATCGCCGTCGTGCTGCTGGGCTCCATCCCGCTCCGCCGCCCGCTGGTCGGGGTGATCGCGGAGTTCCTGGCCCCGAGCCACCTCGGCGCGATGTCGAGCCACCGCGCACCGGGCCTGCGCGGGGGGCTGCGGCGGGCCGGCGCCGTCCTGCAGCCCGCGCGAGGCGAGCCCGAGCCCGAGGCGGAGCTGCACTGGCGCGAGGACCGGCGCCTGATGCGCGCCTACAGCTGGCTGACCGTGCTCTGGGGCGTCACGTTCCTGCTGCGCCTGCTCGTGCAGGGCGTGCTGTACCAGGCGAACGACGTCTCGCTGCTCGGCACGATGTCGATCGTCCTGGGCCTGCCGCTGACCGCCGTCGACGTCGTCGTCACGCTGTGGGTCGTGGCCCGGCTGCACCGGCACCGCTGCCCACCCGAGGAGGCGTAGGGGCTCAGCCCCGCGTCGACTCGGGCGCCAGCACCGACTTGAGCTGCTCCTCGACGTCGGCGTGCGTGACGAACAGCAACTCGTCGCCGGCCTCCATCGGCTCGTCGGGGGACGGGGTGATGACCCGCTCGCCGCGGAGGATCGCGGTGAGCACCGTCTCGCGGGGGAGCGGCACGTCACGGAGGGGGCGGCCCACCCAGGGGGTCTCCTCGGAGAGGGTGATCTCCACCAGGTTCGCCGCGCCCTTGCGGAAGCTCATCAGGCGGACGACGTCGCCGACGGTCACCGCCTCCTCCACCAGCGCCGCGAGCACGCGGGGGGTCGAGACGGCGACGTCGACGCCCCAGGCATCGGTGTAGAGCCACTCGTTGCGCGGGTCCTTGACCCGGGCGACGACGCGGTTGACCGCGAACTCGGTCTTGGCGAGCAGCGCGAACACCAGGTTGACCTTGTCGTCGCCGGTGGCCGCGATCGCGACGTCGGAGGTGGCCAGCTGGGCCTCCTCGAGGGTGGACACCTCGCAGGCGTCGGCCTGCACCCACTCGGCGCCGGGCACGGCGCGGGTGCGCACCTTCCGGCCGTCCTTCTCGATGAGCATCACGCTGTGCCCGTTGGCCAGCAGCTCTCCGGCGATCGAGCGGCCGACGGCGCCCGCACCGGCGATGGTGACGCGCATCAGTGCTGCCCTCCGGAGGTGCTGGCCTCGACGACCTCGTGGACGCGGGTGGCGATCTCGTCGGTGACGGCGACGACGAGCTGGTCGCCGTCCTGGAGCACCGTGCTGGCCGTCGGGAGCTGGGCGTCGCCGAAACGGACCAGCCACGCGGCGCGGGCGCCGGAGGCCGACTCGAGCTCGGCGAGCTTCCGGCCCACCCAGCCCTCGGTGACGGTGATCCGCATCAGCAGGATGTTGCCGGTGGGCTCGCGCCACAGCTCGCTGACCTTCACCGAGAGCAGCTCGCGCAGCAGCCGGTTCACCGTCCACGGCACCGTGGCCACGCTCGGGATGCCCATGCGCTCGTAGACCTCGGCCCGCTTGGAGTCGTAGATGCGGGCGACGACGTGCTGCACGCCGAAGGTCTCCCGCGCCACCCGGGCGCTGATGATGTTGGAGTTGTCGCCGCTGCTCACCGCGGCGAATGCACCGGCGGAGTCGATGCCGGCGTCGAGCAGCGTCTGCCGGTCGAAGCCCAGCCCGGTGACCTGGCGGCCGGTGAACTCCGGGCCCAGCCGGCGGAAGGCCTCCGGGTCCTGGTCGATGACGGCGACGCTGTGCCCGACCTCTTCCAGCCGGCGGGCGATGGCGGAGCCGACGCGGCCGCAGCCCATCACGACCACGTGCACGAATGAACTCCCGGAGCCTCGTCGCGCCGGCGACGTCCGCGGCGCGTATCGGCGCGAAGCTACACCCGGGGGCGGCCGGTCACGCGCCGCGACGGGCCCGGCGTCCTCCGTCCGGAGGGGCACGCCGACTCGGAGCGCCGGCCGGAACGGCAGTTGGAGCCACAGCGTCCGTACCATCGCGCCGTGCCCAGCCTGTCCGACCTCGGACAACTCCCCAAGCGTCTCGTCCTCGGCCGTCCGGTCCGCAGCGACCGGGCGGGTGAGTCGTTGCTGCCCAAGCGCCTGGCGCTGCCGATCTTCGCCAGCGACGCGCTCTCCTCGGTCGCCTACGCGACCCAGGAGATCCTGATCATCCTGACCCTCGGCGGCCTGGCGTACCTCTACCTGGCCCCGTGGCTGGCGGCCGGCGTCGTCGTGCTGCTGGTGACGGTGGTGCTGTCCTACCGGCAGGTGGTGCACGCCTACCCGTCCGGCGGCGGCGACTACGAGGTCGCCATGAAGAACCACGGCCAGTTCGCCGCACTCGTGGTCGCCAGCGCGCTGCTCACCGACTACGTGCTCACCGTCGCGGTGTCGGTCTCCTCGGGCACGGACAACATCATCTCGGCGTTCCCGTCGCTCAACCAGCACCGGGTGCTGATCGCGATCGGGCTCGTCTCGGTGCTCGCCGCGGCCAACCTGCGCGGCCTGCGCGAGTCGGGGAAGACCTTCGCCGTCCCGACCTACCTGTTCGCCACCGGCATCATGGTCATGATCGTCACGGGCCTGGTCCGGCAGTTCTTCGGGACGCCGATCGTCGCGGAGAGCGCGCACTACGGCATCACGCCCGACCCCGCGCACACCAATCTCACCGGCCTGGCCCTGCTGTTCTTCGCGCTGCGGGCGTTCGCGTCCGGCACCACGGCGCTGACCGGCATCGAGGCCGTGGCGAACGGCGTACCGGCGTTCAAGCCACCGAAGAGCCGCAACGCGGCCATCACGCTGACCCTGCTCGGCGGCATCGCGGCGACCATGTTCGCGGGTGTCACGGCGCTGGCCCTGCTCGCCCACGTGCGCTACGTCGACCCGCTGCGCGCCTGCGACCTCGTGGGCTTCGCCCACTGCGAGACCGCGCCCCAGCGCACCGTGATCGCCCAGCTCGCCGCGGCCACGTTCGGCGGCGACGGCTCGATCGGCTTCTTCTACATCCAGGCGGCCACCGCGCTGGTTCTGGTGCTCGCGGCCAACACCGCGTTCAACGGCTTCCCGCTGCTGGGCTCGGTCCTCGCGCAGGACCGCTTCCTGCCCCGGCAGCTGCACACCCGCGGTGACAAGCTCGTCTATAGCAACGGCATCCTGCTGCTCGCCGGGTTCGCGTGCCTGCTGATCTTCGCGTTCGACGCCGACGTCACGCGGCTGATCCAGCTCTACATCATCGGGGTGTTCACCAGCTTCAGCATCGGCCAGTGGGGCATGGTGCGGCACTGGAACCGCGAACTGGGCACCGAGCGCGACCCGCAGCAGCGCCGGCAGATGCGCCGCTCGCAGATCATCAACACCATCGGCGGATCGCTGACCAGCGTCGTCCTGGTGATCATCGTCATCACGAAGTTCACGCACGGCGCCTGGCTCGTGCTCCTCGCCATGCCGATCCTGTTCGGCCTGATGAAGGCCATCAACCGGCACTACTCCAACGTGGCCGAGCAGCTGGTGCCCGACAGCGACTCCCGGATGCTGCCGAGCAAGGTGCACGCGATCGTGCTGGTGTCGAAGGTGCACAAGCCGACCCTGCGGGCACTCGCGTTCGCCCGGGCCACCCGCCCGGACCACCTGACGGCGCTCACGGTGAACGTCGACGACGCCGAGACGCGCGCACTGCAGACCTCCTGGGAGCGCTACGACCTCCCGGTGCCGCTCACGGTCCTCGAGTCGCCGTACCGGGAGATCACCCGGCCGGTCGTGGACTACGTGAAGGACATCCGCCGCTCCAGCCCGCGGGAGATCGTGGTCGTCTTCGTGCCGCAGTACGTCGTCGGGCACTGGTGGGAGAACGTGCTGCACAACCAGAGCGCCCTGCGGCTGCGCGCCCGCCTGCAGTTCCAGCCGGGCGTGATGATCACGACCGTGCCGTGGCAGCTGGAGAGCTCGGTCGGACGGGACGTCGACGCCGGTGACGGCCCGCGGCCCGGCGACCTGCGCCGCGGCGTCACCGACGACCAGGTGGACGCCACGCCTTATGGGTGAAGGACCACGTCGCCCCCCACGCCTCGCAGGCTCGGCGCGGGTCCCTGCGACGGGCCTGGAATGGGTCGGCCGGGAATTCGAGGTCACTGTCGGTTCCGTGGCGCACGGCGGCCACTGCGTCGCCCGGCACGAGGGCCGCGTCGTGTTCGTCCGGCATGCGCTGCCCGGTGAGCGGGTGGTGGTGCGGGTCACCGAGGACCGCCATCCCGGCTTCTGCCGCGCCGACGCCGTGGAGGTGCTCGAGGCCTCGCCGGACCGCGTCGAGCGGCCCTGCCCCTACAGCGGCCCCGGCCGGTGCGGCGGATGCGACTGGCAGCACGTGGCGCCGGCGGCGCAGCGTGAACTGAAGGCGGCGGTCGTCCGGGAGCAGCTGGCCCGCCTGGCCGGGTTGGCCGACGTGGACCTGACCGTCGAGGAGCTGCCCGGGGGACCGTTGCGCTGGCGGTCGCGGGCCCGGTTCGCCGTCGACCGGTCGGGGGCCGCGGGACTGCGCCGGCACCGCTCCCACGACGTCGTCGTCCTCGACGACTGCCCGATCACCGTCGAGTCCGGCGCCCGGGCGGTCCTGGGGCAGCGATGGCCGGGGGCGGGGGCGGTCGACGTCTCGGTCGACTCGACCGGCGCGGTGACCACGACCCGGCTCGACCGGCGCGGCCGTCCGACGTCCAGCCGCGTCGTCCGGCCGGGCGGCGACCTGCCCGAGGAGCCCTCGACCCGCGCCGAGCGGCACGCGGGCGGGCGTGACTGGGAGGTCGAGGGGACGGGTTTCTGGCAGGTGCACCCGGCCGCCGCGGACGCCCTGGTCGACGCGGTCGCCGGCTTCGCGCACGTGCGGCCGGGGGAGACCGTACTGGACCTCTACGCCGGCGTCGGCCTGTTCGGGGGCGCGCTGGCGCCGGCTGCCGGACCGGACGGGCGCGTCGTGTGCGTGGAGTCCGACGAGGCCGCCTGCGCAGCGGCGGACGCGAACCTCGCCGACCTGCCGCAGGCCGAGGTCTGGCAGGGCGAGGTGGACGCCGAGGGGCTGGGGGAGCTGCTGACCGAGCTCGGCGGCGCCCCGGACGTCGTCGTCCTCGACCCGCCCCGGGCCGGGGCCGGCCAGGCCGTGAGCCGGCTGCTGGCCGCGACCGGCGCCCGCGCGGTCGTCTACGTCGCCTGCGACCCGGCGGCGCTGGCCCGCGACGTCGCCGCGTTCGGCGAGGCCGGCTACCGGCTGGCCGCCGTCCGCGGGTTCGACGCCTTCCCGATGACCGCCCACGTGGAGTGCGTGGCCCTGCTGGTCCCGGCCTGACGGACCGGCCGGACACCGCCGTTCGTTACGGTCTGGAGGTGCCCACATGGGAATACGCCTCCGTCATCACTGCCAACGACGCCGAGTCCCAGCGCGCCGGCGTCAGCGTCAAGCTCCCCGGCGGTCAGTCCGAACGCCAGCAGGGAGACACCAGCTCCGTGCTGAACAAGCTGGGCGCCGAGGGGTGGGAGCTGGTCAGCTACCACTCCAGCGGCGCCGGCACCTGGGGCTTCGAGCAGTTCTGGCTCAAGCGGCAGTCGGGGTCCTGAGCTGACGGACGGGACGCTGCCACCGGGCTGGCCCGAGGAGGTGCGGCCCCCCGGGGCGCCCGACTGGGAGCAGAGCGCGGTGGCCTGGCTGTTCGACCTCGTCCCGCCGGACTACCGCGCGCACGAGGTGCTGCGCCGGTACCCGGTGCTGCTCGCCCGCTTCGCCGGCGACCACGTCGCCGCCGGGCTGGAGGCGGCGCGGGCCGGCTGGCGCACCGTGCGGGTGGAGCTGGCCGACCAGCTGCCACCGGATGCGATCGAGGCCGCGATGGTCGCCTACGAGCGGGAGGGCGCCCGGCTGGCCGCCGCCGCCCGCGGCGTGGAGGTGGTGGCCGGGGCGCTCCGCGGCGAACGCTGGGTGCCGCGGCTCTGACCCTCCGGGGTGGGCGACGGTGATCACGCGGACACCCCGGTCGGGCGCGGTTACAGTGGACCGACGGCGATCACCGCGCTGTCGACGTGCTGTCGAAGGAGAGAGGACACCGCCGAGCCGTGCCGCTCCTGCCATCGCTGCGGGGTCCTGAGGATCTGCGTGCGCTGCCCGCCGAGCAGCTGCCGACGCTCGCCGCGGAGATCCGCGACGCGCTGGTCACCAGGGTGGCGAAGACCGGTGGCCACCTCGGTCCCAACCTCGGCTGTGTCGAGCTGACCATCGCAGTGCACCGGGTGTTCGACTCCCCACGGGAGCCGATCGTCTTCGACACCGGTCACCAGGCGTACGTGCACAAGATGCTCACCGGCCGGGTGGAGGGCTTCGAGCGGCTCCGGCAGCGCGGCGGTCTGTCCGGCTATCCGAGCCGCGCCGAGAGCGACCACGACTGGGTCGAGAACAGCCACGCGTCCACGTCGCTGTCCTACGCCGACGGGCTGGCCAAGGCTTACGCCGTCCGCGGGGACCAGCGCCCGGTGGTCGCGGTGATCGGCGACGGTGCGCTCACCGGCGGCATGGCCTGGGAGGCGCTGAACAACATCGCGGCCGCCCAGGACCGGCCGGTCGTCATCGTGGTCAACGACAACGGCCGGTCGTACTCGCCGACGATCGGGGGGGTCGCCGACGCGCTGGCCACGTTGCGGCTGCGGCCGGGGTACGAGCAGGCGCTCGACGCCGTCCGGCAGGCCCTGCATCGCGCCCCGGTGGTCGGCTCGGCGCTGTACGACGCCCTGCACGCCATCAAGAAGGGCCTCAAGGACGTCCTCTCACCGCAGGGCATGTTCGAGGACCTCGGCCTGAAGTACGTCGGGCCGGTTGACGGGCACGACATCAAGGCCATGGAGTCGGCGCTGCGCCGGGCCCGTTCGTTCGGCGGGCCGGTGATCGTGCACGCGGTGACCACCAAGGGCTACGGCTACCCGCCGGCCGAGACCGACCAGATCGACGCCTGGCACGCGACGGGCGTCTTCGACCCCGACAGCGGGGCATCGACCGCCGCGGCCCGGGACTGGACGGCGGCCTTCTCCGACGAGCTGGTGCGCATCGGCACCGAGCGGGCCGACGTCGTCGCCATCACCGCCGCGATGCTGCACCCGACCGGTCTGGCCGCGTTCGCCGAGCGCTTCCCGGAGCGCACGTTCGACGTCGGCATCGCCGAGCAGCACGCGCTCACGTCTGCGGCGGGCGTCGCGATGGGCGGCATGCACCCGGTCGTGGCGGTCTACTCGACGTTCCTCAACCGGGCGTTCGACCAGCTGCTGATGGACGTCGCGCTGCACAGGCAGCCGGTGACCGTCGTCCTGGACCGGGCCGGCGTGACCGGTACGGACGGCGCCTCGCACAACGGCATGTGGGACATGTCGATCACCTCCGTCGTCCCGGGCCTGCGACTGGCCGCGCCCCGCGACGAATCGACGCTGCGCGAGGCCCTGCGCGAGGCGGTCGCGGTCACCGACGGCCCGACCGTCGTGCGGTTCCCGAAGGGCGCCCCGCCGGTCGACATCCCGGCGCTGGAGCGGCGGGGGCCGGTCGACGTGCTGCGCCGCGGCCAGCGGCCCGACGTGCTGCTGGTCGCCGTCGGCTCCATGGTGCCGATGTGCCTGGCCGTGGCGCAGCGGGCCGCCGACCACGGCATCGAGGTCACCGTGGTCGACCCGCGCTGGGTGCTCCCGGTCTCCGGCGACCTCGTGACGCTCGCCGCGGGCCACCGGCTGGTCGTCACCGTCGAGGACGGCGGCCGGGCCGGGGGAGTGGGGGCGACCCTCACCCAGGCGCTGCAGGACCGGGAGTGCGACGTCCCGGTCCGGGCCGTGGGGCTCCCGCAACGATTCTTCGAGCACGGCAGCCGGGGCGAGGTGCTGGCCGACGCCGGCATGACCGAACAGGACATCGCCCGGCGGATCGCGGAGTGGACGGCCAAGCTCGCCGACCGCGTCGACAACCACGTGGCCGAGCCGGTCGACAACCCATGATCGCCGAGATCCAGTAGAAGGACCGTCCCTCTCCCGCCTCGCAAGCTCGGCGCGAGCCTCCGGACGGGGCCACGCCGTGATCCGGGCGTGGGGGCTGCGCTACGAGGTCGGCGCGCTCGGCACGACGCTGGAGGGCGACGACGACGAGGTCTGGGCGACCCTGCGCGCGGCCCACGAGGCGATGCTCGCCGCCGGCGCGACCGGCGGCATCTCCCACGTGAAGGTCGCCTCGGTGAACCGCACGATCGAGAGCCTCCCCCACAAGTTCCGGCAATAACACTGCGATCCTCCGGATCGCACCGCGGCCACGAGCCGTCCCCCGATGGCGTTGAGCCGCCCCCTCGCGCCGACCCCTCCGGGGCCCACTCGGCACGACCCTGGGGTCACGTCCCGTTGCCGATCGCATTGACATGTGACCTTATGGTCACCTATTTTGAGCTCGTGACGGACGACGACCGCGTGTTCAAGGCGCTCGCCGATCCGACGCGCCGGTTCCTGCTCGACTCGCTCTTCGCCCGCGAGGGCCAGACGCTCACCGAGCTCGAGTCGGCGGTGCAGATGACGCGCTACGGCGTGATGAAGCACCTGAAGGTCCTGGAGGAGGCCGGCCTGGTCGTCACCCGGCGGTCGGGACGGGAGAAGTTGCACTTCCTCAACGCGGTGCCGATCCGCGAGGTGCACGACCGGTGGATCGACAAGTACACGGAGCGCCACGTCGCGGCGCTCCTCGACCTCAAGAAGGAACTGGAGAGCGGACCATGACCAGCACCGAGACGACCGGCACCGACCAGGCGACCGGAACCACGCAGGTCCACCGCGTCTACATCAGGGCCACGCCCGAGCGGATCTGGCAGGCGATCACCGATCCGGAGTGGAACGGCCGCTACGGCTATTCCGCGCCGGCCGAGTACGAACTCACCGCCGGCGGCGCCTACCGGTCGTTCGCCACCGACGACATGAAGCGGGCGTCCGCCGAGATGGGCTGGGACCTGCCCGAGGTCATCGTCGACGGCGAGGTCGTGGAGGTCGATCCGCCCCGTCGGCTGGTGCAGACCTGGCGCATGCTCATGGACCCGAGCGCGGCCGCCGAGGGCTTCAGCCGGCTGACCTGGGAGATCGAGGGGCCCGGGCAGGACGGCGTCTGCCGGCTGACCGTCACCCACGAGCTGGCCGGTATGCCGAGCGTGTACGCCATGACGTCCGGGAACAACGAGTTCGGCGCCATGGGTGGCGGCGGCTGGCCGTGGATCCTCAGCGACCTGAAGAGCCTGCTCGAGACCGGTGAGGCGTTCCCCAAGGGCTGACGATGTGCGCTGACGCCCCCTTCCGAGGGCTGGAAAGGGGGCGTCAGCGCACACGCTCGGTTACGCCGGCAGCGACGCCACCCCGCGCGGCAGGAATCGCTTGCCGGTGACCTTCTCCGAGACGCCGGTGCGGTCGAGGTAGGCGGAGATGCCGCCCAGCCAGAACGGCCAGCCCGCGCCGAGCAGCATGCACAGGTCGATGTCCTGCACGGCCTGGACGACGCCCTCCTCGAGCATCAGCCCGATCTCCTGGGCCAGCGCCTCGAGGGCCCGCGAGCGCACCTCGTCCTCGGTGAGCGGGGAGTCGCCGGCGTCGATGCCCTCGAGCTCGGGGTCGACGACGCCCGGCTCGCTGTACACCGACGACTTGCCGAGCTCGACCATCTTCTTGAGCCCCTCGCCGACGTGGAACCGGTCGGGGAACGCCTCGTGCATCCGCTCGGCCACGTGCAGGGCCACCGGCGGCCCGACGAGCGTGAGCAGCTCGAACGGTGTCATCGGCAGGCCCAGCGGGTCGAGTGCGCGGTCCGCGACGGCGACCGGCGTCCCCTGCTCCACCGACGCGGTGACCTCGCCCAGGAACCGGGTGAGCAGCCGGTTCACGACGAACGCGGGGGCGTCCGCCACGAGCACGCAGGACTTCTTCAGCGACTTGCCGACGGCGAACGCGGTGGCCAGCGTGGCGTCGTCCGTCTGCTCCGCCCGCACGACCTCCAGCAGCGGCAGCACCGCCACGGGGTTGAAGAAGTGCAGCCCGACCACGCGCTCCGGGTGCTCCAGCTTCGACGCCATCTCGGTCACCGACAGCGCCGAGGTGTTCGTGGCGAGCACGCACTCGGGGGAGACGATCGCCTCCACCTCGGCGAACACCTGCTGCTTGACCGACATCTCCTCGAACACGGCCTCGATGACCAGGTCGGCGTCGGCGAAGACGTCCTTGGACAGCGAGCCGGTGACCAGGCCCTTGAGCTGGTTGAGCTTGTCCTGGTTCAGCCGGCCGCGCTGGGCCAGCTTGTCCAGCTCGCCGTGCACGTAGGCCACGCCCTTGTCGACGCGCGCCTGGTCGATGTCGGTGAGCACGACCGGCACCTTCAGCTGCCGCAGGAACAGCATCGCGAGCTGCGACGCCATCAGCCCGGCGCCCACGACGCCGACCTTGCCCACCTTGCGGGCCAGCTTCCGGTCCGGCGCGCCGGCCGGGCGCTTCGCCCGCTTGTTCACCAGGTCGAACGAGTAGAGCGACGCCCGCAGCGGGTCGCTCATCAACAGCTCGGCGAGCGCGTCGTCCTCGGCCGCCGTCCCGGCAGTGAACGAGTCGCCCTCGACGCCGGCACGCGCGAGCTCGAGCAGCTCGACGGCCCGTACGGCGCCGGGGGAGGCGTTGCGGGTGCGGGCCGCGACCAGTGCGGTGGCCCGGTCGATCGCCGCGTCCCAGGCCGACCGGTCGACGTCCGCACGCTCGACGGTGACCTCCCCGCCGAGCACGCCCACGGCCCACTCGAGCGAGCGTTCGAGGAAGTCGGCCGGCTCCAGGACGGCGTCGGCGATGCCGAGCTTCGCGGCTTTCGGCGCCGGTGTCATCTTGTTCTGCGCGAGAGCGTTCTCGACGATGACGGTGACCGCGGGCTCGATGCCGATCAGGTTCGGCAGCAGCTGCGTGCCGCCCCAGCCGGGAACCAGGCCGAGGAACACCTCGGGGAACGCGACCATCGCCGTCGAGGCGAGGGTCCGGTACCGGCAGTGCAGCGCCAGCTCCAGGCCGCCGCCGAGCGCGACGCCGTTGACGAAGGCGAACGTCGGAACCGACGAGTCCTTCAGCCGGCGGAACACCCGGTGCCCGGCCTCGGCGATCTCCCGGGCCGCGGACGCGTCGGTCACCGACGGGACCCCGGAGAGGTCGGCGCCCACGGCGAAGATGAACGGCTTGCCGGTCACGCCGATCGCCACGGGGGCGGGGGAGTGCGCCGCGATCTCGTCGAGCGCGGCGTCCAGCGAGGCGATGCCGCCCGGGCCGAACGTCGACGGCCGGGTGTGGTCGTGCCCGTTGTCGAGCGTGATCAGCGCGAACTCACCCGACAGCCCGGGCAGGGTCAGGAATCGGACCCGCGCCTCGGTGACGACCTCGTTCTCGAACACCGGCGTGCTCACTTGGCCGCCCCTTCCCAGTTCGGGTTCTCCCAGATAACGGTGGCGCCCATGCCGAGGCCGACGCACATGGCGGTCAGGCCGTAGCGGACGTCGGGCCGCTCGGCGAACTGCCGCGACAGCTGCGTCATCAGCCGGACGCCGGAGGACGCCAGCGGGTGGCCGACGGCGATCGCGCCGCCCCACGGGTTGACCCGCTCGTCGTCGTCGGCGATGCCGAAGTGGTCCAGGAACGCGAGCACCTGGACGGCGAAGGCCTCGTTCAGCTCGAACAGCCCGATGTCCTCGATCGACAGGCCGGTGCGGGCCAGCGCCTTCTCGGTGGCCGGCACGGGGCCGACGCCCATCACCTCGGGCTCGACGCCGACGAAGCCGTAGCCGACCAGCCGCATGCCGATCGGCAGGCCCAGCTCGCGGGCGGTCTCCTCCTCGGCGAGCAGGCAGGCCGTCGCGCCGTCGTTCAGGCCGGCCGCGTTGCCGGCGGTGACGTGCCCGTGCGGACGGAACGGCGTCTTCAGCGTGGCCAGTCCGTCGAGCGTGGTCTGCGGGCGCGGCGGCTCGTCGACGGTCGCGACGCCCCAGCCCTGCTCGGCCGAGCGCGTCGCCATCGTGACCAGCTCGGGGCCGATCTGGCCGTTGGCGACGGCCTTGGCGTACTTCTGCTGGCTGGCCAGGGCGAACGCGTCGGCGCGCTCCTTGGTCAGGTGCGGGAAGCGGTCGTGCAGGTTCTCCGCGGTCGAGCCCATGACCAAGGCGGACTCGTCGACGAGCTTCTCGCTGAAGAACCGCGGGTTCGGGTCGGCGCCCTCGCCCATCGGGTGGCGGCCCATGTGCTCCACGCCGCCGGCGATGGCGACGTCGTAGGCGCCGAAGGCGATGCCGCTGGCCGTGGTGGTCACCGCGGTCATGGCGCCGGCGCACATGCGGTCGATGGAGAACCCGGGCACCGACGTCGGCAGGCCGGCCAGCAGCGCGGCGGTGCGCCCGAGGGTCAGCCCCTGGTCGCCGATCTGCGTGGTCGCCGCGATCGCGACCTCGTCGACCCGCTCGGCGGGCAGGGCCGGGTTGCGGCGCATGAGCTCGCGGATGCAGCGGACGACGAGGTCGTCGGCGCGGGTCTCCGCGTAGATGCCCTTGGGGCCGGCCTTGCCGAACGGGGTGCGCACGCCGTCGACGAAGACGACCTCACGCAACGAGCGGGGACGTCGCTCTTCTGATGACACAGGACCTCCGGAGCGTGGGAGCCGCGCCGGATCGGAGCGCGGCAGCTGCCCCACAAGTTACCCGCCGGTAACCAGGAGGCCAAGTGCACGCCCGCCGAAGGGCGGTGTCTTGGTCACGGTCCCGCAACGGACACCGGACGTGCTTGCCGTCACACGAACAGGGGGCGCAGGATGTGCCGCTGGAATTCCTCTGTAACCCCAACGAAATGACAGGACGACGACTCATGGCGCGACGGCGCACCCTGACGACGGCCCTCGCGGTCGCCACCGTCTTCAGCATTGCCGCCTGTGGCGGCAACAGCGGCAACAGCAGCAGCGCGAGCAGCAGTGGCGGCGGGAGCGCCTCCGGCAAGGTCGGCGTGATCCTGCCCGACACCGTCTCCTCGCCCCGCTGGGAGAGCCAGGACCGGCCGAAGCTCGAGGCGGCGTTCAAGGCCGCGGGGGTCAAGTACGACATCCAGAACGCGCAGAACGACGCGCAGAAGATGCAGACCATCGCACAGCAGATGATCACCGGAGGCGTCACCGTCCTGGCGATCGTCAACCTCGACAGCGCCTCGGGTGCCGCGATCGAGCAGCAGGCCAAGAAGCAGGGCGTGGCGACGATCGACTACGACCGGCTGACGCTGGGCGGCTCGGCGGACTACTACGTGTCCTACGACAACGCCCAGGTCGGCAAGCTCCAGGGTGAGGGCCTGCACAAGTGCCTCGGTGACAAGACGGCGAACATCGCCTATCTGAACGGCTCGCCGGACGACAACAACGCCACCCTGTTCTCCGAGGGCGCGCACTCGGTCCTGGACAAGGTCAGCAGCTACACCAAGGTCGCCGAGCAGGCCGTGCCCAAGTGGGACGCGACCCAGGCCCAGACCATCTTCGAGCAGCTGTACACCCAGGCCGGCGGCAACATCCAGGGCGTCTACGCGGCCAACGACACGCTGGCGAACGCGGCGATCCAGACCCTCAAGCGGAACAACCAGAAGGTTCCGGTCACCGGTCAGGACGCGGCGGTCGTGGGTCTGCAGAACATCCTCTCCGGCGACCAGTGCATGACGGTCTGGAAGCCGGCGGACGGCGAGGCCAAGGCCCTGTCCGACGTCGCCATCGCGCTGCTCAAGGGGAACACCCCGAAGACGACCGGCACGGTCAAGGACACCGAGGGCAACCGGGACGTCAAGGCGATCCTGCTCGACCCGATCTCGGTCACCAAGGACAACCTGGCCGACTCGATCAGCAAGGGTGCGCAGGCGGCCAAGGACGTCTGCACCGGCGACTACGCGGCGATGTGCGCGTCGGCGGGCATCAAGTAGTAGCACCGACGGTCGGGGCGTCCCATCATCAGGGGCGCCCCGACCGCATGCCCCCATTCGCACCTGACGGACGGAAGGAGGGACGTGTCCGCTCCGACGATCCGTCCCGATGACGACACCCCCACGCTCGAGCTCCGCGGCGTCGACAAGAGCTTCGGTGCCATCCAGGTCCTGTACGACGTGAACCTGGCCGCCTACCGCGGCAAGGTCACCGCGCTCGTCGGCGACAACGGGGCCGGCAAGAGCACCCTGATCAAGGCGATCGCCGGGATCCATCCGGTCGACGCCGGCGAGTTCCTGTTCGAGGGGCGGTCGGTGAGCATCTCGGGGCCCCGCGACGCCGCCGCCCTCGGCATCGAGGTCGTCTACCAGGACCTCGCGCTCGCCGACAACCTGGATGTCGTCCAGAACATGTTCCTCGGCCGCGAGCGCCACAACGGCCTGCTGCTCGACGAGGTCTCGATGGAGCAGGCGGCCCGGGACACCCTCGCCAAGCTCTCCGTGCGGACCCTCAAGTCGGTCCGCCAACTGGTCTCCAGCCTCTCCGGCGGTCAGCGGCAGACCGTCGCGATCGCCAAGGCGGTCCTCTGGGAGTCCAAGCTGGTCATCCTGGACGAGCCGACCGCCGCCCTCGGCGTGGCACAGACGCGCCAGGTGCTCGATCTGGTCCGGCGGCTGGCCGACACCGGCCACGCCGTCATCTTCATCTCGCACAACATGGTCGACGTCTTCGAGGTCGCAGACCGCGTGGCGGCCCTCTACCTGGGGCGCGTCGCCGCGGACGTGCCGATCTCCGAGGTCGACCGGACCCGGGTCATCGAGCTGATCACCACCGGCCGGTCGGGCGATCTCGGTATCGCTCCCGCGGCCGCCGTCGAGGTTGGAGCCTGAGATCCCGATGTCCAGCACAGTGCAGCCCTCCGCCACGGACATCCCGGAGACGCCGGCCCCGCAGTCCGGCTTCGAGGGCGACGTCGTCGACGATTCGGTCGGCGGCTACGTCCGCGGCTACCTCAACCGGGTCCGCGGCGGTGACCTCGGCGCGTTGCCCGCAGTCGCGGGCATCGTCGTCCTCGCGATCCTCTTCACCATCCTCCGGCCGGACACGTTCCCGACCCCGCTGAACATCACCAACCTGCTCGTCCAGGCCGTCCCGATCAGCCTGCTCGCGATGGGCCTGGTGTTCGTCCTGCTGCTGGGCGAGATCGACCTGTCCGCCGGCGTCGTGAGCGGCGTCTGCGCGGCCGTCATGGCCGTGATGATGGCCCGCTCCGGCATCGACTGGTGGTGGGCCGTGCTCGCGGCCGGTGCCATCGGCGCGGTGATCGGCCTGTTCACGGGCGTCCTGGTCAGCGTCGTGCGGATCCCGTCCTTCGTCGTGACGCTGGCGTTGTTCCTCGGCTGGCAGGGGGTGACCCTGCGGATCGTCGGTCAGGGCGGCACCGTGCCCGTCCGCGATCCCGTCATCGTGGGCTTCACCAACGACAGCCTGTCGCCGTCGTGGGGCTGGATCCTCGCCGCGGTCGTGATCGTCCTGTTCGCCGGGCTGCAGCTGAACCGCTGGCGGGTGAAGCGGTCCCGCAACCTGGCCAGCCAGCCGATCGTCGTCGTCCTGGCGCGGATCGTGGTCATCGCGCTCGTCACGATCGCGGTCACCTGGGTGCTCAACGTCAATCGCGCGCTCAACCCGAACATCCAGCTCGCCGGCGTGCCCTACGCCGTCCCGGTGGTGGTCGTCCTCCTGCTGCTGCTCACCTTCGTGCTCACCCGCACGCGGTTCGGGCGGCACGTGTACGCGGTGGGCGGCAACGCCGAGGCCGCGCGGCGCGCGGGCATCAACGTGAGCCGGATCCGCATCCTGGTCTTCGCGCTGTCCTCGACGATGGCGGCGGTCAGCGGCATCGCGGCGGCGTCCCGGCTGGCCTCGGTCGACCCGGGTGCGGGCGGGGGCAACACCCTGCTCTACGCGGTCGCCGCCGCGGTCATCGGCGGGACGAGCCTCTTCGGTGGTCGGGGCCGCGTCCAGGACGCCGTGCTCGGTGGTCTGGTCATCGCGATCATCGCCAACGGGCTCGGCCTGCTCGGTGTCGAGGCATACCTCAACTTCATCATCACCGGCGGCGTCCTGCTGCTGGCGGCCAGCGTCGACGCGCTGGCCCGGCGGAGGGCGGCGGCCACCGGGCACTGAAAAACACCCCGTCCTCCCCACCCTTCGTGGAAGGACCCCGTCCTCCTCGCCACTCGCAAGCTCGCGGCGAGCCTCTGGGCGGGGCCTCCCGGGACGGGGCCGCGGCGGGACCCTGCAGCCGGGCCTTTCAGGCCTTGGCGATCGCTTCGGTGAGGACCGCGACCGTCAGCTCGATCTGCCACTCGCGGGCGCCCCCGGCCCGCAGCGCCTCGGTCACCGTCGCGACGTCGCGCGGCTCCGGCGGGCTCCACATGATCCGCCGGACCAGGTCGGGGGAGAGCACGTTCTCCACGGGCACCGAGTGCTTCTCGGAGATCTCGGCGAGTCCGGCGCGGGCGGCCTGCAGCCGGGTGGCCGCGGCCGGGTCGCGGTCGGCCCACCGGTTCACCGGGGGCGGCCCCTCGCCGGGCCGGCTCTGCAGGGGGAGCTGGGCCTCCGGGAGGGCGCGACCGCGGGCGATCGCGTTGAACCAGACCCCCACCAGCCGCCGGTTCGCCCGGCCGCGGAACACCGGCAGCTCCAGCAGCGCGCCCTCGTTCACCGGGTCGGCCTGCACCGCCGAGACCATCGCGGAGTCCGGCAGCACCCGGCCGGGCGCGATGTCGCGCTTGCGGGCCATGTCGTCGCGGGCCTGCCACAGCGAGCGCAGGATGCCCAGCTGCCGGCGGCTGCGCAGACCGTGCACGCCCGAGGTGCGCCGCCAGGGATCGGCCTTCGGTGCGGGCGGTCCGGCGGCGAGGATCGCCTCGAACTCCTGCCGGGCCCAGTCGCTCTTGCCCTGTTCCTCGAGGATGGCCGCGAGCGCATCGCGCAGGTCGACGAGCACCTCCACGTCGAGGGCGGCGTAGACCAGCCATTCCTCGGGCAGCGGACGGGTGCTCCAGTCGGCCGCGGAGTGCCCCTTGACGAGGGAGTAGCCGAGCAGCGACTCGACCACGGCGCCGAGGCCCACCCGGGGCAGGCCGGCGAGGCGGGCGGCGAGCTCGGTGTCGAAGATGCGCCGGGGGACCAGGCCGATCTCGGCGAGGCAGGGCAGGTCCTGGTTGGCGGCGTGCAGCACCCACTCGGCGTCGGCGATCGCGTCCTGGACCACGGACAGGTCCGGCAGCGGGATGGGGTCGAGCAGCCCGGTGCCCGAGCCGTTGCGCCGCAGCTGCACGAGGTAGGCCCGCTGGCCGTAGCGGTATCCGGAGGCGCGCTCGGCGTCGACGGCGACCGGACCGGCGCCGCTCCGCAGCGCCTCGGCGTACTCGACGAGCTGCGTGGACGTCTCGATGACCGGCGGAAGGCCGTCGCGGGGGGCCAGCAGGGGCGTCGGCTCGGGTGCATCCGCCGCAGCCGCGTCGTCCTCCGGCTGGGGAATGGGCTCGGTGCTCAGTTGCCGTCCACCTTCTTGCCGGTCCTCGTCCGTCGGCCGCCGGAGTCCCGACTGGCGGTACCGATGTTAGAGAGTCTCGTTGCCGCTCCGGTCGGAGGGACCCAGGAGGCGCACGCCGGGAGGGGGCAGCCCGGCCGCGTTGCCGAGGACGTCGAGCCACGCCAGCAGGTGGCGATCGAGATGGGTGTCCTCCGCGGTCCAGGAGGCCCGCATCTCGACGTCGACCGAGTGCTCCGGGCCGGCGAGGTCGCCGAACCGGGTGGAGGCGGTGCGGGTGACCGTTCCGCCGACGTTGTGGTGCCCGGCGCCGGCATCGGTCAGGGCGTCGGTCAGCCAGCTCCAGGCGACCTCGGAGAACATGGAGTCGTCGACCAGTTCCTCGTCGGTGGCCGCGGACAGGTAGCCCACGCATCGCGTCGTGCCGTTCCAGGCCTCGTGCCCGTCGGGGTCGAACAGCACGATGAACCGCGCCGTCGCGATCTCGAGGTCGTCGTCGCCGCCGTCCGGGTCCGGCTCGGCGACGGAGGCAGCGACGGCGTGGGCCCACGGCGCCAGTCGCTGCGGAGCCGGGATGTCCTCGAGGACGATCTCGGGCCTCGCGCGGACGCCGGCCAGCGCGTCCAGGGCGGCACGGAACGCGGCCGGGGGTTCGTCCCCGCCCCTGTCCCTGCTTCGGTCCCCGGCGCCGGGCAGGCTGGTGGGCTCCACGTGCGCAGGGTAGGCCGCGGGGTAGCACACCGCGCCCGACGCGCCGCACGTTCCCCGGCCGCGTGTCGCCGGACGGGCCCTCGGCACGGTTCGGCCGTCTGGGAGGATGACTTGTCGTGACTGCCGCTCGCGAGCCTTCCGACTCCGATCTCGTGCGGGCCGCCCGCGGCCTGCCGGTCGGGCGCACCCCTGTCTGGTTCATGCGGCAGGCCGGTCGCTCGCTGCCGGAGTACCGCGCCCTGCGCGCCGGGACGGCGATGCTCGCGGCCTGCCAGGACCCCGACCTGGTCACCGAGATCACCCTGCAGCCGGTGCGCCGGCACGGTGTCGACGCCGCGATCCTGTTCTCCGACATCGTCCTGCCGCTGGTCGTCGCCGGGGTCGACCTGGAGATCAAGCCGGGAATCGGGCCGGTCATCGCGTCCCCGATCCGGTCGGTGGCCGAGGTCGACGCCCTGCCGCCGCTGGAGCCCGAGCGGCTGGATTTCCTGCAGACCGCCGTCCGCCGGCTGGTCGCCGAGCTCGGCCCCACCCCGCTGATCGGCTTCGCCGGGGCGCCGTTCACCCTCGCCACGTACCTGATCGAGGGCGGCCCCTCCAAGGAGCACGCCCGCACCAAGGCCTTCATGTACGCCGAGCCCGAGGCGTGGGGCCGGCTGCTCGACCGGCTCGCGCTGAGCGCCGCGATGTTCCTGCGGGCCCAGGTCGACGCCGGGGCGTCGGCCGTGCAGCTGTTCGACTCGTGGGCCGGCGTGCTCTCGGCCGCCGACTACGCCGAGCGAGTGCTGCCGCACTCGCGCGCGGTGTTCGACGGGTTGGGCGACCGGGGCGTGCCGCGCATCCACTTCGGCGTCGCGACCGGTGAGCTGCTGCCGCTGATCGGGGACGCCGGCGCCGACGTCGTCGGAGTCGACTGGCGGGTGCCCCTGGACGAGGCCGCCCGCCGGGTCGGGCCGGCCCGCTCGCTACAGGGCAACCTCGACCCGGCAGTCCTGCTGGCCGACCGCGCGACCGTCGACCGCGAGGTCCGCCGGGTGGTCGAGCAGGGCCGCGCCGCGCGGGGGCACATCTTC
The DNA here is from genome assembly GCF_057628075.1 of Blastococcus sp. OS1-29. Classification (NCBI taxonomy): domain Bacteria; kingdom Bacillati; phylum Actinomycetota; class Actinomycetes; order Geodermatophilales; family Geodermatophilaceae; genus Blastococcus; species Blastococcus sp. OS1-29. The sequence continues at coordinate 163,169 of NZ_JBXXJK010000007.1, forward strand.
AACCTCGGCCACGGCGTGCTGCCCGACACCGACGCCGGCGTCCTGACCCACGTCGCCGACCTGGTCCACGAGCTGACGACGCGATGACTCTCCCCGCCCGACCCGCCCGATGAGCCGCCTGGTCGTCGTCGGGGCCGGCATCACCGGCCTCGCGGCAGCCTTCGAGTGGCGGCGTCGACGTCCGGACGACGAGATCGTCGTCCTGGAGGCCGCCGACCGGATCGGCGGGAAGCTGCACCGGACCGAGTTGGCCGGCCACTGGTACGACACCGGCCCCGAGGCGGTGCTCGCTCGGGTGCCGGAGGCCGTGCGGCTGATCGAGGACCTTGGCCTCGGGGACCGGCTGGTCGCCCCGGCCACCACCCAGGCCTCGGTGGTCCTGCCCGACGGTCGGCACCGGCTGCCGGGCGGCACGGTGCTCGGGGTGCCCGCCTCGGCCGACGACCTCGAGGGCTTCCTGTCACCCGACGGCGTCGCGCGGGTCCGCGCCGAGGCCTCGCTGCCGCCGCTGCGGCTCGACGGGGACGTCGCCGTCGGCGGCCTGCTGCGCGAGCGGCTGGGCGACGAGGTGGTCGACCGGCTGGTCGAGCCGCTGCTGGGCGGCGTCTACGCCGGCCGGGCCGACGAACTCTCGCTGGCGGCGACGATGCCCGCGCTGGCCGCGCAGCTGCCGGCCGCCGGGTCGGTACTGGCCGCGGCGGCCGCCTCGCGCGATGCCGGCGCCCGGAGCCGGGGGGATGCCGACGGGCCGGTGTTCGCCACCGTCGCCGACGGCATCGGCTCACTGCCGGCAGCCCTGGTGGCCGCGGCCGGCGCCGAGGTCCGGCTCCGCACGCCCACCCACGGCCTCCGGCGGACGACGTCGGGCTTCGAGCTCTCGATCGGGCCGGCCGCGGCGCCGGAGCTGCTGACCGCCGACGCGGTGATCGTCACCGCGCCCGCGCAGAAGGCCTCGCGGTTGCTGGCCGCAGCCGTACCGGGGGCGGTCGAGCCGCTGCAGGGCATCCCGTACGCGTCGATGGCCGTGGTCGCCATGGCCTTCCCGGCCCAGGACGTCGCCGCCGGCTCCGGCCTGCTGGTGCCCCCGGTGACCGGCCGCCTGGTCAAGGGCGTCACGGTGTCGTCGGCCAAGTGGCCGCACCTGGCCGGGCCTCCCGATGGAAGTGGAGCGCTGCTCGTGCGCTCGTCGGTGGGCCGGTTCCGCGACGAGTCCGAGCTCCAGCGCGCCGACGACGACCTGACCGCCGCCGTCGTCGCGGACGTCGCGGACCTGCTGGACCTCTCCCGCCCGGAACCGCTGGAGACGCGGCTGGTGCGGTGGGGTGGGGGATTGCCGCAGTACCTGGTCGGCCATCCGGAGCGGGTCGCGGCGATCCGCTCGGCGGTGGCCGAGGTGCCCGGGCTGGCGATCGCCGGCGCGGCGTTCGAGGGGGTGGGCGTCCCGGCCTGCATCCGGGACGCCCACCGGGCCGTCGAGTCGCTGCTGTGACCGTGGTGGAGCCCACGGTCGACGGCGGGCATGCGTCCCCGCACGTGGCCGTTGGCAACGGGGTGAGCAACTCCCAATCCGTCGTCGGCGCGTCGCCGGCCCGACCCCTCCGTCCCTTCCGATGTCTGCGGCACCGCGCCTGGATGGCCGCCTGCACCGACTGCCGCAGGGCCCACAGCATCAGGATCGCCGAGCGGCACCAGTCCGGCCCGGCCGACTCGTCCCGGTAGGCGGACGTGTCCGACCTCTCGTCCGCGGCTCCGCGGCGACGGACGACAATGAGGTCATGAGCGAGCAGTCGGCGGAACAGCGCAGCATCGGCAAGCGGGCGAACGAACTCAACGCCTCGATCCGGTACACGATGTGGTCGGTGTTCCGATTGGCCCGCCCGCTGCCCGAGGGGGATCGGACCGCCCTGGCCGACGAGGTGCAGGCGCTGGTCGACGAGCTCGCCGGCAAGGACGTCGTCGTCCGTGGGACCTACGACGTCGCCGGCCTGCGGGCCGACGCCGACCTCATGGTCTGGTGGCACGCCGAGACCGCCGACGCGCTGCAGGAGGCCTACGGCCGGCTGCGCCGCACGGCGCTCGGCCGGCACCTGGACCCGGTCTGGTCGCAGATGGCGCTGCACCGGCCGGCGGAGTTCAACAAGAGCCACATCCCGGCGTTCCTGGCCGACGAGCAGCCGCGCCGGTACGTGAGCGTCTACCCGTTCGTGCGGTCCTACGAGTGGTACCTGCTGCCCGACGAGGAGCGCCGCTTCATGCTCGCCGAGCACGGGAAGATGGCGCGCGACTACCCCGACGTCCGGGCCAACACGGTCGCCTCGTTCGCGCTCGGTGACTACGAGTGGATGCTCGCCTTCGAGGCCGACGAGCTGCACCGCATCGTCGACCTCATGCGCGAGCTGCGGGCCGCCACCGCGCGGCGGCACGTCCGCGAGGAGGTCCCGTTCTACACCGGCGTCCGCAAGCCGATCGCGGAACTGGTCGCAGACCTCGCCTGAGAAAGGACCCGCCTGCCCCCCACTGCTCGCACGCTCGCAGCGGGCCCCTGCAGGCGGGCCGTGGAGCGGGTTACTCGGCCGGCGCCAGCTTGATGCTCACCGAGTTGATGCAGTAACGGTCGCCGGTCGGGGTCCGCGGCGCGTCGTCGAACAGGTGCCCGAGGTGGCTGTGGCAGGTGCCGCAGAGCACCTCGGTGCGGATCATGCCGTGGCTGCGGTCCTCGCGGAGGACGACGTTGTCGGCGTCCGACGCCTCATAGAACGACGGCCACCCGCAGTGCGAGTCGAACTTGGTCTCCGACCGGAAGAGCTCGGCGCCGCAGGCGCGGCACTCGTAGACGCCGACGGTCTTGGTGTCGACGTACTCCCCGGTCCAGGGGCGCTCGGTGCCGGCCTGGCGGAGCACCGCGTACTCCTCCGGCGACAGCTGGGCGCGCCACTCCTCGTCGCTCTTGGTGACCTGGGGCTTCTCCTGCGAGGTGGTCATGTCCCCCACGGTACGACCGTCCGGCGACTGGGCGAGACTGGGACGGTGACGACGTCCCCGAACGAGCTGCTGCCCGATGCCTGGTTCACGCGTGACCTGCCGGTGCTGCGGGCCATCGCGCGGCTGGTCGACAGCTCCGAGCACGGGAACTCGCCGTACCTGCTCGGGGCGGTGGTCCCGGCGAGCGGCCTGCCGAAGGCCGAGGTCATCGCGGCGGCGCAGGCCCTCGCGTCGGCCGGCTACATCGAGCCGCTGACCAACCACAACGGCGACATCGTGCGCATCACCGCGATCTCGGCGGAGGCCCGGCGTCTCGCCGGGCTCTGGCCGACGCCGCAGGGGGAGTGGGAGCGGCTGCTCGAGCAGCTGTCGACCCGGGCGCAGAACGCGCCGACGCAGGTGGAGCGCGACCGCTGGCGGGCCTTCGCCGAGGCGGCGGGCGCCGTCGGCGAGCACGACGGCGCGCTGCTGATGTCGGCGCTCATCGGCGGTTACGTCCCCCGCAAGCGATAGCCCCGCAGACGACAGCGCCCCCGCCCGGAGTTCCGGGCGGGGGCGCTGTGCTGATCAGGAGATCAGAGCGGGGTGACGTTCGCAGCCTGCGGGCCCTTCTGGCCCTGCTCGATGTCGAACGCGATCCGCTGGCCTTCATCGAGCGAGCGGTACCCGCTGGACTGGATGGCCGAGTAGTGGACGAAGACGTCCGGTCCGCCACCGTCGGGGGTGGCGAAGCCGAACCCCTTCTCAGCGTTGAACCACTTCACTGTTCCTTCGGGCATTGCTCGCTCCTTGCTGAGGTCGTGCATCGGGGTCCTGCCATAGCGCAGGGCCTTCCCGACGCGACCAGCCTAGTCACACATGGCCCTCGCGGAACAGCACACCGGGCGCTCGACCCGTCCGGGCGGACGACGTCGAGGGAGTGGCTGAGCGGTCTTGCGGAATTCCTGCGGCAATCTCGGCGGCCCCGTGCGGCCGGTTCCGGAGAGTTCTCCCCAGCCGGGAGCCCCCGGCGTCCGCCGCATCAGGAGAAGCCACCATGACGATCGCCGTTGACCGCACCGCCCGCTTCGTGGCCTTCGCGGATGCCGCGCCCGTCGTCCTGTCGCCGGTCGCCCTGCGCGACGTCGAGGACCTGCACGACGCCGACCTCGACCTGGTCCTGGCCGACCGGCTCGCCGACGCCTACGACGCGGCGGACGTCGCGAACGCGCTCGCCCGGCTGCTCGGGGGGACCCCCGCGGCGCGGACGGTGCACGACCTCGGCGACCGGGCCGCGCGACTGGCCCGCTGACTCAGAGCTGCGGGCCGGGTTCCTCGGGGAACGGCCGGCTGCGCACGCTCGACGTGTAGTAGGTACCGGACGGCGGTGCGGTCACCCTGGCCGCGGGCAGCGCGAGCGGCTCGGGGCGCCAGGAGCGGACGCCGATCGGTGCGTCGTCCCAGACGACCTCGGCCTCCTCGTCCCTGGCCTCCGCGGCGAGCCGCAGCCGCTCCTCGTGCCAGGCGCGCAGCGCCGGGCCCCAGCGCTCGCGGCCCAGGTCGTACGCGACGACGAGCGCGATGCAGACCACGATGGCGAGGAAGGCGTCGGTGAGGGCCTCGGCCACGTCCAGCGGGGTGATCTGCGGCCAGCCGACCTTCTCCAGCTGGTTGCCGACGATCTCGATGGCGACGTACAGCACGCCGTACACCAGGAACGAGACCCTCATGCCCGCTGGATCGACCGGCGGGGGCCTCGGCTGGAGCGTCAGCGGCGCCCAGCGGCCCGCGCGTCACCCGATCGGGTGAACACCCGGGCGGTCGGACCGTGACCCCGGTGGCGCCGTCGCCGCTAGCCTGCCGGCATGACCGAGCGGTGGGCCGCCGTCGACTACGACCGCTGGCGCGCCACCTGCGACACGCTGCACGCGCACACCCAGGTGCTCGGCAAGCTGGCCGTCGCCCTGGCGTCGCCGGAACCGCAGCTCGCCCACGCGGCGTTGCGGCTGACCGCCCGCGGCTGGGAGACGCCGCTCCTGCCGGCGCCCGACGGCTCCGGCGCCGTGGTCGTGGCCCTCGACCTCCGCGCCCACGAGGCCGTCGTCGAGCACACCACCGGCGCGACCGTGCGGATCCCGCTCACCCCGGACCGGCCGGTCGGAGCGGTGACCCGGGACGTGCTCGCGGCGGTCGGCCGCCTCTGCGGCCCGGTGCGGATCAGGACCGACCCGCAGGAGGTGCCGTGGGCCGTTCCGCTGGACGAGGACGACGAGCACGCCACCTACGAGTCCGAGCGCGTCACCGACTACTTCGGGGCGGCGACGCGGGCGGCCCTGGTGCTCGCCCGGTTCCGCGCCCCGTACCGCGGTCGCTCGACGCCGGTGTCGGCCTGGTGGGGCGCGTTCGACCTCGCCGTCACCCTCTTCTCCGGAGCGCCGGCCGAGCCGCCGTCCACCGACTTCATCGTCCGCAACTCCGCCGACGCGCAGGCGGTGTCCGTCGGCTGGTGGCCCGGCGACGACCGGCACCCGACAGCAGCCTTCTACGCCTACGCCCATCCGGCCCCGGCCGGGTTCGCGTCCGCCGATCTGTCGCCGGGCCGGTGGGACGACGTCCTGGGCGAGTACGTGCTCGAGGACGACGACCTCCGCCGATCAGCCGATCCCGACCAGGTTGCCCTGGACTTCCTCCGGCGGGTGTTCCGGCACGCGTGCGCCGTCTGCGACTGGGACCAGGCGCTGGCCGCTTCCGCGGAGGGGCGTCCGCCGCCGGTCCGCTGAGGACTTCGGTCGGCCCGGCGGCCGGCTGCGGACGGTCGCCGGATTGCCGGGTCTCGTCGGGGATTGCCGGGGGTCGGCACATCACCCGCCGGAGCAACGGGCGATAGCGCCAGAGGAGCAGGCCCGACATCGCGACGGCGAGGAGCGGCAGCCCGATGGTCCGCAGCTGGAAGAGCACCAGGAAGATGGCGGCCCAGAGGCCTGCGACCAGCGGAGCCGGTGCGTCGTCCAGGTTCCGGGGCCCGGCCTCCTGGGGCTGGGCCCCGGCCCGCCGCCCGAGGGCCCGCTGTTCGGAAACGCTGAGCATGGCTGCACCTCCTGATTTCCCCCTCGACTCTCCCCGGGGAAGTCGCGAGAGGATAGGGCAGGCGTCGGAGGCATCCCGCGCGTCGCTTTGCCGGTTGTCGGCAATCGGAGGGCGGTACCCGTCGGCCTGGCATGATCGCGTGGGACGCAGATTCGCGGGGGCATGCCGGGGTATCCCCGGCGCGATCCGTGCCGCCGGACGCCACGGCCGACGACCGGAGGGAGCCAGGTGCGGAGCTCCGACAGCCAGCTCGCCGACGAGGCGCCGGTGCGAACGCCCCACCGAGCCGACTGGCCGGGGTGGCTGTCGTGCGCCGTCGCGGTGGTGCTGTTCGTCGGCTGCCTGATCGGCTGGACCTCGGGCGGCGGCAGCTGGTCGGTGCCCTGGGCGCCGTCGCTGGACCTGCACCTGAGCTTCTCCCTCGACGGGCTGGGCGCGCTGTACGCGTTGCTGGCCACGGGGGTGGGCGCCCTGGTGTTCGCCTACGGCACCGCCTACCTGCGGCTGCACCTCGCGCACCAGGGCCGGGACGTGCGCGAGCGGTGGCGGTTCTGGCCGTGGATGGCGCTGTTCGCGGTCGCCATGGTCGGGCTGGCCATGGCGCAGGACCTCGTCCTGCTCTTCCTCTTCTTCGACCTGACCGCGGTCTGCTCCTACTTCCTCATCGGGTTCGACCGCGCCGAGACCGAGGCCCGGCGATCCGCGCTGATGGCCCTGCTGGTCACCGTCGTCAGTGCCGTGGCGCTGCTGATCGGCGCGGTCCTGCTCTACGTCGACTACGGCACGTTCTCGATCCCGGAGCTGCTCGTCCGCGTGCAGCCGGGGACGACGACCACGGTCGCGGGTGCGCTGATCGCGGTGGCGGCGCTGGCCAAGAGCGCCCAGGTGCCGCTGCACTTCTGGCTGCCCAAGGCGATGGCCGCCCCCACCCCGGTGTCGGCGTACCTCCACTCGGCGGCGATGGTCGCGGCCGGCGTCCTCGTGCTCGGCCGGGTGCACCCCCTGCTGGCGCGCAGCGAGGCCGTGCTCACCGGGCTGCTGGTCGTCGGTGGCCTCTCGATCGTCGTGGGCGGCGTGCTCGCGCTCGGCCAGGACGTGCTGAAGCAGGTGCTGGCCTACTCGACGATCTCGCAGTACGGCTACGTGGTGGTGCTGTACGGCATCGGCGGAGCCTCCGCGAGCGGTGCGGCGGCGTTCTACGTGCTGGCGCACGGCGTGGCGAAGAGCGCGCTGTTCATGACCGCGGGCGCCGTCACGTCGGCGACGGGGGAGGACCGGCTGTCCCGGCTCGGCGGGCTGGGCCGCCGGATGCCGCTGCTGGCCGCGTCCGCCGGGGTGGCCGCGGCCAACCTGGCCGGGCTGCCGCTCACGGTGGGCTTCTTCAAGGACGAGCTGTTCTTCGACGCGGCGCACGGAGGCGGCCCCTGGACGACGGTGCTCGGCGTGCTGGCCGCGGGCCTGACGCTCGGCTACATCGGCCGGTTCTGGAAGCTGCTGTTCCTCGGGCGCGCCGGCGCGGCCCCGGAGCCCGTACCGGCGCTGCTCACCGCCCCGGTGGCCGTCCTCGCGGTGATCAGCGTGGCCGGCGGGCTCGTGGCGCGGCCGTTCGCCGCGCTGGCCGAGGACGCCGGGAGCGTCAGCCAGGGCGCCCCCGTGACGCTCTCGCCCGGCTACCACCTCGCACTCTCGCCCGTCACCCTGATGACCCTGGGCGCCTGGGTGCTCGGCGGGCTGCTGATCGGGCTGCCGGGGGCGCCGGGCCGCGGCTCGGCCGTGCTGGCGCAGGCCGGGAACCGGCTGGGACCGCTGCGGGTCTACACCCGGTCGCTGCGGCTGCTGTTCCGCGTCTCCGGCGCCGTCCACGACCGGGAGGTGCGCGACCTGCGCACCAGCATCGCCGCCGTGCTCGTGCCGGCCGGTGTGCTCACGGTCCTGGCGTTCCTGGTCACCCCGACCGTGGGCCAGTTCACCGTCGGCACGCTGCGGGGCAGCGACTGGCTGGTCGTGCCGCTGCTGGCACTGGTCGTGGTGGCGAGCGTCGTGTCGGCCAGGTCGGTCGCGCGGCTGGGCATGGTGCTCGCCCTGTCGGTGGTCGGCTTCGCGCTCTCGGGCGTCTACGCGCTGCTGGGAGCCCCGGACATCGCGCTGGTGTCGGTGCTGGTCGAGACGACGATCACGCTGGTCTTCCTGGCCGCGCTGGCGCGGCTGCCCCAGGCGAGCCCTGCCGTGGACCGATTCCTGCCCCGGCCGCAGGCGCCGGAGCGCCGCGGCCGCAGGGTGGGGGCCGGCATCCTCGCGGGACTGGCCGCGTTCGCCACCGTCTGGGGTTTCCTCTCCGCCCCGACCAAGGCACCGAGCATCGCCGAGGACTTCCTCCGGCTCGCCCCCACGGCCCACGGTAAGGACGTCGTCACCGTGATCATCACCGACTTCCGCGGCCTGGACACCCTCGGGGAGATCACCGTGCTGCTCATCGCCGGCGTCGCGGTCGCCACCCTGCTGCGCAAGGGCAGGCTGTGGTGAGCCGCCCGGACACGGTGCTGCGCGAGGTGGCCCGCGTGCTGTGGGGACCGAGCCTGGTCGTCGCGTTCGGTCTGATGGCGAAGGCGTACGCGGAGGTCGGTGACGGGTTCGCGGCCGGGGTGGTCGTCGCGCTGGTGATCGCGCTGTTCTACGTCGCGCTGGGTGCCGAGGGTGCCGAACGGGCCCTCCCGTTCCTGCGGTTCGCCCCCTGGCTCATGGTGGGCGGGCTCGTGCTGGCGCTGGTCGTCGGCTTCTTCCCGCTCCTGCTGGGCGAACCGCCGTTCACCCACCACCCGGGTCCGGGGGAGCACATCGCCACCGTCGGGACGCTCGAGCTGTTCACCCCGTTCGCGTTCGACCTCGGGGTGTTCCTCCTCGTGCTCGGCGTGCTGACCGTGCTCCTGCACCAGCTCGCCGATCCCGACAGCGAGGCCGGCGAGGCGCTGCCCGACAGCGAGGGACGCCGATGATCCTCGCGTTCGCGGCAGCCGCCGCCGTCCTGTTCGGCACCGGCGCCTACCTGCTGCTGGAGCGCGACCTCCTGCGCGTCGTCGGTGGCATCGCGCTCATCTCGCAGGCGACCGCCCTCACCCTGATCGGGGCCGGCCTCAGCCGCGGGCGGGCGCCGATCGCCCCGGACCCGGCCCATCCGGTCAGCGATCCGGTGCCGCAGGCGCTCGTCCTCACCGCACTGGTCATCGGCCTGGCCACCCTGGCGCTCCTGCTCGCCCTGGTGCACCGGGTCGTCGTCGTCGTCCGGACGGCGCACCGCGAGGAGCTGGCCGCCCAGGAGACCGAGCACTCCGAGACCCTCGAGAGCGACCAGCAGCGCGACCGGGACGAAGCCGCATGACCCTGCTGGCGACAAGTCTGCTGGTGCCCTGGGCGGCCGGCGCGCTGCTCGTCGTGCTCGACGGACGCCGCCGGAGGGTGGCCTGGCTCGGGGTCGCCGCCCTGGCCGCGGCCCTGGTGCTGCTCGCCGTCCTCACCGTGCGCGTGGTCACGTCCGGGCCGCAGGAGCTCGTGACCGGCGGGTGGCCGGCCGGCATCGGCATCATGCTGCGCGCCGACGCACTCGGGGCGGCGTTCGCGGTCGTGTCCGTGCTCGTGCTGCTGGTCGCGGCGGCGCACGAGGCGGTCGCCGGCACGCGGGCGCGCACCTTCCCCGGTCTGCTGGTCCTGCTCGCGGCGGGGCTGATCGGCCTGTTCCTCACCGCCGACCTGTTCAACTTCTACGTCTTCTTCGAGATCTCCATGACCGCCTCGTACGCGCTCACCGCGTACGGGGGAGCGGTCCGCCAGCTGCGCGCGGCGCTGGTCTTCGCGGCGGTGAACCTGCTCGGCTCGTTCATCTTCCTGATGTCGGTGGCCGGCACGTACCACATCACCGGCGCCCTCGGCATGGACGACGTGGCCGCCCGGATGCCGGCGGTCGGCGCCAACGCGGGACTGCTCGTCGCCGTCGGCTTCTTCGTCGCGTTCAGCGTCAAGCTGGGCCTGTTCCCGTTCCACTTCTGGCTGCCGACCGTGTACTCCGGCAGCCGGCCCGCGGTCGCGGCGGTGCTGAGCGGGGCGGTGGCCAACATCGGGGGGTACGGGCTGCTCCGCTTCGGCGGCGGCCTGTTCCCCGAGCAGCTGCAGCTGGCGGCGGGGGCGCTGATCGTGCTGGGTGCGGCGTCGATCGTCTACGGCGCCGTGCTGGCGACGTCCCGGGGCGACACCGCGGAGACCCTCGCCTACTCCGCCATCGGCCAGGTGGGCTACGTGCTGGTCGCGCTGGGCGTCGGCGGCGCCGTGGGCTTCACGGCCGCGGTCCTGTACACGCTGGTCAACGCGCTGAACAAGGGGTTGCTGTTCCTGGCCGCCGAACTGCGCGGCCGGTTCGTCGCCGCGGCGTTCGTGATCGGGGCGCTGAGCGTCGCCGGGGTGCCCCCCGCTGTCGGGTTCCTGGGCAAGCTGGAGCTGTTCCGGACCGCGGTGACCGGCGGCGGTGTCGTCCTCGTCGTGCTGCTGCTGGTCGGCAGCGCGCTGTCGCTGGTCTACATGTTCCAGACCTACCAGCGGACGTTCTGGCGGGGGAGCGAAGCCGGAGCAGGGACGGCGACCGCGCTCCCCGGCCGGCTGATCGTCGCCGCGCTGGGGGTCGTCGTCCTCGGCCTGGGGTTGTGGCCCGAGCCGCTGCTGGCGCTGAGCCAGCGCGCCGCCGACGTCCTGACAGGGGGGCACGGATGATCGCTGCACTGAGTCGCGTCGTCGCGCTCGTCGCGGTCTACCTGTTGGTACTGACCAGCGCGGCGCCCGGCGACGTCCTCGTCGGAACGGTGCTCGCCGTCGCGATCGTCGGGGCCGGTTACCGCGTCCGGCGCCCCGATCCGCCGCCGGCCGGCACCACGCCGCTGCGGCGGCTGATGGGCGTCCCGGCCCTCGTGGGCGGCACGCTGCTGGACATGGCCCGTGCCTCCTGGCAGGTCTCGCTCTGCTGCCTGCGCGGACGGCTGCCGGGGCCGGGCCTGGTCTCGGTGCCCATCGGTCCGCACGCCGGCTCGGCGGCCGCGTGGGGGGTCCGGGTGGGACTGTCGCCGGACACCATCGTCGTCGAGGTCGACGAGCAGCGCGGCGAGCTGCTGCTGCACGTGCTCGACGCCCGCGACCCGGACGCCGTGCGCCGGGAGCAGCTGGATTCCTACGAGCGGCGCCAGCGCCGGGTCTTCCCCTGATCGCCGTGGCTGACTGGCTCCTCGTCGCCGCCCTGGTCTGGGTCACGCTGCTGCTCGTGGCCGGGGGACTGGTGCTGCTCCGGGCGCGGGACGCCGTCCAGCGCCTCGTCGCGATGGACCTGCTGGCCGTGCTGGTCATCGCGCTGCTCGCGCTGCTGTCCTACCTGCTCGACCAGCCCTACTACTTCGACGCCGCGGTGGCGCTCGCGCTGCTCTCGCTCGTCTCCACGGTCGCGGCCGCGCGCTACCTGTCGTCGGGAGGTCCGTTCGAATGATCTCGGTCGTGCTGGACGTCGTCGGGACGGCGCTGCTGATCCTCGGCCTGGTGCTGCTGACGATCAGCCTCGTCGGTCTGCTGCGCCTGAAGGACACTCTCAGCCAACTGCACGCGCAGGGGCTGGCCACGGGACCCGGCGTGATCGCCGTCCTCGCCTCCTCGGTCGCGACCGAGAACGCGGCCGTCATCACGTTCGCGGCGCTCGGCATCGCCTTCGTGGTGCTGACCTCACCGGCGTCCGGACACGCGATGGCCAAGGCGGCACACCGCCGCACCGCCCGCGACGAGGGGCCGGACGGGCCCTGACCCACCGCGGCCACGGTCGGGGGGCTTCTTGCCGCCAATCGGCAACGAACTGCTGCAGGCGAGCCCGATCTGATCGCCCCCGCTGCAGATGGTGCCGGAGGCTTTGCCGGGCCTCGGAAGAGTCGTCGTCGTCGATCCTTCCGGCCGGAGGCGTGGTGGAGGGAACGTTCCGGAGGCATGGTGGGGGTGACCCACAGCCGAAGGAAAAAGGAGCAGACACATGCAGGCGACTCTCGTCAGGCCGGCAACGACCGAGCCCGCACAGGTCCTCGCCGAGTTGTTCGTGGCCCCTCCGGCCCAGCGTCGAACCGCGCGGATCGACATCGTCGAGGAATGGGGCATGCAGTCCTTCCCGGCCAGCGACCCACCGGCGAACTGGTGACCTCCCTGCACCCGTTGTCGACGAAGGAGACCCGATGACAGTCATCGCCCCGGCGGCGCCCCGCACCGGCCCGCACGAGCGGACACCGGTCGCCCAGCCCGCCCCCAGCACGCCGCCGGCATGTGGGGCGTGCCCGCATCCCGAAGCCGAACACGACACCATCGCGCTGCGGTTCTGCCGGGCGACCCTGGCCGGTGCGCTGGACCGAGGCTGCGTCTGCCCGACAGCCTGATGCCGGCGGCCTGATGGGCACGGCCGGTTGCGCACAGGCTGATCAGGAGGGTTCCCGCGGCGCCCTCCGCTGGGCGCGGCTGGGCTGCGCCAAGCAGGTAGTGCCCCATCCGCTGCATGCGGAGGGCGCGGCCGGCGGTGATGCGGGGCACCTGCCGCAGCGCGGCCTCGCCGCGCTCGACCAGCTCGGGCTCGACCGCGTCCATGAGCCGCCGGTGGATGTCGCGCACCGCCGTGCGCAGCACGGTGAGGATCGCCACGGTGATCAGCAGCCCGACGATGGGGTCGGCCAGGGGAGGCCGGCGGGCGTTGACAGTGGACAGAACTAGGTTGGTCTTGCAGCGGAGTGCCACGACATGAGGGGCGCAAGGACGATGACGACGACCCAAGACATGCCTGGCGGCTTGACCGGCGGCAGGTGCGAGGCCTTGCTCGCCGAGGTCGTCTCCTCACCGCCCACCTGGAGCCAGCGAGCGGTCGAACTGGCCTGGCAGGGTCTTCAGGACACCCTCGCCGTGGCGGTCGCCGCCCGCGCGGAGGAGCAGACCCGGGTCGCTCGCGTCTCGCTGGACCTCGCGCCGGCGGCACCTCCCGGCACCTTGCTGGCGGAGCCGGGGGTGGGTCCGCTCGACGCCGCCTTCCTGGTCGGCGTCATGGCGCACGCGCTCGACTGGGACGACTACATGCACCCGATGCACGGGCACTGCAGCTCGGTCCTGCTGGGCGCGACCTGGCCCCTGCTGGCCGCCGAGGGCCGCGGCGCCGAGGATCTGCTCGACGCGTACCTGACCGGGTACCAGGTTGACTACCTGGTCAGCCTGGTGATGTCGCACGGTCACTACTACTCGGGCTGGCACGCCACCTCGACCGTCGGCGCCGTCGGCGCGGCGGCTGCCGCGGCCCGCGCGATGGGCCTGGACCGGGTCAGGTCGGGACATGCGCTGGGCATTGCCGCATCCGCGGCGGCCGGGCTGCGCGCAAACTTCGGCACCATGACCAAGGCGGTGCACGCCGGCAATGCGACCCGCGCGGGCGTGCATGCAGCGCTGCTGGCGCGCGCCGGCGCCGAGTCCTCGGCCGCCTGGCTGTTCGCGCCCCGCGGCATGGCCGCCGTGATGCACGGCGACCACGGGTCCGCCGACGGTGCGCGGCTGCTGGCCGACGCCGTGGCCACCGGCGAGCACGGCATCGAGACGGCCTGGGGGCTGGCCCAGAAGCCGTACTCCTGCTGCGGTAGCTGCCACGCCGTGATCGACGCGCTGCTCGCCGCCGTCGTCGAGGACGACATCGCCGCTGGCGACATTCTCCGCATCGAGCTCCACGTCGACGCGGTCGTGCCCACCGTGATGCCCGAGCCCGTCGCCACCGATTCGTACGCCGCGCGCTACTGCCTGCCGTGGGTCGGCGCGGCCGCGGCTACGGACCGCGCGCTCGGGCCGGCCCAGTTCACCGAGCAGGCGCTCGTCCGGCCGGACCTGGCGGCGATGGTAGAGAAGGTCGCCGTGGTACCTGACCTGGAGACGACGGCTGAGGACCGCTACGCAGGTCGGGCCGTCGTACTCACCTCGAGCGGCGTCAGCGAGCGCACGGTCCGCCACGCGCTGGGACACCCAGCGAACCCGATGACGGCCCAGCGGCGCACGGCGAAGGTCGAGGAGGCGCTGACCTTCGGGCTGCCGGCCGAGCGCGTCGCCGAGGTGGCCGCGCTGGTGCGGGACTTGCCGGGCATCGCCCGGCTACCGCACTGACCCGTATGTCGCAGTTCGTAGGCGTCTTCGATCGATGACGCTTGCCTTGTCACCTGCTCCGGGGTCTCTGGTGCGAGATCGTGTAGGCACACAACTCCAGGCGTGTCCTCGACAAGCCCTGTCGACGCGGCCGCGCACTTCGAGTGCCTCGTGGACTCCGTCGACGGTCATCGGCCCGCGCAACCCGAGCAGCAGCTTCGGTGAGCTCGCCCAGGCGTGAACTCAGGTCTCGTCGCTGCTCGGACGCCTAGCGCGGCTCGGCTGGACGCGCATCGGCTCGCCGGGCATCTTCGGGTAGTCCGGCGGCCACGGCATCTCGCCCAGGCCCTCCCGCGCCTGGCGCTCCACCAGCTCCAGCAGTGGCTCGATCGAGAAGGCGTGGTCGGCCATGCCGGCGTGCTTGTCGCCGACCTCGCGGAACCGGTCGGGCATGGTCAGCACGTCGAAGTCGAACGGGGAGACGTCGGGCAGCTCGTCCCAGTCCAGCGGCGCCGAGACGGGAGCGTGCGGCTTGGGCCGGATGGAGTACGCCGAGGCGATCGTGCGGTCCCGGGCCATCTGGTTGTAGTCGATGAAGATCTTCTCGCCGCGCTCCTCCTTCCACCAGTTCATGGTCACGCGGTCGGGGAGGCGCCGCTCCAGTTCGCGGCCGAAGGCGATGACCGCGCCGCGCACCTGCTGGAAGGTCCACCGCGGCTGGATCGGCACGTAGATGTGCACCCCGCGGCCGCCGGAGGTCTTGGGCCAGCCCTCCATGCCCATCTCGTGCAGCAGTTCCCGCACGTGCAGGGCGACCCACACGGCGTCGGAGAAGTCGGTGCCCGGCTGCGGGTCGAGGTCGATGCGGATCTGGTCGGGGGACTCGACGTCGCCCTTCGAGACCGGCCACGGGTGGAAGGTCAGCGTGCCGAGGTTGGCGCACCACGCGACCACGGCCACCGAGTCGGGCGCGATCTCGTCCGCCGTCCGCCCGCTGGGGAACGTGATGTGCGCCGTCGGCACCCACTCGGGCGCGTTCTTCGGCACTCGCTTCTGGTAGAACGCGTCGCCGGTGTTGTCGACGCGGGTGGAGATGCGGGCGCCCTCGAACACCCCGCCGGGCCAGCGCTCGAGCGTCGTCGGCCGGTCCCGCAGGGCGTTCAGGATGCCCGGACCCACCGACACGAAGTACTCGACGACGTCGATCTTCCGGATGCCCCGGTCGCCGAAGTACGGCTTCTCCGGATTGGAGACGCGCACCTCGTGCCCGTCGATGTCCAGGACGACGGCGTCCTTGCTGCTGGCCATGGCGAATTCCTACCCGACGCGGTGGTCAGGCAGGACAGGTCAGGCCGTCGATCGGCGGGGCGAGGTTGATCAGGTAGTTGTCCACCGCGTCGGTGATGCACTGGGTCTTCGGGTAGGACGTGTGCCCCTGGCCCTGCCAGACCAGCAGGACGCCGTTGGCCAGGTCGTCGGCCATGTCCTTGGCGCCGGGCTCCGGTGTCACCGGGTCGCCGGTGTTGCCGACGACGACGATCGGCGCGCTGCCGGCGGCGTCCCGCTCGGGCAGCGGCGTCCGGTGGGCCTTCCACACCGAGCAGGTGTAGAGCCCCACGGCCGAGCCGGCACCGAACAGCGGGTACTTCTGACCCCAGTCGACCGCGAGGCTGCGGATCTCGCTCTCGCTCTCGCTGTACTTCTTGTCGGTGTCGGCGCAGTTGATCGCGAGGTTCGCGTCGAAGAGGTTGGAGTACGTGCCGTCCTTGAGCCGGCCGGAGTAGCTGTCGGCGAGGGAGAACAGGCCCTTGGAGTCGCCCTTCTGCGCGGCGGCCAGGCCCTGGGCGAGCTGCGGCCAGGACGCGGTGTCGTACAGCGCCGCCTGCACCGCGGTCATGACGACGCCCGGGGTCGCCTTGCGCGTCTCGCCTTCCTGGCTGCTCGGGATCGGCGTCGCGGCAGCCTGGGTCAGCAGGTCGTTCACGAACTGGCGGGGGTCCGCACCGACCGGGCAGCCGGCGATGAGGGCGACGCAGTTGGCG
This sequence comes from Blastococcus sp. OS1-29, assembly GCF_057628075.1. Classification (NCBI taxonomy): domain Bacteria; kingdom Bacillati; phylum Actinomycetota; class Actinomycetes; order Geodermatophilales; family Geodermatophilaceae; genus Blastococcus; species Blastococcus sp. OS1-29. The sequence goes on from NZ_JBXXJK010000007.1 coordinate 179,422, forward strand.
GCGAAGGCGTCGAAGCCGGCCTCGAACGCCTTGGCGCTGGCCTCCGCGTCGGTCTTGGGGTCGGTGTTCGGGTCGACCGCCGCGTCCAGCACGAAGGCGCGCACCTTCTTCGGGAACAGCTCGGCGTAGGTCGAGCCCAGCGTCGTGCCGTAGGAGTAGCCGAGATAGGTCAGCTTGTCGTCGCCGAGGGACTGGCGCAGCTGCTCCATGTCGCGGGCGGTGTCGACGGTGTTGAACGTGCCCAGGGCGTCGCCGTACTGCTTGGCGCAGCCGTCGGCGACCTGCTTGGTGAGCTTGAAGGCGTCGTCGAGCTGGGCGTCGGTGGTGGGCCGCGGCTCGGCGGCGACCATGCGCTCCTTCATGTCGTCGGAGATGCACTCGACCGGTGTCGACAGCCCGACCCCGCGCGGGTCGAAACCGACGATGTCGAACCGGCTCATCACGTCGGCGGGCAGCGTGAGCGCCAGCCCGATGGCGGCGTCGGCTCCGGAGGCGCCGGGCCCACCGGGGTTGACCACGAGCGACCCGATCCGGTCGGTCTGCCCGGCCATGACGACGCGGACGAGGAACAGCGGCAGCGTGGCCCCCTGGGGCTCGTCGTAGCTGATCGGCACCTCGGTGCGGCCGCACTCGAACTTCAGGTTGCGGTCGCTGCCCGGCTGACCGGCGATCAGCGGCTGGATCTGCTCGTCACAGTCGCTCCACTTGATCGACGCGGCCTTCGGCTCGGCCGTCTTCGGAGACGTCGAGGCGGACTTCGAGGAGCCTGTCGCGACCGCGTCGGAGAAGGACGTGCAGCCCGTCAGGGCCATGGTCGCCGCGAGACCGAGGGCGAACAGGCTGGATGGGACGGCCGCCAGGCCTCGGTGCAGACGCATGATCACGAGCCTAGGAGGCGTACGACCGCGGTGCAGGCGCTCGCTACCGATCGGGGGACCTCAGCCTGCGAGAACCTCGGCCAGGTCGTACCGGACGGGGACGTCGAGCTGGTCGTACGTGCAGCTCAGCGCGTCCCTGTCGGGACGCCAGCGGAGGAACTGGCCGGTGTGACGAAGTCGTCGGCCTTCGAGCTGGTCGTACTTGATCTCCACGACCAGCTCGGGGCGCAGCGGCACCCAGGACAGGTCCTTCTTCGCGTTCCAGCGGCTGACCGCGCCGGGCATGCGGTGCTCGCCGTCGCCCATCACCTGCGCGTTGGCCCAGTCCTGCCACGGGTGTCCGTCGAGGGCGTTCGCCCGGTACGGCGCCAGCTCCTCGACCAGCTCCGCGCGGCGGGCCATCGGGAAGGACGCCGCGACGCCGATGTGCTGCAGGTCGCCGGCGTCGTTGTAGAGCCCCAGCAGCAGCGAGCCGACGATCGGCCCGCTCTTGTGCCAGCGGAACCCGGCGACGACGCAGTCCGCCGTCCGCACGTGCTTGATCTTGGTCATCAGCCGCTGGTCCGGCCCGTAGGGCAGGTCGGCGGACTTGGCGACGACGCCGTCGAGGCCGGCGCCCTCGAAGGTGTCGAACCAGCGCTGGGCGGTGTCCGCGTCCTGGGTGATCGCGGTGACGTAGACGGGTGCCTGCGCGCCGCCCAGCTTCGACTCCAGCCGCGCCCGGCGCTGCGCGAACGGTGTGTCCAGCAGCGACTCGTCGCCGATCGCCAGCAGGTCGAACGCCACGAACGACGCCGGCGTCTGCTCGGCCAGCAGGTTGATCCGCGACTCGGCCGGGTGGATGCGCTGGAGCAGGTCCTCGAAGTGCAACCGGTCGCCGCGGGGGACGACGATCTCGCCGTCGACGACGCACTTCTCCGGCAGGTTGGCCTTGACCGCGGCGACGACCTCGGGGAAGTACCGGGTCAGCGGCCGTTCGTTGCGGCTGCCGAGTTCCACTTCGTCCCCGTCGCGGAAGACGACGCAGCGGAAGCCGTCCCACTTGGGCTCGTAGTAGACGCCGTCACCGACCGGGAGCTTGGTCGCCGCCTTGGCCAGCATGGGCTTGACCGGCGGGAGCACGGGGAGGTCCATGCGGGTCAGTCAAGCAGGCGGATGGAGGTCGGGGCCTGCGAAGCTGTGGCCATGGCCACGATCCACACCGGGACGACGTTGTCGCCGGGCAAGCTGGAGCTGCTGACCGACTGGCTGCCGAGTCAGCCGTGGTACCGCGCCCCCGGGGCGGTGCCGCAGCTGAGCAAGGCCGGCGGCTTCCGCCTCGACGACCCGGGGGGCGAGGTCGGGATCGAGTTCCTGCTCGTCGGGGATGCGACCTCGGGGACGACGTACGCGGTGCCGATGACCTACCGGTCCGGGCCGCTGGCCGGATCGGAGGACGCGCTGATCGGCACCGCCGAGCACGGCGTCCTCGGCACGCGCTGGATCTACGACGGGGCGCGCGACCCCATCGCCGTCACGCAGCTGCTCGAGTTCATCAGCGGTCGCGTCGAGGCACAGCACCAGAGCAGGAGCGACACCCTCGATCCGTCTGTCGGCCGGACCTGGCGGGGGGCGGGGGAGCCCGGTCCGCTGGAGGTCCTTCGAGTGCCGACGGGGGACGCCGGGACCGCGCTCGGGTCCGTCGAGTGCGGCTGGACCCGCCCGGGAGGCACGACCGCGCGCGGAACGGTCGCCGTCGTCCGGTACCGAGCCCTAGCGTCGCTGCCCCAGGCGTTCACCCAGGAGGCGCGACGATGCCCATGTACCTGACCAGATTCAGCTACACCCCGGAGACCTGGGCGATGATGATCGCCGAGCCCGAGGACCGCCGGCGGGCCGTGACCGCCTACATCGAGTCGGTCGGCGGAAAGCTGCACGGGTTCTGGTACGCGTTCGGGACCCACGACGGGATCAGCCTCTGGGAGGCGCCCGACAACGTCTCGATGGCGGCGGTGGCCCTCGCGATCAGGGGCGGCGGAGCGCTCAGCTCGATCGAGACCACGGTGCTGTTGACCGTCGAGGAGACCCTGGACGCGCTGGGTCGCGCCCAGGCCGTCGGCTACCGCGCCCCCGGACGCCTTAGCGGGTGAACAGGACCCCGTCCTCGTCCCCCCGGAACGGTCAGGAGCGTCGCGTCGGCGACGGGCCTGTGAGGTGGCGCGTCTCGGGGAGCGCGCCACCTCGCAGGTCGCCGATCAGGTGACCGTGAACGTCCTCGTCACCTCGACCACGTTGCTGGCCGCGAGCAGGACCGGGCGGATCCGCAAGGTGTAGGTGCCCGGAGCCAATGTGGCCGGCGCCTGGTAGACGAACGACCCGGTGCCGTCGTCCGCGGTCACCGCACCGCTCTTGACCGTCAGGACCTTCGTTCCCTGCACCAGGTCGATCCGGACCGGGACAGCAGCCCCGGACGAGAACGACCACGCGATGGTGGCGGTCTGTCCGCGAACCACCGAGGAGGCACCCGAGGAGGTCAGGGTCGGCCGCACCACCGCAACGGAGGTCGTTCCGAGGATCGCGGTGTTGGCCGCCGGTGCCACCTCGAACTCGTAGCTTCCGGGCGCGAGGTTGACCGGCAGGCGATAGGTCAGGGAGCCCGTCCCGGAGCTGGACGTCTGGCCGCTCGTGGTCAGTGTGCTGACTGCCCGAGTGCCCTGCATGAGGCGGATCCTGACCGGCGCAACCGCGCCGTCCGTGAACGCCCAGGACACGGTCACCGGTGCGCCGGCAACACCGGAGGACGAGGCGGACGCCGACACCTGGGGCCACCCGACGGTGATCGAGGCCGCAGAAGTGCCCGACACCAGGGTGTTGCCCACGACCGTCGCGCGGATCTTCCAGTCGCCCTTCGGCAGGTTCACCGGCACCGGCCAGTCATAGGCGCCCGTCGCCAACGGGAGGCTGGCGACGACCGTCACCGGCCCGAGAGGCGGCGACACCGCCTCCAGCTTCACTGCCGTGCCGGGAACGCCCACCGTGGCGAAGGTGATCGCGATGCGCTGTCCGGCGATGACGGAACCCGGTGTGCTCTGTGACGTGACCGTCACCGAGGTTCCGTCGATTGCCAACCCCCGCGTCGCGATCACCGTCGGGAACGACACAGGCACCAGCCGGACCTTGTAATCGTCGCCGGTCGGCAATTTCGCCGGGACGGTGAAGGTGAGGCTGCCGCCGGCCGTGGGGGTCACCGGGCTGGTGAAGACCACCAGGTCCCCCTTGACCAACTCGGCCTTCACCGAGACGCCGAGCTCGCCGGAGGCGGTCCAGGCCACCGTCAGCGGTGCGCCCGCAGTCGCGGTCGTACCGGACACGGGGGAGGTGACCACCAACTGGCGGGTGCTGCCCACCGAGAACTCATCGGTCACCGCCGGGGCCTTGGGCAGGGCCGAGAGGGTTGTGCGGAACTGGTACCCCGCGCCGTTGTTCAGAGCGGCAGGCAGCGTGACGTCGACGCCGCCGGTACCCAGCACAGCGGCACTCTTGAGGACGGCGAGCAACTTCCCGTCCTTGAGCAGCTCGACCTTGACGGTCCCGCCGGGCGCCCCGGTGTAGGTCCAGGTCACTCGAGCGGTGCCGCCGGCAGCTGCTGCGGAGGTGAACGCCGGGGTGAACGAGGGGTCGACGACGGAGAACACGTCGCTCGTGACCGCGTACTGGAGTGCCAGTAGCGGGGTGACCCTGAGGCGATAGTCGTCACCGCGGGCCGTCGCCAACGGAACCACGTAGTCGTACCGTCCGGTGCCCAGCGCGACCTTCGAGGTCAGCACCTTCGTGAGGATGCCGCCGCGCAGCAGCTCCACCTTGGCATCCGAGCCCAGGTATCCGCTGGTGGACCAGGTCGCGCTCAGCTTCCCGGACGCGATCACGCGCTGCCCGGTCGTCGGAGCCGTCAGGGTCAGCGACGCAGGAGCGGCGCCGCCACGGAAGCCGGCGACCGTGCTGGCCGTCATGTTGAGCACCGACCGGTTGTCCGCGGCGTTCGCCGCACCCGCCGGCGCGCCCGTCGGAGCACCGCTGTAGGTCAGGTCCGGGTTGGAGAAGCGCAGCAGACGGACGCAGGTCGGGCAGGCGTTGGCGTAGGCCATGACGGTCCGCCAGCCCTGCTGCGCGTTGACCCAGCCGTAGCCGTAGGACCACGGAGCGGTGCCGTTGGCCACGGCCCGGTCGTGGGACGCGCCGAAGTTGTGTCCCAGCTCGTGCGTGAACGACATGTTGCCCGTGGCGCAGCCGGTGTCGGTGACGCTGAACCCGTATCCCGCGAACGACGGGCTGACGTTGTTCATGAGGTAGCCGATGCCGCAGGCCGAGCCACCCGGGTTGTCGGTGATGAGGGCCACCAGGTCGGCGCCGTACTGGTCGCGCAGCACGTGCAACTCGTCGTAGACACCGTCGGTCGTGCCGGCCAGCTTGCCGAGCGTCGTCCCGTTGACCGGGCTGTTGAGGGCGACCTCCGCCGAGTGCACGAGGCGTACCGAGGCATTGATGCCCGAAGTGGCGAATGCGCTGTTGGTCTGCTCGATCATCAGTGCGACGTCGGCGTCGATGACGGCCTGTCCGCCCTCGCGGGTCTTCGCCGCGGTGGAGTAGGCGATCAGCACGTCGATGACAGGAGCGTCGGAGTCCCTGACGGTCGGCGGGACGACGCCGGTGGTGCCCTGGACCACGCCTCCGGTGTCCGCCTCCGGGGTCGGTACCGCGACGTCCTCCTCGTCGGGGAACTGCGACGCGTCGACCTGTTCGATCCGGGTGCGGCCGTCAGGCATCGGGCGGAGCCGGTACGTGGCGTCCTTGCTCGACACCATCCCGGAGAGCACTCCGGCCTGCTCGACGAGAACGACCGTGCTGTCCTTGTCCCCGTCGATCGTTCCGTTCCACGTCCGGTATCCGGCCTTGGACCGGAGCGTTGGCGCGGAGAGGTCGACCACGACCGTGGTGTCGTCGAAGAGCGGCAGCGCGATCTGCTGTGCTGCCTCGGCGGCGTTGTCGGGAAGAGCCGCGGTGTCCACCTTCACCGTGCGGGAGCGAGCGACGCCGCGTTCCCCGCCTTCGACGGCCTCGGTCTCATCGGTCACGAGGGTGCGCACACCGTCGGCAGGCGCGGTCTCCGCGGACGAGCCGGACGCCGAGGGCGCGGGCTCGGCGGTGGCCGTCCCGGAGGACGTCAGTGCCAGTGCGCAGGATGCCACGACGACCGTGGCGGCTGCCGCGACGGCAAGGGCGGCTGTCGCGAGGGTGAGACCGCGGTGACGGCGCGCGGGGGATGAGCTCATCGTGGGACCCCTAGGCAGGCCCACCTTCCGTAGCGGGCGTCCCGGAAGGCGTCGGCGCACTCCCGTCGGTGCTGGATCGATGACCCAGGTTTCTCACCCTTCGGGGTGGATCCGTCACGCCCCCCGCACCACGGGAGACCGACGACAGCGTCGCCGGACGGGCTGGCCGTCCGACGGGCGCGTCGGGCCGGAAGCTACCTGTTGCTGCCGACGCTGTAGCGCGTGAAGAGGACGCCGTCCTCCTCGACCACCTGGCGGAGGTCCAGCCGGACGACGTCCGGCAACCCCTCCACCAGCCGGTGCTGCTGCCCGACCAGGGCGGGCGCGATCGAGAGATCCAGCTCGTCCACCACGCCGGCCGTCAGCGCGTCGCGGAACAGCGTCGGACCGCCCTCGCACAGCACCTGCTCGTGTCCGAGCTCTGCCAGCCGGTCGACGGCTCGCGGGAGGTCCACCTCGTCGTCGCCGCAGACCAGGACGACGACCCCGGCCGCCTCCAGTCCGGCCCGGCGGCTCTCGTCGGACGCGGCGCAGGTGATCAGGATCGTGGGGGAGACGGCCCCCGTGACCAGGCCGCTCTCCGGGTCGAGGGACGCCCGCTTCGACACGATCGCGATCGGTGCGGTCGCGGGCCGGCCGATCGAGGTGCGCAGCCGCCCGACGGCGGAGTCGGCGGTCATCGGCCGGTAGCCCTCGGCCGCCGCGGTGCCGTGCCCCACGAGGACGACGTCGGCCAGCGCGCGCAGCACCTGGAAGACCTGCCGGTCCCCGGGCGACCCCAGCCCCTCGCTGCGGCCGTCGACGGTCACCGCGCCGTCCAGCGACGCGATGAAGTTGACCCGCAGGTGGCGGCCCTCGGGCAGCCGGTAGGCGTCGACCAGGCCGGCCCCGTCCAGGTTCGCCGGGTCGGGCAGCAGGCGGCGCACGTCAGCGGGTGCTCAGGACCGCGGCGCTCTCCGCGGGGAGCGTCACCGTCCTGCCGTCGAGGACGGGCAGCTCGGACGTGGCGAACAGGACGTCGCCCGCGGGGGAGTCGAGGTCGATTTCGCGCGGGGCGTCGGCGAGGTTGACCACCACGCGCAGCGAACCGCGGTGCACGACCAGCCAGCTGTCCGCGTCGTCCCAGGTGACCTGGACGGCGGACAGGTCGGTGTCGAGCAGATCGGGATGTGCCCGGCGCAGCGCGATCAGCGCGCGGTGCACGGCCAGCAGCCGCTCGTGCGGCTCGTGCGACAGCTCCGACCAGTCCAGCTTCGACCGCGTGAAGGTCTCCGGGTCCTGCGGGTCCGGGACGACGTCGGCGTCCCACCCGTGCTCGGCGAACTCGCCGATCCGCCCCTCGGCCGTGGCCTTGCCGAGCTCGGGCTCCGGGTGGCTGGTGAAGAACTGCCACGGCGTGCCGGCGCCCCACTCCTCGCCCATGAAGAGCATCGGGGTGAACGGGCTGGTCAGCACCAGGGTGGCACCGACGGCGAGCAGGCCGGGGGAGAGGGTCGCCGAGATCCGGTCGCCGACCGCGCGGTTGCCGATCTGGTCGTGGTCCTGCAGGTAGCCCAGGAACTTCCAGCCGGGCAGCGTCGCGGTGTCGACCGGCCGGCCGTGGTGGCGGCGGCGGAAGCTGGACCACGTGCCGTCGTGGAAGAAGGCGCCGGTGAGCACCCTGGCCAGGCCGCCGAGCCCGGCCTCGGCGAAGTCGGAGTAGTAGCCCTGTCCCTCGCCGGTCAGCAGCGCGTGCAGCGAGTGGTGGAAGTCGTCGCTCCACTGCGCGGTGAGCCCGAGACCACCGGCGACCCGGGGGGTGACCACGCGCGGGTCGTTGAGGTCGCTCTCGGCGATCAGCGTGAGCGGCCGGCCGACGGCGACCGACAGCTTGTCGACCTCCTGCGCCATCTCCTCCAGCACGTGGGTGGCCCGCTCGTCGACCAGCGCGTGCACGGCGTCCAGCCGGAGCCCGTCGACGTGCAGGTCCCGCAGCCACATCAGCGCGTTGTCGATGACGTAGCGGCGCACCTCGTCGGAGTCCGGGCCCGACAGGTTGATCGAGTTGCCCCAGGTGTTCGCGCCGCCTTCGGCGAAGACGGGGAAGAACTCCGGCAGGTAGTTCCCGGACGGGCCGAGGTGGTTGTAGACGACGTCCTGGATCACGCCGAGGCCCTGCTGGTGGCAGGCGTCGACGAAGCGCTGGTAGGCCGCGGGACCGCCGTACTCCTCCTGCACGGCGTACCAGAGCACTCCGTCGTAACCCCAGTTGTGCGTGCCGTTGAAGGCGTTGACCGGCAGCAGTTCGACGAAGTCGACGCCGAGCCGCACCAGGTGGCCGAGCCGGCCGATCGCGGCATCGAGGGTGCCCTCGGGGGTGAACGTGCCGACGTGCAGCTCGTAGACGACGCCGCCGGCCAGCGGCCGGCCGGTCCACGAGTCGTCCCCCCACTCGTAGGTGTCGGGGTCGAACCGCCGTGACAGCCCGTGCACGCCGTCGGGCTGGCGGCGGCTCCTCGGATCGGGGCGCGGGACGTCGTTGGCGTCGAGCAGGAAGCCGTAGTCGGCCTCGGGGCCCGCCTCGACCTCCGCCCGCCACCAGCCCCCGTCCTCGCGGGTCATGTCGTGGACCTCGCCGTCGACCTGGATCCGCACCCGCTCGGGCAGGGGCGCCCAGACGGAGAACTCGGCGGGAGCGGACATGCAGGGGGCCTCCAGGGACGGCGGTGGGGACGGCGGCTCGATCATGCCCGGCACCCAGGCGTCGAACCCTCCGGGCCGACGTGATCCGGTACGGCCGACGTCACGGTTCCGGAACCGCGCGTGTTTCCCTGGTCATGTGCATACGCGGTATGCATACTCTCGGCCATGAGCGTCGTACGCACCGTCGTGTTCCCCGCGCTGCGCTTGCTGGTGTGGGCGGTCATCGCGGCCGCGCTCGTCGTCCTGGCGTTCCGGGGCGGCGACTCCGGGGCCACGGCGTCCGGGCCGGGCGCCCCGACGCTCGAGCTGAACTCCCCGCCGGTCCCGGTCGCGCGCGGCAGCGTCACCAACACGGTCTCGGTGACGGGGGCGGTCGTCGCCGACGACGCGGTGCCGGTGAGGGCGACCGCGGCCGGCACGGTCCGCAAGCTGCTGGTGCCGGCCGGGTCGACGGTGACCGCCGGCCAGGCCCTGCTCGAGATCCGGTACGAGCAGGAGCGCGACCCGGTCGCCGGCACCGACGCCGACGGCAACCCGACGTCGGCGCCCCGCCCGCCCCTGGTCAAGACCGCGACCGTGCCGGCGCCGGCCGCCGGCACCGTCACCGCCGTCGACGTGCTGGTCGACCAGGTGGTCGCCGTCGGCGACAAGATCGGCGCCGTCTCACCGGGCACCCTGTCCGTGACGGCCGCCGTCAGCCAGACCGACCAGTTCCGGCTGCTCGCTCCGCCCACCACCGCCGAGGTGGAGGTGCAGGGCGGCCCGGCGCCGTTCACCTGCAGCGGCCTGAAGCTGGGGGTGACGGCCGGCGGGACGGCGAGCCCGCCGGACGACGGCACCGGGGCCCAGCCGCAGCCCGTCTCCGGTGGTGGCACGACCGCGCGGTGCCAGGTGCCGGCGGGCGTGACGGTCTTCCCGGGCATGGCCGCCACGGTGCGGATCCAGGCGGGGGTCGCCGAGAACGTCCTCGTCGTTCCGGTGACCGCCGTCCAGGGTGCGGTGCAGAAGGGCAACGTCTGGGTCGTGGGCGACGACGGGTCGCAGGAGCAGCGGGCCGTGTCCCTCGGCATCACCGACGGCGAGCTGGTCGAGGTGCGCGACGGCCTCAGCGAGGGCGAGCAGGTGCTGCAGTTCGTGCCCGTGCCGAACGACACCGTCGAGGACCCGAGGATGGGCGGTCCCTACGGATGAGCCTCATCGAGATGAGCGGCATCAGCCGCTCGGTGCGGCTGCCGGACGAGTCGCTCCTGCCGATCCTCACCGGGGTCGACCTGTCGGTCGCTCCGGGCGAGCACGTCTCGATCGTGGGTCGGTCGGGTTCGGGGAAGTCGACGCTGCTGAATCTGCTCGGCCTGCTGGACACCCCGACGTCGGGCACCTATGTCCTGGACGGGGAGGCCGCCGACCGGCTGCGCGCCCGCCGCAGGTCCAGGCTGCGCGGCGAGATGTTCGGGTTCGTCTTCCAGCAGTTCAACCTGCTGCCCCGCCGGACCGCGGCCGAGAACGTCGCCGCGCCGCTGCTCTACGCCCGGGGCCGGGAGTACCTCACCCGCCGCCGGGCCGCGCGCGAGATGCTCGACCGGGTCGGGCTCGGCGCCCGCGCCGACCAGGTGCCCGAGCGGCTCTCCGGTGGTGAGCAGCAGCGGGTCGCCATCGCGCGCGCACTGGTCCGCCGTCCCCGCGTCGTCCTCGCGGACGAGCCGACCGGCGCGCTGGACGTCGAGACCGGGGCCCAGGTGATGGCGCTGCTGGCGCAGGCGGCGGCCGAGAACGGCGCCGCCCTCATCACCATCACCCACGACCTCTCCGTGGCGGCCCTCGCCTCGCGGCAGTACCGGCTGGCCGAGGGACACCTCTCGCCGTTGGTGGAGGCCGGCGCGCTGGGGGCGGTCACGTCCGACCGGGCCAACACGTGACCGAGCTTGCGAGGTCACGCATGGGTGGAGCACCGGCTCCGGGCACGGGGTCGACGAGCGCCAGCGAGGTGACCTCGTGACGGGGGTGCTCGGGTCCCTCGCCGAGGCGTGGGACGAGGTGCGGGTGCACAAGAGCCGCGTCGTCCTCTCGCTCGTCGGCGTCTTCCTCGCCGTGTTCGCGATGACGACGGTGTCGGCGCTCGGCGAGCTGCTCGCCCAGGCGCAGCAGGAGCAGGGCGAGCGGTCCGGGGGGCGGCCCGCGACCGTCGCGGTGACGGCGTTCGACCCGGCCACCGGCAACTCGCCGGACTCCGCGGAGTGGGAGAGCGCGGTCTCCGACCTGGTGGAGCGGTACGGCATCACGACGTCGGCGAGCAGCGCTTACGAGCAGGGCCTCTTCCGCCTGCCCGGCGGCACCCGGGCGATCCAGGTGCAGCGGGTCTCCCCGTCCTACGGCGCGTTGCACCGGATCGAGCCGGTCGAGGGTCGATGGCTGCGCGACGGGGACCGGACCAGCTTCTCCCCGGCGCTGGTCGTAAACGAGGCCTTCCTCGGTGCGCTGGGGGCAGCGGACCTCTCCAGCAGGCCCACGGTGGTGATCGGCGGACCGGTGCCGGTCCGGGCCACGATCGTCGGCGTCGTGCGGGCCGGCTACGGCGATGAGCTCCTGGCCTACCGGGTCGACCGGTCGACCGGCCCCTGGGAGGGCTCGGCCACGGGGGGACCGTCGATGTACGGCCCCACCTCGCTGGAGCTGTGGGTCCCGGCCGACCAGGCGGAGCAGGTGATGACGACGGTGCGGCACGATCTCGGTCTGGCCCTGCACGGCGTGCACGTCGACGCCTATCGGCAGGACTTCCCGGGCATCGAGGAGGCGCTGTCGATCCTGCGGCTCGCGGTCCGCGGCGCCGGCGGGATCGTGCTGCTGCTCGGGGGGCTGGGTGTCCTCAACATCGGGCTGGTCACCGTGCGGCAGCGGATCCGGGAGATCGGCGTCCGGCGCAGCTTCGGGGCGACGTCCGGGCGGATCTTCGCGGCGGTGATGCTGGAGAGCGTCTGCGCCACCGCGCTGGCCGGCGTGGCCGCCGTGGGCGCGTCGATCGTGCTGGTGCGCAACCTGCCGCTGGACCGGCTGCTGAACAACGGCATCCCGCTGGCCGACGCCCCGGGCTTCCCGGTCTCGTCGGCCGTGCAGGGTCTCGTCGCCGCCACCCTGGTCGGCGCGCTCGCCGGGCTGCTCCCGGCGATCATCGCCGTCCGCGCGAAGGTGATCGACGCGATCCGGTTCTGACAGGTGGGCGGCGCACGCCGCCCACCTGTCAGAACCCTGCCGTCAGGATTCCGTGGTCAGAGCCGCAGGGTCTGACCCACGTAGACGAGGTTCGGATCGGGGATGGTTCCCGCGTTGAGCGCCCACAGTCCCCGCCAACCACCGGCGGATCCTTGTTCGGCCGCGATGGTCGACAGGGTGTCTCCCGGCTGCACGATGTACGTCCCGCCGCTCGGCGTGAGCTGGACGGCGGGTGTGGCGATGTAGGCCGGTGCCGCGGCCGGCACGGGTGCCGCGGTGTCCGCGGCCGGTGTCGAACCACCGCTCAGGTTGTGCCCGCACGTCGGCCAGGCACCGATGCCCTGACCGGCCAGGACCCGTTCCGCCACGGCAATCTGCTCAGCCGCTGACGCGAGATCCGCACGGGGGGCGTACTCGGCCCCGCCGAAGGCCGACCACGTCGACGCACTGAACTGCAGCCCGCCGTAGTAGCCGTTCCCCGTGTTGATGCTCCAGTTCCCGCCGGACTCGCACTGGGCGACCCCGGACCAGTCGTGCTCGGCCGCGGACGCAGGTGCGGCGAGTGCGCCGACGCCGACGGCTGCGGCGCCGAGGACGACCGCCCCGGTGCGCAGCGGATGACGGACGAGGGCGCGCGTCATGGAGACGTTCTCGGACATGGGTGATCCTCCGATCACCGCCTGCGAGGTGAGCTGTCGGGTTCGGGCGAATCGGATTGCCCGGCCGCGTGGCGCCAGGACGCACGGCGCGGCTTCACCCCAAGACGCGCAAGCGCGCCGGGAAGATCGGTTCCCCCGCCCCCGTCCTGGATGAGTCGGTGTCAGGCTGCCGGCGGACGAGGTTGGGCGGTCCGGCACCTCGCACCCCGGCCGAGGCTGGGCAGGGCGCCCGAGGGACGCTAGGTGCTCGTGCCGCCGCGGGCCCGTCGGACAGGGCCACTCCGTGCGAGTCGTCCCGGCGTGTCGGCGCCACGCCGGGACGCGCTATCTGATTGCGCGCAGTCGACCGCAGCGCGTGCGGTCCTCCTCAGTCGCGGACCAGGAGCGCCACCGGGAGCGTGGCCAGGACGAGATCGGCGGCGATCCCGGCGGCGGCGGAGACGAACCGCTGCCCGGTGAGCAGGTCGCGCCACGGGCCGTTCGGCAACTGCAGCGCGGTGTCGCCCCAGCCCGCGGCGGCGAGCGAGGCCGGCAGTCGGGTGGCGACCGCCACCACGCCGCCGCGGTCGAACGCGACCACGTGGTCGGCGCCCGACCCGCTGACCGCGACCGGCTCGTACCCCGCGAACCACTCGGGGTGATCCCGGCGGGCACGCAGCACGCGGGAGACCACGAGCAGCTTCGCCGCTCCCGATTCGTCGACGGCCGGCACGTCGCCGGCGTCGAGCGCGGCCAGCAGCTCCCGGCGCTTCGCGTAGTCGACCGGGCGGCGGTTGTCGGGGTCGACCAGCGAGTGGTCCCAGAGCTCGGTGCCCTGATAGACGTCGGGGACGCCCGGCATGGTCAGCTGGAGCAACTTCTGGGACAGCGAGTTCGATCGGCCGAAGCCGGCGATCCGCTCGACGAACTTGTGGATCCGCGCCGCGGTCGCCTCGTCGTCGTACGCGGCGTCCACGAGGTCGTGCAGGTGCGCCTCGAACTCCTCGTCCGGATCGGTCCACGTCGTGGACGTCCCCGCCTCGCGGGCCGCCTTCTCCACGTAGGCGTGGGCGCGCTCGCGCGACAGGGGCCACGCGCCCACCAGGTTCTGCCACACGAGGTGTGCCAGCGGCCGGTCGGGAAGCGGGTGGCGGGCGAGCAGGTAGCGCACGAGATCCGCCCACTCGGTGGGGACCTCGGACAGGACCGCCAGCCGGGCGCGCACGTCCTCGCTGCGCTTGGTGTCGTGCGTCGACAGCGTCGTCATCGACTGCGGGTAGCGCTCCGCCCGGCGCTGCTGGGCGGCGTGGAATTCCGCCACCGTGCTGCCGAAGCGGGCCGGGTCGCCACCCACCTCGTTGAGCGCGACGAAGCGCGCCCAGCGGTAGTAGGCGGAGTCCTCGACCCCCTTGGCCATCACCGGCCCGCTGGTCTGCTCGAAGCGCGTCGCCGCCTCGGTCCCGGCCTGGGCGAGCACCGGGTGCAGGGCGTCGAGGGCGGCCACCAGGTCCGGACGACGCTCGCGGACCGCGGCCACCGTGGCGTCGAGGTGCTCGCGCCCGTCCGGCAGGTAGCTGCGGTAGACGCCGAAGGTGGCGAGGAGCTCGGCCAGCGCCTCGGTCTGCTGCGCCGCGTCGACGCCGGGCAGCTCGCCGATCACCCGGACCAGCCGGGCCACCTCCGAGCCGAGCATTCCGTCGGTGACCTCGCGCTTGCAGTCGTGGACGAGCTCCGCGTAGTCGACGGTGCGACCGGCCAGTTCGGTGTCCAGCGCGGTCGACGCGGGCTCGCCGGCCGGGTCGACGAGCACCTCGTCGACCTCGGCGAGCGCGTCGTAGCCCGTCGTCCCCGCCGTCCGCCAGGTCTCGGGCAGGTCTTCACCCGGCTCGAGGATCTTCTCCACGACCGTCCACCTGTCACCGGACAGCCGGGCCAGTCTCTCCAGGTAGCTCTTGGGGTCGGCCAGGCCGTCGGGATGGTCGATCCGCAGGCCGTCGACCGCTCCGTCGCGCACGAGCCGGAGCACCAGCTCGTGGGTCGCGTCGAAGATGGCCGGGTCCTCGACCCGCAGGCCGGCGAGGGTGTTGATGGCGAAGAAGCGGCGGTAGTTGAGGTCGGAGTCGGCGCGCCGCCAGTCGACCAGCTCGTAGTGCTGGCGGGCGTGCACCTCCTGCGGCGTGCCTTCCTCGGTGCCCGGCGCGATCGGGAAACGGTTCTCGTAGTAGTGCAGTTCGCCGTCCACCACCTTGAGTTCGGAGAGGTCGTCCGCCGAGCCCAGGACGGGGATGCGGACCTTCCCGGACCCGAACTCCCAGTCGATGTCGAACGCACTCGCGTGCTCGCTCTGCTGCCCGTATGTCAGCACGTCCCACCACCACGGCGCCGCGGCGGCGTCCGCGACCCCCATGTGATTGGGCACGAGGTCGAGCACGAGGCCGAGACCGTGCTCGTGCAGTGCGGCCACGAACCGGTCGAAGCCCTCCCGCCCGCCGCGCGCCTCGTCGATGTGCGCGTGGTCGACCGTGTCGTACCCGTGGTTGCTGCCCTCGGCCGAGCGCAGCAGGGGAGAGGAGTAGGCGTGCGTCACCCCGAGGTCGGCCAGGTAGCCGGCGACGTCGGCGGCGTCCTGCAGCCGGAACCCGGCATGGATCTGCAGCCGGTACGTGGACGCCGGAACGTTTCCCCCGTGAGCCGCGGTCACAACGCGGGTCCGCGCAGCACGACGATCGACCGGCCCTGCACCGTGACCGTCTCGCCCGGCTTGACCTCCACCGGCTCGACCTCGTTCATCTCCGCGGTGTCGAGGACGGGAGTCCAGGACGGCGCGTAGTCGTCGCTCGGCAGGCAGAAGTCGATCGGCTGGTCCGAGGCGTTGAACGCCAGGTAGAAGTGGTCGTCCTTCACGTACTCGCCGCGCTCGTCCATCTCGCGGATACCGAGCCCGTTGAGGTAGACCGACAGCGACTTGGCGTAGCCGACGTCCCAGTCCTCGTCGGTCATGGACTCGCCCTCGGGGGTGAGCCAGTCGATGTCCGGCACCGGCTCGCCCTGCCCGCGGCGCACGGGCCGACCGTGGAAGAACCGGCGGCGCCGGAACGTCGGGTGCTCTCTGCGCAGTTTCGTGACGGCCTTGGTGAACTCGAGCAGGCCCTGATCGACGTTCTCCCAGTCGATCCAGGTGAGCTCGGAGTCCTGGCAGTAGCCGTTGTTGTTGCCGCCCTGGCTGCGGCCGAGCTCGTCACCGTGCAGCAGCATCGGCACCCCCTGGCTGAGCATCAGCGTCGCGATGAAGTTGCGCCGCTGCTGGGCGCGCAACTGCAGGATCTCCGGGTCGTCGGTGGGGCCCTCGACCCCGCAGTTCCAGCTGCGGTTGTGGCTCTCGCCGTCGTTGTTGCCCTCGCCGTTGGCCTCGTTGTGCTTCTCGTTGTAGGACACGAGGTCGTTGAGCGTGAAGCCGTCGTGGGCGGTGACGAAGTTGATGCTTGCGTAGGGACGGCGTCCGGAGTGCTGGTACAGGTCCGAGGAGCCGGAGATGCGATCGGCGAACTCGCCGATGGTGCCGCCCTCACCGCGCCAGAAGTCGCGGACGGTGTCGCGGTACTTGCCGTTCCACTCGGTCCACAGCGCCGGGAAGTTGCCGACCTGGTACCCGCCCTCACCGACGTCCCAGGGCTCGGCGATCAGCTTGACCTGGCTGACGACCGGGTCCTGGTGCACGAGGTCGAAGAACGCGGCCAGCCGGTCGACGGCGTGCAGCTCACGGGCCAGCGTGGACGCGAGGTCGAAGCGGAAGCCGTCGACGTGCATCTCGGTGACCCAGTACCGCAGCGAGTCCATGATCAGCTGCAGCGACTGCGGCGTCCGGACGTTGAGGGTGTTGCCGGTGCCGGTGTAGTCCATGTAGTACTGCTTGTCGTCCTCGACCAGGCGGTAGTACGTCTGGTTGTCGATGCCCTTGAACGACAGCGTCGGCCCGAGGTGGTTGCCCTCGGCGGTGTGGTTGTAGACGACGTCCAGGATGACCTCGATGCCGGCCTCGTGCAGGGCGCGGACCATGCCCTTGAACTCCTGCACCTGCTGCCCGGTGGTGGTGTCGCTGGCGTACTCGTCGTGCGGCGCGAAGAAGCCGATCGTGTTGTAGCCCCAGTAGTTCCGGAGACCCTTCTGCAGCAGGGTGTCGTCCTGCACGAACTGGTGCACCGGCATGAGCTCGATCGCGGTGATGCCGAGGTCGGTGAGGTACTCGATCGTGGCGGGGTGGGCGACGCCGGCGTAGGTGCCGCGCAGCTCCTCGGGGATGCGCGGGTTGGTCATCGTCAGGCCCTTGACGTGGGCCTCGTAGACGACCGTCTTGTGGTACGGCGTGTTCGGCGGCCGGTCGACGCCCCAGTCGAAGTACGGGTTGGTGACGACGGACTTCGGCATGTGCGGCGCCGAGTCCTCGTCGTTGCGCTCCTTGGTCTCGAAGTCGTAGCCGAACAGCGAGGGGTTCCAGTCGATCTGGCCGTCGATCGCCTTGGCGTACGGGTCGAGCAGGAGCTTGTGGGGGTTGCAGCGCAGGCCCTGTTCCGGGTCGTAGGGGCCGGTGACGCGGAAGCCGTACTTCTGGCCCGGGTGGATGCCCGGCAGGAAGGCGTGCCAGACGTAGCCGTCCATCTCGGGGAGCCGGATGCGCTCCTCGTTGCCGTCGTCGTCGAAGAGGCACAGCTCGACCTTCTCGGCCACCTCGCTGAAGATCGCGAAGTTCGTGCCGGTGCCGTCGTACGTGGCCCCGAGGGGGTAGGCGCTGCCGGGCCAGACCTGCGTCATCTGTGGGTGTGTTCCTTCTGATCGGAGCCCGCCCGCACGCTCTGCACGGGGGTGGCGGCTGTCGGGTGCCCCGGCACACCCTTCCGCACACCTGCGACACGTGTGAGTCCGGCCGCTCCGCGCGCGGGACGACGACACGGGACGACGACACGCGGGACGACGACGCCCCCCGCGGTCGCAACCGCGGAGGGCGTCGTGCGCAGACTCCTCGGGCCGGGGCCGACCTCGCCCGGACGTGCCCGGGTGGCGCTGGTCCCGGCCGGGACCGTCCTGCGACCAGGCACGCTAGGGCGGCGCCGCCGCCAGGACAAGTAGCGCCTTCGTCTCGCCGACCACCCCTGCACCAACCGGCCCGGAAAGCGCTGGGACCCGTTCTGTCACACCCTCGTCGTACCGTCGTCCCGTGCGCACGTCCACCGACATCCGGCCCACCCAGGGGCGCTTCACCGTCGTCAGCGAGTTCGAGCCCTCGGGCGACCAGCCGGCCGCGATCCAGCAGCTGGCCGAGAAGGTCAACGCGGGGGAGAAGGATGTCGTCCTGCTCGGGGCCACCGGCACCGGCAAGTCGGCGACGACGGCGTGGCTGATCGAGCAGGTGCAGCGGCCGACGCTGGTGATGGCGCCGAACAAGACCCTGGCGGCCCAGCTGGCCAACGAGTTCCGCGAGCTGCTGCCCAACAACGCCGTCGAGTACTTCGTCTCGTACTACGACTACTACCAGCCCGAGGCCTACGTCCCGCAGACCGACACCTACATCGAGAAGGACTCCTCGATCAACGAGGAGGTGGAGCGGCTGCGGCACTCGGCCACCCAGAGCCTGCTCACCCGGCGCGACGTCATCGTCGTCTCCACCGTCTCCTGCATCTACGGCCTGGGCACCCCGCAGGAGTACGTCGAGCGCGCACTCAAGATCAAGGTGGGGGAGTCCCGCGACCGTGACGACCTGCTGCGCACGCTGGTCACCGAGCAGTACACCCGCAACGACCTCTCCTTCACCCGCGGCACGTTTCGGGTGCGGGGCGACACGATCGAGGTCTTCCCGGTGTACGAGGAGCTGGCGTGCCGGATCGAGATGTTCGGTGACGAGGTCGAGCGCCTCTACTACCTGCACCCGCTGACCGGTGAGATCGTGCGCGAGGTCGACGAGCTGTTCGTCTTCCCCGCCAGCCACTACGTCGCCGGCCCCGAGCGCATGGAGCGGGCGATCCGCGGTATCGAGGCCGAGCTCGAGCAGCGGCTCGCCGAGCTGGAGAAGCAGGGCAAGCTGCTCGAGGCCCAGCGGCTGCGCATGCGCACCACCTACGACATCGAGATGATGCGCCAGGTCGGCTTCTGCTCCGGCATCGAGAACTACTCGCGGCACATCGACGGCCGCGCGGCCGGCAGCGCCGGCAGCTGTCTCATCGACTACTTCCCCGACGACTTCCTGCTGGTCATCGACGAGTCGCACGTCACCGTGCCGCAGATCGGCGGCATGTACGAGGGCGACATGAGCCGCAAGCGCACCCTCGTCGAGCACGGGTTCCGGCTGCCCTCGGCGATGGACAACCGCCCGCTGAAGTGGGAGGAGTTCACCGACCGGATCCACCAGACGGTCTACCTCTCGGCGACCCCCGGCAACTACGAGCTCGGCCGCACCGGCGGCGAGTTCGTGGAGCAGGTCATCCGCCCCACCGGCCTGGTCGACCCCGAGGTGGTGGTCAAGCCGACGAAGGGCCAGATCGACGACCTGGTGCACGAGATCCGGCTGCGCACCGAGAAGGACGAGCGGGTCCTGGTCACCACGCTGACCAAGAAGATGTCGGAGGACCTCACCGACTACCTGCTCGAGCTGGGCATCAAGGTCCGGTACCTGCACTCCGAGGTCGACACCCTGCGCCGCGTCGAGCTGCTGCGGGAGCTGCGGCAGGGCGAGTACGACGTCCTGGTCGGCATCAACCTGCTGCGGGAGGGCCTCGACCTGCCGGAGGTCTCCCTCGTCGCGATCCTCGACGCGGACAAGGAGGGGTTCCTGCGGTCGGGCACGTCGCTGATCCAGACCATCGGGCGTGCGGCCCGCAACGTGTCGGGTCAGGTGCACATGTACGCGGACAAGATCACGCCGTCGATGGCGCTCGCCATCGAGGAGACCAACCGGCGCCGCGAGAAGCAGATCGCCTACAACACCGAGCGCGGGGTCGACCCCCAGCCGCTGCGGAAGAAGATCGTCGACATCCTCGACGGCATCTACCGCGAGGCGGAGGACTCCGAGTCGGCCGAGCTGATCGGTGGGTCCGGCCGGCAGCAGTCCCGGGGGAAGTCGCCGGTGCCCGGGCTGTCGTCGAAGAAGGCCCCGAAGACCAAGGCGGGGTCGATCGACGTCCAGGGCCTGCCGCGCAACGAGCTCGCCGACCTGATCACGCAGATGAACGAGCAGATGCTGGCCGCCGCCCGCGAGCTGCAGTTCGAGGTCGCCGCCCGGCTGCGCGACGAGCTGCAGGAGCTGAAGAAGGAGCTGCGCCAGTTCGACGCCGCGCACGCGTGATAGGCCCCGTCCAGAGGCTCGCCCCGAGCTTGCGAGGGGTGAGGGGGACGGGGTCCTTCGACTATCCCTGGGGGGAGGAGGAGCTCGTCGCCAAGGTGGGCGGCAAGGGTTTCGCCTTCATCGGGCCGGGTTCGTTCAGCGTCAAGTGCGGGCGGGACGCTGTCGAGGCGGCCGAGTGGCGGGACCGCTACCCGGGAGCGATCACCACCAGCCACTACACCGGGCGCTACGGATGGAACTCCGTCGACCTCGCCGCCGACGTCCCTGACGACGAGCTCCGCGAGCTGATCGACGCCTCCTACGACGCCGCCGTCGCAGCCCTGCCCAAGAGCCGGCGGCCCCCATCTAGAGCGAGCGGCGAGCGTCCATCCGGGTCTTCGCCAGGCTCGCCCCGACGGTGACGGTCAGCGTCGCGAGGATGAACAGCAGCGACGTGGCGATGCCGATCTCTGGTAGCGGCACGGCCCCCAGGTGATCGATGTGCGAGCCGTGCAGCGCCTCGATGACCAGCTTGACGCCGATGAAGCCGAGGATCACCGACAGCCCGACGTTGAGGTAGATGATCCGCTCGAGCAGCCCGCCGATGAGGAAGTACAGCTGCCGTAGCCCCATCAGCGCGAAGGCGTTGGCCGTCAGCACGATGTAGGGGTCCTGCGTCAGCCCGAAGATGGCCGGGATGGAGTCGAGGGCGAAGACGACGTTCGCGATGCTGATCGCGGCGATCACGATGATCAGCGGGGTCAGCAGCCGCTTGCCGTTCACCCGCGTGGCCAGCCGGGGGCCGGCGTACTCGGCGGTCATCGGCAGCACCCGGCGCAGCCCGCGCAGCACCGCCCCCTCCGTGAAGTCCTCCTCGTCGTTCTCGCCCTCCAGCGCCAGCTTGACGGCGGTGTAGATGAGGAAGGCGCCGAAGAAGTAGAAGACCCAGCTGGCCGCCGAGATCGCCGCGGCACCGGCCGCGATGAACACGCCGCGCAGCACCATCGAAGCGACGATGCCGATGTAGAGCACCTTGTCGACGGCGAGGGCGGGCACCGCGAAGCGCGCCATGATGATGATGAAGACGAAGAGGTTGTCCACCGAGAGGCTGTACTCGGTGATGTACCCGGCGACGAACTCGCTGCCGGACCTGCCGTCGCGGAAGACGAACAGTCCGACCGCGAACAGCGCGGCCAACGCGACGTAGAAGAGCACCCACAGCGTCGCCTGCCGGATGGTCACCTCGCTCTTGCGGCGGGCGATGACGACCAGGTCGAGCACGACGACGGCGGCGAAGCCGAGCCCGGTGAGGAGCCAGACGAGCGGCGGCACGGCTGTGAACACGAATCCTCCGAAGGGTCGCCGAAGACGACGGTTTCGAAGGTCTCTTCCGTCCGCGTTCCGAGGACCAGCAGCACCGGGCGCGCCGACGAGGCGCTCCGTGATGACGACACCGCTGCGAAGGAATACTCCCCTTCAAGCGGGCGAAGAGTAGCCCACGATCGCCGTCCCGGCAGTCTGACCCGGCCGGTGACAATCCTCACCGGCGCCCGAGCCGGGGAACTCCGGGACGGGTGCTGCCGTTGTGCCGGAGGGTCGCCTAGAGTGACCCGGGACGCCGACTGCTCCGCAGCCGGCGTTCGCACGTGGAGGGGAGTATCCCCAGCGGCAGTGTCGTCATCACGAGGTCCCATGACCTCCGGCGCTGCCGGTCGACGGCCTCCGGCCGGCGGCGGGAGAGACCTCCGGAACTGACGCATGCCAGTTGCCGGAGGTTTGTCGCCGTATGGACGTCCCGTTCCTCGTCTGGGCTCTCACGATCGCCGTGATCGTCGGGATGCTGATCTTCGATTTCGTCGGGCACGTGCGCACGCCGCACGCGCCGACACTGCGTGAAGCCGCGATCTGGTCGGCGGTCTACGTCGGCGCCGCGGTCGTCTTCGGGTTTCTCGTCCTGTGGTTCTCCGGCGCCGAGTACGCGGGTGAGTACTTCGCCGGCTACGTGACCGAGAAGAGCCTGAGCGTCGACAACCTCTTCGTCTTCGTGCTGATCATGGCCACGTTCGCCGTGCCCAGGCAGCTGCAGCAGAAGGTGCTGCTGTTCGGCATCACCTTCGCCCTGGTGCTCCGGACGGTCTTCATCCTGGTCGGCGCCGCCGCCATCGAGAACTTCAGCTGGGTCTTCTACCTCTTCGGCGCGATCCTCATCTACACCGCCTGGGTGCAGGCCCGCAGTGGCGGCCACGGCAAGGAGGAGGCCTACCAGGAGAACGCCGTCCTCCGCGCCGTCCGGCGGATCGTCCCGACGACCGACGACTACGCCTCCGACCGCATGACCGTGAAGGTCGACGGCAAGCGGTTCATCACCCCGCTCTCCGTCGCGCTCATCGCGATCGGCACGGCCGACGTCATCTTCGCCGTCGACTCGATCCCGGCGATCTTCGGCCTCACGCAGGAGACCTATCTGGTCTTCGCAGCCAACGCGTTCTCCCTCCTGGGCCTGCGCCAGCTGTTCTTCCTCATCGACGGCCTGCTCGACCGCCTGGTCTACCTGGCCTACGGGCTGGCCGTGATCCTCGCCTTCATCGGCGCCAAGCTGGTCATCCACGCGCTGCACACCAACGAACTGCCGTTCATCAACGGCGGCGAGCACGTCACCGCCCTCCCCGAGATCTCCACCGGCGTCTCGCTCGGCGTGATCGTCGGAACCCTCCTGATCACGACCGTTGCCAGCCTCGCCTCCCGTCGGCCCGCGCGGCCCGACGCCCCGACCGATAGGTGATTTCCGTGGATCTGCCCACCTGGTTCTCGATCGCGACGTTCGTGGGGCTCACCGTCCTGCTGCTCGCCGACCTCGCGATCGTCGCGCGCCGACCGCACGAGCCGTCGGTGAAGGAGTCGAGCCTCTGGGTCGGCTTCTACGTGGCGCTCGCCCTGGTCTTCGGCGTCGTCCTGCTGCTCGTCACGGGAGGCGAGTTCGCCGGGGAGTTCTACGCCGGCTGGCTGACCGAGTACAGCCTGTCGATCGACAACCTGTTCGTCTTCGTGATCATCATGGCCCGCTTCCAGGTGCCCCGGAAGCTGCAGCAGGAGGCGCTGATGGTGGGCATCATCATCGCGCTCGTCCTGCGCGGGATCTTCATCCTGCTGGGCGCCGCGGTGATCGAGCGGTTCACCTGGGTCTTCTACATCTTCGGTGCCTTCCTCGTGTACACGGCGATCAACCTCGTCCGGCACCGCGGGGAGGACGAGGACTACGAGGAGAACGCCTTCATCCGGCGCATGCGCACGGTCCTGCCGATCACGTCGGACTTCCACGGCAGCAAGATCCGGGTCCTGCAGAACGGCAAGAAGTTCTGGACGCCGATGATCGTCGTCTTCCTGGCCCTGGGGACGACGGACCTGCTGTTCGCCCTCGACAGCATCCCGGCGATCTTCGGGCTCACCCGCGAGCCGTTCATCGTGTTCACCGCGAACGTGTTCGCCCTGATGGGGCTGCGCCAGCTGTACTTCCTGCTCGGCGGGCTGCTCAAGCGGCTGGTCTACCTGTCGCTCGGGCTCGCGGTGATCCTCGCGTTCATCGGCGTCAAGCTGGTGCTCGAGGCCGTGCACGAGAACAGCCTGCCGTTCATCAACGGCGGCGAGCCGGTGCACGCCGTCCCGGCCATCCCGATCTGGCTGTCGCTCGTGGTGATCCTCGGCGTGCTGGTGGTGGCGACCGTGGCCAGCCTGCTGAAGACCCGGGGGTCGCTGCCGGCGGCGGAGAGTGCTGCCGGGCGGCTCGACTAGCGTCGCTGGCCATGCGGCCGACCGACCTCGCGCTCCTGCGCATCCCCGGCGTGCCGGCGGTCTCGCCCGACGGGCGGATGGCCGTCGTGGCGGTGAGCCGGCCCGATCTCGACGCCGACGAGTACCGCAGTCAGCTCTGGGCGGTGCCCACCGACGGGTCGGCGTCCGCGCGGCCGATAACCAGCGGGGCGCGGGACACCGCGCCGGCGTTCTCGCCGGACGGCCGCTGGCTGGCCTACCTGGGCGCCGAGCCCGGCGGGAAGCCGCAGGTGTGGTTGCTGCCGACCGCCGGAGGCAAGCCGCGACGCCTGACCGACCACCACCTGGGCGCGGGAGCCCCGGTGTGGGCGCCGGATTCCCGCCGGCTCGCGTACGTCGCCCGCGTGCCCGAGGAGGGCCGCTACGGAACGGTCGAGGGCGTCGGGTCGGAGGCCGAGCCCCCACGGCTGATCACGACGCTGAAGTACCGGGCGGACGACGTCGGATTCCTGGCCGACCGGCCCAGCCAGGTCTTCGTCCTGGACCTTCCGGCGGACTTCGAGGACGACGCCGCCCCGCTCGCCGAGCCGGTGCAGGTGACCGCCGGCACCGCCGACTGCGTCGAGGTCACCTGGCGGCCGGACGGCCGGGAGCTCGCATTCGTGTCGGCGCAGCACCCCCGGGCCGACGTCGACCTGGTCCGCGACGTCTACGCGATCGCGCCGGACGGCACCGGCCTGCGGCGGGTGACCGCGTCGACGGGGGAGTGCGCGCTGCCGGCGTTCGGGCCGGACGGGCGGTTGTACGTCACGGCCGTTCCCGACCTCGGACCGGACGGGCTGGACTTCGTGGCCCGGCAGTCCGTGCCGTGCCGGGTGGCCGACGACGGCGCGCTGCGTCCGCTGCTGGACCCCGCGCGGCACCACCGGGGTGACGAGACGCCCGCGACCGTCGTGAGCGACGGTGCCGTCCTCGTCGGGATCCAGCGCGAGGGGGCGGTGGAGCTGCTGCGCGTCCCGGTGGACGGTGGACCGCCCCAGACGCTGATCGAGGGGTCGTTCACCGTCCGTGGGATCGCCGCGGCCGGCGGTGTGGTGGTCGCGGTCGTCGCGCACGACCGGTCCGCGGGGGAGCTGATCGCGCTGACCCCGGGCCGCCGTCGGCTGCTGACCGCCTTCGGCCAGAAGCTGGGGGAGACCGGACGGCTGCACCGGATGCGGGAACGGACGGCGACCGCGCCCGACGGCTACCCGGTGCACGGCTGGGTGACGACGCCACCGGGACCCGGACCGCACCCGGTGCTGCTCACCATCCACGGCGGTCCGTTCGCCCAGTACGGCTGGTCGCTGTTCGACGAGACCCAGACGTACGTGACGGCGGGCTACGCGGTCGTGCAGTGCAATCCCCGCGGGTCCGCGGGTTACGGCGAGGCACACGGCCGGGCGATCACGGGCGGCTTCGGCGAGCTCGACGCGGCCGACGTCCTGGCCTTCCTCGACGACGCGCTGACCGATCCGGCCCTCGACGCCGACCGGGTGGGCGTGATGGGTGGTTCCTACGGCGGCTACCTGACCACTTTCCTCATCGGCCGGACGGCGCGGTTCGCGGCGGCCATCAGCGAGCGGGCCTTCCTCGACCCGGTCAGCTTCGTGGGTTCCTCCGACATCGGGTGGAACTTCCCGGACCAGTACCTCGGCACCGACCCCGAGCGGCTGGCCGCCCAGAGCGCGATGACCGGTGCGCCGGCGATCACCACCCCGACGCTGGTCATCCACTCCGAGCAGGACTGGCGCTGCCCGCTGGAGCAGGGGGCGCGGCTGTACGTGGAGCTCAAGCGCCGCGGCGTCCCGTCGGAACTGCTGCTCTTCCCGGGAGAGGGCCACGAACTGTCCCGCTCGGGCCGGCCGCGGCACCGGCTGGCCAGGCTGGAGCACGTGCTGCGCTGGTGGGCACGATGGCTGCCGACCGCAGCACCGGACGCGCCGCAGGCCGCCCGACCGGTGGAGTCCGCCGTCGCCGAGCCCCTCACGGTCCGCGCCGTCCGGGTCGACTGACCTGCCGAAGAGGCGTCCGGCCTGGCAGGGTGTTCCCGCGTGGGAGAGCGCCGGTTGCCGCACTGGTCGGAGCTGCGCGAGGTCGTCCGCCCGCGGCGTCTCCCGGGCGACGCGACCGACCGGCGGCTGGCACGCGCCGCCACGATCGGCGACCTCCGCGAGATCGCCCGGCGTCGTGTGCCGCGGGCGGTCTTCGACTACACCGACGGTGCCGCGGGGGCCGAGATCAGTCTCCGGCGCTCCCGGGAGGCGTTCGAGCGCGTCGAGTTCGCTCCCCGGGTCCTGCGCGACGTCTCGGTCGTCGACCCGTCGACCACGCTGCTGGGTGAGCGGTCGGCCCTCCCGCTCGTGTTCGCGCCGACCGGGTTCACCCGCCTCATGCACACCGAGGGGGAGCCCGCGGTCGGCCGGGTCGCGGAGCGGGTCGGCATCCCGTACGCGCTGTCGACCATGGGCACGACGTCGGTGGAGGCCCTCGCCGACGCCGCCCCCGGAGCGCGCCGGTGGTTCCAGCTCTATCTGTGGCGGGACCGGGACGCCAGCGACGCCATCGTCGAGCGGGCCCGGGCCGCCGGCTACGAGGCGCTCGTGCTGACCGTGGACACCCCGGTGGCCGGACCGCGGCTGCGCGACGTCCGCAACGGCTTCACGATCCCCCCGGCGCTGTCGCTGCCGACAATGGTCAACGCGGCCGTGCACCCGCGCTGGTGGCTGGATCTGTTCACGACGCCGCCGCTGGAGTTCGCGTCCCTGCGCTCCTGGGGCGGCACGGTCGCCGAGCTCGTGGACCGCGTCTTCGAGCCGGCCGCTGTACTCGCCGACGTCCTCACGCTGCGCGCGAGGTGGCCCGGCGCGCTCGTCGTGAAGGGCATCCTGGACGCCGACGACGCCCGCGCCGTGGTGGACGCCGGCGCGGACGCGGTCGTCGTCTCCAACCACGGCGGCCGCCAGCTCGACCGGTCACCGACGCCGCTCGAGCAGCTGCCGGCCATCGTGGCCGCCGTCGGCGACCGGGCCGAGGTCTACCTGGACGGCGGCATCCTCGATGGCGCCGACGTCGTCGCCGCCGTGGCGTTCGGGGCGCGCGCCTGCCTGGTCGGCCGGGCCTACCTCTACGGGCTGATGGCCGGGGGAGAACGGGGGGTGCAGCGGGCGGCCGACGTCCTCGGTCGCGAGATCACCCGGACGATGCAGCTGCTCGGCGTCGCCTCCGTGGCCGAACTGACGCCGGAGCGCGTGCGCCTCCGTTCGTGAGGGCATTGCGGCCGGGAGCTGCGGGTTCCTAGGGTGCGCCATGGACGTCGTCGAGGTCGTTCCCACCGTCGAGCAGTACGCGTTCACCTTCGGCGGCGTGGCCCCGCTGCGGCGCATCACGCCCGGGACGGCGCTGCGGCTGTGGTCCGACGACGCCTTCTGCGGCGCACTCCGGTCGACCAAGGACCTGTCGAGCGAGAAGGTCGACCTGCGCTACGTCAACCCGCAGACGGGGCCGTTCTACGTCGAGGGTGCCGAGCCGGGGGACACCCTGGCGCTGCACTTCGTCGCCATGGAGCCGGCCCGCGACTGGGGTGCGTCGGCGGCCATCCCGTTCTTCGGCGGGCTGACGAGCACCGACCGGGTCGCCACGCTGCAGGACCCGCTGCCCGACACCACCTGGATCTACGAGCTGGACCGGGCCCGCAACACGGTCACGTTCGCCGCGCAGCACAGCGACCTGCGCATCGACCTGCCGGTCGAGCCGATGCTGGGCACGGTCGGCGTGGCCCCGGCCGGTGGCGAGGTGCGCAGCTCGCTGGTGCCGGAGCGTTTCGGCGGCAACATGGACACCCCGCAGATGCGGCCCGGCACGACGTGCTTCCTCGGCGTCAACGTCAAGGGCGCGCTGTTCTCCGTCGGTGACGGCCACTACCGGCAGGGCGAGGGCGAGGCCTGCGGCACCGCGGTCGAGGGCGCCATGACGACGACGCTGATCGTCGAGCTGATCAAGGGCCGGGCGCCGCTGTGGCCGCGGCTGGAGGACGACGTCCAGTGGATGACCGTGGGTTCCAGCCGCCCGCTCGAGGACGCCTGGCGGATCGGCCAGGTGGAGCTCGTGCGGTGGTTCGGCGAGCTCTACGGCCTGCACCCGATGGACGCCTACCAGCTGCTCTCGCAGATCACCGAGGTGCCGATCGCCAACGTCGTGGACGCCAACTACAGCGCCGTCGTCAAGGCCCGCAAGTCCCTCCTGCCGCAGGCGTCGGCCTACGGCGGACTGCACGCCGAGCTCCGCTCCCGCGCCGCCACCCTCTAGAAGGAGACCTCATGGACCTGCATCTGTCCGGCTCGCGGGTGCTCGTCACCGGTGGCACCCGGGGCATCGGCCGCGCGATCGTGGAGGAGTTCGTCCACGAGGGCGCTCACGTGGAGTTCTGCGCGCGGGACGCCGGTGAGATCGAGGCGACGGAGAAGACCCTCGCGGACCGCGGGCCGGACGTGCGCGGCGTCCAGCTCGACGTCCGGGACGGCGCGGCCCTGCGGCACTGGGTCGAGGCGGCGGCCGGCCGTCTGGGCGGCATCGACGCCGTCGTCGCCAACATCAGCGCCCTGGCCATCCCGGACACCGAGGAGAACTGGTACACGTCGTTCGAGGTCGACCTCATGCACACCGTGCGCCTGGTGCAGGCGGCGCTGCCGCACCTCGAGGCGAGCACGAACGGATCGATCGTCGCGATCTCCAGCGTCTCGGGGCGGGAGGCGGATTTCGCCGCCGGCCCGTACGGGACCATGAAGACGGCGATCGTCGGCTACATCTCCGGACTGGCCTTCCAGCTGGCCGAGCGCGGTGTGCGGGCCAACGTCGTCTCGCCGGGCAACACCTACTTCGAGGGCGGGGTCTGGCAGCAGATCGAGCAGGGCAACCCGGAGCTCTACCGATTCGCCATGGACCTCAACCCGACCGGGCGCATGGGCACACCCGAGGACTCCGCGCGGGCCGTCGTGTTCCTGTCCAGCCCGGTGTCCGCCCGGACGAGCGGCACGCACCTGGTGGTCGACGGCGCCCTGACCCGGGGCATTCAGCTATAGCGTTCCCGCATGGCGCTCATCTATCCCGTCCTGGCCGATGCCCCGGAGGTGGACGAGGGATCGGAACCCGACTTCGCCGAGCTCGCCGCGGACCTCTCCGACCAGTGGCTCGTCGAGGTCGAGGTGGGCGAGGACGGCGACGACGCCTGCTTCGGTCCGGTCGCCGCGCGCATGGCCTGGGACCTGGCGGTGGAACTCATCGACAGGCGGCCCGAGTGGAACGTCTCGGTCGTGCCGCTCTACGTCGCCGAGCCGGCCGACACGATCATCGGGCTCTTCGAGGACGACGAGAGCGACTGACCGTTCCCCCGGCTCAGGGCACGCCGAGGACGAGCGCCCCCAGCCACCTCGCGCCGTCCGGCGCGAGGCGCAGCAGCGCGCCGGGGGAGAAGAACGGATCGCGGTCGTTGCGGGTGTCCCGGCCGGCGTGCTGCGCGTACGGGGGCTGGGCGTACACGCCGTCGGTGACGGCGTCGTCGAAGAACAGCTGACCGGTCAGGACGGTCGACCCGTCCAGGTGCACCTTGAGGTGCAGGTGCGCCGTCCGCGTCGGGTACCAGCCGGGGTAGACGGTCGCGAACTGCACGACGCCGCCGGCATCGGTGACCTGGGTGCCGCGCAGGAAGCGCTCCGCGGTGGTCGCGGCCGATTCCTTGTCGCCGTACTCGTCGACGCCGCCGGCGTGCCCGCCCTGGCCCGGTGACGCGCCGGCGAACCCGGAGTAGATGCCCTGCGCATCGCACTGCCAGAGGTCGACGACCGCGTCCGGCACGGGCGTGCACGCCCCGGTGTGCTCGACGCGGAAGGCGAGGTCCAGCGGCGTGCCGGGCCGCCCGTCGCGGATGTCGCTGCGCACGGCATGGACGTCGAACCAGGTCGGCCCGGCGATGGTCTCCGGCGTGAGGGC
This sequence comes from Blastococcus sp. OS1-29, assembly GCF_057628075.1. Taxonomy (NCBI): domain Bacteria; kingdom Bacillati; phylum Actinomycetota; class Actinomycetes; order Geodermatophilales; family Geodermatophilaceae; genus Blastococcus; species Blastococcus sp. OS1-29. The sequence continues at coordinate 209,243 of NZ_JBXXJK010000007.1, forward strand.
GCAGGTCCCGGCGCCGTCGAGCAGGTCGACCGGTGAGGGCGGCGGGGGTGCCGTGGTGGTGGCGGGGGCCGCGGCCGACGGCGGGGCGGACGACGCGCCCGTGCCGGGTGCCGCCGTCCGTTCCTGCTGGCCGGTGCATGCGGCCAGGACCGCGCCCAGGCCGATCAGGCCGCCCGCGGCCAGGACGCTGCGGCGGTCGAGTTCACCACCGGTCACCAGCCGCGCTCGCGCCACTCGGCCAGGTGCGGGCGCTCGGCGCCGATGGTCGTGTCCTTGCCGTGGCCGGGGTACACCCAGGTCTCGTCGGGGAGCGTGCCGAACAGCCGCTGCTCGACGTCGTCGATGAGGCTGGCGAACCGCTCCGGGTCCTTCCACGTGTTGCCGACCCCGCCGGGGAACAGGCTGTCGCCGGTGAAGACGTGCACGCCGGCGTCGTCGGGACCGCGCCAGACGAGGGCGATGCTGCCCGGCGTGTGCCCGCGCAGGTGCACGACCTCCAGCGTCTGGTCGCCGACGGTGACGGTGTCGCCGTGCTCGACCGTCCGCGCGACCGGCACCGGCAGGTCGGCGGCGTCCGCGGCGTGGGCGACGGTCGCGGCGCCGGTCGCCTCCACGACGGCCGGAAGGGCGCGGTGATGGTCCCAGTGGCCGTGCGTGGTGACGACGGTGCGCAGGTCGGCGTCATCGATCAGGGCACGCAGCGCCTCGGGATCGTCGGCGGCGTCGATGAGCAGCGCCTCGCCGCTCGCGGGATCGCGGAGCAGGTAGGCGTTGTTGGCCATCTCGCTGACCGCGAGCTTGCTGATCGTCAGGCCGGGCAGCTCGCGGGTCTGCGCGGGGCCCCCGGGCTCCACGTCGCCGGTGTAGGGAGAGGTCATCCGGGACTCCGATCGGAAACTGTCGGCGACCGCCGTTACGGTCCTCTGCATGGACGCTAGCGGAGCTCCCGACCGTGCTCAGGTCGCCGCCGGGACGGTCGGCCTGCCGGCGACCGAGATCGCCCGCCTCGTGCGCTCCGGCGAGGTCACGGCGGTCGACGTCGTCCGTGCGCACCTCGACCACATCGAGGCGGTCGACGCGCGGGTCGGTGCCTTCCGGGTCCTCCGCCGCGACGCCGCGCTCGCCGAGGCGCACGCGATCGACACCGCGCTCACCCGGTTCGCGCTCCCGCTCGCGGGGGTGCCGATCGCGGTGAAGGACAACGTGGCCGTGGCCGGGGAGGTCTGCACCGACGGGTCGCTGGCGGGCAGCGACGTCCCGGCGACGAAGGATCATCCCGTCGTCTCCCGGCTCCGCAAGGCCGGCGCGATCGTCGTCGGCATCACGCGCGTGCCCGAGCTGTGTCTCTACGGGACGACGGACGGTCCCGGCACCGTCAGCCGCAACCCGTGGGACACCGCGCTCTCCCCGGGCGGCAGCTCGGGTGGGAGCGCCGCCGCGGTGGCGGCGGGCTGCGTCCCGCTCGCCCACGGCAACGACGGCATGGGCTCCCTCCGGATCCCGGCCGCCGCCTGCGGCCTCGTGACGCTCAAGCCCGGTCGCGGCGTGGTGCCCTCCGAGATCGGCCCGGACAGCTGGTCGGGCATGGCCGAGAACGGGGCGCTGGCGACGACCGTGGGCGACCTCGCCGTGGCCCAGGCGGTGCTGGCGGGGGAGGAGCCGGCGCCGCTGACCGACCCGGGGCGGCCGCTGCGGATCGCGGTCTCCACCCGTTCGCCGGTCCCGGGTGTGCGCGCCGACGCGGCCACCCTCGCCGCGGTCGACGCGGTCGTGGCCAGGCTCGTCGCGGCCGGGCACACCGTCGTGCGCCGCGACCCGCCGATCACCACCGGTGCGGCCGTCGCCGGCTTCGCGCAGTGGATGGCCGGCGCGGACGACGACATCACCCACTACGGGCTCGACCGGACGGCGCTGCAGCCGCGCAGCCGCGTGCACGCGCGGGTCGGCCGGATGATGCGCCGGGCGGGCCTCGCCCGGCCGGCCACCGGGCAGCGGTTCCGCGAGCGGATGGCCGGCTTCTTCGAGGATGTCGACCTGCTGCTCACGCCGGTGACCGCAAGCGCCCCGCTGGCGGCCCGGCCGTGGCACGAGCGGGGATTCCTGGCCAACGTGACGGCCAACGCCCGCTGGGCGCCGTGGGCCGCGCCGTGGAACGTGGCCGGGCTGCCGGCCCTCGTCCTGCCGGGTGGCATGCGGCCGGAGGGGCTGCCCGCGGCCGTCCAGTTCGTCGGACCCCCGGGTGCCGAAGCGCGACTACTCTGGCTGGCCGGAGAGCTGGAGCGCCTGCAACCGTGGCGCCGCCACGCACCCGTCTTCGACCCCACTGCGCAGTCCGTCCCGGCGCCCGCCTGAGCGCACGTGACCGGGGTGACACAGCGGGCACGCCGGGGGCAGGGAACAGCGTCCTGACCTTGGGCCTTGGCCCTTATCGATGATGCATCTGGCCACAGCTACTGACAGGGATCACATGGATCGGCTCGTCGTCCGCGGCGCCCGCGAGCACAACCTCAAGGACGTCCACATCGACCTGCCCCGTGACGCGCTGATCGTCTTCACGGGACTCTCCGGCTCGGGCAAGTCCAGCCTGGCCTTCGACACGATCTTCGCCGAGGGACAGCGCCGGTACGTCGAGTCGCTGTCGGCCTACGCGCGGCAGTTCCTCGGCCAGATGGACAAGCCGGACGTCGACTTCATCGAGGGCCTCTCACCCGCGGTGTCGATCGACCAGAAGTCGACCAACCGCAACCCGCGGTCGACCGTGGGCACGATCACCGAGGTCTACGACTACCTCCGGCTGCTGTACGCGCGCGCCGGCCAGCCGCACTGCCCCAATTGCGGCAAGCCGATCTCCCGTCAGACACCGCAGCAGATCGTCGACCAGGTGCTGGCGATGGAGGAGGGAACCAAGTTCCAGGTGCTCGCCCCGGTCGTCCGGGCCCGCAAGGGCGAGTACGTCGATCTGTTCAGCTCTCTGCAGACCCAGGGCTTCTCCCGCGTCCGGGTCGACGGCGTCGTGCACCCGCTCACCGAGCCGCCGAAGCTCAAGAAGCAGGAGAAGCACACGATCGAGGTGATCGTCGACCGGCTGACGGTCAAGGAGAGCGCCAAGCGGCGGCTCACCGACTCGGTCGAGACCGCGCTCGGGCTCGCGGGCGGTCTCGTCGTCCTCGACTTCGTCGACCTGCCCGAGGACGACCCGCAACGCGAGCGCACGTTCTCCGAGCACCTCGCCTGCATCGACGACGGGCTGTCGTTCGAGGCGCTGGAGCCCCGGTCGTTCTCGTTCAACTCGCCGTTCGGCGCGTGTCCGGAGTGCACCGGCATCGGCACCCGCAAGGAGGTCGACCCCGATCTGGTCATCCCCGACCCGGAGAAGACGCTGGCGCAGGGCGCGGTCGCCCCGTGGGCCAGCTCGATGACCAACGAGTACTTCCTGCGGTTGCTCTCCGGGTTGGGCGCGCAGCTCGGCTTCTCGATGGACACCCCCTGGGAGCGGCTCCCCGCGAAGGTGCAGAAGGCGATCCTGCACGGTTCCCCGGACCAGGTGCACGTCCGCTACAAGAACCGCTACGGCCGCGAGCGCAGTTACTACGCCGCGTTCGAGGGCGTGATGCCGTTCCTGGAGCGCCGGCACGAGGACACCGACAGCGACTACGCGCGGGACAAGTACGAGGGCTACATGCGCGACGTGCCCTGTCCCGTCTGCCACGGCACCCGCCTGAAGCCGGAGATCCTCGCGGTCAAGATGAACGGCCGCTCGATCGCCGAGGTCACCAGCCTCTCGATCGGCGACGCGTCCGAGTGGCTGTCCTCCCTGGAGCTGGCCGAGCGGGAGCGGGCGATCGCCGACCGCGTGCTCAAGGAGGTGCAGGCGCGCCTGTCCTTCCTGGTCGACGTCGGGCTCGACTACCTGTCCCTCGATCGGCCGGCCGCCACGCTCGCCGGCGGTGAGGCGCAGCGCATCCGCCTGGCCACCCAGATCGGGTCGGGCCTGGTCGGCGTCCTCTACGTCCTCGACGAGCCGTCCATCGGGCTGCACCAGCGCGACAACACCCGGCTGATCGAGACGCTGATCCGGCTGCGGGACATGGGGAACACGCTGATCGTCGTCGAGCACGACGAGGACACGATCAAGGTCGCCGACTGGGTCGTCGACATCGGCCCGGGCGCCGGCGAGCACGGCGGCGAGGTGGTCGTCAGCGGCACCGTCGACGAGCTGCTGGCCTGCGAGCGGTCGATCACCGGCCAGTACCTGTCCGGCCGGAGGGCGATCGAGATCCCCAAGGAGCGCCGGGAGCTCACGCCGGGCCGCGAGCTGGTGGTCAAGGGCGCCCGCGAGCACAACCTCAAGGGCATCGACGTCACATTCCCGCTCGGAGTCCTGGTCGCCGTCACCGGTGTCTCCGGCTCGGGCAAGTCCAGCCTCGTCAACGACATCCTCTACACGACCCTGGCGAACGAGCTGAACCGTGCGCGTCAGGTCCCCGGCCGGCACCGCACGATCACCGGCCTCGAGCACCTGGACAAGGTCGTGCACGTCGACCAGTCGCCGATCGGCCGCACGCCGCGGTCCAACCCGGCCACCTACACCGGGGTCTGGGACCAGGTCCGCAAGCTCTTCGCGCAGACCACCGAGGCGAAGATGCGCGGCTACCTGCCCGGTCGGTTTTCGTTCAACGTCAAGGGCGGCCGCTGCGAGGCGTGCTCCGGCGACGGCACGCTGAAGATCGAGATGAACTTCCTGCCCGACGTCTACGTGCCCTGCGAGGTGTGCAAGGGCGCCCGGTTCAACCGGGAGACCCTCGAGGTGCACTACAAGGGCAGGACGGTCGCCGAGGTCCTCGACATGCCGATCGAGGAGGCCGCCGACTTCTTCGCGGCCATCCCGTCGATCGCCCGGTACCTGCGCACCCTCACCGAGGTCGGTCTCGGGTACGTGCGGCTGGGGCAGCCGGCGACGACGCTGTCCGGCGGTGAGGCGCAGCGGGTCAAGCTGGCCAGTGAGCTGCAGAAGCGGTCCAACGGCCGCAGCATCTACGTCCTCGACGAGCCGACCACCGGCCTGCACTTCGAGGACATCCGCAAGCTGCTGCTCGTGCTCCAGGGTCTGGTCGACAAGGGCAACTCGGTGATCGTCATCGAGCACAACCTCGACGTGATCAAGAGCGCGGACTGGTTGATCGACATGGGACCCGAGGGCGGGTTCCGTGGCGGCACGGTCGTGGCCGAGGGGCCGCCGGAGTTCCTGGCGACCGTGCCGGAGAGCCACACCGGCCGGTACCTGGCCAAGATCCTGGACGGCGACGCGGTGGCCGCGGCTGCCGCACCGAAGAAGCGGGCGCGCAAGAAGGCCAGCTGACGCAGGGGCCGGCCGTCAGGCCCGACGACCTGGGCGGTGGATCCACTCCACCACCCAGGTCGCGCCGGGCGTCAGGTCCGCCCAGCGTCGTCCGGCAGCGGCCAGTTCGTCGGCCGTCCCCTGCAGCGCGCTTACGGAGTGCCCGGACGCCTTCGCCTCGCCGGCCATCACCGGCTCCTCACGGGCGAGCCGGCCGACCACGTCGGCGACCGCCTCCGCGGTGCCGATGGCGGCGGCGCGCTCCTTCTTGAGCCGCTCCGACCGTTCGGCGGCGTGCGGGGGCCGGCGTCCGGAGACGTGCCGCATGCTGCGCCAGACGACCCCGTCGGCGATGCACCCCCAGATCCCGTCGGGCATGCGCAGGCTCTGCTCGACCAGGGCGTGCACCAGGTCGTGCGGCAGCGCGGCACCACCTCCTGCGCCCCGCAGGGAGAAGACGACACCGTCGTCGCGCTCCACGCGGGTCTCCACCGGGCGGCGGTCGGCCATCCGCTGGAAAGTGATCCGCACGCCTCAGACTGTGGGGGCCGGGTCAACCCATTTTCGATGAGGGGAACGCGATGACGGCGAGCACCGGGGACCTGCACCAGCTCCAGGGCGCCGACGGGTCTCGGATCCGGTACCGGCGATGGCTCCCGGACGGCGACGTGCGGGCGACCATCCAGCTGGTGCACGGCGCGTCCGAGCACTCCGGCCGTTACGGACGGCTCGCCGACGCCCTCACGGCCCGCAGGATCGGCGTCTGGGCCATGGATCTGCGCGGTCACGGCCGGACGGCGGAGAGCACCGGCATCGGCCGATTCGGCGGCGGCCTCGGCGTCGACGCCGTGCTGGACGACGTGGACGCACTGCACCTGGTGATCGCCGAGCAGCACCCCGGCGTGCCCCGGGTGATGCTCGGGCACTCGATGGGTTCGATCATCGCGCTGGCCAGCGCCGAGCGGAACGGCGCGGACCTCGCCGCTCTCGTGCTCTCGGGGCCGATCGGCGTGGCCCCGCAGCTCGCCGACTCGGTCACGGCGCTGGAGGAGGCCGTCGCCGCCGGAGCCGCCGACCACGCGCTCGACGCGCTCGGCGCCTTCAACGAGAAGTTCGAGCCGGCGCGCACGCGCTACGACTGGCTCTCGCGCGACCCCGCCGAGGTCGACAAGTACGTCACCGACCCGCTCAGCGGCGACGAGATGCCGCTGACCGTGGCCTACGCCGCCGGGGTCTTCGCGCTGGCGGTCCGGGCCGCCACCCCGGAGGCCGTCGCGACGCTCCCGGACGGGCTGCCGGTGTTGCTGCTCTCCGGTCAGCACGACCCGGTCGGCGGCGAGGACGCCGTCCAGGTCACCGCGCTCGCCCAGCTGTTCACCGAGCGCGGTCTGCCCGTCGAGCAGCACGTCTATCCCGAGGCCCGGCACGAGGTCTTCAACGAGACCAACCGGGACGAGGTCGTCGGCGACCTGCTGGCCTGGCTCGACGCCCGACTCCACACCTGACCGCCCGCCCCGCCGTCAGCCGGCCGAGCGCGCTCCGCCGATGCCGGCCGATCGGCGGGGGCCGGTGGCCGGACGCTGGTCGACGACGTCGACCAACGCCGCACCGTCCGGTTGCGGGACCTGTCCGCTCTGCAGAGCGGCGGCCACCGCGACGGCTGTCCGGTCGGCCGCCTCGGGCCCGTGTACCTCCCATCGCGCCCAACGGCGGAACCGACCCCGCGCCGATGCTTCCAGTTGCCACGTGTCGGTCATGGGCGTCCGCAGGTGATCGACCGTCTGGCCGACCAGCCGGACGAGCGCCACGAGCGCCCAGATCCCATGGACGGATCCCCGTGTTGCGTCGGCGTTCGCTCGTCGGGCCTCGCACACGTCGATGTCCGCGGTGTCCCCGGGCGTCCGCCAGGCGTCGGGGACACCGCGCATGGGATCGACGGCGACGGCTGCGTGCGGCGCCAGCGCTGGGATGAGCCGGCGCCGCAGCGATTCCTGCTCCGGCGCGGACAGTGGGCCGGTCGTCTCCGTGCTCCGTCCCTCAGGTGGAGGCAGCCTGCCAGGTGCGCTCGTCTGCCCGCGGCCGTCATCCACAGGGCACCGCCGCTGCCTTGCTCGCCACCTTGCTCGAACATATGATCGAATGGTGACGACGGAGGCGCCCCCTTTCGACTGGTACGCGGAGGCGTGCCGGCGGGCGCGGGCGTACGGCCGGCGCCGTCGTGCGGCGCAGGCGTCCACCGAGTGGCCGGAGTTCGCACCGCCCGTCGCCCTGTCCGAAGGTCCGCTGGGTGCGGTGCAATCGGCCGACCGGGAGATCGGCCGGCAGACGGCGATCAGGGCGCGCGCGGTCGCGGACTTTGCCGCCACCCGCCCCGCCGGCGCCGACCGTGCGCAGGGCGAGCCGGGTGCGATGAGCGCGCAGCGGTGGAGCGCACGCCCGGAGGTCCTCCGCCCGGTGTCGGAGTGGGCCGGCCGGGAACTGATGGTCGCGTTGTCGGTCACCGAGCAGGCCGCCGACGCGCTGCTGACCCGCTCGCTGACCCTGGTCCAGCGACTGCCCGGCACCCTGGCCGCGCTGGAGGCCGGGGCGCTGCACCCCGGACACCTGTGGACGATGCTGGAGAAGGTCGCGCCCATCGCCGACGACCGCATCCGGGCCGAGGTGGAAGCCGAACTGCTGCGCTGGGCCGCCGGCCGGGTGACCACGCCGGCGCAGCTGGGCGCCAAGGCGCGGCGGGAAGTGCTCAAGCGCGACGCCCGCGCCGCGGCCCGCGACCTGGAACGGGCGCTGCAGGAGCGCGGCGTCCACCTCCAGGCGCACCGGGTCGACGGCATGGCCACGCTCACCGTCGTCGCGACCATGCCCGAGGCGCAGGCCCTCCACCGGACCCTGACCGCGCTCGCCGACACCCTGACCGGCGACGACGACCCCCGCACCCGCGGCCAGAAGATGGTCGACTGCCTGCTCGACCTGGTGCTGCGCCCCGGGGAGAGCGGGCTGCCCCCGGTGCAGGTGCTGCTCACCATGGTCGCGTCCATCGGCACCCTGGCCGGTGGGGACGCCCCGGGGGAGATCGACGGCCAGGTCGTCCCCGCCGAGATGATCCGCCAGCTCCTCGCCGCCCTCGCCGCGCCGCAGCAGCCCACGCCGGCCGGCCGGCACGACGACGACGGCAGGGACGACGCCGCGCTGTGGGAGGAGACGCTGCGGGCGGAGCTGGAAGCCTGGGGAACCGAGACCGAACGACGCGTGCTCGCCGGCGACGAGTGTGCCGACGATCCGCTCGCCGACGAGCTCGTCGACGGCCCGCTTGTCGACGACCCCGAACCGCCATCGCCCGCGGCGCCGTCCGCCGCCGATCCAGCCACCGATCCAGCGCCCGCGCCGGAGCAACAGCCCGGCGAGTGGGCGGCCGCCGATGCCGCGGTCGACGAGGCCGGCCTGGCGATCTTCCAGGCCGGCCGGAAACTCGCGCACGCTCAGCAGCGGGTGCGCGCCGCCGCCGCGGCCGACGACGCAGACCAGGCCGCCTGGCACACCAGCACGAACCCGCGGATCACCGACGCCGAGGACGCCATCACCGCACTGCTGTCGACCACCGACGCCCAGCGGCACCTGCTCGGCGACCTGCTCACCACCACCGGCGGCGGCGGCCTGGCCGATCGGCCCCGAATAGCACTCACCGACGCGCTCTCCGGCGCCCTGCTCGCCCTCACCGACCTGCCCGGGCTGATCCGTGCCGGCACCTGTGGCCGCCCGGCGTGCCGCCGCGACCCCGCCCGATGTCGCCACGACCTCAGCGACCGCCCCGGACTCGGACCACCGGGCCCCACCGACGGCTACCGGCCCTCGGCCGAACTCGACCCGCTGGATGCGCGCCCGCGACCGGCGCTGCCGCGCACCCGGCTGCCGCCGGCGCGTGCCCCGCGGCGGCGAACTCGACCACCACCGCCCCTATCCCGCCGGTCCCACCAGCGCCCAGAACCTCGCCGGCTACTGCACCACCGACCACCGCGGCAAACACCAGGCACCCGGCTGGCGACACCACCTCGACCCCGACGGCACCCTCACGGTCACGACACCGACAGGACTCGTCGCCGTGACCACCCCGCCTCCGTACTGACCGACGCGGCCCGCCGCCTTGTCGGTGGGCCCACCTAATCTGGACGCATGGCCGACCCGTCGACGTACCGCCCGGCGGTCGGCAGCATCCCGGAGTCCCCGGGTGTCTACCGGTTCCGCGACGGCAACGGCCGGGTCATCTACGTGGGCAAGGCCAAGAGCCTCCGCCAGCGGCTGAACAGCTACTTCGCCGACGTCGCCGGGCTGCACCCGCGCACCCGCCAGATGGTGACGACGGCCGCAAGCGTCGACTGGACCGTCGTGGGCACCGAGGTCGAGGCCCTCCAGCTCGAGTACAACTGGATCAAGGAGTTCGACCCGCGGTTCAACGTCCGCTACCGCGACGACAAGAGCTACCCGTCGCTGGCGGTCACGTTGAACGAGGAGTACCCGCGCCTGCAGGTGATGCGCGGGCCGAAGAAGAAGGGCGTCCGCTACTTCGGTCCCTACGCCCACGCCTGGGCCATCCGCGAGACCCTCGACACGCTCACCCGCGTCTTCCCGGCCCGCACCTGCTCCAACGGCGTGTTCAAGCGCGCCGGGCAGATCGGCCGCCCCTGCCTGCTCGGCTACATCGGCAAGTGCTCCGCTCCCTGCGTCGGCCGCGTCAGCGCCGAGGAGCACCGCGAGATCGTCGACGACTTCTGCGACTTCATGGCCGGCCGCACGGAGTCGATGATCAAGCGCCTCGAGCGCGAGATGGCGGCGGCGTCGGAGAACCTCGAGTTCGAGAAGGCCGCCCGCATCCGCGACGACCTCGGCGCGCTGCGGCGGGCGCTGGAGAAGCAGGCCGTCGTCCTCGGTGACGGCACCGACGCCGACGTCGTCGCCTTCGCCCAGGACGAGCTGGAGGCCGCGGTCCAGGTCTTCCACGTCCGCGGCGGCCGGGTGCGGGGCCAGCGCGGCTGGATCGTCGACAAGGTCGAGGCCGTCACCACCGGGGAACTGGTCGAGCAGTTCCTCCTGCAGGTCTACGGCGGGGTCGACGAGCAGACCGGCATCGGGGAAGCGGGTGAGGCGGTGCCCAAGGAGGTGCTGGTCCCCGAGCTCCCGGCCGACGCCGACGTGTACGAGGAGCTGCTCAGCGAGCTGCGCGGCAGCCGGGTCAGCCTCCGCGTGCCTCAGCGCGGCGACAAGCGCAGCCTGCTCGAGACCGTCGAGCGCAACGCGAAGGAGGCGTTCGCCCGGCACCGGGTCAAGCGCTCCAGCGACCTGACCGCCCGCAGCCTCGCCCTGTCCGAGCTACAGGAGGCCCTCGAGCTGCCCGACGCGCCGCTGCGGATCGAGTGCATGGACGTCTCGCACGTCCAGGGCACGAACGTCGTCGCGAGCATGGTGGTGTTCGAGGACGGGCTGGCCAAGAAGTCCGACTACCGCCGCTTCTCCGTCGCCCAGGGCACCGACGACACCGCGGCCATGGCCGAGGTCGTGCGCCGCCGGTTCGCCCGGCACCTCAGGGACGAGGAGGACCGCCGCAACGAGCAGGGCGTCTCCGCCGAGGAGGGCCGGCCCAGGAGGTTCGCCTACCCGCCGAACCTGCTCGTCGTCGACGGCGGCGCTCCGCAGGTGGCCGCCGCGAGCCGCTCGCTCGCCGAGCTGGGCATCGTCGACGTCGCCGTCTGCGGGCTCGCCAAGCGCATGGAGGAGGTCTGGCTGCCCGGTGACAACGACCCGGTGATCCTTCCCCGCACCTCCGAGGCCCTCTACCTGCTGCAGCGGGTCCGCGACGAGGCCCACCGGTTCGCGATCACCTATCACCGGCAGAAGCGGTCGACCAGCATGCTGGTCTCGTTGTTGGATGACGTTCCCGGTCTCGGGGAGTCGCGGCGGAAGGCGCTGATGAAGCAGTTCGGGTCGCTCAAGCGGTTGCGGGCCGCCACGGTCGAGGAGCTGATGGCCGTGCCCGGCATCGGACGACGGACGGCGGAGGCGGTGCAGGCCGCGATCGCCGAGCCGGAGGAGTCCACCACCGCACCCCAGGGCCCGGCCGAGCGAGGCACCCCGCGCGCCGGCGCCGGTGACACGGCCGAGGTCGGGCGGGTGGCTTCATGAGCGTCGGAACACCCGACGGCGTCGTCGGCCCGCGTGCCGAGGGCGGCCCCCACGTCCCCGTCACGGGCCCGCGGGACCGTCCGGGCATCGAGGCCCAGCCGCTCGAGGTCGTCGTCGTCACGGGGCTCTCCGGCTCCGGCAAGAACAGCGCCGGCCGCGTGCTGGAGGACCTCGGCTGGTACGTCGTGGACAACCTCCCGCCGGCGCTGCTCCTGCCGATGGTGGAGCTCGGCGCCCGCGGCGACCTCCGCCGGTTCGCGGCGGTCGTCGACGTCCGCAGCCGGGCGTTCTCCAGTGACCTGCAGGAGGCGATCCGCGTCCTGTCCGAGGCCGGGCACCGGCCGCGGGTGGTCTTCGTGCACGCCCGCGACGAGGTGCTCGTGCGGCGTTACGAGTCCAACCGGCGCGAGCACCCCCTGCAGGGCAACGGCACCCTGATCGACGGCATCTCGGCCGAACGGGCCCTCCTCACCGGCATCGCCGGCGAGGCAGACCTCTGGGTCGACACCAGCGACCTCAACGTCCACCAGTTGAGGGCGACGCTGGAGAACGCGTTCGCGCGCGAGGGTCGCACCCCGCCGCTCACCGCGACGGTCATGAGCTTCGGCTTCAAGTACGGGCTGCCGCTGGACGCCGACCTGGTCGTCGACGCGCGCTTCCTGCCCAACCCGCACTGGATCCCCGAGCTCCGCGACCACACCGGGCAGGACGACGACGTCCGCGGGTTCGTCCTCGGCCAGCCCGACGCCGAGGAGTTCCTCGACCGCTACACCGACGTGCTGCGGCTGCTCATCCCCGGTTACCGCCGCGAGGGCAAGCGATACCTGACCCTCACCGTGGGCTGCACCGGGGGGAAGCACCGCAGCGTGGCGATCGCCGAGGAATTCGCCCGCCGGCTGCAGGCCGAGGGCATCGCTGCCACCGCCCGCCACCGCGACCTGGGCCGCGAGTAGTGGGAGGCGCAGCACCGCGCGTGGTCGCGTTCGGCGGCGGCCACGGGCTGGCCGCGGCCCTGGCCGCCTGGCGGCGGCTCACCCCGCACGTGACCGCGGTCGTCACGGTCGCCGACGACGGCGGCTCCTCCGGCCGGATCCGCCGCGAGATGCCCGTCCTCCCGCCCGGCGACCTCCGCATGGCCCTCGCCGCCCTCGCCGGCGAGGGGGACCGTCCCCAGGAGCTGGCAGCTCTCCTGCAGCACCGCCTCGGCGGCACCGGCGTCCTGGCCGGGCACCCGGTCGGCAACCTGATGCTCACCGGGCTGACCGAGATGCACGGCGGGGACACCGTGCGGGCCCTGGACGAGATCGGGGAGCTGCTCGACTGCTGCGGCCGCGTGCTGCCGATGGCCGACGTCCCGCTCGACCTGGTGGCCCGCGTCGAGACCGTCGATCCCGACGACCCCGAGCGCAGCCGCACGATCCGCGGACAGGTCGCGATCGCGGCGACGGCCGACCGGGTCCGTGAGATCTTGCTCTCCCCGCCCGACCCGCCGGTGAACCCGGCGGTGCTCGAGGCGGTCGCCGCGGCGGACGTCGTCTCGCTCGGTCCCGGCTCCTGGTACACGTCCGTGCTGCCGCACCTGCTGGTGCCCGCGCTGCGTGAGGCCCTGGCCGCGACCAGCGCGCGCGTGGTCGTCGTCCTGAACCTGGAGCCGCAGCCCGGGGAGACCGACGACTTCTCCCCGGAGGAGCATCTGAGCGTGCTGCAGGCGCATCTGGGCGGGGTGGCGTTGCACACCGTGGTCGCCGACGATGAATCGGTTGTTGACCGCCGTGGTCTCCTGTCTGCGGTGCGCGAGTGCGGTGCCGAGCTCGTCCTGGCTCCGGTTGCTGCGCTGGACGGCGCGCCACGGCACGATCCAGTGCGCCTGTCCGCAGCGCTGGCCTCCGTGGTCGGCGCACGGTAGGGAGTACGGGTGTCCGATCGGGTATCGGAACTGACGGCGACAGAGGCCGGACCGGATCGGTCGGTACGAGGGGGAAGGGGACGCCGCACATGGCGATGACCGCAATGGTCAAGGACGAGCTCTCACGCGTGGAGTGCACGAAGACCTCCGAGCGCAAGGCGGAGGTCACGGCGCTGCTGCGTTTCTCGGGCGGCCTGCACATCGTGGGCGGTCGGGTGGTCATCGAGGCGGAGCTCGACACCGGCTCGGTGGCCAGACGACTGCGCCGCGACATCAGCGAGGTCTACGGGTACACGAGCGGCGTCAGCGTGCTCGCCGGTGGCAACATCCGCCGCGGCGTGCGCTACCTGGTGCGGATCGCCAAGCACGGCGAGGGCCTGGCCCGGCAGACCGGCCTGGTCGACCAGCGCGGCCGCCCCGTCCGCGGCCTGCCGCCCGCGGTGGTGTCCGGCGGCATCAACGACGCCGAGGCCGCCTGGCGCGGCGCCTTCCTCGCCCACGGGTCGCTCACCGAGCCCGGCCGGTCGTCCTCGCTCGAGGTGACGTGCCCCGGGCCCGAGGCCGCGATGGCGCTGGTCGGCGCGGCCCGGCGGCTCGGCATCCCGGCCAAGGCGCGCGAGGTCCGCGGCGCCGACCGGGTGGTCATCCGGGACGGCGACGCGATCAGCGCGCTGCTCACCCGCATGGGCGCGCACGACGCCGTCCTGGCCTGGGAGGAGCGGCGGATGCGCCGCGAGGTGCGGGCCACCGCCAACCGGCTGGCCAACTTCGACGACGCGAACCTGCGCCGGTCGGCCCGTGCCGCGGTCGCCGCCAGCGCGCGGGTCGAGCGGGCGCTGGAGATCCTCGCCAACGACGCCCCCGAGCACCTGCTGGTCGCCGGCCGGCTGCGCCTGGAGTTCGGTCAGGCCTCACTGGAGGAGCTCGGCCAGCGGGCCGAGCCGCCGATGACCAAGGACGCCGTCGCCGGCCGCATACGGCGTCTCCTGGCGATGGCCGACAAGCGCGCCAAGGACCTCGGCATCCCGGACACCGAGTCCGTCGTCACCGACGACATGCTCGCTCAGTGACCCCGGGCGCCGACCGATAGGCTTCCCGGGAGCGAGGCCGCGCGATGTGCGGCCGCCGAGCGACAGCTCCATCGGTCTATGGGAGGCAGCAGTGACGGTCCGAGTTGGCATCAACGGGTTCGGCCGCATCGGCCGGAACTTCTGGCGGGCCGCCGCGGCGAGCGGCCAGGACATCGAGATCGTGGCGGTCAACGACCTGACCAGCCCCGAGGTGCTCGCCCACCTGCTGAAGTACGACAGCATTCTCGGCAAGCTGTCCGAGGACGTCGCGGCCGACGGCGAGGGCATCAAGATCGCGGGCAACACGATGAAGGTGCTGTCCGAGCGCGACCCGGCCAACCTGCCGTGGGGCGACCTCGGGGTCGACGTCGTCGTCGAGTCGACCGGTTTCTTCACCAAGGCAGCCGACGCCCGCAAGCACGTCGACGCCGGTGGCGCGAAGAAGGTCATCATCTCCGCGCCCGCCACGGACGACGACATCACGATCGTCATGGGCGTCAACGACAACCTCTACGACGGCTCGCAGACGATCATCAGCAACGCGTCCTGCACCACGAACTGCCTGGCCCCGCTGGCGAAGGTCCTCAACGACGCGTTCGGCATCGAGCGCGGCCTGATGACCACCATCCACGCCTACACCGCCGACCAGAACCTGCAGGACGGCCCGCACAAGGACCTCCGCCGCGCCCGTGCCGCCGCGCTGAACATGGTGCCGACGTCCACCGGTGCCGCGAAGGCGATCGGCCTCGTGCTGCCGGAGCTCAAGGGCAAGCTGGACGGCTACGCCATCCGCGTGCCGGTCCCGACCGGCTCGGCCACCGACCTCACCGTCCAGCTGGGCAAGGAGGCGTCGGCCGACGAGATCGACGCCGCCTACCGCGAGGCCGCGGCGGGCCCGCTCGGCAAGTACCTCACGTACACGAGCGACCCGATCGTCTCCTCCGACATCGTCACCGACCCGTCGTCCTGCATCTACGACGCGAAGCTGACCAAGGTCTTCGGCCCGATGGCGAAGGTGCTCGGCTGGTACGACAACGAGTGGGGCTACTCCAACCGCCTCGTCGACCTCACCACCCTGGTCGGCAAGTCGCTCTGATGCGTTCGGTAGACGACCTCCTCGCCGAGGGCGTCTCGGGTCGGCGCGTGCTCCTGCGCGCCGACCTGAACGTCCCGCTGGACAAGCAGACCGGCCAGATAACGGACGACGGCCGGATCCGCGCCAGCCTCCCCACCCTGCAGGCTCTCCGGGACGCCGGCGCGCGCGTGATCGTCGCCGCCCACCTCGGGCGGCCGAAGGGCACGCCCGACCCGCAGTTCTCCCTCGCCCCGGTCGCGGCCCGGCTCGGCGAGCTGCTGGGCGGCGCGGTGCCGCTGGCGGCCGACGTCGCCGGTGACGACGCCCGTGCGAAGGCGGCGGCGCTGGCCGACGGCGACGTCCTGCTGCTGGAGAACGTGCGCTTCGAGGCCGCCGAGACGTCGAAGGACGACGCGGCCCGCGGCGAGCTGGCCGACCGGTTCGCCGCCCTGGCCGACGCCTACGTCGACGACGCCTTCGGCGCCGTGCACCGCAAGCACGCCTCGGTGTTCGACGTGGCCGAGCGGCTGCCGCACTACGCCGGCCGCCTGGTGGCCCGCGAGCTCGACGTGCTGACCCGCCTGACCACCGACCCGGAGCGGCCGTACGTGGTCGTCCTGGGCGGTTCGAAGGTCAGCGACAAGCTGGCCGTCATCGAGGCGCTGCTGCCCAAGGTCGACCGGCTGCTCATCGGCGGCGGCATGTGCTTCACGTTCCTGGTCGCACAGGGGCACGGCGTGGGCAAGTCGCTGCTCGAGACCGACCAGGTCGACACCTGCCGCCGGCTGCTCGCCGAGGCGGGGGAGAAGATCGTGCTGCCGGTCGACGTGGTCTGCGCGCCGGAGTTCAGCGCGGAGGCACCCACGACCGTCGTCCCGGTGGACGCGATCCCGGAGGACCAGTTGGGCCTCGACGTCGGCCCCCGCACCGTCGAGCTGTTCGGCGCCGAGCTGGGCGGCGCCCGCACGGTGTTCTGGAACGGGCCGATGGGCGTGTTCGAGCTGGCGCCGTTCCAGGCCGGTACACGTGGCGTGGCCGCGTCGGTCGGCGCTGTCGACGGGCTGTCGGTGGTCGGCGGCGGGGACTCCGCTGCCGCGGTCCGGCAGCTCGGCCTCGACGAGGCCGCGTACGGCCACATCAGCACCGGCGGCGGTGCGTCGCTGGAGTACCTCGAGGGCCGGGAGCTGCCGGGCCTCGCGGTGCTCGCCGACTGAGCAGGGGAGCGGACATGGCTCTCAAGGACCGGACGCCGGGCAGGCATGAGGGACGGCGTCCGCTCATCGCCGGCAACTGGAAGATGAACATGACGCACCTGGATGCGATCGGCCTGGTGCAGAAGCTCGCGTTCACCATCCCGGAGCGGATCCTCGACGAGGTCGAGGTGGTCGTGCTGCCGCCGTTCACCGCACTGCGCAGCGTCCAGACGCTGGTGACCGGCGACAAGCTCGAGGTCGGCTACGGCGCGCAGGACGTCTCGGTCCACGACTCCGGCGCCTACACCGGCGAGGTCAGCGGCGCGATGCTGTCCGCCCTGGCGTGCCAGTACGTCACCGTCGGGCACTCCGAGCGGCGGG
Organism: Blastococcus sp. OS1-29; assembly: GCF_057628075.1. Lineage (NCBI taxonomy): Bacteria > Bacillati > Actinomycetota > Actinomycetes > Geodermatophilales > Geodermatophilaceae > Blastococcus > Blastococcus sp. OS1-29. The sequence continues at coordinate 226,380 of NZ_JBXXJK010000007.1, forward strand.
CGATGCACGCCGAGGACGACGCGGTGGTGGCGGCCAAGGCGCACGCGGCGCTGAAGCACGGCATCGTGCCGATCGTCTGCGTGGGCGAGGGGCTGGAGATCCGGCAGGCCGGCGCTCACGTCGAGCACTGCACCGGCCAGCTCGACGCCTCCCTCGACGGGCTGACCGCCGAACAGCTGACGGGCGGCGCGGGCGGCGTGGTCATCGCCTACGAGCCGGTGTGGGCCATCGGCACCGGCGAGGTCGCCACCCCCGAGGACGCGCAGGAGGTGTGCGGCGCACTCCGGGCGCGGCTCGCCGAGCGGTTCGGCCCGGAGACGGGCTCGGGCGTCCGTATCCTGTACGGAGGGTCGGTGAAGGCCGCGAACACGGCCGGGATCCTGGCCGGGCCGGACATCGACGGTGCCCTCGTCGGCGGCGCCAGCCTGGACGCCGACGAGTTCGCGCAGATCTGTCAGAACGCCGCCGGCGGCAGCTGAGCCCCGCTCCCGCCGCCGGCCGACACGGGTGGGGGCGGCAGCAGCTTGGAGAACGGCACGCTGGAACGGCTCGCCGAGCGGCTCCCCGCCTGGGCGCGCGGCTGGTCCCGGCGGCGCATCCTGGCGCTGGCCGGCGTCGTGGTCCTGGTCGTCGTCGTCGCGGTCAGCTGCGGCGGCGGCGCCGGGGGCACGAGCGACGTCCCGGTCGTCGAGGGGAGCGCCGACGCCGGGCTGACGGGTGTCCGGGCGCCGTCCGACCACACCGGCGGCACCCTGCGGATCGTCTCGGCGGAGATCGACAGCCTCGACCCGCAGCGCTCCTACCTGCCCGGCGTGTGGAACCTGATGCGGCTCTACGCCCGCACCCTGGTCACCTACAGCGCCGAGCCCGGCCACACCGACGAGCTGGTGCCCGACCTCGCCACCAACCTCGGCAAGGCCTCGGACGACGGACTGAGCTGGACGTTCACCCTCCGCCAGGGCGTGAAGTTCGAGAACGGCCGGCCGATCACGTCGCGCGACGTGAAGTACGGCATCGAGCGGTCCTTCGCCTCCGACGTCATCGTCGGCGGCCCCACCTACGTGGTGGATCTCCTGGACGACCCCAAGGACCAGTACGCGGGTCCCTACCAGGACGAGGCGGCGGACAAGCTGGGCCTGCCCTCCATCGAGACCCCGGACGACCAGACGATCGTCTTCAAGCTGCGCACGCCGCAGCCGGACCTGCCGTTCGTCATGGCCCTGCCGTCCAGCAGTCCGGTGCCGATCGAGGCCGACACCGGCGCGAACTACGGCGCCGACCCCATGTCCTCGGGGCCGTACGCCGTCACCTCCGTCGACGCGGGCACCGGCATCCTGCTCGACCGCAACCCCCAGTGGGACCCCGCCACCGACGACGTCCGGACGGCGCTGCCCGACAAGGTGATCGTGCGCACCGGGCTCAGCGGCGTGGAGCGCGACCAGGCGCTGCTTGCCGGCTCGGCCGACCTCGACATCACCGGCACCGGCGTGCAGGCGGTGACCACCAGGCGGCTCACCGAGAGCGCGGACAACCCGGTGCGGCAGCGCGTGGACGACGTCACCACCGGGGCGCTGCGGCTGCTGGCCCTGCCGACGGACGTCGCCCCGATGGACAACGCCGACTGCCGCGCGGCGGTCGCGGCCGCCATCGACCGCCGTGCCGTGCAGCAGGCCCTCGGCGGGCCGGTGAACGTCGTCCGCCGCTCGGAGCTGTGGCCCCGCGATCTGCCGGGCGGACCGAAGGACAGCGACCCCCGTGCCGACGCCGACTCGGCCCGTGCCCACCTGAAGGCCTGCGGGCACGCCGACGGCTTCTCGACGGTGCTCGCGGTGGCCGACACGTCGAGCGGCGTCGTCGCGGCCGAGGAGATCGCCCGGGAGCTCGGCGAGGTCGGCATCACGGTGGACGTCAAGCCGCTGCCCGCCGGCACGTTCTACGCGACGGACGTCGGCAGCCCGAACAACGTCACCGCCAACGGCTACGGCATCGTGCAGGCCACCTGGACGGCGGACTTCCCGACGCCGGCGTCGTTCCTGGGGCCTCTGGTCGACGGGCGCAGCATCCGCAACGTCGGCAACACCAACTACGCCCGGCTCAACGACCCGGCGGTGAACGCGCTGATCGACCAGGCCCGCGCCTCCGGCGGCGCGGCCGGCTGGCGGAAGGTCGCCGAGAGCGTGGACAAGTCGGCGGTCTACGTGCCGCTGGGAGAGACCCGCATCCAATTGCTCGCCGGTCAGCGGCTGCGCAACGGGGTGGTGGTGCTGCCGTACAGCGGTTACGACGTCGCCACCGCCGGGGTGCGCTGACAGCCGCGGGAGCATCGCAGCGAGCGCCGGAGAGCGAGGAGCGGACCGTGGCGCGGAAGCGCACTGACGGAACGGTCCGGCGAGCGTCGGCTAGGCTCGGAGCGAACAGCCCGGGGTGTGCCGCCGGCCGCCGAGTGCAGGAGAAGTGATGATCGAGCTCGTCCTCAACGTGGTGCTGGTGCTCACCAGCGCCATCCTCATCGTGCTGATCCTCCTGCACCGGGGCAAGGGCGGCGGTCTGTCCTCGATGTTCGGCGGCGCGGTGTCCTCGTCGCTGGCCGGCTCCTCGGTCGTCGAGAAGAACCTGAACCGGCTGACCGTCTTCTGCGCCATCGTCTGGGCCGTCTGCATCGTCGGCCTGGGCATCCTGCTCAAGGCCGGCTGACGCGCCACCGCCGGACCCGCTCGACGCGGCACTGATTCGAGCGAAAATCGTGACCGGAGATCGTCTCCCCAGGCCATAGACTGCGCGCGGTGTGGCATGCGCCGCACGACCTGGACGCATCGATCAGGGGGCGCTCGTGGCTGGTGGCAACGCGATTCGGGGCACCCGGGTCGGAGCAGGTCCGATGGGTGAGGCCGAGCGCGGTGAGGCCGCGCCGCGCAACCGGATCCCCTTCTGGTGCGCGAACCGGCACGAGACCCGGGTGGCGTTCGCCAGCGACGCCGACGTCCCCGAGCACTGGGACTGTCCGCGCTGCGGCCTCCCGGCCGGTCAGGACGAGCAGAACCCGCCCCCGGCGCCGCGCACCGAGCCGTACAAGACGCACCTGGCCTACGTGCGGGAGCGCCGCAGCGACGCCGACGGCGACGCGCTGCTCGAAGAGGCGCTCACCCGGCTGCACCAGCGCCGCGGCGCCTGACCCGTCAGCCCCGGCGCGGGGCGGGGATCGGGTTCACCACCTGCCATGACGCGGTCCGATGGTCCCAGTACTCCGCGCGGGGCCGCGGACGGAAGGACCCCGCGACCGTCGTGGTGCGCTGCTGGGTCTGGATGCTCCCCATGGCAGCGCACTGTCCACCGTTCCGCGCCGAACCTCGACGGTGGCCTGACGAAGACGGACCAGCGGACGGCGTCCGCGCGGCGAGCCGTGACTCTGCGTGCCGGCAGTCAGTCCGTCGGGCGATCGGGCCGCGGGAGTGCCAGGAGGCGCTGGCCACGTCCCAGTACTCCGAACGGGGGCGCGCACCGCGGTTGGCGCGCCAGGGCTCGGGCCACGGGAACTCGCGGGCCGGCTCGACGGCAGCGGGTGCGGGCGCGTTCTCGGCGGGGGAGTCGTCCGCGGGCGTGCGCGGCTGAGGGATCGTCGTCGTGCGGATGTCCTGGGCGGTCATCGGAGGGCTCCTGCCTGGATCGGGTCTCCTGCGACACCCGGGAGAGAGCCGGTCACCGCCCGTGGATACCGGTCAGCGCGACAGATCGGCGGCCGCGGCCTCGTCCAGCAGCCAGCGGGTCGCCCGGGTGCCGTGCACGCCGGCCGCGGGGACGTCGACCGGGTCGGCTCCGGACAGCGCCGCCGCCACCGCGGCGGCCTTGGCCTCGCCGCTGACCAGCAGCCACACCTCGTCGGCGGCGTTGATCGCGGCGAACCCGAGGCTGACCCGGGTGGGCGGCGGCTTCGGGCAGTCGCGGACGGCGACCACCGTGCCCTCGTCCCGCACGGCCCGGGAGTCGGGGAAGATCGAGGCGACGTGTCCTTCCGGACCCATCCCGAGGAGGAGCAGTTCCAGCCGCGGGACGGACTGCCCATCGGGCGCGGCCGCCGCGAGCTCCGCGGCGTACCAGGCCGCCGCGTCCTCCGGCTCGGCGAAGTCGCCGTCCGACGGCGGCATCGCGTGGATGTGGTGCTCAGGCACCCCGACGCGGTCGAGCAACGCCGCGCGGGCCTGCTTCTCGTTCCGCTCGGCGTCCGCCGCGGGCACGAACCGCTCGTCGCCCCACCAGACGTGCACGTGCTCCCAGTCGACGGTCTCGCGCACCGGCTCGGCGGCGAGGGCCGCGACCTGCTCGAGGACCGCGATCCCCACCCCGCCGCCGGTCAGGACGATCGCGGCCGAGCCGTGCAGCGCCTGCGCGGCGGCGAGCCGCGCGACCACGGCCTCGGCCGCCGCCCGGGCCAGATGGTCGGCGTCCGGGAGGACGACGACGTCCGGGGCGGGCCGGCTCACGACTCGGACTGCGCGGCCGCCGTGCGCTTCCTGGGCCGCGCGCCGTTGCCGTTGCCCTCGGCCGGGTCGAACCAGACGTGTTCGCGGGTCGACGGCCGCTCGGCGAGTCCGGTCACGCCGGTCGCTGCCTCCAGCGCGTCGCTGTAGGGCTCGTCCTGATCGAGCCGGCGCAGCTCCTCGCTGAGCAGCTCGCCCAGCGCCCGCTCCGGCAGGGGCACGGTGACGTCCGGCCGGAGCGGCTGGGTGAGCACGGCGCCGCCCCGGCGGTCGGCGACGATCCGCACCTCTTCCTTCTGGTCGAGGGTGAGGACGACGGACTCCACCCCGCTCTCCCCGGGCTTGCGCTCGCCGCCCTGCACCGCGATGGCCGTGCCGCAGCGGGAGGTGAGCCAGCCGGCGAGCAGCTGCGCCGTCGGGCTCTGCGGATCGCCCTCCACGCGGCCGCCCTTGACGATGACGGGCTCGCCGCGGCGCCCGGACACGGAGTCCAGGCTGGAGGCAAGGATCGCCCGCCAGCCGGTGGTGCGCGTCCACGCGAGGTCGGTGTCGCCCGGGGCGTAGTCGTCGGCGCGGGTCTTCAGCGCCTTCAGCGGGTCCTCGGCGATGGAGCTGTCGGTGATCCGCCGGTCGGCGAACACCGCCAGGGCGTCGGTGGCCATCTTCTCCGGGGGCGCGGCGTCGAACCAGGTGACGACGGGGGCATCCGCGGCCAGGAGGGGCAGCACCACGGACTCGGCGTGCAGGCCGAGGCGCCCGTACATGCGCATGACGACGGCCTCGCCGGGGCCGAGCCGACCGCCGATGACCACCTCGGCGTCCAGCCGGGGGCTGGGTGCCTCGAGCTGCCGCCGCACCACCACGAGCACGCGGCAGGGGTGCATCTCGGCCGCGTGGGTCGCGGCCTCCTCCGCCTCGGCGACGCGGCTCTCGTCGGCGACAACGACCAGGGTGAGCGCCACCCCGGACAGCACGGCCCCGCCGGTGCGCCGCTGGGCGGCCAGTTCCTTGACGACCGCCGTGCCGTTGGTGTCCCAGAGCGTGGTCATGGACGGCGCCACCTTCTTCCTTCGGCCGCGAGCATCTCGTCGGCCGCGCGGGGGCCCCATTCGCCCGCCCGGTAGGGGTGCGGTGTGCTGCCGGCCCAGAACTCCTCGAGCGGGTCGATGACCGCCCAGGAGGCCTCGACCTCGGCGTTGCGGGGGAACAGCGTGGCGTCACCGAGGAGCACGTCGAGCAGCAGCCGCTCGTAGGCCTCGGGGCTGGACTCGGTGAACTGCTCGCCGTACAGGAAGTCCATCGAGACGTCGCGGACCTCCATGACGCTGCCCGGCACCTTCGACCCGAACTTGAGGGTCACGCCCTCGTCGGGCTGCACGCGGACGACGAGCTGGTTGTTGCCGAGCTCCTCGGTGTCGGTCTCGGCGAACGGCAGGTGCGGCGCCCGCTTGAACGACAGCGCGATCTCGGTGACCCGCCGGGGGAGCCGCTTGCCGGTGCGCAGGTAGAACGGCACGCCCGCCCACCGACGGGTCTCCACACCGAAGCGCACGGCGGCGAAGGTCTCGGTGTTCGACTTGGGGTCGACGCCGTCCTCCTGCCGGTAGCCCTGCACCCGCTGCCCCGCCAGCCACCCCTGCTCGTACTGCCCGCGGACGGCGAACGTCTCCAGGTCCTCGGGCAGCGAGACGGCGCGCAGCACCTTGAGCTTCTCGGTGCGGATCTCCTCGGCGGAGAACTCGACCGGCTCCTCCATCGCGGTCAGGGCGAGCAGCTGGAGGAGGTGGTTCTGCAGCACGTCCCGCGCGGCGCCGGTCTTCTCGTAGAAGGCGGCCCGCCCGCCGATGCCGACGTCCTCGGCCATGGTGATCTGCACCGAGTCCACGTGGTGGCCGTTCCAGATCGGCTCGAACAGGGTGTTCGCGAACCGCAGCGCCAGCAGGTTCTGGACCGTCTCCTTGCCCAGGTAGTGGTCGATGCGGAACACGTCGTCGGCGGTGAACACCGAGTCGACCAGCGCGTTGAGCTCGCGGCTCGAGGGCAGGTCCTCACCGAACGGCTTCTCGACGACGACCCGCCGCCACCGGTCCGGCGTGCTCTCGGCCATGCCGGTGCGCTGCATCTGCTTGAGCACGACCGGGAACATCGCCGGCGGGATGGACAGGTAGAACGCCGCGTTGCCGCCGATGCCGTTGCTGCCCTCGAGCTTGTCGAGGGTGGCCGCGAGCTGGTCGAACGCGTTGTCGTCGTCGAACGAGCCCTGGACGAAGGTGATGTCCGCGGCGAGCTGCTCCCAGACCTCCTCCCGCCACGGCGTGCGGGCGTGCTGGCGCGCCGCCTCCCGGGAGAGCTCGGCGAACTCGGTGTCACCCCAGTCGCGGCGGGCGAAGCCGAGCAGCGCGAAGTTGGTGGGCAGCAGGCCGCGGTTGGCCAGGTCGTACACCGCGGGCAGCAGCTTCTTGCGGGCCAGGTCGCCGGTGATGCCGAAGACGACCAGCGCACACGGCTGCGGCACCCGGGGCAGCCGCCGGTCCCGCGGATCGCGCAGCGGGTTGGGGATCATGTCGGTCCTCTGCAGTGGGGCGGCGACCGCTCAGGCCAGCTTCTCGAGCTCGCTGCCCACGGAGGAGGTCAGCTCGTCCCAGGCGTCCACGAACTTCTGCACGCCCTCCTCCTCCAGGACCTTGAAGACGTCGTCCAGGTCGACGCCGGCGTCGGCGACCGACTTCATGACGGCGGTGGCGTCGTCGTAGCTCTTCTGCACCGGCGTGCCGGGGGTGCCGTGCTCGGCGTAGGCCATCATCGTCTTCTCCGGCATGGTGTTGACCGTGCCGGGGGCGATGAGCTCGCTGATGTACATCGTGTCGCTGTACTCGGGGTTCTTGACACCGGTCGAGGCCCACAGCGGCCGCTGCGGCACCGCGCCCTTTGCCTCGAGCGCCTTCCAGCGGTCGGAGGAGAAGACCTCCTCGTACGCCTGGTAGGCCAACTGCGCGTTGGCGATACCGGCCTTGCCCTTGAGCGAGGGGTCGGCCCCGAGCTTGTCCAGTCGCTTGTCGATCTCGGTGTCCACGCGGGACACGAAGAACGAGGCCACCGAGGCCAGCCCGTCGATCGAACCGCCCTTCGCCAGCCGCTTCTCCAGGCCGGACAGGTAGGCGTCCATGACGCCGCGGTAGCGGTCGATGCTGAAGATCAGGGTGACGTTGACGCTGATGCCCTGCGAGATGGTCTCGGCGATCGCCGGCAGGCCCGCCTCGGTGGCCGGGATCTTGATGTAGAGGTTGGGGCGGTCGACCAGCCACCACAGGTGCGCCGCCTCGGCGTTGGTCGCGTCGGTGTCGTGGGCCAGGCCGGGGGCCACCTCGAGCGACACGCGGCCGTCACCGGGCTGCCGGTCGGCGACGGGGCGGAAGAGGTCGCAGGCGTCGCGGACGTCGGCGGCCGTGATGGTGCGCAGCGCCTCCTGGACGTCGACCTTCCGGACGGCCAGGGCGTGGACCTGGTCGTCGTAGGCGTCGGAGCCCCTGATCGCCGCGGCGAAGATCGACGGGTTGGTGGTGGCGCCGACGACCGAGTGCTCGTCGATCAGGGACTGCAGGTTGCCGGTGCGGATGCGGTCACGCGACAGGTCGTCGAGCCAGACGGCGACGCCGGCTCCGGACAGATCGGCCAGATTCTCGTTCTGAGCCATGACTGGTGCCCTTCGTGATGGGGTGGTTAGCGATCGCCGGTGGGGTGGGGGAGACCGCCGGTCGCGGCGACCGGGCCGGCCGGGACGGCGTTGCCGGACGTCGCAGCTTCGATGCTCTCCCGGGCCGCGGCGACGACGGCCTCGTCGGTGAGACCGAACTCCTCATACAGAACGGTGTACGCCGCGCTGGCGCCGTAGTGGGTGAGGCCGACGATTCGCCCGGCGTCGCCGACGAACTCCCGCCAGCCCATGGGGACACCCGCCTCGACGCTGACCCGGGCGCGCACCGTGGGCGGCAGGACCTCGTCCTTGTAGGACTGGTCCTGGTCGGCGAACCACTCGACACACGGCACGCTGACCACGCGGGTCGGCACGCCGTCCGCCTCGAGGCGCTCACGGGCGGCCACGGCGATCTGCACCTCGGAACCGGTGCCGAGCAGGATCACCTCGGGCGCGCCGTTCGACGCTTCGTTGGATGCCGGGGCCAACACGTATGCACCACGTGCCACGCCGTCGGCAGAGTTCATCGTCGAGCGATCGAACACCGGCAGGTTCTGCCGCGAGAGCGCCAGACCGGCCGGGCGGTCGTTGTGCTCGAGGATCGTGCGCCAGGCGACGGCCGTCTCGTTCGCGTCCGCCGGGCGGACGAAGTCGAGACCCGGGATGGCCCGCAGCGCGGCGAAGTGCTCGATCGGCTGGTGGGTCGGGCCGTCCTCGCCGAGGCCGATCGAGTCGTGCGTCCAGACGTAGGTGACCGGCAGCTGCATGAGCGCAGCCAGGCGCACGGCCCCGCGCATGTAGTCGGAGAAGGTGAGGAACGTGCCGCCGTAGACGCGGGTGCCGCCGTGCAGCGCGATGCCGTTCATGATCGCGCCCATGGCGTGCTCGCGGACGCCGAAGTGCAGCGTGCGGCCGTACGGGCCACCGCTCCACATCTTCGTCTGGCGGTTCGCGGGCAGGAACGACGGTTCGCCCTTGACGGCGGTGTTGTTGCTCTCGGCGAGGTCGGCCGAGCCGCCCCAGAGCTCGGGCAGCTCCGGGTAGAGGGCGGCGAGCACCTCGCCGGACGCCTTGCGGGTCGCGACGCCCTTGGGGTCGGCGTCCCAGGTCGGCAGCTTCGCGGCCCAGCCCTCGGGGAGGGTGCGGGTGGTCATGCGCTCCAGGAGGGCGGCGCGGTCGGCGTTGTCCTTCGTCCAGGCGTCGAACCGCTCCTGCCAGGTCGCGTGCTGCTTCTGGCCGCGGGCGACGACCTGGCGGGCGTGCTCGATGACCTCGGGCGCGACGTCGAAGGTCTTCTCCGGGTCGAAGCCAAGGATCTTCTTGGTCGCCTTCACCTCGTCGTCGCCCAGCGCCGAGCCGTGGGCGGCACCGGTGTTCTGCTTGTTCGGCGCCGGCCAGGCGATGATCGTGCGGAGCTGGATGAACGACGGGCGGCCGGTCTCGGCCTTCGCCGCGGCGAGCGCGGCGTCCACGGCGGCGAGGTCCTCGCCGTCCTCCACCCGCTGCACGTGCCAGCCGTACGCCTCGTAGCGCTTGGCGACGTCCTCGGTGAATGCGACGTTGGTGTCGTCCTCGATGGAGATCTTGTTGTCGTCGTAGACGAGGACCAGGTTGCCCAGCTCCTGGGTCCCGGCCAGCGAGGAGGCCTCCCCGCTCACGCCCTCCTCGAGGTCGCCGTCGGAGGCGAAGGCCCAGATGGTGTGGTCGAAGAGGCTCTCGCCCTCCGGGGCGTCGGGGTCGAACAGACCGCGCTCGCGGCGGGCGGCCATCGCCATGCCGACGGCGTTGCCGACGCCCTGGCCGAGCGGGCCGGTGGTCGTCTCGACGCCCGGTGTGTGGTTGACCTCGGGGTGGCCCGGGGTCTTCGAACCCCAGGTGCGCAGCGCTTCGAGGTCCTCGAGCTCCAGGCCGTAGCCGGAGAGGTAGAGCTGGATGTAGAGCGTCAGGCTCGAGTGGCCCATCGACAGCACGAACCGGTCGCGGCCGACCCAGTTCGGGTCGCTCGGGTCGTGCTTCAGCCACTTCTGGAAGAGCAGGTAGGCGGTCGGCGCCATGCTCATCGCCGTCCCCGGGTGGCCGTTGCCCACCTTCTGGACGGCGTCCATGGCGAGCACGCGCACGGTGTCGATCGCGCGGCGGTCGAGCTCGCCGAAGCCGTCGGGGAGGGTGGGGTTCGGCTGGACGGGGCTGCCGGTGGGGGCGTCCGTCGCGGCCTCCGCAGGGGCCTCCGACCCGGTGCTCTGCGTCATGTGGTGCGTGCTCCCTCGGTCGGCCCTGGTTCCGGCGGCTTGAGCTTCTGTGGCGTGCTGTCCCGCGGGCCGGCGCTGGACCGGGACACACCGTCGTCGTCGACGCTGCCCCTACCCGCTCGGCGGCCGGGATCAACGCTTCCAACCCTAGTCACCCGCGCTCATGCCGCGCCGGAGCCCGGCGAGGACCGGGCTACAGTGACTGCTGGTCCACTCCCCGGTTTCGAAAGAGGCTCGTGCTGTCCAGGTGCGCGACGCGGTGACGGCACTGTCCGAGCGTCAGACCGAATCCGCCCGCCGCCTGCCCGGCGTGCTGCGGGCCCGGCTGGGCGCCTACGTCGCGTTGACCAAGCCGCGCATCATCGAGTTGCTGCTGGTCACCACCGTGCCGGCGATGATGCTGGCGGCCGGCGGCTGGCCCACCTGGCGCCTGCTGCTGTTCACGCTGCTCGGCGGCACGCTGGCAGCCGGGGCGGCCAACGTCTTCAACTGCTACTACGACCGCGACATCGACAAGTTGATGCACCGGACGCAGCGCCGTCCGCTGCCGTCGGGCGCGGTCACCCCCCGGGCCGCCCTGACGTTCGGGATCGTGCTGTCGGTCACGTCGATCGTGCTGCTCGCCGTCACGACGACGTTGCTGGCCGCGGCGCTCGCGGCGGGCGCGATCTTCTACTACGCCGTCCTGTACACGGTCGTCGCCAAGCGGCACACCCGGCGGAGCACCGAGCTGGGCGGCGTCCCGGGGGCCGCGCCGGTGCTGATCGGCTGGGCCGCGGTCACCGGCTCGCTCGACTGGCCGCCGCTGGTGTTCTTCGGCGTCGTCTTCTGCTGGCAGATGCCGCACTTCTGGGCGCTGGCGATGCGGTTCCGCGAGGACTACGCACGGGCGGGGGTGCCGATGCTGCCGGTCGTCGCGCCCGCCGTGTCGGTGGGTCGGCAGAGCGCCGTATGGGCCTGGCTGACGGTCGCGGTGTCGCTGCTGCTGTGGCCGCTGGGCTCGGACTTCGGCATCGGCTGGCTCTACACGGCGTGCGCCGCCGCGCTGGGTGCGTGGTTCGTGCTCGAGGCGCACCGCCTGCTCGGCCGGATCCGGCGCGAGGCCGACGCCAAGCCGATGAAGCTGTTCCACGTCTCGATCTCGTACCTGGCGCTGCTCTCGATCGCGATCATCGTCGACGTCCTGATCTAGGTGCGGCGCGACCTCGCGAACGCCCGGATGGGCCAGTTCGTCGGGCCGGACTGGCGCACCTACTCCCTCCGGGCGTCCCGGATCGAGCCGGCGGACGTCGAGACCCTCATCGAGGGCGGCTGTCCGGTCGTCGCCTATTTCCCGGGCGGACGGCTGCTCTGGCACGACGAGGGCGACGCCTGGCCGGCCTGGGCCGATGCCCGCAGCGCTCCGGAGACGGTGACGGCCGGACGCTGGGAGTCGCCCGACGGCGGGACGGTCGTCGTCCTCGTCTGGCCCCCTGAGCGCTCAGCGACCGGCCGGCGCGACCTCGGCGGGGGAGCGTAGCGGCAGCTCGGACGCCGGGCCGCGCACCGACCAGAGGAGCCGGGCGGTGAACGCGGTGACCAGCACGGCTCCGGCCATGTGCACGAGCACCAGCACGATCGGCAGGTTCGTGAAGTACTGGACGTACCCGATGACCCCCTGCGCGAGCTCCACGATCAGCAGGTCGCGGGCCGCCCGCCGGATCCGGGCGGGCGAGTCGACCGCGTAGAGCGCCACGAGCAGCGCCACCGTCAGGCCGACGAGCAGGAACACGACGTCGGCGTGCAGCTGGCTGACCAGCTCGGGATCGAAGCCGGTGCGGCCCGCCTTCGGGTCACCGCTGTGCGGGCCGCTGCCGGTCACCACCGTCCCGAGCGCCAGGACGGCGGCCGACACGGCCGCGATGCCGATCGTCAGCAGTTCGAACGGACGGCGGACCAGCGGCTGCCCCACGCCGGGTTCCCGCGAACGCAGCCACAGCGTGGTGGCGACCGCGACCAGCACCATCGACAGCAGGAAGTGCGCCGCGACCGTCCACGGGTTGAGCCCGGTCAGGACGGTGACGCCGCCGAGCAGCGCCTGGGCCGGGATGCCGAGGAAGCTGATCACGGCGAGCGTGCGCAGGTCGCGACGCACCGACCGGAACACGGCGACGACGATCGCGATCGCCGCGGCCGTGAGGACGAAGGTCAGCAGCCGGTTGGTGAACTCGATGACGCCGTGGACGGCCAGCTCGCGGGTGGGCACCAGGCTGGAGCCGGTGCACCGCGGCCAGGTGGGACAGCCGAGCCCCGAGCCGGTCAGGCGGACGGCGCCGCCGGTGACCACGATGATGCCGTTGGCGATCGCGTTCGCCAGGGCCACCCGCGAGACGACGGCGGGGGAGAAGGCAGAGGGCAGGACCGGCACGGCTACCGATGCTAGGTGCCTGCCTCCTGGGTACGGTGCGAGGGCGGGCCCAGCCAGCGGCGCGCCGGCACGCGTCCCGGGTGGACGGTGGCAATGACCAGTGGAATGTTCCCCGGCGGCTACGGCGGCCCGTTCGACGACTTCTTCGCCCGCTACCTCGGTGGGCCTCAGCAGCCCCGGCAGCGCATCGACATCACCCAGTTCCTCAGCGAGCGGGCGCGTGAACTGGTCAACACGGCTGCCCGCCGCGCGGCCGAGACCGGCAGTCCCGACCTGGACACCGACCACCTGCTGTGGGCGATGACCGACGACCAGTCGGTCCGCCACCTGCTCGGCCGGACCGGCGTCGACGCCGGGCAGCTGCGGGAGCGGCTGGACGCGCTGCCCGCACGCGGTGCGCCCCGGCCGGACCCACCGGCCCTGACTCCGGCCGCCAAGCGGGCGGTGCTGGACGCCCACCAGATCTCACGCGCGCTGGGGTCCACCTACATCGGCCCGGAGCACCTGCTCTTCGCGCTGGCCCTCAATCCGGACTCCCCGGGCGGGCGCGTCCTGCGCGAGCTGAACGTCACGCCGGAGACACTGCAGCAGGCCGCCGTCGGCGGGGGTGGGGGCCCGGCGCAGGGCGCGGGCCGGCCGGGGTCGACCACGCCCACCCTCGACGAGTTCGGCCGTGATCTCACCCAACTGGCGCGGGACGGGCTGATCGACCCGGTCATCGGCCGCGAGGACGAGATCGAGCAGACGCTCGAGGTGCTCGCCCGACGGCGGAAGAACAACCCGGTGCTGATCGGGGAGGCCGGGGTGGGCAAGACAGCGATCGTCGAGGGGATCGCCGCCCAGATCGCCGACGACGACGTCCCCGACACGCTGCGCGGACGCCGTGTGGTGGAGATCGACCTGACCGGCCTCGTCGCCGGCACGCGCTACCGCGGCGACTTCGAGGAGCGGCTGAAGAAGATCATCGACGAGATCCGCGAGCACGGCGACGAGGTCATCGCCTTCCTCGACGAGCTGCACACGGTCGTCGGGGCCGGTGCCTCCGAGGGGTCCGGCGGAGCGGGCAACATGCTGAAGCCGGCGCTCGCGCGCGGTGAGCTGCACGTCATCGGCGCGACCACGCTCGACGAGTACCGCCGCAACATCGAGAAGGACGCTGCCCTGGAGCGGCGGTTCCAGCCGATCCTCGTCCCCGAGCCGGGCGTCGAGGAGACGGTCGAGATCCTGCGCGGCCTGCGCGACCGCTACGAGGCGCACCACCAGGTCCGCTTCACCGACGAGGCGCTCGTCGCCGCGGCGGAGCTCTCCGACCGCTACATCACCGACCGCCACCTGCCGGACAAGGCGATCGACCTGATCGACCAGTCCGGCGCCCGTGTGCGCCGCAGGGTCCGCACGCCGCCGACCGATCTGCGGGGCCTGGAGCAGAACCTGTCCCGGCTGCAGCGGGAGAAGGACCAGGCGGTGGCCGCGGAGCAGTACGAGCGCGCCACGGAGCTGCGGGACCAGGTCCAGGAAGCCCAGCAGCGGCTGGACCAGGCCCGCCAGGGCGGAGACGCAGCGGTGCCGGAGGTCGGTGTGGGCGACATCGCGGAGGTGGTCTCGCGGGCGACCGGGATCCCGGTCAGCCAGCTCACCGAGGAGGAGATGGCGCGGCTGCTGCGCCTGGAGGAGAACCTGCACGAGCGGGTGATCGGGCAGGACGAGGCGGTCGGCGTGGTCGCCGAGGCGGTCCGCCGGTCCCGTGTCGGGCTCGGGGACCCGGACCGGCCGATCGGCAGCTTCCTGTTCCTCGGCCCCACCGGCGTCGGCAAGACCGAGCTCGCCCGCGCCCTCGCGGAGGCGCTCTTCGGCGACGAGGACCGCATGATCCGGCTCGACATGAGCGAGTTCCAGGAGCGGCACACCGTCAGCCGCCTGGTCGGGTCCCCGCCCGGGTACGTCGGCTACGAGGACGCCGGCCAACTCACGGAGGCGGTCCGCCGCCGGCCGTACTCCGTGGTCCTGCTCGACGAGATCGAGAAGGCGCATCCGGACGTCTTCAACACGCTGCTCCAGGTGCTCGACGACGGCCGGCTGACGGACTCGCAGGGCCGGACGGTCGACTTCCGGAACACCGTCGTGATCATGACCAGCAACCTGGGCTCGGAACTGATCGTGGGCCGGCGCGACCCGCTCGGGTTCGGGAGCGCGTCCGGTGGCGGCGACGGGCTGCGGGACCAGGTCATGCGGCGGCTGCGGGAGGCGTTCCGCCCGGAGTTCCTCAACCGGATCGACGAGATCGTCGTGTTCTCGCAGCTGGACACCGATCAGCTGGCGCGCATCACCCGGCTGCTGCTGGAGGAGACGCGACGCCGGCTGGCGGCCCAGGACATCGAGGTGGAGTTCACCGACGAGGCGGTCGGGTGGCTGGCCGGCCGCGGATACCAGCCGGACTTCGGGGCCAGGCCGCTGCGCCGCGCCATCCAGCGGGAGCTCGACAACACCCTGTCCCGGTTGATGCTCGACGGCCGGCTGAGGTCGGGGCAGCGCGTGACGGTCGACGCGCGTGAGGACGCCCTGCAGTTCGACGTGAGCGACCGGACGCCCGTCGCTGCCGGGGACTGAGCCGCGGAGAGCGTGAGCCCCGTCACGTCGCTCGTCTCGTCACGCGCAGGGTTAGGACCCCCTTGGTTGCGAGGATGCCGAAATAGGACACACTTGTGTTGTGGAAAGCGTGGCAGTGCACCCCCGAGCGTCGGTGACCGCCGATGACGGGCGCACCCGTGACCGCGTGAGCGCCCTTCTCCTGGAGCACGGCCCGCAGACCGCGACGGAGCTCGCCACGCGGCTGGGCATCTCGCCGGCCGCCGTCCGCCGGCACCTCGACGCCCTCGTGGGCACGGGACGGCTGGAGGAACGCCCGTTCCGGGAGGCCCACCGCGGCCGCGGCCGTCCGGCACGGCGGTTCCACCTCACCGACGCGGGCCGCTCCTCCTTCCCGCACGCCTACGACGACCTCGCACTCACGGCACTGCGCTATGTCGCCAGCTCCGGTGGCCCCGAGGCCGTCCGTGCGGTGGCGGAGCAGCAGCTCGCCGGGCTCGAGGCGCGGGCGTCCAGCGCCGTCGAGCGCGCCGTCACCGCCCGCCCGGGGCAGCCCGTCGACCGGGCCCAGGCCCTGGCCGTCGCGCTCACGGCCGAGGGCTACGCTGCCACGGCCTCGGCGATCTCCGGTGGCGGGCAGCTCTGCCAGCACCACTGCCCGGTGGCGCACGTCGCGGCGGAGTTCCCGCAGCTGTGCGAGGCCGAGACCGCGGTGATCGGCCGGCTCGTCGGCACCCACGTGCAGCGGCTGGCCACGATCGCCCACGGCGACGGGATCTGCACCACACACATCCCCGGACCCGTGCGGCCGGGGAACAGATCAACCCGCGCGATCCCTGTACCAGGTGAGCGAGCAGCGCCTGCCAGCGCGCCCACCAGCACCGCCCCCACGAAACGGGAGAGGACGCCCGCATGACCAGCACGCAGCAGCCGCTGACCCAGGACGAGCAGATCGATCAGCTCGGCCGGTACAAGTTCGGCTGGGCCGACGCCGACGTCGCAGGTGCCTCCGCGCGCCGCGGCATCAACGAGGACGTCGTCGCCGACATCTCCCGTCGCAAGAGCGAGCCCGAGTGGATGCTCGAGCGCCGGCTCAAGGCGCTGAAGCTGTTCGGCCGCAAGCCGATGCCCGACTGGGGTTCGGATCTCTCCGGGATCGACTTCCAGAACATCAAGTACTTCGTCCGCTCCACCGAGGCCCAGGCGGCCTCATGGGAGGACCTGCCCGACGACATCAAGAACACCTACGACAAGCTCGGCATCCCCGAGGCGGAGAAGCAGCGCCTCGTCTCCGGTGTCGCGGCGCAGTACGAGTCCGAGGTCGTCTACCACCAGATCCAGAAGGAGCTGGAGGACCAGGGCGTGATCTTCCTGGACACCGACACGGCTCTGAAGGAGCACCCGGAGATCTTCCAGGAGTACTTCGGGTCGGTGATCCCGTCCGGCGACAACAAGTTCGCCGCGCTGAACACCGCTGTCTGGTCGGGTGGCTCGTTCATCTACGTGCCGCCGGGCGTGCACGTCGAGATCCCGCTGCAGGCCTACTTCCGGATCAACACCGAGAACATGGGCCAGTTCGAGCGGACGCTGATCATCGTCGACGAGGGCGCCTACGTGCACTACGTCGAGGGCTGCACCGCGCCGATCTACAAGTCGGACTCGCTGCACTCCGCGGTCGTCGAGATCATCGTCAAGAAGAACGCCCGCTGCCGGTACACGACCATCCAGAACTGGTCGAACAACGTCTACAACCTGGTCACCAAGCGTGCCCTGGCGCACGAGGGCGCGACCATGGAGTGGGTCGACGGCAACATCGGCTCCAAGGTGACGATGAAGTACCCGGCCGTGTGGATGGTCGGCGAGCACGCCAAGGGCGAGGTCCTCTCGATCGCCTTCGCGGGCGAGGGCCAGCACCAGGACGCCGGCGCCAAGATGGTGCACGCGGCGCCGAACACCTCCTCGACGATCATCAGCAAGTCGGTCGCCCGTGGTGGTGGCCGCACGTCCTACCGCGGCCTGGTCCAGATCGACGAGGGCGCCCACGGCTCCAGGTCGACGGTGAAGTGCGACGCGCTGCTGGTCGACACGATCAGCCGCTCCGACACCTACCCCTACGTCGACGTCCGCGAGGACGACGTGGCCATGGGTCACGAGGCGACCGTCTCGCGGGTCAGCGAGGACCAGCTGTTCTACCTGATGAGCCGCGGCATGACCGAGGACGAGGCCATGGCCATGGTGGTGCGCGGATTCGTCGAGCCGATCGCCCGCGAGCTGCCCATGGAGTACGCCCTCGAGCTCAACCGGCTCATCGAACTGCAGATGGAAGGTGCCGTCGGCTGATGTCAGCCCCTGAGAACACTCTCGCCGGGGAGCTCTTCGCTCCCGGCGTCGGCGCCCAGGCGGGCCCCCCGGAGACCCCGGCCGACAGCGTCGTCACGCCCGGCGCTCACTCGCACGGCGGACCGGCGCCCACGGGCTCGCCGGCGGAGCGCTTCACCTCGACCGACCCCGACGCCTTCGGCGTGCCCACCGGTCGCGAGGAGACCTGGCGATTCACGCCGATGCGGCGGATACGCAAGCTGCTGGACGGCGCCCCGTCGGCCGCCCGCCCGCAGTGGAACGCCGACCTGCCCGACGGCGTCGAGCTGACCACGGTCGACGCCGGCGACCCGTTGCTCAAGGGCCTGCCCGAGCCGGCCGACCGGCTGGCGGCGCTGACCCGGCGCCACGCCGAGGGCGCCTCCGTCCTGCGCATCGCCGCCGAGGCGCAGCTCGACCGCCCGGTCACCCTCGCCCTGCGCGGCGGCGCGGGCGACGAGATCGTGTGGGGCCAGCTGGTCGTCGAGGTGGGCGCGTTCGCCAAGGGCACCGTCGTCCTGGACCACACCGGGCTCGCGAAGTACTCCGGCGGCGTCTCCGTGCTCGTCGGCGACGGCGCGCACGTCACCGTCGTCTCGGTGCAGGACTGGGCGCCGGGTGCGCTGCACGCCGGCCAGTACGACACCGTCGTCGGCCGCGACGCCACCTTCAAGCAGGTCGTCGTCACCCTCGGCGGCGACCTCGTCCGGCTGGTCAGCAACGTGCAGTACGCCGGTCCGGGCGGCTCGGCCGACCTCTACGGGGTCTACTTCGCCGACGAGACCCAGCACCAGGAGCACCGGCTCTGGGTCGACCACGCCGTCCCCAACTGCCGCAGCAACGTGTTGTACAAGGGTGCGCTGCAGGGCGAGGAGGCCCGCACGGTCTGGATCGGCGACGTCCGCATCCGGCCCGAGGCGACCGGCACCGACACCTACGAGCTCAACCGGAACCTGGTGCTCACCGACGGCGCGCGCGCCGACTCGGTGCCCAACCTGGAGATCGAGACCGGCGAGATCGTCGGCGCGGGCCACGCCAGCGCCACCGGCCGGTTCGACGACGAGCAGCTGTTCTACCTCTGCTCGCGCGGCATCGACGCGGAGACGGCTCGTCGACTGGTGGTCCGGGGCTTCTTCGCCGACGTCGTCCAGCACATCGGCCTCCCGGAGCTGCAGGACCGGCTGATGCACACCATCGAGGCGCGCCTCGGTGCGCTGCCGGGTCTGGAGGAACAGCCGGTCGAGACGGCGAGCGAGCTTGCGAGCTCGCCCGAGGACGGAGCGGCTGTGCGTTCGACGAGCGCCAGCGAGGCGATCGCATGACCTTCGAACGGGTCTGCGCGCTGTCCGACGTCAAGGAGCCGGGTTCGCTGCGGGTGGAGCTGGACGACGTCGACATCGCCGTCGTCCGCTTCGAGGGCGAGGTCTACGCGATCCAGGACCAGTGCTCGCACGCCGAGGTTCCGCTGTCCGAAGGGGACGTCGAGGAGTTCAAGGGCGCCCCGACCATCGAGTGCTGGCTGCACGGGTCGTGCTTCGACCTGCGCACCGGCGAACCCACCAACCTGCCGGCCACCGAGCCGGTCGATGTCTACCCGGTCCGGGTGGAGGGCGACGACGTGTTCGTCGACACCGAGGCAAACGGTGCCCTCCCGCTCGCGGCCGGCAACTGAAGGAGCACGAGTGTCCGTCCTGGAGATCCGCGACCTGCACGTCACCGTGGGGGAGGGGGACGACGTCAAGGAGATCCTCCGCGGCGTCGACCTGACCGTCCGCTCGGGTGAGACCCACGCGATCATGGGGCCCAACGGCTCCGGCAAGTCCACCCTGGCCTACTCGATCGCCGGCCATCCCAAGTACACGATCACCGGCGGCACGGTGACGCTCGACGGCGAGGACGTCCTCGCGATGACCGTCGACGAGCGCGCCCGAGCCGGTCTGTTCCTCGCCATGCAGTACCCGGTCGAGGTGCCCGGCGTGAGCGTCTCCAACTTCCTGCGCACCGCCGCCACCGCGGTCAAGGGCGAGGCGCCGAAGCTGCGCACCTGGGTCAAGGACGTCAAGACCGAGATGGCCGGCCTGGAGATGGACGCGGCGTTCGCCGAGCGCAACGTCAACGAGGGCTTCTCCGGCGGCGAGAAGAAGCGCCACGAGATCCTGCAGATGCGCCTGCTGAAGCCGCGCATCGCGATCCTCGACGAGACCGATTCGGGTCTGGACGTCGACGCCCTGCGGGTCGTGTCCGAGGGCGTGAACCGCAGCCGCGAGGACAGCGACATCGGCGTCCTGCTGATCACCCACTACACGCGGATCCTGCGCTACATCAAGCCGGACTTCGTGCACGTCTTCGTCGCCGGCAGGATCGTCGAGGAGGGCGGCTCCGAGCTGGCCGACAAGCTGGAGAACGAGGGCTACGCGGCGTACGTCAAGGACTCGGCGGAGGTTGCCAGCGCATGACCCAGACCGTCTCGCGTCCTGTCGGGGCGCACGAGCCGCTGCCCCTGGACGTCGAGACGATCCGGGCGGACTTCCCGATCCTGTCCCGCACCGTGCGCGACGGGAAGCGGCTGGTCTACCTCGACTCCGGGGCGACCTCCCAGAAGCCGCGGCAGGTGCTCGACGCCGAGCGGTGGTTCTACGAGAACATCAACGCCGCGCCGCACCGAGGGGCGCACCAGCTCGCCGAGGAGGCGACCGGCGCCTACGAGGCCGCGCGCGCGACGATCGGGGCCTTCATCGGTGCCCCCGAGCGGGAGATCGTCTTCACCCGCAACAGCACCGAGGGCATCAACCTCGTCGCCTACGCGCTCTCGAACGCCGCGACCGCCAAGGAGCCCGAGTTCCGCCGGTACGCCGTCGGGCAGGGCGACGAGATCGTCGTCACCGAGATGGAGCACCACGCCAACCTGCTGCCCTGGCAGCAGCTGTGCGAGCGCACCGGCGCGACGCTGCGCTGGCTGGGCCTCACCGACGACGGGAGGCTGGACCTCTCCGACCTGGCGACGGTCGTGAACGAGCGCACGAAGCTCGTCGCGGTCACCCAGCAGTCGAACATCCTCGGCACCATCAACCCGCTCGGCGAGATCGTCGCCCGGGCCCGCGAGGTGGGTGCGCTCGTGCTGGTGGACGGCGCGCAGTCGGTGCCGCACCAGCCGATCGACGTCACCGAGCTCGGCGCCGACTTCCTGGTCTTCTCCGGCCACAAGATGCTGGGCCCGACCGGGGTCGGCGTCCTGTGGGGCCGCTACGACGTCCTCGACGCGCTGCCGCCGTTCCTCACCGGCGGGTCGATGATCGAGGTCGTGCGGATGGAGGGCTCGACCTTCGCCGCCCCGCCGCAGCGCTTCGAGGCCGGCGTGCCGATGACCGCCCAGGTGATCGGCCTGGCTGCCGCCGTCGACTACCTGCAGCGTCTCGGCATGGACAAGGTCCAGGCGCACGAGGAAGCGCTCACGGGCTACGCGCTGGAGAAGCTCGCCGAGATTCCCGGCGTCACCGTGATCGGCCCGCCGGACACGGTCGCCCGTGGCGGAGCGATCTCCTTCACCGTGGAGGGCATCCACCCGCACGACGTCGGCCAGGTGCTCGACGATCTCGGCATCGCCGTCCGCGTGGGGCACCACTGCGCGTGGCCCGTCGTCCGCCGTTACGGGGTTCCGGCGACCACGCGCGCGACGTTCTACGTGCACACCGGCTACGACGACATCGATGCGCTCGCCGAGGGAATTCGGGCGGCGCAGAAGTTCTTCGGTACTGAGTGATGCAGCTCGAATCGATGTACCAGGACATCATCCTGGACCACTACAAGAACCCCCACGGCCGCGGGCTGCGGGAGCCGTTCGAGGCCGAGGTGCACCACGTCAACCCGACGTGCGGCGACGAGGTGACCCTGCGGGTGCATCTCGAGGGCGACAGGATCGCCGACGTGTCGTACGAGGGCATGGGCTGCTCGATCAGCCAGGCGTCGGTCTCGGCGATGTACGACCTGGTCATCGGGAAGACGGTGCCGCAGGCGCTGGAGACCGGTGAGCATTTCATGACCCTGATGCAGGCCAAGGGCGACCTGACGGTCGCGGAGAAGCTCGAGGACGAGCTGGAGGACGCCGTCGCGTTCGCCGGTGTGTCGAAGTACCCCGCGCGGATCAAGTGCGCGCTGATGAGCTGGATGGCGTTGAAGGACGCCAGCGCCCGCGCTCTGGGAGGACAGGCATGACCGAGAACCAGACCACCACCGACGAGACCCCGGCCGAGCTGCCGGCTTACAAGTCGGCGCTGCTGGAGGACCTCGAGGAGGCGATGCGTGACGTCGTCGACCCCGAGCTCGGCGTCAACGTCGTCGACCTGGGTCTCGTCTACGGCATCGACGTCGACGAGTCGAACGTGGCCATCCTCGACATGACGCTGACCTCGGCGGCCTGCCCGCTGACCGACGTCATCGAGGACCAGGCCCGTCAGGCGCTGACCGGCGGCCCCGGTCCCGGTCTGGTCGACGACATCCGGATCAACTGGGTCTGGATGCCGCCGTGGGGCCCCGACAAGATCACCGACGACGGCCGCGAGCAGCTCCGCGCGCTGGGCTTCAGGGTCTGAACTACGGACTGAGCACGAGCCGTCGCGACGCGGGCCCGGAGGGTTCCCGGCGGGACGGCTGGACACGCTCGGTGCAGCCCGCGTCGGCACCTGATCGCGGTGCGACCCGGCGGGTCGCAGTGTCATAGCGGCGGACGTCGATCCCGAACGGGTGGCGGCCGAGGTCGCGCACGACCCGATCGCTGCGCCGCTGGGCGCCCGCTTCCTGGCCGCGCTCGCCGACCGGGTCGGCCACGAGCCGGGAACGCTGGACAACGTTCTCGTCGCGCCGCCGGGCGAGTCGGATCTCCAGCTGGTCCACGCCGAGGTGGACCACCCGCGGGTCGAGCGGGCGCTGCTGCACCGCGCCGAGGTGCGGATCTGGACGACCCCCGACGGTGCCGGACTGCTGACGCTGGGTCCTGTTCGGCCCCTGAGCCCTGCTTCGGGGGTCTTCCGCACGCTTCCCGGGTGCTGCAGGACTCCAGCAGCGTGCACAACACCCCACGAGCGGGGTCAGCGGAGGTCGCCGAGACGCCGTCCGAAGCCGGCGACCGGACGGCGCTCCCGCCGCGTACCGAGGGCCAGCAGCACCGCACCCACCACGAGCGCGGCTGCGAGCGGCCAGGGCAGCGCGCGCGCGGTGAAGCCGAGCGCCAGGGCCAGGACGGTGCCGGCGCCCACCATGAGCGGCGCCCGGATGCCGGTCCGCGCCCCGGCCACCAGCACCGCGGCGGCCACCACGAGCACGGCCACGGCCCGCCGCGGGTCGGACGTCGCCACCGCGAGCACGGCCGACGGCACGGCCGCGACGAGCAGTCCCGGGCCCCACGCCGGCCAGGATGCCCCGCGCCGCAGCTCCGGCCCGGAGGCGAGGAGGAGCCCGACGGCGGCCGGCAGGGAGTACCACTCGACCACGGTGTGGCCCGCCGCCGCGAACGCGACCCAGGCCGCGAGCACGAGTTGCGCGGCACCCGCCCGCCACGCGGTGTGCGGCGTCCGGTCGTGGTCGCTGCGTGGGTCGGTCCGCCGGGCCCAGCCGAGGGTGAACGCACCCTGGACGGCGAGCGCGAGGGCGAGTTCCGGGTGCCGGGGGGATGGCGACAGCAGCAGCACCACCGCGACGGCACACGCCGCCGCGGCCCGTGCCGTCGCCCGGCGTGACGAGGACCCCAGGCCGGAGCCGGCTGCCATGGCGACGACGTAGAGCACCGTCAGCGCCAGCGCGGCGAGCACGGGGGAGAGGTAGCCGTCGGGCAGCGCCAGCAGGACGGCCCCGGCCAGGCAGCCGATCGCCGTCGGCAGGGCGATCGGCCGTTCGTCGGGCCGGCGGACGGCGACCAGTGCGGTCGGGATCGCGGTGAGCAGGAGCAGCAGCGAGAGCTCTCCCCACCGCTGCTCGGCGACCAGTTGCAGCACGCACAACCCGGCCATGACGATGCCGGCGGCACGCGCGACGGGCAGGAACAGCCCGCGACGCCACCCCTCCAGGAAGCCGGCGGCGAGGTTGGCCAGCAGCACGCCGGCGTAGCCGGTGAAGGTCATCGACAGCGGGCCGAGCGAGGAGAACGCGCCGGTGACGGCGGCACCCGCGACGACGCCCGCGACGACGGGCACATACAGCGGGGGGCCCAGCAGCGGGTCCAGCGGTTGGCGCAGCCGGGCCAGCAGCAGCCCGAAGCCGGCCGCGACCATCAGCGCGGCGGACAGCCATTGCCGCCCGTGGTCGTCTGCCCACGCGCTCGACGAGCCACCGACCACGCCGGCCAGCCACCAGGGTGCGGTGGTGAGCAGCGCCAGCCGGCCGACGATCCGCCGTCCGAACAGCGCGATGCCCAGGCCGAGCAGGGCGACGCAGAGGTAGAGCTCGGTGTGCAGGGGGTGCGGAACCAGATGGTTGCCGCGCAGGACGGCGAGCTGGAACGCCGCCCAGGACACCAGGGGCCAGGCGGCCGTGGTGCGAGCGGCCCGGTGGAGGGCGAGGAATCCGGCCGCGAGGAGCAGCGCGGTCACCGGGTCGCCGTCGAGCGCCGGGCCGCCCGGGGAGATGCCGGCGACGGCGAGCCCCGCACCACACGCCGCGAGGACCTCCTGGGAGCTGCGCAGCCGGTTGCGGGCGGCGCGCAGCGAGAACCAGGTCGCCGCACCTGCCAACACGACCAGCAGGGCCCGCACCAGGAGGCCGCCGTAGGCCGAGGTGACCGCGGCTCCCGCACCGACCACCAGCACCGCGCCGACGCCGAGCAGCACCTGGGCCGGCCGTGCGCGGTAGGGCAGGGGAGGTGCCGCCGTCCCGGTCATGGACGTCTCCTTCCCTCGTCGGCGCGGTTCTCACCGTAGGGCCGCCGATGCCGCCGATGTCACCCTCTGCGGGTTCGTGATATCGGTCCACGAGCGCCTACCCTGGGATCAGTGATAACGACCACCGGCCTCGAGCTGCGTGCCGGTAGCCGCATCCTCATCAGCGACGCCAACCTGCGCGTACAGCCCGGCGACCGCATCGGCCTGGTCGGCCGCAACGGCGCCGGCAAGACGACCACCCTGACGACGCTGGCCGGCGAGCGCATCCCGCACGCCGGCAAGGTCGAGGTCACCGGTGAGATCGGCTACCTGCCCCAGGACCCCCGCAGTGGCGACCTCGACATCACCGCGTCCGACCGGGTGCTCTCCGGGCGCGGCCTCGACGTGCTGCGCAACCAGCTGACCAAGGCCCAGATCGCGATGGCCGAGCCGGCGGACGACGACGAGCGCGACAGGGCGGTGCGTCGCTACGGCCGGCTCGAGGACCAGTTCGCCGCGATGGGCGGGTACGCCGCCGAGAGCGACGCCGCGCGGATCTGCAGCAACCTCGGCCTGCCCGACCGGGTGCTCGCCCAGCCGTTGCGCACGCTGTCCGGTGGCCAGCGCCGCCGCGTCGAGCTCGCCCGGATCCTGTTCTCCGACGCGGAGACGCTGCTGCTCGACGAGCCCACGAACCACCTGGACGCCGACTCGATCGTCTGGCTGCGCGGGTTCCTGACCAGTCACCGCGGCGGGCTCATCGTGATCAGTCACGACGTCGAGCTGCTCGAGGCCGTCGTCAACAAGGTCTGGCACCTGGACGCCAACCGCGCCGAGGTCGACGTCTACAACCTCGGCTGGAAGCTCTACCTCCAGCAGCGGGAGACCGACGAGCGCCGCCGCAAGCAGGAGCGGGCCAACACCGAGCGCAAGATCGACACGCTGCAGGCGCAGGCCGACAAGATGCGCGCCAAGGCGACGAAGGCCAAGGCGGCGAAGAGCATG
The DNA here is from genome assembly GCF_057628075.1 of Blastococcus sp. OS1-29. Taxonomy (NCBI): domain Bacteria; kingdom Bacillati; phylum Actinomycetota; class Actinomycetes; order Geodermatophilales; family Geodermatophilaceae; genus Blastococcus; species Blastococcus sp. OS1-29. Next base: position 252,002 of record NZ_JBXXJK010000007.1, read on the forward strand.
GACAAGCGGGCCGAGCGGCTGGCGTCCGGTCTGGCCGACGTCCGCGTGCACGACAAGGTCGCCAAGCTGCGCTTCCCGACGCCGGTGCCATGTGGCCGGACGCCGCTCACCGCCGAGGGGCTGTCGAAGAGCTACGGCTCGCTCGAGATCTTCACCGACGTCGACCTCGCGGTGGACAAGGGCACGCGGGTCGTAGTCCTGGGCCTCAACGGCGCCGGGAAGACGACGCTGCTGCGGATGCTGGCCGGCACCGAGACCCCCGACACCGGCGAGGTGAAGGCCGGTCACGGTCTGCGGGTGGGCTACTACGCGCAGGAGCACGAGACGATCGACATGGACCGCTCGCTGCTCGAGGTCATGCGCTCGGCCGCGCCGGGCAGCACCGACACCGAGCTCCGGCGGATCCTCGGGGCGTTCCTCTTCTCCGGCGAGACCGTCGACCAGCGAGCCGGCACGCTCTCCGGCGGCGAGCGGACCCGGCTGGCCATGGCCACGCTGGTCGTCTCGGGCGCGAACGTGCTGTTGCTCGACGAGCCGACCAACAACCTCGACCCGGCCAGCCGCGAGCAGGTCCTCGAGGCGCTGCGCACCTACGCGGGCGCGATCGTCCTGGTCACGCACGACGAGGGCGCGGTGCACGCGCTCAATCCCGACAAGGTCATCCTGCTGCCCGACGGCACCGAGGACAGCTGGAGCGAGGACTTCGCGGACCTCGTCTCGCTCGCCTGAAGAAAGACCCCCTGCCCCCCGCCGCTCGCAAGCTCGCAGCGGGACCCTGCAGGGGCCGCTTTCGCCTCGCCGTGCAGGGGCACCTGGGTGATCATGTGACCGGGATGGCCCGGTGCTGACGTGGGCCGGCGGCTGACACGGAGGGAAGTCATGGCCGACTCGAACACTGCGGATCTCGGCAAGGGCAAGCGCATCACCGGGGGAGATCGGTCGACGCTCGCCGACGACCTGCGCAAGCGCTACGACGGGGGCGAGAGCATCCGCTCGCTGGCCGAGTCCACGAAGCGCTCGTACGGGTTCGTCCACCGGCTCCTGTCGGAGTCCGGCGCCACCCTGCGCAGCCGCGGTGGAGCCAACCGGAATAGTAAGAAGGCGTGACCTCAGAAGAACTCGCGACCGACGGCTGGGTCAGGACACAGCAGGACGGCGCCGTCCTCACCGTCACCCTGGACCGTCCCGACCAGCTCAACGCCCAGACGCCGGCCACGTGGTCGACCCTCGCGCAGATCGGCGCCTCGCTGGCCGACGACGTCCGCGTGGTCGTCGTCCGCGGCGCCGGCCGCTCGTTCTCGGCCGGGCTCGACCGCAGCCTGTTCAGCGCCGAGCCCGGAGTGGACGGCGGCCTCGGGGACCTGGGCCGCCGGTCCACCGCGGAGGCCGACGACCGGATCCGCGACTACCAGGCCGGCTTCCGATGGCTGCGCAAGCCCGGCGTCGTCTCGATCGCCGCGGTGCAGGGGCACGCGATCGGCGCCGGGTGCCAGCTCGCACTGGCGTGCGACCTGCGGATCCTCACCGACGACGCCCAGCTGCGGCTGCCCGAGGCGACGCTCGGCCTGGTGCCCGACCTGACCGGAACCAGCACGCTGGTCGAGCTGGTCGGCTACTCCCGCGCCCTGGAGATCTGCCTGACCGGTCGCGCGGTGCAGGCCGCCGAGGCGCACGCCATCGGGCTCGCGAACCTCGTGGTCCCGGCCGCGGAGCTCGACGGCGCGGTCGCGGATCTGATCGCGGCGCTGACCGCCCCGCCGGTGAACGCCAGCCGGGCGACCGCCGAACTGGTGCGCTCCGCCGTCCGCAACGACTTCCCGACCCAGGACGCCGCCGAGCGGGCCGCCCAGGTGCAACGGCTGCAGGAACTCGTCTCCCGTTCCTGACAGTGGCCCCTGAGACACTGCTTCCGGAACAGCCCGGACCGGCGCGGCGTTGGCCGGTCGACTGGAAGGAGGCGGTGCTGACGTGGGTCATCCCATGACGTCGATGGCCGCCATGCGGTCGTACCGGCGCGATCCGTCGGTCACGGCCCGTGAACTGCCGAAGGGGACCGTGCGACGGATCCTCGACATCGCCCGGCCCTACCGCCGGGACCTGACGTTCTTCCTGGCCCTCGTGGTCGGGTCGTCGCTGATCGGGGTCATCACGCCCCTGCTGGCCGGCGACATCGTCAACCGGATCGCGCGCCTGCACGGCACGGCCGGCGGCATCATCCGCATCGCGCTGATCATCGCCGGCCTGGCGGTCCTCGACGCCGGGATCTCGTTGTGCACGCGCTGGTTCTCGGCGCGGATCGGCGAGGGTGTCATCTACGACCTCCGCAGCCGCGTCTTCGAGCACGTGCAGCGCATGCCGGTCGCCTTCTTCACCCGCACCCAGACCGGTGCCCTGGTCAGCCGGCTGAACAACGACGTGATCGGGGCGCAGCAGGCTTTCACGTCCACCCTGTCGGGCGTCGTCTCGAACGTCATCGGGCTGGTGCTGACCGCCGGGGTCATGTTCTCGCTGTCCTGGCAGATCACGCTCTTGTCGCTCGTCCTCGTCCCGCTGTTCGTGCTGCCCGCGCGTCGCATCGGCACGCGCCTGCAGGAGATCACGCGGGAGTCCTACTCGCTGAACGCCTCGATGAACGCGACGATGACCGAGCGGTTCAACGTCGCCGGCGCGCTGCTGGTCAAGCTGTTCGGCCGCCCGAAGGCCGAGGCCGAGTCGTTCCGCGGCCGGGCGGCGCGGGTCCGCGACATCGGCGTCCTCTCGGCCATGTACGGGCGAACCTTCTTCACCGCGCTGACCCTCGTGGCCGCACTGGCGACGGCGCTGGTCTACGGCCTGGGCGGCTGGCTGGCGTTCCACGGGTCGCTCAGTGCCGGTGACGTCGTGGCCCTGGCGCTGCTGCTGTCCCGTCTCTACGGGCCGCTGACCGCACTCGCCAACGTCCGCGTCGACGTCATGAGCGCGATGGTCAGCTTCGACCGCGTCTTCGAGGTGCTCGACCTGCAGCCGATGATCCGGCAGAGCCCCGACGCCGTGCCGGTTCCGGCGGGCGACCGCTCGATCGAGTTCGACCACGTGTCCTTCAGCTATCCCTCCGCGGCCGACGTCTCACTGCCGTCGCTGGAGGAGGTCTCCCTGCCCGAGCACGGCGGGCCGGTCGACGTCCTGCACGACGTGTCGTTCCGGGTCGAGGCCGGGCATCTGGTGGCCCTCGTGGGGCACTCAGGCGCCGGCAAGTCCACGATCGCGAACCTGGTCACGCGGCTCTACGACGTCACCGGGGGCAGCGTGCGCGTCGGGGGCGTCGACGTCCGCGACGTGACGCTGGACTCGCTGCAGGCCGCGATCGGCGTGGTCAGCCAGGACGCCCACCTCTTCCACGACAGCATCCGGGCCAACCTGCTGTACGCGCGGCCCGAGGCCACGGAGGAGCAGCTCTGGACGGCGTTGGAGGGTGCGCGGATCGCGGCGCTCGTCCGGTCGCTGCCCGAAGGCCTGGACACCGTCGTCGGCGACCGCGGCTACCGGATGTCGGGCGGGGAGAAGCAGCGCCTCGCGATCGCGCGGGTCCTGCTCAAGGGGCCGGGCATCGTCATCCTCGACGAGGCCACCGCGCACCTCGACAGCGAGTCCGAGGTCGCCGTCCAGCACGCCCTGGACACCGCCCTGACCGGTCGGACGTCGCTGGTGATCGCGCACCGGCTGTCGACGATCCGCAGCGCCGACCGCATCCTCGTGATCGAGGGCGGTCGCGTCGAGGAGTCGGGCACGCACGACGAGCTGCTGGCGCTGGGCGGGCGCTACGCCGACCTGTATCGCACCCAGTTCGCCACCTCCGGGGACGCCGAACCCGCCGTCGCCTGAGCGGCGACGGCGGGCTCGGGTGGGCCGGGTCAGATCACGATGTCGTGGATGTTCCAACCCCATCCGACCACGCGCGACCCGGTCGGCTGCCCCGCGCCCCCGGTGGGGTAGAGCCAGCGCTCCCAGTTCGTCCGGTTCCGGGCGAACAGATCCGGGAGGCCGTCGCCGGTGACGTCGGCCGTCGCCGCGATCATGTCGTGCATGTCCCAGCCGATGCCGACCACCCGCGGACCACCCCAGGCGCTGCCGGGGGCGCCCGGGTACAGCATCAGCACGCCGTCGGGGCGGCGGGCCCACAGGTCCGAGACGCCGTCTCCGGTGACGTCACCCGGGGAGACGATCCGGTCGAAGATCTGCCAGCCGACGCCGACGAGCCGCACCGTGCCCCACGTCCCGCCGGGACGTACCGGGTACAGCAACAGCGAACCGTCGGACCGCCCCCGGGCCCAGATGTCCGGGATGCCGTCGCCGGTCACGTCGCCGGCCGCCATGATCGCGTCCATGACCTGCCAGCCTGTGCCGATGAGGCGGCCCGCGGTGAAGCTGCCGGCGCCATCGCCCGGGTAGAGCCACAGGTATCCCCGCGAGTCCCGGGCCCAGAGGTCGGGCCTGCCGTCGCCGGACACGTCCCGGGTGGGGATGAGGGCATCCATGCCCTGCCAGCCGGTGCCGACGACGCGCTGCGACGCCGTTCCACCGTTCCCGTCGCCGGCGTACAGCCACAGCCGGCCCGTGTTGGCCTCCCGCGCGATGGCATCGGGACGGCCGTCACCGTCGAAGTCGAGGCCCGCCGACGAGCCCGCGTTGGTCGGCCGCGGCGAGGTCCGCGGACACGGGGTGTACCGCGGCCCGGTGTAGGCGGGGGCCAGTTCACCGGTGTAGAGGCGACACGGGCCGACGTCCTGCTGCGTGATCGCGGTACCGGTCCACCACGACGTCCGCCCCATGGCGCCGTCCCAGCTCAGGCTGAAGTGGACGTGGTCGGTGTGCGGGTTCGGCCCGTCGTAGGGCTGCCAGCCTGCAGCGGCGTCGTTCGCCGACCAGATCGTGCGGTTCCAGATCATGTACATGATGCCGAGGCGGCGCGCGTTGCCCGCCGGCACACCGGACGCATCCGGGTCGGCGAGCCACCGCGTCACGGCATAGGCGTGCTGGCTCTCGACGGGATCGTTGACGTTGAGCATCCAGTCCCAGGCGCGGCCTTCCTTGTGCTCGCTCGTGTCACCGATCGAGCAGCCGCGCATGATCCCGCCGTCGCGGCCCACGCCGTACGTGCCCAGCATCAGCGCCCGCAGCCCAGCGGTGCCCGGCTGGGCGGCCGTGCTGCAGGAGTTCTGCGGGTGGTAGTCGGCGAGCGGGTCCGGTGCGGTCTGCGGAGCAACGGGCGGCATGGGGGGGCCACCGGCGGCGTAGGCGGGCGTTGCGCTGAGCAGCACCGCGGCGGCGGCCACACCGGCTGCCAGGACGGTGAACGCGCGTCGGGTCGAGCCGAGGGGGAACATGATCCATCGCTTCCGGGAGGGGGTGACCCCCTAGAGGTCGGCACCCCCGGGGGCAGCCCTTGAGCGGATCACCGGACGCTCCCGGCCGGCCTCACCCCATGGGGGGAGCCGACGCGCGGGTCACTCCCGGGAGGCACGACGGCGAGCGTCGAACGACGGGCCGACGCCGACCACTACCGTCACTCTTGTCCCACACCCGCTTAGGAGACGACGTGACTGCCGCGCACCCGTACGACTCACAGATCCGTGCGCTCTACAGCCAGTTCCTCGACGGCTGGAACCGGCGCAGCGGCGCAGCGGTCGCGGCCGGGTTCGCCGACGACGGGGACATCATCGGCTTCGACGGGAGCCACCACCGGGGGCGGCTGTCGATCGCGGCCGACCTGCGCCAGGTCTTCGCCAGTCATCAGACCCCCGCCTATGTCGGCATCGTCCGCTCCGTCCGGCCGATGGCCCAGGGCGTGGCCGTCCTGATGGCGCACGCCGGCATGCTCCCGCCGGACGGCACCGACCTCGACCCCGACCTCAACACCGTGCACACCCTGGTGGCGGTCGATGAAGACGGCCGCTGGAAGATCTCGCTCTTCCAGTCCACGCCGGCCGCGTGGCACCAGCACCCCGAGGCGCGCGAAGCGCTCACCCAGGAGTTGCGCGGCCTGCTCGCGCCGCAGTGACGGTCCTCGTCTCCGCCGATGAGCTGCGAGCGGCCGACGGTGAGCGGGTCGTGCTGCTGGACGTGCGGTGGGCGCTCGGCGACGACCGGGGGCGCGAGAACTACCTGGCCGGTCACCTGCCCGGTGCCGTCTTCGTCGACCTGGAGACGGAGCTCGCCGATCCGCCGACGGCGGCTGAGGGACGTCATCCGCTGCCGGCACTACAGCGACTGCAAGCATGTGCCCGCCGGTGGGGGATCCGGGAGGGCGACCGCGTCGTTGCCTACGACGCCACGGCGGGGCTCGCGGCCGCCCGCGCGTGGTGGCTGCTGCGCTGGGCCGGGCTGACCGACGTCCGGCTGCTGGACGGTGGGCTGGACGCCTGGGTCGCCGCGGGTGGCGGCCTGGTATCCGGCGACGTCGTGCCGGTGCCGGGAGACGTGACGCTCACCGGCGGAGGCATGCCGGTCCTGTCCGCCGACGAGGCGGCCGTCCTGCCATCATCTGGCGGCGTGCTGCTCGACGCGCGTGCGGGGGAGCGCTACCGCGGCGAGGTGGAGCCGATCGACCCACGGGCCGGCCACGTACCCGGCGCGCTGAGCGCCCCGACGACCGAGAACCTGGGCCCGGACGGCCGCTTCCGGTCCGCCGCCGAGCTGGCCGGCAGGTTCGACGAACTCGGTGCCGCCACTGCAACGACCGTCGGCGTCTACTGCGGCTCCGGGGTCACCGCGGCCCACGAGGTCGCCGCGCTCGCGCAGGCCGGCATCGCGGCCGCCCTCTGGCCGGGTTCGTGGTCGCAGTGGTCCGCCGACCCGTCCCGACCCGCCGCGACCGGGGGCGCGCCGGGCTGAGCCCGGGTGCCGGGCGGGTAGCCGGGCAGAGCCCCTATCGGCGCTGACTATCGGCGACGCAGGCTGTGGTCAGCGCTGCAGCGCCGCGTCGTATCGGTCCAGGAGGACGGCGGCGAGGCGGACGTCGGGCAGCAGCGGAGCGGTGACCGCGTCGGCGCCCGCGCCGGCGAGCTTGTCGTGGAAATGGCCCGGCGCCAGCAGGTAGGCGGCCACGACCACCCGCTCCGCGCCGGCGCGGCGGGCGGCGGCCACGGCGTCCGGCACGGTCGGCGACGCGGCCGATCCGTAGCCGGTGGTCACCGGACCGGCCCAGGCGCGCTGCAGCACTGCGGCCGTCTCCGCCACGTCGGCCACCGCACGGACGTCGCTCGACCCGGCGGCGGCCAGCACGACGGCCGTGACCGGGTCCCGCGGATCCGCCCCGGCCGCGCGCAGCCGGTCGAGCAGCACCTCGGCGAGCCGCGGATCCGGCCCCAGCGGACGGGCGGCGACCGTGCCGGGAGCGGCGGCGACCGCCCCCGCGATGTCGACGTGCACGTGATAGCCGCCGGACAGGAGCAGCGGCACCACGACGGCGGGATGTCCGGCAGCGGACAGCTCCGCCACCACGTCCGCCACCGTCGGCGGCTGGACGTCGACGAACGCCGCGGTGGTCGTGATCCCCGGCCGCAGGGCGCGGGCGGCCAGGGCCAGCTCGGCGACCAGCCGGCGGCCGGTGGGATTGCGCGTGCCGTGGGCGCAGGCCACCAGGACCGGAGCCGTCATGGAGTCCGCAGTCGGCCGCCGTCGACGATGATCGAGGTGCCGGTGACGTAGGAGGCGGCCGGCGACAGCATGAATGCCGCCACCCGACCGAACTCCTCCGGCTGCCCGACCCGGCCCAGGGGGATGCCGTCCTCCGTGTCGGCACGCGCGGCGTCCGGATCGCCGGAGGCACCCTCGAGTTCGGCGACCCGGTCGGTCGCGATCGTGCCGGGGAGCAGGCTCACGACGCGGATGCCGCGGGGTGCCAACTCGTCGGAGAGGTTCTTCGCGGTCATCGCGAGGCCGGGACGCAGGCCGTTGGAGATGGCCAGGCCGTCGAGGGGCTGGCGTGCCGACCCGGAGAGGACGAAGCCGATGCTCGCGCCCTCGTCCAGGTGCGGGACCAGCGCCCTCATCAGCCGGAGCGGTCCCAGCAGGACGCTCTCGACCGCAGCGCGCCAGCTGTCCTCGGAGACCTCGAACAGCCCTCCGGGCGCCGGTCCGCCGACCGAGATCAGCGCGCCGTCGATCCGGCCCAGCCGCTCCAGCGACTCCGCGACCAGCCGCTCGGCGGCGTCCGGCTCCGACAGGTCCGCGGCCAGCCCGGACGCGCCCGAGCCCAGCCGCTCCACCGCCGCGGCCACGCCCTCGGCGCTCCGGGAGCTGATCAGCACCCGGGCGCCGTCGTCGACCAGGGCCTGGGCGGTCGCGAAACCCAGTCCCCGGCTCGCGCCGGTGAGCAGGTAGCCGCGACCGCCCAGCCCCAGGTCCATCAGGCAGCAGCCATCAGGCGGCAGAGCCCCGCAGCGAGCGCAGCACGTACTGCATGATCCCGCCGTTGCGGTAGTAGCTCGCCTCGCCGGGGGTGTCGATCCGGACGCGCGCGTCGAACTCGGCGTCCCCGGCCTTGACCTTGACGGTCCGCGGGATCGAGCCGTCGTTGAGCGCGGTGATCCCGGTGATCGTGAACTCCTCGTCACCGGTCAGGCCGAGCGACTCGCGGTTCTGGCCCTCCGGGTACTGCAGCGGCAGCACGCCCATCCCGATCAGGTTCGAGCGGTGGATGCGCTCGTAGCTCTCGGCGATGACCGCCTTGACGCCCAGCAGCGCTGTGCCCTTGGCCGCCCAGTCGCGCGACGAGCCCGACCCGTACTCCTTGCCGGCCAGCACGACCAGCGGGATGCCGGCCTGCTGGTAGGCCTCCGACGCCTCGTAGATCGTCGTCGTCTCACCGGTCAGGTGGTTCTTGGTGACGCCACCCTCGGTGCCGGGAACCAGCTGGTTGCGCAGCCGGATGTTGGCGAACGTGCCGCGGATCATGACCTCGTGGTTCCCGCGGCGGGAGCCGTAGGAGTTGAAGTCGCGGCGGTCGATCCCGTGCTCGCGCAGGTACTTCCCGGCGGGGCTGTCGGCCTTGATGGAGCCGGCCGGCGAGATGTGGTCGGTGGTCACGGAGTCACCGAGGACGGCGAGCGTGCGGGCGCCGGCTATGTCCTCGACCGGCGCGGGCTCGGCCGGCATCCCGTCGAAGTACGGCGGCTTCCGCACGTAGGTGCTCTCCGGGTTCCAGTCGAAGGTGTCACCGGTCGGCGTGGGCAGGTTCTGCCACTGCTCGGTGCCGGCGAACACGTCCGCGTAGTCCTTGCTGAACATCTCCGCGGACACGGCCTGGTCGATGACCCGCTGGACCTCCTGCGGCGACGGCCAGATGTCGTGCAGGAAGACGTCGTTGCCGTCCTGGTCCTGACCCAGCGGGTCGTTGTTCAGATCGACGTCCATCGACCCGGCCAAGGCGTAGGCGATGACCAGCGGCGGCGACGCCAGGTAGTTCATCTTGACGTCGGGGTTGATCCGGCCCTCGAAGTTGCGGTTGCCCGAGAGCACCGAGACGACGGCGAGGTCGGCCTCGTTGACGGCGGCGGACACCGGCTCCGGCAGCGGGCCCGAGTTGCCGATGCAGGTCGTGCAGCCGTAGCCGACCAGGTAGAAGCCCAGCTTCTCCAGGTAGGGGGTGAGCTCGGCCTTCTCGTAGTAGTCCATGACGACCTTGGACCCGGGGGCCAGTGTCGTCTTCACCCACGGCTTGCTGGTCAGCCCGCGCTCGACGGCCTTCTTGGCCAGCAGCGCGGCGCCGATCATCACCTGCGGGTTCGACGTGTTGGTGCAGGAGGTGATGGCGGCGATCACGACGTGGCCGTGGTCGACCTCGGTCTCCGTGCCGTCCTCCATCACGATCTTGGTGGGCGTGCTCGGTCGCGTGGTCACGTCGTGCCCGTCGAAGTGGTGCGGATGGCCGTCCACGTCGCCGTTGCCGTGGGCGAAGGGGCTGGCGGGGTCGGATGCGGGGAAGGACTCGGCCGAGGCCTCGTCGGCCGCCGACACGACGCCGTACGGCTTCTCCTGCGCCGGGACGCCGGGCGTGCGGTCCTCGCCGCCGGTCTGGTCCGCAGAGACGTAGTCGGCCAGCGCCGCGCGGAAGGCCGGCTTGGCCTCGGTGATCGCCACCCGGTCCTGCGGACGCTTGGGCCCCGCGATCGACGGGACGACGGTCGCCAGGTCGAGCTCCAGGTACTCGGAGAACGCGGGCTCGCGCGACGGGTCGTGCCAGAGGCCCTGCTCCTTGGCGTAGGCCTCGACGAGGGCGACCTGCTCCTTCGAGCGGCCGGTGAGCTGGAGGTAGGTGATGGTCTCCTCGTCGATGGGGAACATCGCCGCGGTGGAGCCGAACTCCGGGCTCATGTTGCCGATCGTGGCGCGGTTGGCCAGCGGAACGGCCGCCACGCCCTCGCCGTAGAACTCGACGAACTTCCCGACGACGCCGTGGTCGCGCAGCATCTCGGTGATGGTGAGCACCAGGTCGGTGGCCGTGGCGCCGTCCGGGAGCTCGCCGGTCAGCTTGAAGCCCACCACCCGCGGGATCAGCATCGAGACGGGCTGGCCCAGCATGGCGGCCTCGGCCTCGATGCCGCCGACGCCCCAACCCAGGACGCCCAGGCCGTTGACCATCGTGGTGTGCGAGTCGGTGCCCACGCAGGTGTCGGGATAAGCGATCGTGCGGTCGCCGTCCTCCCGGGAGAAGACCACGCGGGCCAGGTGCTCGATGTTGACCTGGTGGACGATGCCGGTGCCCGGCGGGACGACCTTGAAGTCGCTGAAGGCGCCTTGGCCCCAGCGCAGGAACTGGTAGCGCTCGCCGTTGCGCTGGTACTCGATCTCGACGTTGCGCTCGAAGGACTCCGGTGTGCCGAAGACGTCGGCGATCACGGAGTGGTCGATGACCAGCTCGGCGGGGGCGAGCGGGTTGATCTTCTGCGGGTCGCCGCCGAGCTCGGCCATGGCCTCGCGCATGGTGGCGAGGTCGACGATGCAGGGAACGCCGGTGAAGTCCTGCATGATCACGCGGGCCGGGGTGTACTGGATCTCCTGGTCGGGCTCCGCGTTCGGGTCCCAGTTCGCCAGGGCGCGTACGTGGTCGGCGGTGATGTTCTCGCCGTCCTCCGTGCGCAGCTGGTTCTCCAGGAGGACCTTGAGGCTGAAGGGCAGCTTGTCCGCGCCCTCCACCGCGTCGAGCCGGAAGATGTCGTAGTCGGTGCCGTCGACGGTGAGGGTCGACCGTGCCCCGAAGCTGTCCTTGCTGGCTGCCACTCTTCTGCGCCTACCCCTCGGTGGTTCGTTCCGCTCGTCAGTCACCCTCGATCATCCCAGTTCGGCGCCCGGGACATCGGGTGAGGCACCCCTTCCCTCACCCGGTGACCTCGATCACGCGGGAAAACGGAGCCGGAGACCTCCTCGACCCCCCCGTCACAACCGTCTCTCCCGGTCGACGCCGTCCCACGATCGGGCGCGGGGGCTCCCCGGCAGGGGGGTCGCCCGGCTAGCGTCCCCGGCCGTGACCGTGGTCGAGCCGACAGTGCTGCGCCCCGCGCTGCCCGCGCGCTCGGCGCGGTTCGCCGTCCGCGCGTCGTGGCGCACACCGGTCCGGATCGCGCTGTGGACCCTGCTGGCGCTCGGCTTCCTGGCGGTCTGCGCGGTCGACGGGCTGCCCACCGACCGCGTCGTCCTGCTCGGCTGGGCGCTGGGCGGCCTGGTCGCGCACGCGGGCGTCGACGGATGGCGCCGCGTCGTCCGGCTGCTCGTCGAGTGGCTGCCCGTGGCCGCGCTGCTGATGGCCTACGACGCGACCCGCGGGGTGGCCGACACCCTGGGCATGCCGGTGCACGTCACCGAGCCGGCCGCGGTCGACCTGTGGCTGGGCGGCGGGCACCTGCCGACGCTGTGGTTGCAGCAGACGCTCACGGCGGACTGGTGGAGGGCGCTGGCGGCACTCGTCTACGGCAGCCACTTCGTCGTCACCCCGCTGCTGCTGTGCGTGCTCTGGGTGCGCAACCGGGACCTGTGGGGCCGCTACGTCCGGATGGTGCTCGCCCTGTCGGCCGCGGGCCTGATCACCTACGTGCTGTACCCGGCCGCGCCGCCCTGGCTGGCGGCCCGGCACCACGTGATCCCCCCGATCCACCGGCTGAGCGGGGTGGGGTGGGACGTGCTGGGCCTGCCCCGTGCGGGCGCGCTGCTGGCCGACAGTCAGGGTCAGGTCAACCCGGTGGCGGCGGTCCCGTCGCTGCACACGGCCTTCGCGGTGTTGAGCTGCCTCGTGCTGCTCCCGGTCGCCCGCCGGATCTGGCAGCGGGTGGCGCTGGTGGGCTACGCGCTGCTGATGCCCCTGGTCCTCGTGTGGGCGGGGGAGCACTACGTCGTCGACACGCTGCTGGGTGCCGCCTACGCGGGCGTCGTCGTCCTCGTGGCCGCGCGGGGCCGGGAGGCCTTCGCGCGGATCGTCCTGCAGGGGCCCGCCGCGAGCGTGCGAGCGGTGGGGGGCAGGGGGGTCCTTCAACTGCTCCGACCGGACGACGATGCGTTCGGCCCTCGTGTAGGGGCCCGCCGCGAGCGTGCGAGCGGTGGGGGGCACGGGGGTCCTTTCTCACCGTGAGCTTCGGGCAGGAGCTCGACCAGCGGGTGATCGCCGCCGCCGCGGAGGCGGCCGCGGACTGCGACGTCTTCCTTGCCGTCGGCACGTCGCTGCAGGTCTGGCCGGTCGCCGGGCTGACCGAGATGGCGGCCGCGCACGGCGCCCGGGTCGTCATCGTCAACGCCGAGCCGACCCCGTTCGACGACCTGGCGGACCTCGTCGTCCGCGATCCGATCGGCACCGCACTGCCGAGGCTGCTCGTCGGCGGTTAACGTGACGGTCACCACGTTCTGAGCACCCGGGAGTCGGCATGCACGTCCCTCTGACCACCCGCGACTTCCTCGACCGCGCCGAGCTGGTCTACGGCGACCGCGTCGGCGTCGTCGACGAGCCGACCCAGCCCGCGCCGTCCCTCGGCGAGGTCACCTATCGCGAGCTGGCCCGGCGCGGCCGAGCCTTCAACGCAGCCCTCGACGGGCTCGGCATCGGCGAGGGGGAGCGGGTCGCGATCGTCAGCCACAACTCCGCGCGGCTGCTCGAGCTCCTGCTGGCCGTCCCGTCGGCCGGCCGGGTGCTCGTGCCGGTGAACTTCCGGCTCTCGCCCGAGGAGGTCTCCTACATCGTCGGGCACTCCGGTTCCCGCGTGCTGCTGGTCGACCCGGAGCTGGAGTCGTCGCTCAAGAGCGTCGAGGCCGAGCACCGGTTCGGCACGGGCGAGGAGTACGAGCAGCTGCTGACGTTCGACACCGAGCCGCGGCCGTGGGCCGCGCCCGACGAGGACGCCACGGCGACGATCAACTACACCAGCGGGACGACGGCGCGGCCGAAGGGCGTGCAGCTCACCCACCGCAACATCTGGGTCAACGCCGTCACCTTCGGCATGCACATGCAGGTCAGCGACCGCGACGTCTACATGCACACGCTGCCGATGTTCCACTGCAACGGCTGGGGAATGCTCTACACGGCCGCGGGGCTTGGTGCGCGGCAGGTGGTGATCCGGAAGATCGACGGCGCCGAGATCCTCCGCCGGGTCGACCAGCACGGCGTGACCCTGATGTGCGGGGCGCCCGCGGTCTGGAACGCCGTCCTGGAGGCGGCCGCCGAGTGGGACGGCGAGATCCCCGGCCGCGACAAGGTGCGGATCGTCGTCGCCGGCGCGCCGCCGCCCTCGCGGACGATCGCCCGGGTGGAGTCGGAGCTGGGCTGGGAGTTCAACCAGATCTACGGCCTCACCGAGACCGCACCGCTGCTCACCATCAACCGGTCGCGGGCCGAGTGGGACGACCTGGACGCGGAGGAGCGGGCGAAGAAGCTGTCGCGGGCGGGCGTCCCGGCGCTGGGCACCCGCATCGACGTCAGCGACAGCGGTGAGGTGCTCGCCCAGGGCAACACGGTGCTGGCCGGCTACTGGGAGAACCCGGACGCGTCCGCCGAGGCGCTGGAGGACGGCTGGTTCCACACCGGCGACGGGGGATCGGTCGACGACGGCGGCTACGTGACGATCTCCGACCGCAAGAAGGACGTGATCATCACCGGCGGCGAGAACGTCTCGTCGATCGAGGTGGAGGACGCCGTGTTCAGCCACCCCGCGGTCGCCGAGGTCGCGGTGATCGGCGTGCCGGACGAGAAGTGGGGCGAGATGGTCACGGCGCTGGTCGTGGTGTCCGAGGGGGAGTCGGTCACCGGCGAGGAGATCATCGCGCACTGCCGCGGCAAGATCGCCGGCTACAAGATCCCCAAGCAGATCGAGTTCCGCGACGAACTGGCGCGCACCGCCACCGGGAAGATCCAGAAGTTCAAGCTCCGCGAGGGGTTCTGGAAGGACTCCGAGCGCCAGGTGAACTGACCGTCACCCGGCCGTGTCGTCTCACCCCGAGGGGTGAGACGGCCCTCAACGCACGGCCCCGAACACCCGATCTCCCTCTCTGTGGCGCCCTCCCGGGCGCCGCGGAGTCGAGCGGCCCGCCCCTCCGGGGGCACGCCGCGCTGGAGGTCGGAACGTGGACAGCGGTACCCGGAGCGCGCCGGTGCGCGCGCTGCGCCTTGCGGGCACGGCGGTCGCCATCGGCGTCGTCAGCGCCCTCGCGATCGGCCTGACGCCGTCCGTCGCGGTTGCCGCGCCGTCGAACTCCCAGATCGCGGCCGCCAAGGCAGCCGCGGACGCCCTCACCGACCAGATCGGCGCCCTGAGCCGCCAGCTGACCGATGCGCAGGGCGCCGTGGACGCAGCCCACGCCCGGTCGGCGCTGGCCCTCGACGACTTCCAGGCCCGGCAGTCGGCCTTCGAGGAGGCCGAGGCCCGCGCCGAGGCGGCCGCCGCGGCGTCCGCCCAGGCGACCGCCGACCTCGGCGTGGCCCACGACGAGCTCGTGGCCTTCGCCCGCCGCAGCTACATGCAGGGCAGCACGTACCCGGAGGCCCAGGCCCTGCTGACGGCGGCCGGTCCTGGTGAGCTCATCCAGCGCGCCGCCCTGCTCCAGGCCGCCGGCGGCCACCGGTCGGACGTCGTCGAGCGCGTCACGGTGCTGCAGCAGCAGGCCACGGCGAGCGAGCAGGTCGCCCAGACGTCGCTCGCCGAGGCCGGCACCCTCAAGGAGGAGGCGAACGCGGCGCTCCAGGTCGCGACCAGCGCCGAGATCTCGGCGCGCGCCCAGGCGGCCGACCTCGGCGCGCAGCAGGGCCAGCTGCAGACGCAGCTCGCCACCGCGCAGCAGCAGCTCACGGCGATGGTGGGCGCGCGGGCCGCCGCCGACCGGACCGCCTCGGTGGCTCCGCCGGCACCCAAGGCGACGCCGCCCCCGGCGCCGGCACCCGCGGCCGACACCCCCGCCGGCCCCGGCTCGGCCTCGGCCGCCCAGACCGCGATCGACGCGGCCATGCGCTACCTCGGCACGCCCTACGCCTGGGGCGGCGGCGGCACCCGGGGCCCCGGCCCCGGCATGGCCCCCGACGCGGGTGTCATCGGCTTCGACTGCAGCGGCCTGACCCAGTACGCCTACGCCCAGGCCGGCATCTCGATCCAGCGCAACAGCAGGGCGCAGTACGCCTCGCTGCCGAAGGTGTCCAGTGACGACCTGCAGGCCGGTGACCTCGTGTTCTGGGGCTCGGGCGGCACCGACCCGGGCAGCATCGTGCACGTCGCGATCTACCTGGGCGGCGGCAAGGTGGTGCAGGCGCCGCAGAGCGGCGACGTCGTCAAGGTGTCGAACATGTGGTGGCGCGACTACGTGGGGGCCGTGCGGCCCAGCGCGGCGAAGTAGGGCGTCGGGCAGCCACGGGGGGAGCTGCCCGACGCACGAATCAGGCTAGCAGTCGTGCTCCGGCCCGGGCAGAGGTTGTGCACCCGCGATTCGACATCGCGCGACGTGTGCACCAGTCGACGTCGCACGAGCGTCCCCACAGCTCGGTGTAGGACACTGGCTGCGGGGCGGGACTGCCGCCCTGTCGACGGGCACCTCCCCTGGAACCGTGGACCGGCACGACCAGGGAGCCCCGTGAGCGAGCTTGCGAGCGAACGAATGTGCACAGCAGCCACGCGAGCGTCGCTGACGAGCGTCAGCGAGGAGGCGGCGTGAGCAGCGCTGCCAGCACTCCGATCGAGAGCTCGCCCGCGAGCAGCGGCGCGCCGATCCCGCCATCGGTCGACGCGACCCAGCTGGAGCGGGTGCTGTTCGAGATCAAGCGGGTGATCGTCGGCCAGGACCGGCTGGTCGAGCGCATGCTGGTCGCCCTGCTGGCCAAGGGCCACGTGCTGCTCGAAGGTGTCCCGGGCGTCGCGAAGACCCTCGCCGTCGAGACGCTGGCGACCGCGGTGGGCGGCAAGTTCGCCCGCCTGCAGTTCACCCCCGACCTGGTGCCGGCCGACATCATCGGCACGCGCATCTACAAGGCCGGCCAGGACGCCTTCGACGTCGAACTCGGCCCGGTCTTCGCCAACTTCGTGCTCACCGACGAGATCAACCGCGCGCCGGCCAAGGTGCAGTCGGCGCTGTTGGAGGTCATGGCGGAGCGGCAGGTGTCGATCGGTGGGGTCACCCACCCGCTGCCCGATCCGTTCCTCGTCCTCGCGACGCAGAACCCGATCGAGAGCGAAGGCGTCTACCCGCTGCCCGAGGCCCAGCGCGACCGCTTCCTCATGAAGGTGCTCGTGGACTACCCGAGCCCCGAGGAGGAGCGGGAGATCGTCTACCGGATGGGTGCCGAACCGCCTGTCGCGGAGACGGTGCTCGGCACCGAGGACCTCCGCCGGCTGCAGCGGACGGCGTCGCAGGTCTTCGTCCACCACGCGCTGGTCGACTACGTCGTCCGCCTCGTCGTCGCCACCCGGACGCCCCGGGAGCACGGCATGGAGGACGTCGCCACGTGGGTGTCCTACGGCGCCAGCCCGCGCGCCTCGCTCGGGCTCATCGCCGCTGCGCGGGCGCTGGCGCTGGTCCGCGGCCGCGACTACGTGCTCCCGCAGGACGTGCTGGATGTGACCGCCGACGTGCTGCGACACCGCCTGGTGCTCTCCTACGACGCGCTGGCCGACGGCGTCCCGGCCGACCACATCGTCAAGCGGATCGTGCAGACGGTGCCGCTGCCACAGGTGGCGCCAAGGCAGAACGCCGGCGGCTTCGGGCCCGGCACGCCGGGCGGCCCGCACGTGCCGCAGTTCGGCGCGGGCGCCCCCCAGCCGGGGCAGTTCGGCCCGCCCGCGTCCAACGGCCACGCGCACGGGGCGCACCCGGCGTGATCCTGCGTCGCCGGTCGGCCGGGGCGCCGGAGTCCGGTCCCGAGAACCCCGCGCCGGAGCATCCGGGCCTGCTGCTGCACCCGGCGACCCCGGGCTCGGGGATCGAGGCGGGGGACGGGGACGGCGCGCCGCCGCGGTTCGCCGACGGGCCGGCCGACGTCCTGCTGCGGCGGTTGGAGCTCACCGTGCGGCGGCGGCTGGACGGCCTGCTGCAGGGCGACCACCTCGGCCTCGTGCCCGGGTCCGGCTCGGAGGCCGGCGACTCCCGCACGTACCACCCGGGGGACGACGTCCGCCGGATGGACTGGCCGGTCACCGCCCGCACCCAGGTGGCGCACGTCCGCGAGACGATAGCCGACCGCGAACTGGAGACCTGGGCGGTCGTCGACCTCTCGGCTTCGCTCGACTTCGGGACGGCGAACTGCCAGAAGCGCGACCTGGCCATCGCCGGGCTGGCCGCCGTCGGGCACCTCACCGTGCACGGCGGCAACCGGCTCGGCGCCGTCGTCACCACGGGGGAGCGGACCGACCGCTACCCGGCGATGCCGGGCCGGCTGGCGGCCGAGCGGCTGCTCCGCTCGGTGGTCGCGACCCCCCGGGCCACCGGCGGACGGCGGGGCGACCTCGCCGCGGCCCTGGAGTCGCTGCGCCGGCCCCCGCGCCGCCGGGGACTGGTCGTCGTCGTCTCGGACTTCCTCGGTTCCGACGCGACCGGGACCGCGGACTGGGAACGTGCCCTGCGGGCGCTGTCGCTGCGGCACGAACTGCTGGCGATCGAGGTCGTCGACCCGCGCGAGCTCGAACTGCCCGACGTCGGCCTGCTGACCGTCGTCGACCCGGAGACCGGTCAGACCCTCGAGGCGCCGACCGGGAACGCCGAGTTCCGCGCGAAGTTCGCTGCCGGCGCGGCGGCGCAGCGCGCCGCGATCGCCGCCGCGCTGCGCCGGGCCGGTGCGGGGCACCTGCAACTGCGCACCGACCGGGACTGGCTGATGGACGTCGTGCGGTATGTCGCGGATCGCCGGCGAGCCGGATCCGGAGGAGCCTCCCGATGACCTTCCAGACCCCGCTGTGGCTGCTGGCGCTGCTCGCCGTCGCCGCGCTGGTGGCGCTCTACGTGGTGCTCCAGCTGCGCCGGAAGGCCTACGCCGCGCGGTTCACCAACGTGGCGCTGCTCGGCACGATCGTGCCCAAGCGCCCGGGCTGGCGCCGGCACCTCGCGTTCGGCGTCGTGGCACTCGGCCTGGCCACGCTGGTCGTCTCGCTCGCGACGCCGAGCACCAAGGTGCGGGTGCCGCGGGAGCGCGCGACGGTCGTCATGGCGGTCGACGTGTCGCTGTCGATGAAGGCGACCGACATCAAGCCCGACCGGTTCCGGGCGATGCAGAGCGCCGCCAAGGACTTCGTCGACATCCTGCCCGACCGGATCAACCTGGGCCTGGTGTCCTTCGCCGGCACCGCGACGACGCTGGTGCCACCGACGACCGACCGGGGCCAGGCGGCCAACGCGATCGATCACCTCCAGCTCGCGGAGTCGACGGCGATCGGCGAGGCGATCTTCACGTCGCTGCAGGCGATCGAGAACTTCCAGTCGACCGTGGAGTCCGGTGACAGCTCGCCGCCGCCGGCCCGCATCGTGCTGCTGTCCGACGGCACGAACACCGTCGGCCGGCCGGACACGCAGGCCGTCGACGCGGCCCGGGCCGCCGGCGTGCCGGTGTCGACGATCGCCTTCGGCACCGACTACGGCACGCTCGACCTCGACGGGGAGACCGTGCCGGTGCCGGTCGACCGGGCCGAGCTCGAGAGCATCGCCGACCAGACCGGCGGCAGCTTCCACACGGCCGCGACGGCCAAGGAGCTGGAGCAGGTCTACGCCGACCTGGGCAGCCAGATCGGCTACACCACCGAGCCGAAGGACGTCAGCTTCTGGTTCGTGCGGGCCGGCGTCCTGCTGGCCCTGGTCGGCGCCTCGCTCAGCCTGCTCTGGACCAACCGGCTGGTCTAGCGGGACGGGTCGATCACGAGCTTGCCGGTGGTGCGGCGGGCCAGCAGGTCCTGGTGCGCCTCGCGGACGGCGGACATCGGGTAGCGCCCGCCGCCGACCGGCTCGAGCGCGCCCTCGGCCACCAGCGGCAGCAGGTCGTTCATGGCGGCGTCCATCATCTCCGGCCGGCTCATGCAGTGGGCCAGCCAGAATCCGATGACGGCCCGGCTGGTGCCCATCAGCGACGGCGCCTGCACCGGCTTCGGGGGCACCCGCCCGGCCATGCCGTAGGCGACCAGCCGGCCGAACGGGGCGAGCGCCGAGAGGGCGCCGTCGAACACGTTGCCGCCGGTCATCTCGAGGACGATGTCGACTCGTCTGCCGCCGTTCGCCTCGCGGAGTGCGGCGGTGAAGTTCTTCGGGTCGTCGTCGGCGAGGGCGGGGTCGACCGACGCGTGCGCCCCGAGCTCCTCGGTGAGCGCCCGCTTCTCCGGACTGGACGCCGTCGCGATGACGCGTCCGGCGCCCCACCGGCGGGCGAGCTGGACGGCCAGGCTGCCGACGCCACCGGCGCCGGCGATGACGACGACCGACTCGCCCTCGGCCAGGTGCGCGCTCGTCCGCAGCAGGTGCCAGGCGGTCGAGCCCTGGAGGACGACGGCCAGCGCCTGCTCGTCGGTCACGCCGTCGGGCACCGGCCAGGTGAGGAAGTCGTGCGCGACGACCTTCTCCGCGTAGCCACCGCCCTCCAGCAGGCCGACGACGCGCTGGCCGCCGCCGACCGGCGTGCCGACGAACTCCGCGCCCGGGATGAGCGGCAGCGTCTGCTGGGCGAGGTAGGAGTTCTCGATCTGGTGGGTGTCTGCGAAGTTCAGTCCGGCGGTGGAGACGTCGTAGAGCTGCAGGCCCGGACCGGGCGCCGGCTCAGGGACGTCGACGATCTCCAGGACCTCGGGACCGCCGAAGCGGGTGATTTGGACAGCGCGCATACGTTGCACGCTAGGGGATCACCCGACCGCGGCGTGACGGTCGACCGATCAGGGCCCGGGCACCATGCTCCCCGTCCGCACGTACCGCGCGTGCCAGCTCAAGGCCTCCTCGAGCAGATGGGGAGTGTGCAGGCCGTAGGCCCCGCTGAGCGCGCGGTCGAAGTAGTCCTCGAGCAACGGCCGGTAGTCCGGGTGCGCACAGTTGTCGATCAGCAGACGGGCTCGTCGGCGTGGCGCCAGTCCGCGCAGATCGGCCAGCCCCTGCTCGGTGACGATGACGTTGACGTCGTGCTCGGTGTGGTCCACGTGCGAGACCATGGGCACGATGCTCGAGATCGCTCCGCCCTTGGCCGTCGACGGCGTGACGAAGAACGAGATGTAGGCATTGCGGGCGAAGTCGCCCGAGCCACCGATGCCGTTCTGGATTCGGCTGCCCATGAGATGGGTGGAGTTGACGTTGCCGTAGATGTCGGCCTCGATCACCCCGTTCATGGCCAGAACCCCCAGCCTCCGAACGATCTCGGGGTGATTGCTGATCTCCTGCGGGCGCAGCACGATCCGGTCCCGGTAGTCCCGCGCGTTGTCGTTGAACTCGGCCACGGCGTCGGGACTCAGCGAGAACGCGGTGGCCGATGCCACAGAGAGCGTTCCCGACTTGAGCAGTCCGAGCATGCCGTCCTGGATGACCTCGGTGTACGCGGTGAGGTTCTCGAACCGGGACTGCGCCAACTCCGCGAGCGCCGCATTGGCCACATTGCCCACGCCCGACTGGACCGGGAGCAGTTCTACCGGCAGCCGTCCACGAGCGACCTCGTGCTCCAGGAACTCGATGAGATGGCCGGCGATCTGCCGTGAGGTCTCGTCGGGCGGCGTGAAGGCAGTGTTGCGATCGGGTGCGTCGGTCTCCACCACGGCGATGACCTTCTCCGGCGGGCAGCGCAGGTATGGCTCGCCGATACGGTCACCGGGGTGGACCAGCTGGATCGGGCGCCGGTTCGGCGGCAACGCGGTGCCGTAGTAGATGTCGTGCATCCCGTCGAGGTCGGAACTCTGCCAGGAGTTCACTTCCAGGATCACCGCGTCGGCCTGGTCGATCCAGGTCTTGTTGTTGCCGATCGAAGACGAGGGGATCAGCTCCCCGTCCGCGGTGATCCCGCTGACCTCGACGAGGGCAACGTCGAGATGACCGAGGAAGCCTTCCCAGACCATCTGAGCGACGTGAGACAGGTGGACGTCGATGTACTCCATGTGTCCGGCATTGATCTTCTGCCTGCTCACCGGGTCGGACTGGTACGGCAGACGCAACTCGATCCCGTCGGCCGCCGCGAGCGCCCCGTCCAATTCGGGTGCGGTGGACGCGCCGGTCCAGACGTTGATCCTGAACCGAGTGCCGGAGGAGTTCGCTTCGAGGATCCGCGTTGCCAGCGCGAGCGGCACTTCCTTTGGATAGCCCGCGCCGGTGAATCCGCTCATCCCGACAGTGGCCCCGGGGCCGATCATCGCCGCGGCTGCGTCCGCTGGGACGACCTTGCGAGCCAGCGCAGGATGGTGGATGCGTCCGCTTCCAGGCATCGTTCCCCCCTGCCTCGGGAACCGCGGCTGCGGACGAGGCTTCGCCAGGCCGCGGCTGCCCGCCGCAAGGAGGCGCTACCCAGCCGACCGCGGGGCGACACGGGTGCCGGCCGGATCACGGGGCACGCATGCCGATCCGGCTCGACAGCAGCTGACCCGTTCCACGCCGAGCCGGCGCGCCTGCTGGTCGACGGCTCTGCCCTGACGGGACTACGCGGCTCGCACGAGCTTCGGGGTCACCGCGGTCATGACCGAATGGCGCTGATCCGCTTTCCGGGACAGGTGGTGGTGGGTGTCGGCGAATTCAGGCTGGCGGTTGAGACGTCGTACACCTGCTGCCCGGGGCCCGGCGTGGGCTCGGGGACGTCGACGATGTCCAGGACCGCGGGGCCGCCGAAGCGGGTGATCTGCACGGCTCCCATGCCCGTGAGGCTCTGGCCTCATCCCGGCGGCAACGGAGCTCGGTCGTCAGCGTGGCGGGTCCGCGCTCGAGAGCAGGTCACCGGGACGGACTCCGGCTAGCCCGTCAGCAGCACCCGGAGCGTGCCGTCGTCGAAGTTCGTGACATACGCCTTCCGCCCGTCGGGGGTGACGGCGACGGAGGTGGGACTGACGCCGGTCGCGAGGCGGGCGACTACGGCGTTGGTCGACGTGTCGACCACGGACACGGTGCCGTCCTTGTCGTTGGCCGTGTAGAAGTGCGAACCGTCGGGTGCGTAGGTGACGTCCTGCGGCTGCGCTCCGACGTCCGCCACGGTGGCGACGACGGTGTTCGAGGCCGGGTCGATGACGGTCGCGGTTCCCCCGACGTAATTGACCACCGTGATCCGGCTGCCGTCCGGCGCGGCCTCGATGCTGTGCGGGCCAGCGCCCACCGGGATCGTCCCGACGATCTTGTTGGCCTGGACGTCCAGCACGCTGACTACATCTGTGAAGTGGTCTGTTACGTAGCCGAACCGGCCGTCCTTCGAGTACGCGACCCAGTGTGGGTTCGCCGCCGCTGGGATGCGCTGGACAACGGCAGCGGAGGCGATGTCGATGACGTCGAGTTGCGGCTGCAGGTACAGCGGGACATACAGGAAGCGTCCGTCCGGGCTCGGCGAGATGGCATAGGGCCCTGGGTCCACGGCGACCGCGTTCGTGACCGCGTCGGTTCTCGTGTCGACGTAGACGACGTAGGCCGAGCCGAACTTTGCGTCGTAGACCGAGACGAAGGCGCGCCGGCCGTCCGCCGAGAACGCGAGCCATTGTGGTGGCCCCTGCGGGACCGGGACGGTCGCCGTCACCGCGTCGGTCTTCGTGTCCACGCGCAGCAGCGTGCCGGCGCCAGGATCGGTCACGTAGGCGAAGGTGCCGTCCGGCGCGACGGCCACGAACTGCGGGGTGCCGCCCAAGGGGATCGACGCCCCCAGGGTCGGGGTGGCGAGGCTAGCGGCGGGTTTCGTGGGCCGCGACGCCGAAGCACCGTTTCGCGTCGTCTGCCCGGCCGTGGCCGGGCTGGTGCTGAGCGAGCCCGAGCCCGTCGCCGTGGGCCCCTGACGCCCGGCTGGGCCTCCGGCCGTGAGCAGCGCAATGGAGATCACGACGGCCGCGACCACGAGAACGGCGGCGACCGCGAGCGCGGCCGCCTTCCGTTGCCGTCTGCGTCGATGCCGCCCGTGTTCGGTCACCAGCGCCATCCCCCGTTCCCCGGAGAAGATCTCCTGCCCGGTGCGTGCAAGAAGCCGTCCTATCGTGCTCCCCATTCCTGTACGGGGCAGGGCCGGGTCCGACACGAGAGGCGTCGAGGCGGACGCCCCCTCGCAGGACGTCCGCCTCGACGTCGTCGCACCGATGGCCTCGATGGGCGCCCCGGATCGTCCGGGACGCGCCCACCGGGACCTCAGGTCATCGGGTGGTCTGCGCCTCCCGACGAGGAAGCACCCAGTCGGGGCGCACGTAGTGGCAGGTGTAGCCGTAGGGGATCTTCTGCAGGTAGTCCTGGTGCTCCTCTTCGGCCTCCCAGAACGGGCCGGCCGGCGTCACCTCGGTGACGACCTTGCCCGGCCACAGGCCCGAGGCGTCGACGTCTGCGATCGTGTCGAGCGCGACGAGCCGCTGCTCCTCGCTGGTGTAGAAGATCGCCGAGCGGTAGCTGCGGCCCACGTCGTTGCCCTGCCGGTCCGTCGTCGACGGGTCGTGGATCTGGAAGAAGAACTCCAGCAGTTCCCGGAACGAGATCACCTCGGGGTCGAAGACGATCTCGACCGCCTCGGCGTGGTCACCGTGGTTCCGGTACGTGGCGTTGGGTGTGTCGCCGCCGGAGTACCCGACCCGGCTGGCGAGGACCCCCGGGCGCTTGCGGAGCAGCTCCTGAGCGCCCCAGAAGCAGCCGCCGGCGAGGATTGCGGTCTCAGTGGTCACGTGTGCCTCCTTCTTGTTCAGCACGACTGGTGAACACGGCGACCCGGGCTGGTGTTTCCTCCTCGGTGCACGGTGCGACGACGTGCCCGGGCCGAGTACGGCTGGGCCGTCCTGCTCGGCTCCAGGGTGCCCCCGACTCGTGGGCCCACCAGCTCAGTTGTCCGACACGGGATGGTGGGTGTCGGCGAAGTCCAGGCCGGCGGTGGGGACGTCGTAGAGCTGCTGGCCGGGGGCCGGCGTGGGCTCGGGGACGTCGACGATGTCCAGGACCTCGGGGCCGCCGAACCGGGTGATCTGGACGGCACGCAAGAGGTGACCCTGTGGGCCCGGCTCCTGTCTAATGACGCGATGACGCCGGCAGAGACCGTCTCGACCTTCCACGAGGCCCTCGAGCGTCGAGACGGCTCGGCATTCGACCTGGTCGCGGAGGACCTCGTCCAGCACGCCGCAGGGCCACAAGGCCGCGACGGCCTGCGGACGACGCTCGCGGTACTCGACGGCGATCTGGACCACCCGACGGCGAGCATCCATCGCGTCGTGGCGGAGGGTGATCTCGTCGTCGTGCACCTCACGATGCACGGGCGTCACGTCGCGTCGACGATGCCGCTCCTCGCCGACCTGCCTCCGACGGGGAACGCCGTCGCGTGGGACTTCATCCACATCTGGCGGGTTGCCGGCGGTTCGATCGTCGAGCACTGGGCCTGCCGCGAC
The DNA here is from genome assembly GCF_057628075.1 of Blastococcus sp. OS1-29. Taxonomy (NCBI): domain Bacteria; kingdom Bacillati; phylum Actinomycetota; class Actinomycetes; order Geodermatophilales; family Geodermatophilaceae; genus Blastococcus; species Blastococcus sp. OS1-29. The sequence goes on from NZ_JBXXJK010000007.1 coordinate 276,979, forward strand.
GACGTCGGGCTGCTGGCACAGGTCGGGGGGTGGCCGCCGTCCCGGGGATCCGGAGCGAGCGGCCGAGGAGAGAGCCCGGGATGAGGACATTGCACGTCGGCCTCCGGGTCGGGGACCTCGAGCGCTCGCTCACGTTCTACCGAAGACTCGGGTACGAGGTGGTCGGAAGCGTGGCGGAGACCGAGTTCGGCAGCCTCACGATGCTCAAACTGCCCGAGGACGAGTTTGTGCGTCTCGAACTCGTCCACGATCCAGGCAGGGACGTGGCCGGTCCGGGCGGCCTGAACCATCTGGTCGTCCAGGTCGAGTCCATGGCGGCGACAGTCGCCCGTCTCGCCGCCCGAGGGATCGAGGTCGAGGCCCCCACGTCGCCCGACGGCTCCGAAGACTTCTGGACGGCGTGGGTCACCGACCCCGACGGCTACCGGATCGAACTGGTGCAATGGCCGGCCGGCCACCCCGAGGGGATGACCGCAGCGGACTTCCGGGGCCAGGGCGCTCGCAGCTAGGGATCGGGGAACCCCCGCGTGATCTCCATCGGCGTGCTGACGCCTCATGCCGCGGGCGGCCCCGCGGCCGAGCTGGACGCCATGGCGCCGGGCCAGGTCGTCACCCGGGTCTCTCGGATCCTCCCGTCGGACGCCGACGCCTCTGCGCCGGGGGAGCCGCCGACCACGCCGTCCGGCCTGCGCGCGTTGACCGCGCCGACAGTCCTGGACGCGGCGGCCGCAGGCTTCGCCGCCGGATCGATCGACGTGATCGGCTACGCCTCGACGAGCACGGGCTACGCCATCGGCTTCGACGCCGAGGCCGCCATGCTGGAGCGGCTGTCCGAGCGCTGGGGCGTCCCGGTGGCCGGAACGTCGCACTCTGCGGGCGCCGCGTGTCGCATCCTCGACGTTGGACGGCTGGCGTTGGTCCATCCGCCGTGGTTCGACGACGAGCTCAACCGCCTGGGCGCGGCGTACTTCCGGCGACAGGGGTTCCAGGTCGTCTCGTCGGAATCGGCCGGGCTCGCGAAGGACCCGGGACGCATCGAGCCCGGCGCGGTCATCGAGTGGATCTGCCGCCATGTCGGCGACGAGGCGGAAGCCGTCTTCATCGGGGGCACCGGCTTCCGGGCTGCGTCAGCGATCGGGACGCTGGAGGAGCGCCTGGGGCGTCCCGTGATCGAGTCCAACCAGGTGCTGCTCTGGTCGCTCCTCGGCCGGATGGAGGCGGACATCCAGGTCGGTGGATATGGCCGGCTTCTCGATCGGCGATGAGTTCCCATCGCCGTCGCGATCTGAACTACACCGATCACCTACACGCGAGGGACACAGATGACCGCCACGTACACCTTCGACGTCTTCTCCAGTCTCGACGGCTACGCCGCCGCCAGCTCCGGGTGGTCCGGCTACTGGGGCAAGCAGGGCCCCGAGTTGCTCGACCATCGCCTCGACCTGTACAGCTCGGAGCAGCGGATGGTCCTCGGGGCTACGACGTACCGGGATTTCACGGGGATGCTGGCCTCGAGCACCGAAGGGGACGACGTGCGCGATCCCTGGGTGACGCGGATGTGGAACTCGCCGGCGACGGTGGTGTCGACCACGCTGGAGGGACCTCTCGACTGGCCGGACGCGACCCTCGTCAGCGGGAACGCCATCGACGTCGTCGCCCGGCTCAAGGAGGACTCCGACGTGCCGTTGCGCTCGCACGGCAGCTTGTCGATGAACCGGGCGCTGATGGCTGCCGGCCTGGTCGACCTCGTGCAGGTGACGATCTTCCCTGTCATCACCGGTCGGACCGGGATCAACCCGGTATTCCAGGGAGCGGCCGACTTCGATCTGGAGCTGGTCGATCACCGGACGCTCGACGGTCACACGCAGGAGCTCGTCTACCGGCCCACCCTCCATTGACCCGTACGGCTTCAGTCGAGCTCGCCTCGCGGGAGATTGTTCGCAACCGTTCGATCGGGCCGTCCTGACCAGGTGTCCGCCCTGAACCCGGTGCGCGCCTGCGGCAGGAAGTCGCGGTAGGGGAAGTCGGTACCGAGCAGGAGGAGAAGGTCCGCCTCGTGGGTGGCCTTGTGCGCGGCGCCGTAGCCGAGCAGCCCGCTCATGCCGACGTCGTAGGGGTTGTCGTACTGGATCCATTCCTTTGCCGCCCAGCGCGTGCCCGACCGGGGCGTGCAGCCGGCCGGCCAAGGCCATGACCTGGTCGTGGGCGCCGCGGCATCCGGAGCCGCAGAAGAGCGTGACGGTGCGGGCGGCGTCGATGGCGGCGGCGAGTGCCTGCACCTGGTCGCGGGCGGGTTCTACGGGGGAGGGGGCGACCGCGAGGGCCGGACCCCGGGTGGGCCCGCCGAACTCCTGGCCGGCCATGTCCCCGGGCAGGACCACGCCGGACACGCCGCGCTTTCCGACCGCCGTCTGGATCGCGGCCCGCAGCGCATGCGGCATCTGCGCCGGCGTCACCAGCTCGCACCACACCGAGCAGTTCTGGAAGACCCGCTCGGGATGGGTCTCCTGGAAGAAGCTGGTGCCGATCTCCGTGGACTGGACGTCCGACGCGATCGCCAGCACCGGGGCGCCGCTGCGCTGGGCGTCGTACAGCCCCTGCAGCAGGTGCGTGTTGCCGGGACCCGAGCTACCCGCGCACACCGCCAGCCGGCCGGTCAGCTGCGCCTCGGCCGCAGCGGCGAAGGCGCCGCCCTCCTCGTGCGAGACGTGCACCCAGTCGATGCCGTCGGTGCGGCGGACGGCGTCGACGACGGGGTTGAGGCTGTCCCCGGCCACGCCGTAGATCCGCCGCGCACCGGCGTCCCGGACCATGGCGACGAGCTGCTCGGCGACGGTGGGGTGGGCCGTGCGGACGCTCCTCGTGCGATCGGCGGGGGACTCAGTCCAGGTGTCGCCACCGGCGACGCAGCAGGAGCGCGGCGGCCTTGGGCTTGCGGTCCCGGGTGAAGACGCCCTTCTTGTTGCCGCCGACCCGCATGACCCCGGGCACGGTGGCGAAGTCGGCGAAGTTCCACACCTGCTCGCCCACGACGGCGCCGATCCGGTCGAACACGCGGTGGTACATCGCCAGCAGTTCCACCTGGTAGCTCTCGCTCCACGGGGTGGGCAGGACGCCGTGCAGACCCTCGAGGGTGTCGGCCCCGTACTCGGTCATGATGATCGGCTTCCCGTACTTCTCGTCCCAGGCGCGGAGTTCGGCCTCCAGAGCGAGCTCGGCGTTCCGGATGTCTCCGGACTGGCCGTACCAGCCGTAGTAGCGGTTGAGCATGATGACGTCGAACAGGTCGGTGAGGACGTCCACGTCCGGGGTCGCGCCCATGACGTTGGCGAAGGCCACGGGGCGGGACGGATCGAGCTGTCGGGTCTCGGCCACGAGCGGCTCGAAGTAGTCGCGGGACTCCGGCGTCACCGACTCCGGCTCGTTCGCGATGCTCCACATGACGACGCTCGGATGGTTCTTATCGCGGGCGACGAGCTCGCGGATCGCCTGCCGGTGCGTCTCCCGGGTTCGCTCGTCGAGCGTCTCGTCGGAGAACGTGACGAACGGCTCGGCGCCGAAGGCGCCCGCTGCCAGTCCGCTGTTGATGCCCACGGCGGCGGTCTCGTCGATGACGACGATCCCGCGCCGGTCGGCGTACTCCAGAACTTCCTCGGCGTAGGGGTAGTGCGACGTGCGGAACGAGTTGGCGCCCAGCCAGTCCATGAGCGCGAAGTCGTGGACCATGAAGACGCTGTCGTGGCCCCTGCCGCGCACGGCCGAGTCCTCGTGCTTGCCGAAGCCGGTGAAGTAGAACGGTTCGCCGTTGATCAGGAACCGGGAGCCGTCTACCCGCACCGAGCGGATCCCGACCGGCAGGGAGTAGGAGTCGACCGGGGCAGCGCCGTCGGTCTGGCCGCCGTCCCACAGTTCGACGGTCAGGTCGTAGAGGTAGCCCTCGCCCGGCCGCCACGGGTGGACGTCGGACACGGTGAGCTCGCCGGTGGCGCCGGTGCGGCGGGCGACCTCGACGCCATCTGCGTCCCTCAGCGTGAGCCGCACCTCCAGGTCGTCGGCGCCCTGGGCCTCGACGTCCCACCGGAGGGTGCCAGTGCTGCCGTCGAGCCCCGGGACGACGGTGACGTCGCGGATGTGCGCCCGTGGGGTGGTGTAGAGCCAGACGCTCCGGTGCAGACCCGAGTAGTTGAAGAAGTCGAAGAGGAGGCGCTGGCGGGGTCCGGCAGGAGTGTCGTCGACGTACCCCGGCGGGATCGACTGCCAGTGCAGGATGTTGTTGACCACAACGGTGATCCGGCTCTGGCCACCCGGCTCGACGAGGTCGGTGACGTCGGCCTCGAACGGGGTGTACCCGCCCTCGTGCTCGGCGACCTGGGTCCCGTCGACCCACACGACGGCGCGGTGGGTGGCCGAGCCGAAGCGCAGCACGATCCGCTCGCCCCCCCAGCCGCGGGGAATCCGGACCGTGGTCTGGTACCAGACGTCACCGATGTGGCCGTGCAGCTCCGCGTCGGGATACACGTCGTTGTAGCTGGCCGGCACGGGCATCTCGCGCACCCCGGGGAGCGGACGTTCGGCCCAGCCGTCGTTCCGGCCGGTACCGTCGGCGTCCAGCGCGAAGCGCCAGACTCCGTCGAGCGATCGCCGCTCACGAGTCGGGGTGTCGCGGGGTGGCAGCATGTCGCTCCTCGCACGATCGGCGGCTCGTCGGTGACGTGCCCGGGTAGGGATGCTCAGTCGTCGTCGACGCGACCGCTCCGGCCGTCGGCGGTCGCCTCGCTGCCGCTGCCCTCGTGGTTCCCGCTGCAGGCGGTCACCGCCAGCAGGGCGCCAGCGAGCTGCACCGAGCCTCGGACGCGAGCGGATGACATCCCGATCCTCTGGCGGTAGGGGGTGTTCCCCATCGTGGCCGCTCCTGCAGCGGTCCGCCTGTCGTCGGAAACGCTCACGACCGGTGTCGGTCCAGCCGGTTCGGGTGGTCCTCCAGCGCGTCCCGGTCCCAACCGGCGCGCGTCGCGGCCGCCTCGTAGGTGGTCTGGAGGAACTCGGCCACCATCGCGTCGGGGTCGTCGGCGGCGGCGACCACCTCGTACGGGAGCAGGAACTCGCCCAGTTCCTGGCTGAAGTACGCCCCCGGCGGACCGGCCGGGTGGTCGGCGAAACCGGGTGGTTCCGGGTAGGCGTAGGCGTAGAAGGCACCCTCGTCCCCGCCCCCGGGCCAGAAGCCCGCGCTGGACAGCTCACCGGAGTAGCCCTCCACCATCACCCAGTCCGGGCAGTTCGGGGCGCCGCCGGGGTGCGGTGGGGCCGACCGCCCGGAGAACCTCGTGCAGGCGAGGTCCATCGCGCCCCAGAAGAAGTGGACGGGGCTGACCTTGCCGACGAAGTGCGAACGGAACTGCCCGAGGACGCGGTCGGCCTGCAGCAACTGACGCCAGAAGAGGTGCACGGCGGCGTCGTCGTAGGAGGCGTCGGAGTGGTTCTCGGCGAACGGGATCGCCGGGTCCACCTCGTTCGGGCTCGCCAGGATCTGCGTCTCGATCCCGAGCTCGGCCAGGGTGGTCGTGATCCAGGCGTAGAACTCGGCGACCGACCGGGTTTCGAGCGGCAACCGGCGGGTTTCCCCGTCACTGCTCCGGATCTGGAGGAGGTGGTCGACGAAGTCGAACTCGATGTCAAAAGCACCGTTCCGCCAGGGGATCGCGGAGGTGGTCAGACCGCGCGGGCTCACGTACAGGGTGGTGTTCCACCAGTGGTTGAGCAGGGGGGCGTGGGCCATGCGGATCTTGCCGACGATCTGCAGCCACATGTGCAGGGTGTCGCGGGTGGCGGTCCAGTCCGGGACCCGCAACCGCGGCCATGCCGGGGACACGTGCTCCGCCATGGCATCCCTCCGCCCTCGTGGGTCGGGCCGCGTCCCGAGGCCGCGGACCCGACCATGCCAGGCGCCGCGAGGCACCGCCATGGCTGGGGCGGACGCCGACGTCGGCCCGGAACAGCGCACCGGCCAGCGGGTCGGCGTCCGGGGGGAGGATCTCCGGGGAGCTCGTGATGTCGCTGCCGGACTGGGCTCCGCCGTCAGCCCCACCGAGAACCTGCAGCTGCAGGTCTGGCGCAGGGTGCCCGGCCCCGCGCGGACGCCGCGCCCGGGGATCGGGGTCGGTTCGACGGTGCGCACGGGATCGCGTGTGCAGGTCGGTGCCAGCCGGTTCGCGGCCAGCGCGGCCGCGGTACCGAGCGCGGTCCCCGCCAGGACGTCGCTGGGACAGTTGGTCCCGGTACGGACGCGGGACTAGGCGACCGCCCCCGGCGAGCCCGGAGGGATAGCTCGCCGACGACAAGCGGTCCCCGGCCCACGCCACGGCCGGCACTGCGAGGTCGAGGGCTGGGGAGTGCACGGCCGCGGTCCGCCGGAACACCGCACTGTCCCACCTGCGTCATGCCCGGAGCACCTGGCGTTGCGGCGAGGGGGCGATGACCGCTGCCCAGCAGGACCACCCGTTCGATGCCATCCGGCCTCCAGGTCCGAGCCGCGGTGTGTACGCCCGACTACCCCGCCGTGGATCTCGACGCCGGCTCGGTCGAGCCGGGCACCCGTCGGCATACCCGGGCAGCGGGCGGGGTAGCCGCCCGCTGACCCGGGCGGCCCGGGCCCAGAAGGGCGGTGCAGGGTGGTGCCCAGGTCTCCGATCCACCGTCGGGCGCCGCGCTGGGCGCGCGAACTGCATGGCGGCCACCCGTGGCTGCTCACCGACGAGCAACGGGGCAACGGCGCCTCGGGCCTGCCGGCCTGGACGGAGGGCAACGCCGTCCAGGCGCTGATCGACGGGCGCAGCTATCTGTCCTCACTGGCCGCCGCGCTGGAGGGAGCCGGCCCGGAGGACGTCGTCCTGTTCGCCTGCTTCCGTGCCGAACCCGACGAGCTGCTCGACGACGGGGGACCCCCGCTGTCCGCCGCGCTGCTCGGCACAGCCCGCCGGAAGGCCCACGTGGCGGCGCTGTTGTGGCGCTCCCATCCCGCAGCCCTGGGCCACACGCTGGGGCAGCACCAGGACCTGGCCCGCGTGCTGACCGCGGCGGGCGGTCAGGTCGTGCTCGACCAGCGGGTGCGGCCGCTGGGGTGCCACCACCAGAAGTTCGTCGTCATCAGGGGCACGGCCGGCGACGTCGCCTTCGTGGGGGGCATCGACACCGCCCGGACCCGGCGCGACGGTCCCGCGCACACCGGTGACCCGCAGGTGCAGTCGTTCAACGATGCCTACGGGCCCACCCCGGCCTGGCACGACGTCCAGTTGCGGATCACCGGTCCGGCGGTGTCCGACGTCGCAACCGTGTTCGTCCAGCGATGGGCCGATCAGGCCGCCCCGACTCGCTGGCCGTGGCAGACCATCCCCGACCGCCTGCGCGGTGCCGCGCGACCGGTCCGCCCTCTTCCACCGTCCGAGCCGCGGCCGCGACCGGCAGGAAGCTGCACCGTCCAGCTGCTGCGGACCTACCCGCGGCGTCGGCTGCCCTATCCGTTCGCGCCGGACGGCGAGCGCAGCGTGGCCCGCGGCTACGCCAAGGCGGTGGCCAGGGCGCGCCGGCTGGTCTACGTCGAGGACCAGTACCTGTGGTCGACCGACGTCGCTCGCATCTTCGCCGCCGCCCTCCGACGCTCGCCGGCACTGCACCTGATCGCCGTCGTCCCCCGGTACATCGACGGCGAAGGCCGCTTCGACGCGCCGGCCTCGCTGCTCGGGCGGAACTCCGCGTGGCGGACGGTGGTGGCCGCCGGCGGTGAACGGGTGCAATTGTTCGATGTCGAGAACGAGGCCGGTCGCCCGGTGTACGTGCACGCCAAGGTCACAGTCGTCGACGACGTATGGGCGGCCGTGGGCAGCGCGAACCTCAACCGCAGGTCCTGGACGCACGACTCGGAGCTGACAGCGGCCGTACTCGACGAGCAGCGCGACGGTCGGGAGCCGATCGACCCCGGCGGCCTGGGGGACGACGCGCGGTCGTTCGCCCGTGGACTCCGGCTGGACCTCATTGGGGAGCACCTCGACAGGGACGACGGTGACGATGCGGGCCTGCTCCACCTCGAGGACACCGTGGCCACTATGCGCGGGTCCGCCGATCGACTGGACGCGTGGCACGCCGGCGGCCGCCAGGGACCCCGCCCGCCGGGCCGCCTGCGCAACCATCGACGGCACGACGGTCCGGCATGGGCGCGGTGGCTGATCACCCCCGTCTACAACCTGGCCTACGACCCCGACGGCAGGCCCTGGCGGATGCGCGCCAGGCGGGACGCCTGACCGGCGCTCCGATCGCCGGTGGGGTGTCGATGATCTTCCCCGACGACCTGGAGCCCGTGTCCGGGTAGACCCCACGGTTCGACTTGGTGTCCGAGGGGCGACTTGCATCCCCACGTTCAGCCGCAGAACCGCCTCAACGCCTCCGCGGGGCAGACAGATGTCTCACGACAGGGAGTGGTGGGTGTCGGCGAAGTTGACTCCTGCGGAGCTCACCTCGTAGAGCTGCTGACCGGGCCCTGGCGTGGGGTCGGGCAGCTCGACGACGTCGAGGACCTCGGGGCCGCCGAAGCGGCTGATCTGCACGGCATGCATGTTGGAGCGGCTGGCCATCGGCCTTCCGGGGCCGGACTCGCCGGCTCCGGTTGATCATGTTGTGCGACTTGACACGCGGCGGAATGCTTGCGCGTGGGGGCGGTTCTCCCTGGCGGCAACACCCCGTCTGCCAGACGTCGTCACCCGTGACCCGATGAATCCGGAGCCCTCTGTGCGCACCCGTCTGTCCGTGTCCATTGCCCTCGCCGCAGCCCTCCTGCTGACGGCCTGCGGTGGGGGCTCCAACGCTGGAAGCGGCAGCTCGAGCAGCTCGAACGGCGTGCTGACCGTCGCCACCGAGGGCACGTACGCGCCCTTTTCCTTCCACGCCCCGGGCTCCAACGAGTTGACCGGCTACGACGTCGAGGTGGCCAAGGCCGTCGGCGCGAAGCTCGGCAAGAAGGTCGAGTTCAGCGAGACGCAGTTCGACTCGATCTTCGCCGGCCTCGAGTCCAACCGGTACGACGTCATCGCCAACCAGGTCACGATCAACCCCGAGCGTCAGGCGAAGTACCTGTTCTCCGTGCCGTACACCGTGTCGAGCGGCGTCGTGGTGACGCGCGCCGACGACGACAGCGTCCACTCGCTGTCGGACGTCAAGGGCAAGCGCAGCGCGCAGTCGACCACCAGCTCGTTCGCCGAGGTGGCCACCAAGGCCGGCGCGCAGGTCGAGCCCGTCGAGGGCTTCACCCAGGCGATCACTCTCCTGAAGCAGAAGCGCGTCGACGTCACCATCAACGACAGCCTGGCTCTTCTCGAGTACACGAAGACCACCGGCGACAAGAGCGTGAAGATCGCTGCCACGATCGACCAGCCGAGCAAGCAGGCCCTGGTGTTCCGCAAGAACGAGACCGACCTGCAGAAGCAGGTCGACGGCGCGCTGAAGGACCTCCGCGCCGACGGAACGCTCGCCCGCCTTTCGAAGAAGTACTTCGGCGAGGACGTCAGCGGGGAGTGAACGCGATCGACTGGGGCCTGGTCCGCAGCAGCCTCGCCCCGCTGTTCGACGGGCTGGTGCGTGGAACGCTGCCGCTGACGGCGGTGAGCTTCGTGCTCGGTCTCGCGCTGGCGGTCCTGCTGGCGCTGATGCGGCTCTCGCATCGGCGCCCGGTGTCGGCGGTGGCCAGGGCCTACGTTTCGATCATCCGTGGCACGCCGTTGCTGCTCCAGCTGTTCATCGTCTTCTTCGGGCTGCCCTCGCTCGGGATCACTCTCAGCCCGTGGCCCAGCGCGATCATCGCCTTGTCCCTCAACGTCGGGGGCTACGCCTCCGAGGCGGTGCGGGGGGCGATCATCGCGGTGCCCCGCGGGCAGTGGGAGGCGGCGATGACCGTCGGCATGAGCCGGACGACGACTCTGCGCCGGGTGGTGCTGCCCCAGGCCGCCCGGATCGCCGTGCCGCCGCTGAGCAACACGCTCATCTCGCTGGTCAAGGACACATCGCTCGTGTCGACGATCCTGGTCACGGAGTTGCTGCGCAAGGCGCAGGAGATCGCTGCGCCCACCTTCCAGTTCTTCACGCTCTACGGCGTCGCCGCCGTCTATTACTGGGTGGTGTGCCTGGTTCTGTCGTTCGGTCAGACCCGGCTGGAGACACGGCTGTCACGGCACGTGGCCGTATGAGCGCTCCGCTGCTCGAGGCCCGCGGGCTGGTCAAGACCTTCGGCACCAACCGGGTGCTGCGTGGTGTCGACGTGGTGGTGCCCTCGGGGTCGGTCACCTGTCTCATCGGGCCCTCCGGCTCCGGCAAGACGACGGTGCTGCGCAGCCTCAACGGCCTGGAGATGCCAGAGACCGGGACGGTGCGGATCGGCGACGTCGCGCTCGACTGGGCGACCCGGCCCGACGCTCGCGCGGTGTCCCGGCTGCGCGGCCAGAGCGGCATGGTCTTCCAGGCTCACAACTTGTTCCCGCACTTCACGGTGTTGGACAACGTGACGTCGGGGCCGGTGTTCGCGCAGGGGCGGCCGCGCGCGGAGGCAGAGGAGGAGGCCCGGGCACTGCTGGCCCGCGTGGGTCTGACGGACAAGGCGGACGCCTACCCGGTGCAGCTTTCGGGTGGGCAGCAGCAGCGCGTTGGCATCGCCCGCGCACTGGCCACGCGGCCGCAGGTGGTGTTGTTCGACGAGCCGACCAGTGCACTGGACCCCGAGTTGGTCGGCGAGGTGCTGCAGGTGATGCAGTCGCTGGCCGCCGAGGGCTGGACGATGGTCGTGGTGACCCACGAGATGCGGTTCGCACGGCAGGTGGCCGACCAGGTCCTCTTCCTCGACGGCGGCGCGGTGGTGGAGCAGGGCCCGCCGGGGGAGGTGCTCGTCGAGCCCCGCGAGCCCCGCACCCGGCAGTTCCTGCACCGCTTGCTCGACCCCTTGTAGCCACTTCCCCGGCGCCCACCTCCGTCCCGCCTGGGACTCGGTTGCGCGCGGGACGGGAGGGCGTCCACTGTGGACTCCGTCCTCTCCGGGAGGTTCCTGTGGCCGAGGTGGACTGCTGCATCGCTGGTGGCGGGCCGGCGGGGATGATGCTCGGGTTGCTGCTCGCCCGCCAGGGCAGAAGCGTGGTGGTCCTGGAGAAGCACGGAGACTTCCTGCGCGACTTCCGAGGGGACACCGTCCATCCCTCGACGCTTCGGCTGCTCGACGAGCTGGGACTGGCCGAGGAGTTCCTCGGGCTTCCTCATCAACAGGTGAGGAAGCTGGGCGTGACCACCGACGACGGCACCTACGTGCTGGCGGACTTCGGCCGGCTGCCCGGCAGGTTTCCCTTCCTCGCGCTCGTGCCCCAGTGGGACCTCCTCGACTTCCTGGCAGACCGGGCGCGGCGCTACCCGGAATTCGAGGTGCGGATGAACGCGGAGGCCGTCGAACTGCTACGCGAGAACGGTCGGGTGTCCGGGGTTCGCTGGCGGACTCCCGGCGGCGGTGAGCAGGACGTTCGCGCACTGCTGACCGTGGCGGCCGACGGGCGCGACTCCACGCTCCGCGGGGAGACGGGTCTGCGATTGCGTGCGTTCGGGGCACCGATGGACGTGCTGTGGTTCCGGCTGCCCAAAGCCGGCGCGGCATCGGTCTCGACGTTCGGGGGTGCCGGTCGCATCACTCGGGGGCGCATGCTGGTCCGGATCGACAGAGGGAACTACTGGCAGTGCGCCTACCTGGTGCCGAAGGACGGCTTCGCCGCCCTGCAGGCCGCCGGTTTCCCCGCGTTCCGCAGCGATCTGGCGCGCCTCCTCCCCGAGGGCATCGAGCCGGAGGCGCTCCGCGGCTGGGACGACGTCCGTGTCCTCAGCGTGCGGGTGGACCGGCTGACGCGGTGGCACCTGCCAGGGCTGCTGCTGATCGGGGACGCCGCTCATGCCATGTCGCCGATCGGCGGCGTCGGCATCAACCTGGCGGTGCAGGACGCCGCAGCGGCGGCGCGCCTCCTCGCCGGCCCCCTGGGCGAGGGCATGGTGCCGCCTCGGATCCTCGCTCGAGTGCGACGACGCCGGCTCCTGCCCACCGTCGTCACCCAGTTGGTGCAGCGGCTAATCCAGACGCGGGTTCTCAGCCGGATCTTGACCGGCGACCGCCCGGTCGGCACACCGCGGGTCTTGCGGCTGCTGGACCGGTACCCCGTGCTTCAGGGGCTGCCCGCCTGGGCGGTCGGGATGGGGATGCTGCCGGAGCACGCCCCGCCTGCTCCCGCCGCTGGGGTGGCGGCGGACCGTTGACGCCCCAGGGACGGCGCGAGGCGACCGGTCAGCCGGCGCAGGCCGACGCGGTGGAGCGGGTGACACAGCCGAGGAACGCCGCTTCTCGGGCCTGGTAGGTGGACGGGTCGGCGTTCCACGACTCCACGTGGTCGGCCCCGGGCACCCGGACTTCCTCGACCATGTGCGGGCGGGCCGCGCGGAGGGCGTCACTGGTGCCGATCGGAACCGTGCGATCGGCCGTGCCGTGGAACACCAGCGCCGGCACCCGCAGCCAGGTGCCCGGGAGGTAGTCGGTCGCGGACCAGTTGACGTCGAAGTGCCACCCCGCGATCCACTCGGCCGTCGAGGTGAGCACTCCGGGGATCGGCAACCCCAGCGGCAGTGGTTGTTCCTCGGCGCCCAGGTCGACCGCTGCGCGGAGGGACAGAGCCGGCGCATCGAGGACGACGCCATTCACCAGCCCCGCCGTCCGGGAGTGCTCGAGGAACGCGGCCACGATCGAGCCGCCCATCGACGAGCCGAACAGCACCACGTGCTGCGCGCCGTGCTCGCCGGTCCAGCGCACAGCCTGCTCGAGGTCCCGCCATTCGGTCGTGCCGTAGCCGTAGCGCCCGGACGGGTCGCGGGGGGCGCCGGTGTCGTTGCGGTAGCTGATGTCGAGCACGGGAAGCCCCGCGCGGGCCGCCGGGACCATCGCCCGCAGCGGCTCCTCGCGGGTGGCCCCCTTGCCGTGCACCATGACCATCCACGTCGGCGACCGACCGGGCACGAACCAGGCCGGGCAACTGCCCCCGGCGCACGGGTATCGGACGTTCTCGAACGGGACGCCGGCCGCGGCGGCTGGGTCGGTCCACACGTCCCGCGAGGTGCTGGCCGCCGTCCCCGGTGACGGTGCAGTGCCGCTCACCACCTCAAGGGCCCGAGTGCTCGTTCCGTTCGGGCCCGGCTGCGGTGTGCCGGTGAGGACCCCAGCGCCGCCGAACCACCTCAGGCCGTAGACGTCGGAGGTGTCGAATGCGTGCGCGTCCTCGTCGCCGGTGTGGTGCAGGGTGACTCGCCCGTCGGTCACGGCGCTGACCGTCACGTTCCGGTGCGGGGTGGCCGGCGGCGGGGCGACGGCCAGGGCCTGGGAGTCGATCTGCCCGGCGTAGTACCAGCCGGCTCCTCCGAGCAGGGCGACGGCGAGCAGTACCGGGACGGAGAGGGAGACAATCGTCCGTCGCAGCCTGCGCCGCCGGCGCGGGGACACTGTCGGCCCCGACGTCGGTGTACCGCTGGCCGCCACGTCCGCACGGTAACGCCGTGAGTGACGCGACGGCCGGCGCCGCATGTGACGAGCGTGGACCAGGCCTGGCCGGCTGATCGCCGAGGCCGTCCGCCGCCATGGGTGCGACAACGGGCAACGGCGGGCCCGCGCATCTCGCGCAGGCCCGCCGCTCGGGACGCGGTTGTGCCGAGGGCTCGGATCAGCCGTCGCTCCCTGCGGCACTCGACGTCACCTTGGTGCCCTCGAGCTTGTTCGCCGCCTGGGCGTACTCGTTCGTGAACGTGTCGGCGATCTTCACCTTCGACGTGTCGACGCCGTTGGCCTTCTCCATCGCGAAGATGACCTTCGGGCCGCCCGCCGGCATGATCCCGTCGGGCAGGAACTGGGCCTTGTCGGCGTCGAGGCCGGCGATGTACTGGTCCTTCGTGATCGTGGCGTTCTGCACGAAGTCGGCCGGGAGCTTGTTCGCGATGTCTGCGGCGGTGTGGCTGTGGATCCACTGCATCGTCGCCACGAGCGCGTCGACCACCTTCTGGGTCGCGTCCTTGTGGGACTTGACCCAGTCGGCGCGCCCGAGCAGACCGGCCGCCGGCCAGTCGCCGCCGAGCACCCGCTTGGCGCCGTCCGCCGTGGCGAGGTCGACGGCCGAGTAGGCGATCTTCTGCGCCTCGAGCGAGCCGACGGTCGGCTGTGTGGTCATGACGCAGTCGGCCGAGTGCCGCTGGAGGGCCGCGATCGCCGTGGCGCCGGCGCCGACGGCGAGGGTGTGGTAGTCGCTCTTCTGGAGACCGGCCTTGGTCGCGAGGAACTGGGTCAGCTCGTCGGTGCCCGAGCCGAGGTCGGTCACGCCCATCGTCTTGCCCTTGAAGTCGGCCGGCGAATGGACCCCGCTCCCGGTGGCGCACATGATGCGCTCGCCGGGCGCACCGGAGAGCTGGACGACGTTGATGACGTCCTTGCCCTTCGACTGGAAGTCGACCGTGTGGATGTACCAGGCGCCGGCGAAGTCGACCTGACCCGACGCCATGGCGTCCTCGGCGCCGACCCCGCCGTTCTGCTCGGTGGAGAGCTCGACGTTGACGCCGTACTTCTTGTAGGAGCCCAGGCTCTGGGCGAGCTGGTAGGGCAGGTAGATCTGCTTGTCGATGCCGCCGACCATGATCTTGACGGTGGGCGTCGTCGCGGCGCCGCTGCTGCTGGCCGAGTTCGACGTGCCCGAGCTGCCGCCGCAGGCCGTGAGGGTGAGCGCCATGGCTCCCGCGGCAGCAGCGCTGATGATCGTCCGCTTGTTCATTGTTCCGGTTTTCCTTTCCAGAAATGATCGGGATGCACCGAGCAGTGCTCGAAGAATGGTCAGCAGATCTGCGCCTCCATCAGATGGCGGGGGCCTCGGAGCGACTCGGCGGCCGCCACTTGAGAAGCCGGTGCTCGAGCAGGCTGATGAAGAATTCGGCGCCCAGGGTGACGATGGCGATGATCACCATGCAGGCGAAGACGGTGTTCGGGTCGAACGTGCCCTGGGCCTGGCTGATGATCAGACCGATTCCCTTTTGTGCGCCGAGGACCTCGGCCACGAGGGCGCCGACGATGGCGAAACCGAATGCCGTGTGCAGGCTGGCGATGATCCACGTCATGGCCGAGGGAATGGTCACGTGGCGGGCGACCTGGACGGGTGAGGCGCCGAGCACCCGGACGTTCGCGATGAGGTTCTGGTCGACCTCGCGGACGCCCTGGAACGCGTTGAAGAACACGATGAAGAACACGAGGACGGCGGCGAGCAGGATCTTCGGGAAGGTGCCGAGGCCGAACGCCACGATGAAGATCGAGCCGAGGATGATCCGGGGGATCGAGTTGACGATCCGGATGTAGGGCCCGACGACCGACGACAGGTACCGGTTCGAGCCCAGCACGATGCCGATGACGACGCCGGCCAGTGTGCCGAGCAGGAAGCCGCCGAACGCCTCCTTGGCGGTGACCCAGAGGTTCTCCCAGATGGTGCCGAAGGCCGTGCCCTGGGTGAACAGCTTGACCAGGCTGTGCCAGATCTCCGACGGCTGACCGAAGAAGAACGGATCCACCCAGCCGGCGGTGGTGAACCACTGCCACCCGCCGATCACGATGACCGCCAGGGCGACACGCCCGATCCAGACGGCCGTCACGGACCGTCGGTGCTTGCGCTTGCCCGCCACCTGGACGTCGGACGGCTGCACGGCCGCCGCAACTCCGGGGCCGCCGATGACGGCGGTCATGCCGCTGCACCGGCCGAGCGGGCGTAGGCGCGGGTGACCTCGTCCTTCAGGGATTCCCAGATCCGGCCCTGGAGGTCGAGGAACCGCTGCTCGTGGCGGATCTCCTGGACGTTCCCGCGCGGCCGCGGCAGGTCGACGTCGAACACGTCTTTGACCGCTCCCGGGCTGCTGGTCATGATGACCACCCGGTCCGACAGCGCGACGGCCTCGTCGAGGTCGTGGGTGATGAACAGGACCGAGGGCCGAAGTTCCTCCCAGAGCTTGAGCAGCTCGTTCTGCATGATCACCTTGGTCTGGGCGTCGAGCGCGCCGAACGGCTCGTCCATCAGCAGGATCCGCGGGTTGTTGATGAGCGCGGCCGCCATCGCGACGCGCTTGCGCATTCCGCCGGACAGTTGGTGCGGATAGCGATCCTCGAAGCCCGCCAGCCCGACCCGTCGGATCCAGTCCGTGGCGAGTGCGGCGGCGTCGCGCTTCGGCGTACCGAGCAGGACCGGGCCCATCATCACGTTGTTGAGCACGCTCTTCCACGGGAAGAGCGCGTCGGCCTGGAACATGTAGCTGACGCCGTCGGTGATGCCGTCGACCAACCGGTCGCCGACCTTGACCGACCCCGCGCTCGGCTTCTCGAGGCCGGAGACCTGCGCGAGCGTGGTCGATTTGCCGCAGCCGGTCGGGCCCACGATCGAGCAGAACTGGCCCGGTTCGACGGTCAGCGTCACGTCCTTGATGGCCGTGAACGCCTCGCCTTTCGGCGTCAGGTAACGCTTTGTGAGACCGACGATCTGAATGCCCGCCGGCTGGTCGGCCGGATCACGACCGTCCGGACGGCGGTGCGGATGTGTCCTTGTCATGAACGGAGCCCCTTTGTCTTCCAGGGAGAGATGTCTGCGCTTCTTGGGGGAGCGGACGGATCGGCGTCCCGATGCCGTGATGCCATTCCTGTGGGGTGCATCGACTACGTGGGAGTAACTGTGACCACGCCCATAGGGATTGTCGATTTTCCACTGCAAGGAGCATTGCGCGGTTTGCGCTCATTTCTGTGCATAAAGTGCACACGGGCGCGCTGTGACCGGGGTTACCCTGCGTGTGTGTCCATCCCGCGGGTCCGGCTGCCGCGCCGGCTGTCGACCCAGATCACCGTGCTGGTGCTCGGGCTCATCCTGATGACGGTCGGGATCGGCGCCGTGGTGTCGTTCCTGCAGGCACGCAGCGAGCTCGACGAGCACGCCGGCGAGCGGGCCCTCGCCGTGGCGCGCGTCGTGGCCACGGACGCCGACGTCGTCGAGGCGTTCTCCACACCCGAGCCGCCGGCGATCATCGATCCGATCGCCGAGCACTTCCGCCGGGCGGCCGGAGCCGCCTTCATCGTGGTGGCCGACGACCGGGGCATCCGCTTCTCGCACCCGAACCCGCAGATGATCGGCACGTCGCTGCTCGACGACCCCGGTGAGAATCCGCAGGCAGTGCTCTCCGGGAAGACGTTCGTGGGGATCCAGAACGGCTCGCTCGGGCCCTCCATGCGGGCGAAGACGCCCATCCGGGATGCGGGTGGCAAGGTCATCGGGCTGGTGTCCGTCGGGATCTCCGAGCAGAAGATCAGCGAGACACTGCGCGCGCACCTGCTGATCTATCTCCTGCCCGCGATCCTCGGGCTGGGTCTCGGGGTGACGGGTGCGGTGCTGCTGTCACGGCGGGTCAAGCGGCAGACCTTCGGGCTCGAGCCGGGTGAGATCGCCGGGCTGCTCGAGCAGCGGGAGGCCATGCTGCACGGCGTCCGCGAGGGCGCGGTCACCGTGGACACCGCCGACCGCATCACGATGATCAACGACGAGGCCCAGCGCCTGCTGCGCGTCGACGGGGACACGATCGGCCAGCGGCTGTCGGACCTGCTGCCCGAGGGCCGCGTCCAGGAGGTGCTCACCGGCCAGACGGAGGGCCTGGACGAGGTCGTCGTCCTGCGCGATCGCGTGCTCGTGGTCAACCGCATGCCCGTCGAGCTCCGCGGGCGGGCCATCGGCGCCGTCATCACGTTGCGCGACCGCACCGAGCTCGACACCCTCGCCCGGGAGCTGCAGGACGTCCGCGGACTCGCCGACGCGCTGCGCGCTCAGGAGCACGAGTTCGGCCACCGGCTGCACGTGATCGGGGGGCTCGTCGAGCTGGGCAAGTACGAGCAGGCGATGTCCTACATCAACACCCAGTCCGACCTCCACCAGGAGCTCGCGTCGTCCGTCGTCGGCTCGATCGGCGACCCGGTCGTGTCCGCGCTCCTCCTGGGAAAGGCGGCGACCGCCAGCGAGCGCGGGGTGCAGCTCTCCGTGTCGTGCCTGACCGATCTTCCGGAGCTGCCCGAGAAGGAGTCCCAGGGGCTCGTGACCATCCTCGGGAACCTCATCGACAACGCGATCGACTCGGCCTCGCAGGGCGTGGCCGGCGGACGCGTCCAGGTCTCGTTCGATCTCGAGGGCGGGTGTCTGGTCATCCGTGTCCACGACTCCGGCAGCGGTGTCGACCCGGCGATCGCCGGGGAGATCTTCACCGACGGATTCACCACCAAGGCGGCGCGCCAGCCGGGCTACCGCCGCGGCCTCGGCCTCGCCCTCGTCAGCCAGGAGGTGCGCCGGCGACGGGGACGCATCGCGGTGGAGAACGCAGACGGCGCCGTCTTCACGGTCACGCTGCCCGTTCCCGGCGTAGCCCGTCCGCTCGAGGTGCCGGTGCCGTGATCCGCACCCTGATCGTCGACGACGACCCGACCGCCGTCAGCATCCACCGGGAGTACGTCGACCGGCTGCCCGAGTTCACCGCGGTTGCGACGACCACGAGCGGGGCCGAGGCCGTGCAGCTCGCAGACACGCTGCGGCCCGACCTCGTGCTGCTGGACATGTATCTGCCGGACCTTCCCGGCCTCGAGGTCCTCCGGGCGCTGCGCGCCGCCGGCCGTCCGCCGATCGACGTCATCGCCATCACGTCGGCCAAGAACGTCGACGTCCTCCGCGGCGCCATGACCCTCGGCGTCGTGCACTACATCGTGAAGCCGTTCGGTTTCCGGGCCTTCCGGGAACGGCTGGAGAACTACGCCGCCGCGCGCAACCGGCTGGCCGTGGCGCAGGCACCCGGCCAGCGGGAGGTCGACCGGATCTTCGCCCTCCTCCGCAGCGGCAGCGACGACCTGCTGCCCAAGGGGATCTCGGCGGCCACGCTCAAGGTCGTCGTCGACATCTTCCGGGCGGCCGAGGAGCGGCTGACCGCCGGAGAGCTGGCGACCCGCGCAGGCTTCAGCGAGAGCGTCGCCCGGCGCTACCTCAAGTTCCTGTCCGATTCGGGCAACGTGGAGTACCACCCGCGCTACGGCAGCGCCGGTCGTCCGGAGCATCTGTACAGCTGGACCGGATCGGCCTGATCACCGCCGGTGCGACGGGCTCGCGAGAGGGCCTGGTGTGGCTCAGGTCGTCCGGTCGAGGTCGATCAGGGCCAGCCCCAGGTCGGGCCGGCTGGTCTTCCGCAGCGTGGCGGGAGTTTCGTGGGCCACGACCTCCAGGGTCGGCCACACCTGGCCGGCAAGCAGATGACCACCACGGACGGAGCCGTCCGGCAGGCCGAGCACCGCATGCACGTGAACCGCGGGCCCGTCCGAACTCAGGGCGATGTCGCCGACGAGGGAGAGCAGTTCGCACTGCTCGTCGACGTGGATCGGGCGGTACTCCGTCTGCTCGCGGTCGAACCAGCCGACGGTCGCCCGCGAGAAGGCGCCGACCCCGGTGAGCGAGGCAGCCGTCAGGCCCTGCTCGCCGGCGAATTCCTGCAGGACGGCGACCGCGTCGTCGCCGGGTTCTCCGACGAGCACGTAGGTGCGCGCGTTCCCGTGTTCCACGAGCGTCCACTTCACGGCTTACTCCTCGTGTCCTCCTGGGTCGACCGCTTGCCCGACCGTTGGCATAGAGCAACTATTACTCATGGCGCGCATCCTGCTTCCCTCGCCCGTCGTCCGCTCCGGGGCAGCGGGTCGATCGGTCGACGGGGGAGCGCTGGAACGCGCGCTCCGGGCCCGGGTCGACGGCGAGGTGCGCTTCGACGCCGGTTCCCGGGCGGCGTACTCGACGGACGCCTCCAACTATCGCCAGACGCCCATCGGGGTCGTCGTCCCGCGCAGCATCGCGGCCGCGGTCGAGGCGGTGGGCGTCTGCCGCGAGCACGGGGCGCCGCTGCTCAGCCGCGGCGGTGGCACCAGCCTCGCGGGGGAGTGCACCAACGCTGCCGTCGTCCTCGACTTCTCCAAGTACTGCAACCGGCTGATCTCGGTCGACCCCGAGGCGCGCACCTGCGTCGTCGAGCCCGGCATCGTGCTCGACGACCTCAACGGTCAACTGGCGCCGTACGGGCTGGAGTTCGGGCCGGAGCCGGCGACGCACAGCCGCTGCACGCTGGGCGGGATGATCGGCAACAACTCGTGTGGTGCGACCGCGCAGCGCACCGGCAAGACCGTCGACAACGTCGTGGGGCTCGACGTGCTGCTCTACGACGGCACGCGGATGCAGGTGGGGCCGACCGCCGACGCCGAGTACGCGGCGCTCGTGCGGGCAGGCGGACGGCCGGCGGAGGTGTACCGGCAACTGAGGGCATTGCGCGATCGGTACGGCGAGGAGGTCCGCCGCCGGTACCCGGAGATCCCGCGGCGGGTCTCCGGCTACAACCTCGACTCGCTGCTGCCCGAGCACGGGTTCGACCTCGCGGGCGCACTCGTCGGCTCGGAGGGGACGTGCGTCGTCGTCCTTGCCGCGACGCTGCGCCTGGTTCCGGTCGTTCCGGCGCGCGCCCTGGTGCTGCTCGGCTACCCGGACGTCGTGGCCGCGGCGCGCGACGTGCCGACGATCGTGCCGGAGCAGCCGATCGCCCTCGAGGGATTCGACACCGAGATGGTCGACGCGGTGCGCGCCGGCCACAAGCACCCCGAGGCTCTGGAGCTGCTGCCCGCCGGTCCCCGCGGGTGGCTCCTGGTGCAGTTCGGCGGCGCGGAGGCCGGCGAGGCGCGGGCCCGGGCCGAGCGGTTCGCCGACGGCGTCCGGCATCGCACCGAGGCACCGACCGTGACCGTTCTCTGCGACGAGGAGCAGCAGCGGCAGCTGTGGGAGGTACGAGAGGCGGCTCTCGCCGCGGCGGCGCGTGCGCCCGGCCGGCCGGACGGCTGGCCCGGATGGGAGGACTCGGCGGTCGACCCCGCGCGGCTCGGGGACTACCTGCACGACCTGAAGCGGCTCTTCGACGAGTTCGGCTACGGCTCGACGTCCGTGTACGGCCACTTCGGGCAGGGCTGCGTGCACGCGCGCATCCCGTTCGACCTGCTCACCGCGCGCGGCGTCGCCGACTTCCGGCGGTTCATGGAACGTGCGGCGGACCTCGTCGTGCGGCATGGCGGCTCGCTGTCCGGAGAGCACGGCGACGGCCAGGCCCGCGGGGAGTTGCTGCCCCGGATGTTCGGCGACGACCTCGTGCACGCCTTCGGCGAGTTCAAGGCGATCCTCGACCCCGGCAACCGCATGAACCCCGGCAAGGTCGTGGACGCCCTACCGCTGGACGACGACCTGCTGCTCGGTGCCGACTACGAACCGCGCCGGGTACGCACCCGCTTCGGCTATCCGGACGACGACGGCCGCTTCGACCGGGCCGTGCAGCGCTGCGTCGGCGTCGGGCAGTGCCGCCGGTCCGAGGGCGGGGTGATGTGCCCGTCCTACATGGTGACCCGCGAGGAGGGGCACTCCACCCGGGGCCGCGCGCGGCTGCTGTTCGAGATGCTCGAGGGGCATCCCGACTCGCCGATCAGCGACGGCTGGCGCTCCACCGCCGTCCGGGACGCCCTCGATCTCTGCCTCGCGTGCAAGGGCTGCAAGTCCGACTGTCCCGTGGGCGTCGACATGGCGACCTACAAGGCCGAGTTCCTGTCCCACCACTACGCCGGCCGGCTGAGGCCGCGGGCCCATTACTCGATGGGCTGGCTGCCCGTGCTGGCCCGCGCCGGGCGACGTGCGCCGGGCGTCGTCAACGCGCTCACCTCCGCACCCGGCCTTGCCCGGGTCGCCAAGGCAGCCGGTGGGATCGCGCCCCAGCGCACGATTCCCCGCTTCGCCGCGCAGGACTTCGTCTCCTGGTACGCCGCCCGCGGCCCGCGGGGCAGCGGACGGCGGGGCGAGGTGGTGCTGTGGCCGGACACGTTCACCAACTCCTTCGCGCCGCACATCGGCGCGGCGGCGGTCCGCCTGCTCGAGGACGCCGGCTGGCGGCCGGTCGTCCCGCGGACGGCGGTCTGCTGCGGTCTCACCTGGATCTCGACCGGCCAACTCGGCATCGCCGAGCGGATGCTGCGCCGCACCGTGCGGGTGCTGGCACCCAAGTTGCGCGCCGGCACCCGGGTGCTCGGTCTGGAGCCGTCCTGCACCGCCGTCTTCCGGTCCGACGCCGCCGAGCTCTTTCCCGGTGACCCGGACGTCGAGCGGCTCCGCGGCCAGACCGTGACCCTCGCCGAGCTCCTGGTGGAGCACACGCCTGGCTGGGAGCCGCCCCGGTCCGGACGGCGGGCCGTGATGCAGACCCACTGCCACCAGCACGCCGTGATGGGCATCGACGACGACCGCGAGCTGCTGGCGCGAGCCGACGTCGACCTGCGGGTGCTCGACTCGGGATGCTGCGGGCTGGCCGGCAACTTCGGGTTCGAGGCCGGGCACTACGACGTCTCCATGGCCTGCGCCGAGCGGGTTCTGCTGCCGGAGATCCGAGCGGCGGACGACGGCGTCGTCGTCCTGGCCGACGGGTTCAGCTGCCGCACCCAGATCGAGCAGGGGAACTCCGGCGGACGAACGGCGATGCACTCGGCGGAGCTGCTGGCGGAAGGACTCCCGGAGCCGCCTCAGGCGTAGGCATGGGGCAGGGGAGTGCCCGGACGCCGCGGTCCCGCTCTTCCGGTTCGGCTTCGGCCTCCGCTCCGCCACGGCCGACGCGGGCGTCATCACGCGTCCAGGAACGTCAGCAGGTGATGGGTGAACTCGTCCGGCCGGCTCTCGTGCACCAGATGGCCGGCGTCGACGGGAACGATCCGACCATCGCGCAGGAGGCCGACCAGCTCGGCGACGTGTTCCTGCGGCACCGGACTGCTCGCGCCTCCGGCGATCACGAGGGTGGGAGCGGAGATCGCAGCCGCGACCGCACTCCATCGCGGGTCGGGAGTGTCGATCTCCGGTCGCACCTGCTCGACCACCCGCCAGTCGAAGGGCAGGTCGCCCGGCGGCCGCGACGGCGGCGCGGCGGTGCGGGCGTGCGGGACCCCGACGTCCTCCAGCACGAGACGGCGCACCAGCTCCGGATTCGCCGACGCGACCGCGCAGGCCACGAGGCCGCCCAGCGAGTGGCCGACCAGGTCGACCGGCCCGCCGCCGAGTTGCCCGAGCACACCGGTCACGTCGTCCGCCATCGCCTGGATCGAATACCGGCCCGGCCAGTCGCTGGAACCGTGCCCCCGGAGGTCGACCGCGTAGACGGTCCTCGACGACTGCAGACGGGATGCGACGACGTCCCAGTCCGCGGCCGTGTCACCCGTCGCGGGCAGGAGCACCACCGGTCGCCGGGCCGCCTCGCCGGTGGGCCAGGTCCGCACGCCGAGCGTGACGCCGTCGACCGTGACGTCGAGCTGCTGCGGCATCTGCGCAGACTCGCCCCGAGGAACCACGGGGGCAAGCCCGGTTCGCCACCGGCGGACAGGTCGACGTCGCCGCATCTGGGAGCTTGCTGCCAATGCCCTGGGAAGGCGGCCGGAGGGCTGGCGCGGGCCGGTCCACTGGGGGGACGATCGGGCCGCGGGGGACGACGTCCCGTACCACTCCCGGAGGGAGACCAGGCCCATGTCAGCTCCAGGGCCCACACCGGCACAGGAACCGCGCACGCCAGGGGAGCGTCCTCGGCGGGCTCCTGCCGATCCGCCGCCCATGTCGGTCGCGGAGAAGCTGGCCTGCGAGTGGGAGGCGCGGCACGACGTCGCCGCCCGGAGGCGGATCGCAGACGTCGCGCCCGTGCAGCACTACCTGACGCACGCGCGCTCCGAGGACGGCCGGAACGCCTCGGCCGGCGCCGGTCGCCGAGCGGCACGGGGCGAGTCCCCGGCTCCCAGTTCCCCGAGTGCCCAGCGGGTCTCGCCGGCCCTGCGGAGCTGGCTGCGCTGGGGCGAGGACGGCGGGCCCGAGAACCCGGTCATCCCGCGCTGCTGAACCCGCCGGCACGGGGGATCCCGGCGGCTGACGCGCCGCCGCGTTCAGCCCTTCGGGAAATGCCGTCCCCGTGGGGCGGGCCGCCGCGCGGGCACGAGTCGCGACCAGAACGTGGGGGCGGGCGCGGCCGGGAGCGACTGGGGGACTGCCGGCAGAGCGGCCCGGGGGAGCAGGGCGACCGGCATCGTGGGGAGATGAGCGGGCGCAGCCGGCGGGGACGCGTTTCCGGCGATGATCCCGGCCCGGCCGCGCCGGTACCGGGACGTGATGGCCGCCAGTGCGTCGGCTGCCGGGTCCCTGTGAGAGCGCGCGGGCCCGCGGCTCACCGGCGGAGCGTTCAGCGGCCAGAGATTGACGGTGCGGTGGTCGGCGGCGACGCTCATCCGGGACGCAGGGCTGTCGGACGACGGAGCGGACAGGTCATCGGGGCCTCTTTCGTCGAACCGATCAGTGGTGGCATCGAGGTCGCTCCCCCGTGGAGCGACGTGCGCGCTCGTGGGGGTCATCGTCCCGAGGTGGTGCAGGGGTCCGCCGTCGTCACTCCCACGCCGCCTGTCGCGTGCGTCACTGTGGTTGGCTGTCGCCGGGCGGGTCGGACAGCCGACCGCCGTGGAACGACACAGGAGCAACCCATTCCGGCTGACCCGATCCTGGAAACCGCGGCCCGGATCGCCGACGCCCTGCTCGAGGTCCAGACGCGGGTCAACGCGCAGATCGATGCGACGCACGCGGACCTGCTGCCCGCCGTGCAGCGCTCGCTCGGGGTCGACCCGGGGGCGGCCGTCGAGCTGGGCGATCTGGTGAACGTCCGGATCACCGGCATGAGCGTCGTCGTCACGCCGGCGGCGGTCGCGACCGTCGTCCCGTTGTCGGAGGCGTCCGCCGCGACGACGCGGGCCGGCCGCCGCGCCGTCACCGACATCGTGACCGGTGCCGGCGACCGCCTGATCGTCATCGCCGGCCCCTGCTCGATCCACGACCCGGCCGCCGCGCTGGAGTACGCCGGCTTCATCGCCCGGATGCGCGAGCGGCACGGCGACGACCTCGAGATCCTGATGCGGACCTACACCGAGAAGCCGCGGACCGAGGTCGACTGGAAGGGGTTCGCGTACGACCCGTTCCTCGACGGTTCCAGCCGGATCAGCGTCGGGCTCGTCGCCACCCGGATGCTCATGTGCGCCATCACCGACCTGGGCGTCCCGGTGGCGGCCGAGCCGCTGAACGCCCTTACTCCGCAGTACGTCAACGGGCTGGTCACCTACAACGGGGTCGGCGCCCGGAACGTCACCGATCAGACCGCGCGCGAGCGGGTGTCCGGCTTCTCGTCGGTGATCGGGTTCAAGAACTCCCCGGAGGGGAGCATCGAGGCCGCCATCCAGGCCGTGCGGACGGCGCGCGCCCCGCACGAGTTCCTCGGGGTCGACCAGCACGGGGTCAGCGCCCAGCTGTCGACGACCGGCAACGACACCGGCCACGTGATCCTGCGCGGCGACCGGAACGGACCCAACTACTCCGCCGCCCACATCGCCGAGACGAAGCGGTTGCTCGGTGACCGCGGGCTGCCCGAGGTGGTCGTGGTCGACGCCTCGCACGGCAACAGCCAGAAGAACCACCTGCGCCAGATCGACGTCGTCCGCGACCTGGCCGGTCAGATCGGCCGGGGCGAGCGCGCCATCCGCGGCGTCATGATCGAGAGCAATCTCGTCGCCGGCCGGCAGGACCTCGACCAGGGGCATCCCGAGTCGCTGGAGTACGGCAAGAGCGTCACCGATGCCTGCGTCGACCTCCCGACGACCGAGGCGATGCTGGCCGAGCTGGCCGCGGCCGTCCGGCGGCGCTGACCCGAGGCATCACCCGGGGGCGCTCAGCCGCTGCCGGACAGCTCGGAGGGCGCCGCCGGATCCGCGTCCGACCACCGGATCGTCAGACGCACGTGACGCTGGGCGAGCCGCGCGGCCACCTCGGCGAGCACCTGCCGGGCGAACGCGTCGACGGCGTCGGGGTGCGGGATCGTGACGGTGATGTCCTGATCGCCTTTCCGGCTGAGCTCCTCGATGGTCCCGCGGAGCAGATCGACACCGAGCCCGTCCACCCGTCCGTGGACCTGGATCGCGCATTCCTCGACATCGACCGTCTCGCTGTAGGTCCAGTCCGGGCTCCGCACCCGGCCGGGGTCGTGCCTCCGGTGCCGCATCTCTCTGTCTCCCTAGGGACTCAGGCGCGCTGGTCGCTCCGGTCGGGGGGCTGCGCCACGCCCTCTTCGTGCCAGTGGGGAAGGGCGAGGACCGAGTCCATCCGACGCAGCTCGTCGCGGTGCAGCGCGCTGAGCTGACCGAGGAGTTGTTCGCCCTGATCGGTGAGGACCACGCGGACCGCCCGGCCGTCGTCGGGATCCGTCGTCCGCCGGACGAGCCCCTGAGCCTGCGCCCGGTCGATCAGTTCGACGACGCTGTGGTGGCGCAGTTGCAGTCGCTCGGCGATCTCTCGCACGACCGCCCAGTCGCGTCCGGGAAACCCCTTCAACGCGAGCATCAGCTGGTACTGCTGCGGGGTGACGCCGTGCTTGCGCACGGTCTCCTCGCTGAAGCGCAGGTAGCGACGGATACCGAAGCGGAACCGCGCCAGGGCCTCGAAGTCGTCCTTGCTCAGCGGGGTCACCGCCCCCGCCGCGGCGCCGTCGAGCGCCGGGACGGTGCCCACCTCAGGCCTTGCCACGTCCCCTTTCTATCGTGTTACGATACTTCTGTCAACGCCGCGGCCGGCGTGTACGCGCAGGAGATGACGACATGCCGAACTACGGGCAGGACGGCCCCGTGGTCGTCGCGGTGGGCGGGAATTCCGATGGCCGTCCCGTCGAGTGGGCCGCGGCCGAGGCCGCTGCCCGGGGTGCCGCGCTGCTGATCGTGCACGTGCTGCGCCCGCACTGGGCGCTCGACCTGTCCGGGCTGGTGCCGGTGGGCGACTGCTGGTCCGACCGCGCGCTCGCCGAGGATGCGCTCCAGCTCGCGGTGCGCCGAGCGCGCGCGGTCGCCTCGGACCTGGAGATCCGCGCGCAGTCGGTCGTCGGGCCTCCCGTTGCGCTGCTCACCGCCCGGAGCCGAGGAGCCCAGCTCCTCGTCCTGGGCGGCCCTTCGGCTGGAGACCAGTGGCGGGTCGGGCCGCTGCACACTCCGGTCTGCACCCGGGTCGCCGGCCGGGCAAGCTGTCCGGTGGTCGTCGTCGGCCACCTGCTGCGCGGGCTGTCGGCCGGTGCCTCACCTCGGGTGGTCGTCGGTGTGGAGGACAGCGGGCAGGGCCGTGCGGCGCTGACCTTCGCCTTCCGTGCGGCGGCCCAACGTGGCCTCGGTCTGACGGCGGTGCGCGTCGCCGGGTCGGACCTGCCGGGCCACGCCCGGCTCCTGCTCGAGCGGGTGCTGGCGCACGGGCGCGACCAGTTCGCCGACGTGCCGGTGGAGGCTCAGGCGGTAGGCGGTGACCCGGCGCGGGCACTGGTCGCAGCGTCGGAAGGGGCCTCCCTCGTCGTCGTCGGCGCCCGGACTCGCGGGCTCCGGCCGGGAGCGTCGGGTTCCGTGGGCGGCGCCGTCGTCCTGCGGGCGCACTGTCCGGCTGTCCTCGTGCCTCCGAGGTCGCTGATCCCGACCGTGGGGGTCCGTGCCGGGCGTCGGGAGGTCGCGGGGGCGGATGCCCCGGCGGCCGCGCCTCTCGAGCGGCGGAGGGCGTCGTGGGACTGATCTCGCTGGCTCGCGTCTACGACGCCGGCCCGGCGCCGCACGGGCAGAGCTTCCTCGTCGAACGGCTGTGGCCGCGCGGCGTCCGGCGCGACGCCCTGGCCGGGGTGGAGTGGCTGCCCGCCGTCGGCCCCAGCACCGAACTGCGGAAGTGGTTCGGCCACGATCCCGACAAGTGGGGCGAGTTCCGCCGGCGTTACGCCGCCGAGCTCGACGACCGGCCGGAGGCCTGGCGGCCGCTCGCCGGCGCGGTGGCAGCGGGCGACGTCGTCCTGCTCTTCAGCTCCCGCGACACCGAGCACAACAACGCGGTCGCGCTCCGGGAGTACCTGCTCGCTCAACGGACGGCGTCGTAGTCCATCCAGATCCGACGGCGACCGTCGCGCGTGTGCACCGCGGCCATGGCCTGCACGCGCCGGCGCTGGTCCTCGGTCGCTCTGTGCTGGACGACGGCGATCTCGGCGTCGCGCATCGCGGCCTCGGCGGCGAACTCCTCGGGCGTGGACGGGAGGTCCGGCGGTTCGTCGGCGAACGGGTGCGGATGGGCGTACGGGCTGCTGTCCGGCAGGTTGCCGCTGATCCGGCCGTACGCGCCGAGGCAGAGCAGGAGCAGCCCGACGACGTCGGAGAACACGACGTTGCTCATCCGGAACGCCAGGACGTTGAACGTCGTCCGCAACAGCGCCAGGTTGACCACCGCGGAGGCCAGGAAGAGCACGCCCAGGACGATCATGACCGTCGACGCCGTCCGGGGCCCGCGGAACGCCGCGCTCAGCAGGACGGCGGCCACGACCAGCGACAGCACCGACAGCAGCCCGTTGGACGACATGCCCAGGTGGCGCTCGCCGTGCGTGGCGAGGAAGCCCACCCCGCCGGTGGCGCCGAGCAGGCCGAAGACCAGCAGGACCAGCCCGACGCCCACCGCCCCGGCCCGCTGCCAGGCGTAGACCCGCGGGTCGGCGCCTGGCTGCTCGTCGACATGCACTTCGTGGACGCGGACGGGGAGATGTCCGAGATGCATCGACACGGTCATGGCGTGCTCCGGGGGAGGAGAGGAGTGGATGTCCCATGTGCGTCCGCCCGGCCGCATCTCTTACCGGCGGATCGGTAAGAGATGCGGGCCGGACGACACAAACGGTCATGACCCAGCACTCCGTCGTCCCACCGGGAAGCGGGACCGGGACACGCGCCCCCGTGCCGAGCACCGACGTCGAGGCCTGGCGGCTGCGCCGCCTCGTCGACGCCGGCTTCCCCCTTCGTCTGGCCCTGGAACTCGCCGCCACCCCCGGGGTCGACCTGCACGCCCTGCTCGCCCTGCTCGATCGGGGCTGCCCGCCGGAGCTCGCCGCTCGTATCCTGGCGCCCATCGACGGCACCGAGGGCCGGCCGTGACCGAGGTCAGCCCGGATCAGACAGCCGCTCGCCGGGCCGGGGCGCCCCCGCCCGGCGAGGACTGGATCGCGGAGCTCACCAGCGACGGACCGGTGCGGGACGACGCCCTGCGGCGGCTGCACGCGCTCCTGCTGCGCGGCGCCAGGTTCCAGGTGTCGCGCATGTCGTCCCTGCGCGCCCTGGTCGGCGCGGCGCAGGTGGAGGACGTCATCACGCTGGCGGCCGACGAGGCGATGGTCGCCGTGCTCGGCAAGCTCGGCACGTTCGAGGGCCGCAGCCGATTCACCACCTGGGCCTACAAGTTCGCCGTCCTGCAGGCCGCCGTCGAACTGCGCCGCCAGGCATGGTCGCGCCGGGAGGTCCCGCTGGACGTCGCCCCGCCGCTGGTCGAGCCGCGGCCCTCACCCGACCAGTACGCCGAGGGCGCCGAGCTGGCGACGGCCGTCCGGCATGCGATCGACCGCGTGCTCACCCCGCACCAGCGCCGCATCGCGCTCGCCCTGATCGTCGACGAGGTGCCGATCGACGTGTTGGCCGAGCGCCTGGGCACCAACCGCAACGCCCTCTACAAGACCTTGCACGACGCGCGCAGCCGCCTGCGCGCCCACCTGGCCCTCGAGGGCTACCTGACGCCTGCCCCGGGAGAGACCCGATGACCGCTGCCGACCGACCGCTGCTGACCGACGCCGTCCGCCGGCTCACCGTCGACCCGGGCCCCTGGCTGTCCTGCGACGACTGCTTCCGGCTCGTCGACCGCTACGTGGAGGCGCTGCTGTCCGACGTGCCGGGACCTGCCGAGGAGTTGTCGTCGATGCCCGCCCATCTCGCCGGCTGCTCGGCGTGCGCCGACGAGGCGACGACGCTGCTCCTGCTGGCCGCCGGCGACCGGGGAGTCGACCCGGCGGGCGCCCTGCACCGCCTCGCCGCCGGCTGAGGCAGCTCACGCCGGGATGTCGGCGCCGTCCTGGTGGCCGTGCATGCCGAGGACCCGTTCCGGCCGCGGGCGGTAGGCAGCGCCGCTGTCCAGCCAGCGTGCCGCCGAGTCGTGCGCCCGCCGGGACAGCTCGGCGGCGTGCCGGAAGTCGACCGCCGAGATCTGCAGCGGGCACAGCGGCGGCAGGACGACGAGGTCGACCTGGTCGGCGTACAGCGCGACGTCGGCGACCAGCCGCCGCTGCACGAGCAGGCTCAGCGCCTGGACGGCGACGGCGAGCGGCCGTGTCGGGGGAGCGGGCAGCGCGCAGGCGTACCCCGTGGGCAGCACGTAGATGCGGTCGGCGCCGAGCGCGATCGCCTGCGAGATGGCCGCGTTGTTGGCGAGGCCACCGTCGACGAGGGTGCGGCCGTTCCGCCGCACCGGGGGGAGGACGGCCGGGATCGCGCTGCTGGCCAGCACCGCGCTGACGACGTCCCCGTCGGAGAGCAGCACCTCCTCACCGGACAGCAGGTCGGTCGTGACCAGGTGCACCGGGACGGGCGCGGCCTCGAGCCGGTCGAACGGGACGTGCCGGCGCACCAGGCGTTCGAGCCCCGATCCGGCGCAGAGCGCGTCCCGCGCGCCGGCCAGCGCGAGGACCATCTGGGGCGCGCGGAGCGGGAAGACGTCGTCGCGGCGCAGCCCGGCCCAGGTGGCGGCCAGGGCGTCCAGGGACGCCGGCCCCGTGCCGTGGGCGGCGACGAAGACGGCGTTGAGGGCGCCGGCGGATGTGCCCACGAGCAGGTCCGGCGCGACGCCCCGCTCGGCCAGCGCCCGGAGCATGCCCACCTGGACGGCGCCGAGGCTGCCTCCGCCGGACAGCACGAAGGCCGTGGTGTGTCCCATGCCTGGTTGGCGTGGTCCGGGCGGGTGGTCTTACCCGGGCGCGCACCGCCGGATGTGACATGCGTCGCCCCTGGCACGTTCCGCGGTGTCGGTTGCTTCGTGCAACTATAGGCTGCCCTCGACGAACGCGCGGTACCGAGAGGCCTGGAATGACGACGACCGAGACCCGGCCCGCCCTGCACTACAAGTGGATCGCCCTGTCGAACACGACGCTCGGCATCCTCATGGCGACCATCAACAGCTCGATCCTGTTGATCGCGCTGCCGGACATCTTCCGGGGGATCGAGCTCGATCCCCTCGCGCCGGGGAACACGTCCTACTTCCTGTGGATCCTGATGGGCTTCATGCTCGTCACGAGCGTCCTGGTGGTCAGCCTGGGACGCATCGGCGACATGTGCGGCCGGGTGAAGATGTTCAACCTCGGCTTCGCCATCTTCACGATCTTCTCGATCCTGCTCTCGGTCACCTGGATGACCGGCTCCGCCGCGGCGCTGTGGATCATCGTCATGCGGCTCGGCCAGGGCGTGGGAGGCGCGTTCCTGTTCGCCAATTCCTCGGCCATCCTCACCGACGCGTTCCCGCAGAACGAGCGCGGCCTGGCCCTCGGTATCAACGGCGTCGCCGCGATCGGCGGCTCGTTCATCGGCCTGATCCTGGGCGGCGTCCTGGCGCCGATCGAGTGGCACCTGGTCTTCGTCGTCTCCGCGCCGATCGGCGCGTTCGGCACCGTGTGGTCCTACCTCAAGCTGCGCGACAACGGCGTCCGGCGGAAGAGCCGCATCGACTGGACCGGCAACCTGCTCTTCGCCCTCGGGCTCGTCGGCATCCTGACCGGGATCGTCTACGGGCTGAACCCCTACGGCGGGCACACGATGGGCTGGACGCGGCCGTTCGTGCTCGTCTGCCTCGTGGGCGGCGTCGTCGTCCTCGCGGTCTTCGTGCTCGTCGAGCTGAAGGTGCCCGAGCCGATGTTCCGGCTCGACCTGTTCCGCAGCCGGCCCTTCACGATGGGCAACCTGTCGGCGCTGCTGACCGCGCTGGCCCGCGGTGGCCTGCAGTTCATGCTGATCATCTGGCTGCAGGGCATCTGGCTGCCCCAGCACGGGTACAGCTTCGAGCGCACCCCGCTGTGGGCCGGCATCTACCTGGTGCCCCTGACCATCGGGTCCCTGCTGGCGGGGCCCGTCTCGGGCCGGCTGGCCGACCGGTTCGGGGCGCGTCCCTTCGCCACGGCCGGCGCCCTGCTCAGCGGCGTCGTCTTCCTGCTGTTCGACCTGCTGCCGATGGACTTCTCCTACGTTCCCTTCGCGGTGCTGCTGTTCCTCGTCGGGCTGTCGATCGGCATGTTCATGGCGCCCAACACCTCCAGCGTCATGAACTCGCTGCCGGTCGATCAGCGCGGTGGCGGCGCCGGCATGCTGAACACCTTCCAGAACAGCGCCGCGGTGCTCTCGATCGGCGTCTTCTTCACGATCATCACCCTCGGGCTGGCCGGCTCCCTGCCGAGCGCCCTGGCCTCCGGGCTCGCCGCGCACGGTGTGCCCGCCGCGCAGGCGCACGCCCTGTCGGGGCTGCCCCCGATCGGGCTGCTGTTCGCCTCCTTCCTGGGGTTCAACCCGATCCAGCAGCTGCTGCCGTCGGCGTCGGCGGCACACGTCACGGCCGCGCAGTACTCGGAGCTGACCGGACGCGGTTTCTTCCCGCACCTCATCTCCGGCCCGTTCGGCGACGGGCTGCACCTCGCCTTCGCCATGGCGGCGGGCTTGTGCTTCGTGGCCGCCGTGTTCTCCTGGCTGCGCGGGAAGGGCACCCCTCCGGTGCACCGCTCGCTGGTGCGGGAGGCCGAGGAGGGGCTCGGGGGAGCCGGTGAGGCGGCGATGCAGGAGGCCGGTGCCGGCGCGCCCCTGCGCTGAGGGTCAGTCCAGGACGACCGTGGTCCACGACTCGGGTGCCCAGGGACGACGGCTGTACTCGCACCGCAGCCGTCCGGGCACCGCCTCGATGAGCTGCCCGAACACGGTGGCGTAGACCAATCCGTCCTGCTCGTGCCGGACCACGAGCGCGGCGGCGTCGTCGGCGGGCGGGGCGCTCTCGACCAGCGTGCGCCAGTCGTCCGGGAAGGCGCCGTCCGCGAAACCCGCGAGCCACCGGTCGGCCTTGCGATCCTCCGTCCCGCCGGAGGTCACCATGTGGGTGCCCTCCGGGTGCTCGGTCGACGCGAGCCGTTCGCCGTCGAACTGCCAGGTGGTCAGGCCGTCGGGCCCGACGAGGACCAGCGCGAACGAGGCCATGCCGGCCGGGTCGAGGTGGCGGGCCCAGTCGTGGCCGTGCCGGACGGCGAGGAGCGGCAGCACCCCGCGGCTCGGCGCACCGGGGTCACCCAGCCGCTTCTCGGGACGATTGAGCACCAGGGCCGTCGTCCCCGTCCCGATGCCGGTCGCGCACCACGTGCCGCCGGCGACGCGATCCCGGCCACCCACCACGCCCGGGAGATCGGGCCACCACCGCCCGGGTTCGTCGAACTCCCGCGTGGTCAGCTCGTCGCGCAACGCCAGGATCTGCGCGGGCCGGCCCGCGGACCAGCGAACCAGCACCGTGCACACCCGCGCATCATCCCCTTCCGCACCACGGGCGTCGCTTCCGTCTCAACAAACCGCACCCGTCGGTCGATGTAGACATGTCGGAGTGTTCTGCCGTGGCGGGAGGGATCGGGACGTGCGCAGGTGGGGAGTCGGGGTCGCTGCTGCCCTCTGTCTCGCCGCCATCCCCGGGACGGCGTCCGCGGCGCCCTCGGACGGGCAGGTGAGTGCGGCCGAGCAGGCGGCCGCCGACGCCGCTGCGCAGGTGACCCGGATGCTGGTCGACATGGGGACGGCCCGGACCGCCGTCGACGACGCCGCCGCGCGTGCCGCGCAGGCGCACGCCGAGTCCGAGCGGCAGCAGCAGGCGCTCGTCCGGGCGCAGGCGGACGCCGCGGCGGCGGACCTCGCCGCCCAGCAGGCCCGGTCGGACGTCGCGGACGCTCGGGGTGCCCTCGCCCGGTTCGCCCGGGACAGCTACATGGCGGGCTCCACCTCCTCGCTGCTGAAGAGCCTGGTCACCGCGGAGAGCCCGACGCAGCTGATCGAGCGGGCGGCGCTGCTCGACGCGGCCGGCGACCACCGCTCCGCCGTCCTGACCGTGGTCGGCGTCGCCCAGCAGCAGGCCGAAGCGCTGCAGTCCGCGGCGCAGGCGGCGGTCGCCGACGCCGACCGCTCACGACAGGCGGCCGAGGCGGCGCTGGCCGCGGCGGAGTCGGTCCAGGCCGACGCGCAGCGGCAGATGACCGACCTGCGCGGCCGGCAGAGCAGCATGCAGGCCCAGCTCGAGCAGGCGCGGGCGACGGTCGTCGCGCTGCAGCAGCAGCGGCGCGCGGCCGCGACGCCGGTGAAGGCACCGGTCGCACCACCGGTGAAGGCGCCGCCCGGCGCGCCGGCTCCCGCTCCGCCGCCGGCTCCGGTCAGCAGCGGCAACGACTGGGACGCCGTCGCGCAGTGCGAGTCGGGCGGCAACTGGAGCATCAACACCGGCAACGGCTACTACGGCGGCCTGCAGTTCTCGTCGTCCACGTGGCTCGCCTTCGGCGGCGGCGCGTACGCGCCGCGGGCCGACCTGGCCGCGAAGAGCCAGCAGATCGCCATTGCGGAGAAGGTCCTGGCCGCTCAGGGGAAGGGCGCCTGGCCGACCTGCGGACGCAACCTGACCGGCTGAGGCCCGGCCGCATCTGCCCGTGCGACCGCCGCCGGGTGTGACCTGCGCCCACCCACTAGGTTCGGCGGAGGAAGCAGCGGCCGGCGCAGGGGAGTGGCACGTGAGCAGATCGGTGCTCGTGACCGGCGGTAACCGGGGCATCGGCCTCGCCATCGCGCGTTCGTTCGCCGAGAACGGCGACTCGGTCGCGGTGACACACCGCGGCAGCGGCGCCCCCGACGGGTTGTTCGGCGTGCAGTGCGACGTCACCGACGCCGCCGCCGTCGACCGCGCGTTCAGCGAGGTCGAGGAGCACCAGGGCCCGGTCGAGGTGCTCGTGAGCAACGCCGGCATCACCCGGGACGGCCTGCTCATGCGGATGAAGGAAGAGGACTTCACCGACGTCGTCGACGCGAACCTCACCGCTGCGTACCGGGTCGCCAAGCGGGCCAGCGCGAAGATGGTCCGCGCCCGCTCGGGCCGGATGATCTTCGTGTCGTCGGTCGTCGGGCTGCTCGGCTCCGCCGGTCAGGCGAACTACGCGGCGAGCAAGTCGGGCCTCGTCGGCCTGGCCCGCTCGATCGCCCGCGAGCTGGGCAGCCGCAACATCACCGCGAACGTCGTCGCGCCGGGATTCGTCGAGACCGACATGACCGCGGAGCTGCCCGAGAAGCGGCAGCAGGAGATCCTGGGGCAGGTGCCGCTGGGCCGGTACGCGTCGGCGGACGAGATCGCCGGCGTCGTGCGCTTCCTGGCCAGCGACGCGGCGGGGTACATCACCGGGGCGGTCGTCCCGGTCGACGGCGGACTGGGGATGGGTCACTGATGAGCGGCATTGACGGGATCCTGGCGGGCAAGAACGTGTTGGTGACCGGGGTGCTGACGGAGGCGTCGATCGCCTTCGCCACCGCCCGGCTGGCCCAGGAGCAGGGCGCCACCCTGGTGCTGTCCAACTTCGGACGCGCGCTGTCGCTGTGCCAGCGGATCGCCAAGCGGCTGCCGCAGGAGGCCGCCGTCGTCGAGCTGGACGTCACCAACACCGAGCACCTGTCGTCGCTGGCCGAACGGCTGCGCGAGCAGGGCTTCGACACCCTCGACGGCGTCGTGCACTCGATCGGGTTCGCGCCCCAGGAGGCCATGGGTGAGGGCTTCCCGGAGGTCGCCTGGGAGCACGCGGCGACGGCCTTCCAGGTGTCGTCCTGGTCCTACGCCTCGCTGGCGCAGGCCTGTCGGCCCCTGCTGGCCAACCCCTCGTCGATCGTCGGGCTCACGTTCGACGCGTCCGTCGCCTGGCCGGTCTACGGCTGGATGGGCGCGGCCAAGGCTGCCCTGGAGTCGGTGAGCCGGTACGTCGCCCGCGAGCTCGGCCCCGAGGGCATCCGGTCCAACATCGTCGCCGCCGGCCCACTGCGCAGCATGGCCATGAAGTCGATCCCGGGCAGCGTCCAGTTCGAGGAGGCATGGGAGGGCCGGGCCCCGCTCGGCTGGTCGGTCACCGACACCGAGCCCGCCGGCAAGGCCGTCGTCGCGCTGCTGTCGGACTGGTTCCCCGCGACCACCGGCGAGATCGTGCACGTCGACGGTGGCTTCCACGCCGTAGGCGTCTAAGGCGGTATGGCCATGCCGTTGGCGTCCGACGTCGACATCTACGCGGGTCAGCGGCCCGACGAGGAGCCGAGCCTCGCCGTCCGCAACAACGGCGGCGCCGAGCCCCCGGCACAGCCGGCCCCCGCCGGGCGTCGGGAGGCGCTGCTCGTGCTGTCCTTCGGCGGGCCGGAGGGGCCCGCCGACGTGATGCCGTTCCTCCAGAACGTGACCCGGGGCCGTGGGATCCCGCGGGAGCGGCTCGAGGCCGTCGCCGAGCACTATCACCACTTCGGCGGCGTCAGCCCGATCAACGACCAGAACAAGGCCCTCATCGGCGCACTCGAGAAGGAGTTCGCCGCCGCCGGCATCGACCTGCCGATCTACTGGGGCAACCGCAACTGGGCGCCCTACGTCGAGGACGTCTGGCGGCAGATGGCCGGCGACGGCATCGAGCACGTGTACGTCTTCGCCACCTCGGCCTACGCGTCGTTCTCCGGCTGCCGGCAGTACCACGAGGACATCGCCCGGGCCCGCGCGTCGTACGGCGGCGGCCCGACCGCGGAGAAGCTGCCGCACTACTTCGACGCACCCGGCTTCGTGCAGGCCAACGCCGACGCGCTCGCCGCGGCGATCGCCTCGCTGCCCCAGGGGGTCCGCGACACCGCACGGCTGGTCGCGACGGCGCACAGCATCCCCGAGTCGATGTCCGCCGTCGCCGGTCCGCAGGGCCACGCCTACGAGGCGGAGCTGACCGCGGCGACGGAGCGGGTCGTCGCCGAGGCCGCCCCGGGCCGCGGGTTCGACCTCGTGTGGCAGAGCCGCAGCGGGCCGCCGTCCGTCCCGTGGCTGGAGCCGGACGTCAACGACCACCTGCGGGCGCTGGCCGCGGCGGGGGAGACGGCCGTCGTGGTGTTCCCGGTCGGGTTCATCAGTGACCACCTCGAGGTGATCTGGGACCTCGACAACGAGGCGAGGGAGACCGCCGCCGAGCTCGGGCTCGCCTTCGCCCGGGCCGCCACGGCCGGCACCCATCCGGCGTTCGTCGCGGCGATCCGGGAGCTGCTGGAGGAGCGCCGCGCCGGGGGGCTCCCTCGCCTGGGCACGAACTGCCCCGCGTCCTGCTGTTTCGTGGCCAGGCCGAGCCGGCCGGCGGCCTGACGGGTTCGCTCCTGGGGTGTCGTGCACGCTCCAGGGGTCGGGCACGACTCCAGATGCGGGAAAAACGCCCCAGAAGCGCGTTGGCGTCGCCGGCCGGTTAGCGGGGCACCCAGTTGAACGCGGCCGCGACGGCCTCCCGGACCGCGGCTGACAGCGGCCGCAGGGCGTCGTCCCGGCGTGCCGCCTGCGCGTGGTTGACCGCGCCGCCCGGCGCGTCGGCCATCGCGAGATCGAGGACGGCGGCCAGCCGCTGGGCGCGACCGAGGACGGACACCGCGAGCGGCTCGTGGTCGTCGGGGAGCGGCGGTGCCGGCGCCGTCTTCCCGAGGCCGGCCAGCAGCGACGGCACCTCCGGGTTCCAGCGGGCGACGTCGAGCCCGGCGAGGGTGCGTGCGGCCTCGCCCACGGCCAGGTCGAGCGATCCGGACAGCGCGCGCAGCGAGCCCTCCACCGGCGGGGCCACCGGCGGTGCGCCGTCCAGCGCGAACGCCGTCCACTGCACCACCTCCGGTCCGAGTGCCTCCGGCACCAGCGCGAGCCGTTGGCCGACGGCGGCCTGGCCGGACTCGAGTGCCTGGGCAGCCAGCCCCGGGACCGCGGGAAGCCCCCGGACGTCGCCGGCCACCGGCAGGACCAGCCGGAACCGGTGTTCGCCCAGGCCGCGCAACGCCGTCAGCGCCCAGCCCAGCGGCACCGCCTCGTCGCTGCCGGGGAGGCCCGAGACACGGTGCGCGGTGTCGCCGGCGAGGGCGTCGAGGGCGACGTCGTAGGAGGCGCGCCCGGTCAGCCAGGCCGTGGCCCAGACCGCGAAGCGTCCGGCGGGGAAGTCGTGCACCCAGCGAGGCTACGTCGGGGGCCCGACTGTTTCAGGACGGTGACGGTACGGAGCGACGGGCCCTCACCGGGGACGTGGTCTGGAACACTCGGAGCCATGGCGGCATGGTTGCTCTGGCTGATCGCCGGAGGGCTGTTCGCGGCGGGTGAGATCGCGAGTCTCGATCTCGTGCTGCTCATGTTCGCCGGCGGCGCCCTCGGGGGCATGACCGTCGCCCTCGTGGGCGGGGCGACCGTGCTGCAGATGATCGCGTTCATCGTGATCTCCGGGGTGCTGCTCGCGCTCGTGCGGCCCGTCGCCCAGCGGCATCTCCTGGAGCGGACGCCGCTCCAGCTGGACGGCGTCGACAGCCTCATCGGCCGCACGGCCAAGGTGACCCGCGAGATCGACGTCTCCGGGGGTCGGATCCGGATGGGGGCCGACGAGTGGACCGCGCGCAGCCAGCACTCCGGCGAGACGTTCGCCGTCGGCGAGATGGTGCGCATCCTGCAGGTCGACGGCGCCACGGCCGTGGTCGGCGACGCGCTGGAGTGAATACCCGGCCCGGGTACTGACGATTGCGGACCGGCCGGGGCACGATCAGGGCTGACACTCAGGGAGGAACCCCGTGACACCCGCACTCATCGCGCTGATCGTCGTGGCGCTGTTCGTGATCATCGTGCTGGCCAAGAGCGTGACCATCGTTCCGCAGGCGCAGGCCAAGGTGATCGAACGCCTCGGCCGCTACAGCCGCACGCTCTCGCCCGGTCTGTCCATCCTGGTGCCGTTCGTCGACCGGGTGCGGGCCACCATCGACCTGCGCGAGCAGGTCATCTCCTTCCCGCCGCAGCCGGTCATCACGTCGGACAACCTCCAGGTCGGCATCGACACCGTCCTGTACTTCCAGGTGACCGACCCGCGGCTGGCGGTCTACGGGATCGCGAACTACATCACCGGTATGGAGCAGCTGACCACCACGACGCTGCGCAACGTGGTCGGTGGCCTCAACCTCGAGGGTGCGCTGACCGGTCGCGACGGCATCAACAGCCAGCTGCGCGAGGTCCTCGACGGCACGACCGGGCCGTGGGGCCTGCGGGTGGCGCGCGTCGAGATCAAGGCGATCGACCCGCCGGCGTCCATCCGCGACTCCATGGAGAAGCAGATGCGCGCCGACCGCGACAAGCGCGCCATCATC
The DNA here is from genome assembly GCF_057628075.1 of Blastococcus sp. OS1-29. Lineage (NCBI taxonomy): Bacteria > Bacillati > Actinomycetota > Actinomycetes > Geodermatophilales > Geodermatophilaceae > Blastococcus > Blastococcus sp. OS1-29. The sequence goes on from NZ_JBXXJK010000007.1 coordinate 316,475, forward strand.
CTGACCGCCGAGGGCGCTCGGCAGTCGGCGATCACCACCGCCGAAGGGCAGAAGGCCGCCGCCATCCTGTCGGCCGAGGGCAAGAAGCAGTCGGCGATCCTCGAGGCGGAGGCCGAGCGGCAGAGCCGGATCCTGCGCGCCGAGGGTGAGCGCGCGGCCCTCTTCCTGCAGGCGCAGGGGCAGGCCAAGTCGATCGAGACCGTGTTCCAGGCGATCCACGACGGCAAGCCCGACCAGGGCCTGCTCGCCTACCAGTACCTGCAGACGCTGCCGAAGATCGCGCAGGGCGACGCCAACAAGATGTGGATCGTCCCCAGCGAGTTCAGCAAGGCGCTCGAGGGCCTGGCGAACCTCGGCGGCGCCGAGGGTGGGAAGTCGTGGATGGACGTCGGGGCGGCGGCCAACGGTGCCGCGAAGACGACGCCGGAGATCGACACGAGCGACTGGTTCGAGTCGCAGCTGCCGCCCGCGGCCGACCAGCGCGAGGCGCACATCGAGCTGACCAGCATCGCCGACGCGCCGCCGCCGGCCATGCCCTCACTCGCCCAGGCCAAGGAAGAGGTTCAGGACACCCCGCAGATCGGCCCCGGCCAGCCCCAGGCCTGAGCCGCGGAGGGGACTTTCTGTACAGAAAGTCCCCTCCGTCAGTCCTTGAGCAGGCCTTCGCGGAGCTTGGCCAGCGTCTGGCTGAGCAGCCGGGACACGTGCATCTGCGAGATGCCGATGTCGGCGGCGATCTGCGACTGGGTCATGTTGCCGAAGAACCGCAGGATGAGGATGCGGCGCTCGCGGGCGGGGATCGTGGCCAGCAGCGGCTGCAGGGACTCCCGGTACTCCACGCCCTCGAGCGCGGCGTCCTCCTCACCCAGGGTCGCGGCGAGGGTGGGGGAGTCGTCCTCGCCCGAGAGCCGCTCGTCCAGCGAGCTGCTGCGGTAGGCGTTGGCCACGGCCAGCCCCTCGAGCACCTCCGCCCGCGGGATGCCCAGGTGGGCGGCCAGCTCGGACGGCGTCGGCGCCCGCCCGTTCTTCTGCGCCAGCTCACCGACCGCGGCGTTCAGCGACAGGTGCAGCTCCTGCAAGCGGCGCGGCACGCGCACCGACCAGCCCTGGTCGCGGAAGTGCCGCTTGATCTCGCCGGTGATCGTCGGGACGGCGAAGGACAGGAACTCCACGCCGCGCGTCGGGTCGAACCGGTCGATGGCCGCGATGAGCCCCAGGGTGCCGACCTGCAGCAGGTCGTCGAACGGCTCCCCGCGATTGCTGAACCGGCGGGCGAAGTGCCGGACGAGGGGAAGATGCTCCTCGACCAGGATCTCGCGCAGTCGCTCGCGGCGCGGGTCGTCCTTCTCCAGCGTCGCGAGCTCCGCGAACAGGGGCGCGGTCCGCTGGGCGCGTCGGCGGTTGTCCGAGATCGGCGGCGCGTCGGCCTCGGCCTCGGGGGCGTCCGGGGTCTCTGCGGGAGTGTCCGGCGTGGCGATGGCGTCCTCCGCTGATCCCGGCGTCGTGGCGGACCTCTGGTCGGGCAGAGGAGTGCCCACGACGGGTGTCTCGTCCGTGGCCGGCGACCGGCTCACCGGGCCACCGAGAGGTTCTGCCCGGCTTCGTTCCCGGCGCCGGTCGGCCCGTGCCCCGGCAGGTACTTGTCCATCGCGATGAGGCCGACCGGACCGGTCGACCCGTCCCCGCCGGGCACCTCGGCCTGCGTCGCGCGGCGCGCGTCGACCGCGTCCACCAGGGTGGCGAGGATGGCCCACCCGAAGCCGTCACGCGGAACGTCGGTTCCTTCGGTGGTCGGCACCCAGGCCTCGATGTGCAGCCCGGCGCGGGTCGTCTCGAAGATCACCGTGAGCGGTGCATCGCCGGCCGCGATCTGCGCGAGCGTCGCGCACGCCTCGTCGACGGCCAGTCGCAGGTCTTCGACCGAGTCCAGGTCGTAGTCCATCCTGATCGCCAGGTCACCGGCCATCGCGCGTACCGCCGGAAGCTGGGTCGCGGTGTTCGGAACCCGCAGCTCCAGCCGCTCAGCCCGTCGCCCGTCCTGTGCGAGGGCGCCCCTCGAGTCGACCATGCGTCGTCCGCTCCTTCGTTCCCGGCGCGCTCGTGGTTCGAGTCGCGACGGTTCATCCTGACCTGCCCCCGTCGAGAGGCCGGGTGCGGGGCCCCGCTTCCGTTCGCGGACCGCCCAACCGCTGTCGACTACCCCGGACGAACGCGGTCCGAAACGTGCCACTGACACCTCCGGGTGGCGTCCCGCGGTGCGGTTGCCGTGCCCGGCCTGCTGGTATTGGCTGGCTCCAGATGAACGCCAGCTCCGACCCCGAGTCACCCGGCCCCGCCGGGGACGACGCCGTCCTCGTGTCGGCCCTGGAGTCCGCGCCTGCGGCCATCTACTTCTTCACGTCGGCGCGGGAGCCGGTCTGGGCGAACGCGCGGGCACGGTCGGTGGGCACCAACCGGAGCGCCTTCCCGGTCGTCGACGGGCGTCCCGTCGCCGACCTCGTCGACGACGTGCTGCACACCGGTCGATCCGAGACCGTGCGCGGCGCCCTCGACGGCGGGGCCTCGGCGACCGCGGTGGCGCGGCCGATGCGCGTCGGCGACAGCCCCGGGGTGCTGTTGGTCCTGGAGACCGACGGCGCGGAGTCCGACGGCGCACGCTGGTCGAAGGCGGTCGACGTCGTGGAGCAGGCCCAGCTCTCCCTCCTGCCCCCGTCCCTGCCGATGCTGCCGGACCTGCGCCTGTCCGGGAGCTATCACCGCGCCTCGGCGGCCCATGCGGCCGGTGGGGACTGGTACGACGCGGTGCCGCTGGGCGCCGGAAGGGTCGCCCTGGTCGTCGGCGACGCCGTCGGGCACGGGGTCCCGGCGGCGGGCGCCATGAGCCGGCTGCGGGGCGCGATGCGGTCGACGGTCCTGCGGGACCCCTCGCCGCGGGCGGTCCTCGACGCGCTCGACGCCTTCGCCGTGGAGATGGACGACGTCGAGGGAGCGTCGGTGTTCTACGGGGTGCTGGACGCCCACAGCGGCACCCTGACCTACGGGGCGGCCGGTCACCCGCCGCCGCTGGTCGTCCACGCCGACGGCCGGACGTCGTTCCTGGCCGGCACCCCCCGTCCCCCGCTGGGCAGTCTGCCCGGCGCGACCACCCAGATCTCCGAGCTGACCCTCGAGCAGGGGGCGACGCTCGTACTGTTCTCCAACGGCGCGATCGCCGCCCGAGGCACGGCAGCGCCGGACGAGGCGATGAACCACCTGGCCGACGTCTCGCGGTCGGTGCTGGGGGCGCCGGGCGCGTTGGAGGCCGACGCCGCCGCGGGCCTGGCCTCCGCGGTCGCGGAGGGCGTACGGCGACCCCAGGGGTGGCCGGACGACGTCGCCGTCCTCGTGGCGCACCGCCGGGAGACCAGACTGGAACCGTTGCGCCTGGATCTGGTGGCGACCCCGGCCGTGCTGCCCGGGGTGCGCCGGCGGCTGGGCGCCTGGCTGACCGCCCTGGGCATGGGTGAGCAGGACCGGGTGGGGGTCATGGTGGCCGTGGGCGAGGCCGCGGCCAACGCTGCCGAGCACGCCTACCGAGGGGCCGAGCCCGGCCCGATGTCGGTCACCGCGCACGTCGACGTCGACGGCGTCCTGACCGTCACCGTCCGCGACGCGGGCACCTGGCGGCCGCCGGACCGCGATCCCGGCGACCGGGGCCGGGGGCTGCTGATCATGCGTCAGCTGGTCGACACCGTGACCCTCGACGAGCGGGCCGAGGGCACGACGGTGACCTTGAGCCTGCGGCTGCGCCGCAGTCCCGACGTCGACCCCGACGTGCCGGCGAGCACCTCTTCGGCGGCCGTGCGGGTCGACCGGGACGGTCCGCGCCCGGTCGTCGTTGTCGCCGGCGCGGTGGACGAGATCGGCGCCGAGCAGATGCGCATCCGGCTGCTGGAGGCCAGCCACGGCGGCACGGGTCGGGTGGAGCTGGACCTGACCGGTGTGTCGATGTTCAGCAGCGCCGCGGTCCGGGTCGTCCTGGCCATCGCGCGCATCGGCCGCGGCGAAGGGTGGCGGCTCGTCGTCCATGCCCCCGAGGGCGGCGTGACCCGGCACATCCTCCAGATCAGCGGGCTGGGCGGTCTGGTCGACCTGCAGTGACCTCGCCGGGTGACCGCACCGCCGCCTCCGTTTGGGGAACCCCGCCGGTGCACATCTTCCTGGGGTGAGACTTCGGCGCAGTGACGTCAACGGACCCGGGTACCGACGTCGCCGCGCCGGCCGCGGATTCGCCTACACCGACACCGACGGCGCGGTCATCCGGGACGAGCGGCTCGACCGGGTCCGTGCCCTGGCGATCCCGCCGGCGTGGAAGGACGTCTGGATCTGCCCCTGGCCGAACGGGCACATCCAGGCCACCGGCGTCGACGCGGCCGGGCGCCGCCAGTACCGCTACCACGACGAATGGCGGGTGCGGCGGGACGCCGAGAAGCACCAGCGGGTCCTGGAGATCGCCCACCAGTTGCCCGACGTCCGCGATGCCGTCGTCGCCGCGATCCGGACCCGCGGGCTGAACCGCGAGCGGGTGCTGGCCACGGCGATCCGGCTGCTGGATCTCGGCACCTTCCGGATCGGCAGCGAGCAGTACGAGGAGGAGAACGGGACCTACGGGCTGGCGACGCTCAAGCGCGAGCACGTGTCGGTGCGCGGGGAGCGGACGTTCTTCTCCTACACCGCCAAGGGAGGCATCGCGCGCGAGGTCGAGATCACCGACCGGCCGACGGCCACCGTCGTCCGCCAGCTCCTGGAGCGTCCGGAGGACGCCGGCGAGGATCTGCTCGCCTACCAGCTGGACGACGGCAGCTGGCGCGACGTGACCAGCAGCGAGATCAACCTCTATCTGAAGGAGCTGAGCGGGGCCGAGATCTCCGCCAAGGACTTCCGCACCTGGAACGCGACCGTGATGATGGCCGCCGCGCTGGCCGAGACGCCACCCCCGAAGACGAAGACCGCCCGGAAGAAGGCGGTCCGCGCCGCCTACGTGCGGGTGTCGGAGCAGCTGGGCAACACGCCGGCCGTGTGCAAGGCCAGCTACGTCGATCCGCGCGTGGTCGATCACTTCGAGCACGGCGAGACCGTGGTCGAGGCGCTCCGGGAGGCGGGGGACGCCGACGGGGACCGGGACGCGCAGCGGACACTGGAACAGGCGGTCTGCCAGATGCTGTCGGCCTGAAACGAGGAAAGCCCCCGCCGGCTCGGCGGGGGCTTTCCTCGTTCGGTGTTCAGCGAGCCGTGTTGTCGGCGATCGTGAAGAGGTCGATCAGGCCGGTCACCTCGAGCGGGCGGGTGACCGCACGGGTCGTGGCGATCAGGCTCAGCGCCACGTCACGAGCGCGCGAGGACTTCTGCGTCTCGACGAGCACGGCCAGGCCCGCGGAGCCCAGGAACTGGACGCCGGACAGGTCGATGACGAGTTCCTTCGGCTGCTGCTCGAGCTGGCTGTCCAGGGTCGAACGCAGCACGGGAGCGGTGAAGGTGTCCACCTCGCCGACGACCGTCACCGTCACCACGCCGTCCTCGCTGGTGGAGGTGGACAGCGTGATCACGTCGTCGAAGGGCGCCTCCGTGCCCTCGGCGGACACGTCGGGCTGCCCTGCGGCAGGAAGGTCGGAAGTGGTCACGGACAGTGCTCCTCTCGGCGGTACTCCGGGCGGCGGACCGCCCGGTCAATCTACCGCTGTGCGGACCGGGGGCTCATGTCCCCGGTTCCGCAGGTGGTCGAACGGGTGTCGTGGTCGGAGCGGACCCCGATCCCGACGCGGCTGACTGCTGAACCGCGACAACCAACGTAGACAACCGCACGAGCCCGTGCCAACCCACCCCGGGGGTGATCACCCGTCGATGACGTGGACCGCGCTCTCCTCCGGGCCCTCCCCACCGATCGGGGCGTCGGCGGTCGCCTCGATGTCGTCGGCGGTGCGCTCGGTGCCGGAGTCGGTGGGCGGCGTGGTGTCGAGGTCCTGCTCCAGCTGGGCGAACGCGCGCTGAGGGTCCTCGGCCGGGCGGACGCCGGAGGCGTCGTCCGGGATCTCGCGGGCGAGCCGGCCGTCGAGCGACTCGCCCTCGGCCTGCTCCAGCGACGTCGTGCCGAAGTCGGCGCTGGCGCCGGGGCGCTCTCCCGGCAGCGGGGCGAACTCGGGATCCTCGGCGCGCTCCATGGTGGGCGAGTCGTCCTGGGAGACCTCGGGGAGGCCCTCGTCCTCCGGGAAGATGTCGCGGGCCGTCTGGCCTTCGGGCTGCGTCATGCCGTGCCCCTACCCGCCGGCCCGGCGGCCATGCGCGGCTGTGGTCCTCCGCACGCCGGGTGACGTGCGGCATGCCCGGACGACGGCGGGGGTAGCGCGCTGCCATGACCCTCGCGAAGGACGTCCGCAGGTGGGCCCGCACGCAGCGGCGGGAGTACACCAACGGCGAGGAACGGCCGCTCGCCGGCGACCTCGGCGCGATGGGGGTCTACGTCGGGCTGGTGTCCGCCGCCGCGGCGGCCGTGCGCGCCTCGGGCCGGGAGCTGCCCGAGCGGATCCCGGTCGGCGACGCGGTGCTGCTCACCGTCGCGACCTTCCGGCTCGCCCGCCGGATCGCCAAGGACCCGGTCACCGCACCGATCCGGGCTCCGTTCACCCGCTTCGAGGGGGCGTCCGGTCACGCCGAGGTCGCCGAGGAGGTGCGTGAGCACGGCGGCGTGAAGCACGCGGTCGGCGAGCTGCTCACCTGCCCCTTCTGCCTGGCGCAGTGGGTGGGTACGGGATTCGTGTTCGGCTACGTCAGTGCGCCGAAGGCCACCCGGCTGGCCGCCCTCACCATGACGATGGTCGCCGGGTCCGACGTCCTGCAGTTCGCGTACGACGCGATCCAGAACGGGGGGTTGGCCCCGCAGACCGAGGGTGTCGAGCCCCCGGACTGATCGCCCGGACGGGGGAGTCGGCGCGTCGGACGACCTGCCGCGGGTACCTGCTCGGACCTATCCTGTGATCTTGACCTGGTCAGGGTCATGAGTCTGCGGAGCTCGGGGAAGGTTGCGGCATGCGATCGATCTGGCGCGGGGCCGTGTCGTTCGGCCTCGTCAGCATCGGCGTGAAGCTCTACTCCGCCACCGAGGACAAGGACATCCGCTTCCACCAGGTTCATGCCACCGACGGCGGGCGGGTCAAGTACAAGCGGGTCTGCTCGATCGACGGCGAAGAGGTCGAGTACTCCGACATCGCCAAGGGCTACGAACTGCCTGACGGCCAGGTCGTCATCCTCACCGACGAGGACTTCGAGGACCTGCCGCTGTCCACCCGGCGCGAGATCGAGGTGCTGGAGTTCGTCGCCCAGGACGAGATCGACCCGATCATGTTCGAGAAGACGTACTACCTCGAGCCCGACGGCCCGGCGGTGCGCCCGTACGCGCTGCTGCGCGACGCCCTGGAGAACGCCGGCCAGGTGGCCATCACCAAGATCGCGATCCGGCAGCGGGAGTCGCTGGCCGTGCTGCGCGTGCGTGACGGCGTCCTGGTCATGCACACCATGCGGTGGCCCGACGAGATCCGCCGTCCCGACTTCGCGTTCCTCGACGAGGAGATCTCCGTCCGCCCGCAGGAACTGAAGATGGCCGAGGCCCTGATCGGCTCGATGACCAGCGAGTTCGACCCGAGCCAGTTCACCGACGACTACCGCGAGGCCATGACGGCGCTGCTCGAGGCGAAGCAGAGTGGTGGCGAGGTCGCCCAGGTGCCCGAGGTGCCGGACGACGGGTCCGCGGTGGTCGACCTGATGAGCGCGCTGCGGCGCAGCGTCGAGCGGGCCCGCGGCGGTGCGGCGGACGACGCCGACGAGAAGCCCGCCCCGGCGAAGAAGGCGGCGGCCAGGAAGGCGGCGCCCGTGAAGAAGGCGGCGCCCGCCAAGAAGGCCACCGCGGCCAAGAAGACCACCGGGACCACCGAGAAGAAGACGGCCCCCGCCAAGACCACCGCTGCCAAGGCCCCGGCCAAGCGCGCCCGCCGCAGCGCCTGACGTGCCGACCCGGCGGGAGGACCCGCTCGCCGAGTACCGCCGCAAGCGCGATCCCGCTCGGACGGCGGAACCGGTGCCCGCGGCGGGTCAGCCGCTGCCGGTGGGGAACGACGACACGTTCGTCGTCCAGGAGCACCACACGCCGCGTGGCCGCACCGGCGAGCGGGTGCACTGGGACCTGCGGCTGGAGCGCGACGGCGTCCTGAAGAGCTGGGCCGTGCCGAAGGGGCCGCCCGCCGAGCAGGGGGCCAACCGGCTGGCCGTCCCCACCGAGGACCACCCGCTGGAGTACGCCTCGTTCAGCGGCACGATCGCCGCCGGCGAGTACGGCGGCGGCGAGGTCAGCATCTGGGACGCCGGGCGTTACGCCACGGAGAAGTGGGACGACCGGCACATCATCGTCACGTTCGACGGCCGGAGGCTGGCCGGCCGGTACGCGCTCTTCCCGCTGGACGACGGCGCCTGGAACATCCGCAAGCTGGACCCGACGCCGGCGCCCGACCAACCGGCGCCCGCGCCGCTGCCGATGCTCGCGACCGCCGGCGCGCTGCCGGAGGACGACGACCGCTGGGGGTACGAGTTCAAGTGGGACGGGGTCCGGGCGGTCGCCTCGGTCCGCCGCGGGGCGCTGACCTTCACCTCCCGCAAGGGCACCGACATCACCGTCCGCTATCCGGAAGTGGCCAGGCTGCCTGCGACGCTGGCCGGCCACGACGCGGTGGTCGACGGCGAGATCGTCGCGATGGACGCCGCTGGCCGGCCCGACTTCGGGGCCCTGCAGAACCGGATGCACCGCACCGGGCCCGAGGTGCCGCGGATGGCGGCCGAGAAGCCGGTGACCTACCTGGTCTTCGACCTGCTCTCCTGGGACGGCGAGGAGCTGCTGGACCGGCCGTATGCGGAGCGGCGCACCCGGCTGGAGGACCTGGGGCTGGCCGGGCACCGCTGGGTGGCCACCCCGTGGTTCTCCGGGGGCGGGCCCGGCGTGCTGGCCGCGAGCGAGGAGAACGGGCTGGAGGGCGTCGTCGCCAAGCGGCTGAGCTCGCCCTACCGCCCCGGCCTGCGCAGCCCCGACTGGCGCAAGATCAAGAACTTCCGCACGCAGGCGGTCGTCGTCGGCGGCTGGCGGCCGGGGCAGGGCCGGCGACAGGGGACGATCGGCTCGCTGCTCGTCGGCGTCCCGGACGACGAGGGCCGCCTGGTGTACGTGGGCCACGTCGGCACCGGCTTCAGCGACCAGGATCTGCGGGACCTGCAGCGCATGTTCACCGCGCGGACGACGCCGCCGTTCGAGGGCGCGCTGCCACGGGAGGTCACCCGCGACGCGCACTGGGTCGAGCCGGACCTGGTCGGTGAGGTCGCCTACGCCGTCTGGACGACCGACAACCGGCTGCGCCACCCCTCCTGGCGCGGGGTGCGCGACGACCTGGAGCCCGACGACGTGGTGGTCGAGCCGTGAGCGCTGTGAGCGGACAGGGGCGCGAGCATCGCAGCGAGGAACGAGCGAGGAGCGGAGTGCACCGCGGGAGCGAGCCGTGAGCCCCGCCAAGCAGCGGGTGGAGATCGACGGGCGGACGCTCGCGGTCTCCAACCTGGAGAAGGTGCTGTTCCCGGAGGTCGGCGTCACCAAGGCCCAGGTGATCGACTACTACGTGCGGATCGCGCCCGTGCTGCTGCCGCATCTGGCCGGGCGGCCGGTCACCTTCACCCGGTGGCCCGACGGCGTGGAGGGGCAGACGTTCTTCGAGAAGAACAGCGCCCGCCACGCACCGGGGTGGGTCCGCCGGGTGACGATCCCGAGCCCGGGCAGCTCGACCGGCCGGGAGACCCTGGACATGGTGGTGCTGGAGTCGACCGCGGACCTCGCCTGGTCGGCCAACCTGGCCGCGCTGGAGCTGCACGTGCCGCAGTGGCAGGTGGACGCGGACGGCGTCCCGCAGCTGCCCGACCTGCTCGTCCTCGACCTGGACCCGGGCCCGGACACCGGGCTGCCCGAGTGCTGCGCCGTCGCCGAGCGGCTGGGTGCACGGTTGGAGGCCGACGGGCTCGACCCGGTGGTGAAGACGTCGGGCTCCAAGGGCATGCAGGTCTACGCGCCGATCGAGGCCGCCGACCGGGAGCACCCCAGCCGGTACGCGAAGGCGCTGGCGCAGGAGCTGTCGGCGGAGACGCCGGACGACGTGGTCTGGCGCATGGAGAAGGTGCTGCGGCCGGGCAAGGTGCTGATCGACTGGAGCCAGAACAACCCGGCGAAGACCACCGTGGCGCCCTACTCCCTGCGGGCCCGCGCGGGGGCGACCGTGTCGACGCCGATCGGCTGGGACGAGGTCGACGCCGTCCGCGAGGGTGCCGACCCGGCGATGCTGCGGTTCACGACGGACGACGTCCTGGCCCGGGTCGAGGAGTACGGCGACCTGTTCGACGTCGCCAACGCCCGCCGCGCCCCGCTTCCGGACGCCTGACGCCGGTCGTCGCGCGCGACCGGGCACCTGTCAACGACATTCCTCGCGGATGACGTGGTTACCCGCACGATCCTCGGCCTCACCGCGGCGGCCCCGCGTCGTTGTGCACCTATCGGGGTGATGGGCGTGGCGGATTCAACTGGTCGTCGCAACACCAGCTTGTTGATCTTCGGAGAGTAGTCGGGCGAGGACTTCGGCTGGGGTCTTGAAGCCCAGGGTCTTGCGGGGGCGCCCGTTGAGTTTGGCGGCGA